>JAEWYT010000040.1 GCA_023458595.1 Pseudomonadota bacterium
GGGAGGTACATCTCGCAATTAGCTAACGGCACCGGCACTTTCCGCAGGCACCTAGCAAAGAAAAATTCCCGAACACTGGACCACGTCTTGGCCGCAAAATCCGTCTATCTGTCGCTGGCGCATGTCGCCTGGTAGGAATGCTCAAGGGCGACAAGTCCACGTGCCATTTAAAAGCGCAGACGGCTCGACGGATAAGTTGGGCCACGTTCACCTCCGTGGCCCGCAACGAAATTCAGAGCTTTATCCCCTGATTTAACGATGCAGGCCAGCCTACTTTTAAAAGAGGCATAAGTGCAGCTCGCCATGTGGCAACCATCGCCATTTGCTGTACTGCTATCGAACGACGTGCGGCTTGATTTCCTGAGCCCTTGGGCGGACCAGCCTCGGCCTTCGCGCTTTACTTCACTAACTGCAACGACGGGCGAGAAATACTCCTGGCCTTAGGCTCTGCCGTCGTCGCGGTAGCGCTTGGGACGGACGACAGCACCAGACCGAAGGTCAAATTACCAATGTCATCCTGATACAAGCAGAGCTCCCGAGCCACATCCGCGCGAGTAAATCCCTCCGCTTTCAACGCTTCAAAGACCTTAACCAGAACTTGGGAGACCTCGCGATGCATGGGCTGAGGTTCTTTCGTTCGATAGCCCTGTTTCGCAATTTGGATACACAAGCTTCGATATCCCCACTCCGTAAATAGGGAAAGCTGGTTCATACGATAGGCCAAAGCTGCCAGAGACACCCCCCAAACCCGCTTAAGCTCTATCAGCCCGGGGATGGTGGGCACGCGCGGCTTAGATGCGATGATGTTCCCTCGCGGCATCAAAAACGCTGATGCGAAGGCGTTCGCCTCCCTTTCCATTTCGGGCGTGTGCTCTCCACCATGCAGCATGCTATAGCGATCACGCACCAAATGGCCGAGCTCATGAGCCGCATCGAAACGGCTATGCTCGGCAGACTTCATGGTGTTCAAAAATACGAATGGCCGATTGTCATTCCATACACTGAACGCGTCGACCTCACGAGCGTCTATCGCCAGCGAATAGACGCGGATTCCCCGAGCTTCTAACAGATGAATTAGATTCTCAATGGGCGCCTCACCCAATCCCCAAATCCTTCGAAGCGTTGCTGCGGCATCCTCAGGCGAGAGATCCCGCAAATCGGGCAAATCCGCGATAGGCAACTTGAAACGCGCTTCGATCCAGTCATTGAGAAGAAATGCCAATTCTCCTGAGCCTAGAGCCTTGTCTCTTAGCCCGGCAGACATCTTGGACATGGAACGAAAGCTAGCCGTGTGTTCTGCGATGAGAGGAATGTCATCCCCCTCGAAGAAGGACACCGGGAAACGCAGCAGCTCTGCAATCTTTTCTAGTTTGTCCGCCTCAGGTGCGTACTCTCCGGACTCATAGCCCTGAATAGAGCGGACTTGCACGCCCAGCTCTCGAGCCAGGCGCGCTTTTGTCCATGCTCGACGTGTTCGAGCAAATCCGAGTCTTGCTGGGTTCAACATTCTTTGCAGCCAATTTACTTACTACCCCACGCGACGACGCTCGACAGGAACGTCGATCGGTTGCGCCGGAGGAGTTACATCAATGCCGCCACCCACATACGGGTCAAGAGGCGTGGAAGCCAGAACAATACGTTCCGACCAACCCTCAATTTTCCCTCGCGCGAAGCGCGATGGCAACGATAGTTCAGTACGAATTTCTCGATACCCGGTGGCGCTCCTCTCCACGTGATAGAGGAGCACCCACAGCTGGGTCCCAGAGCCAACATCAGCATCGTTCGAGAACAGCTGATTCTGCTGAATCGCCTCATCGAGGACGGACCCTTTTTCCGCCTGGTTGGTGGGACTACCCTCTCGCTTGCCGGTGTCGATATCACCAGTAATCACAGACAGCATGATGCGCTCATCAGGCGATACCACCCAAGGACAATTCTTGTAATCCCGCGCAGCCCAGCCCTTAGGAATCAAGGCTTGTCGCAGCGCCGCCACAAACTCATGCCAATGATAGGTACCCGCCGCAGTGGGAGCATGGGCAAGGGTCGCACCCAGCCGTGCCTCATAGCCGCGTAGGTTTGCTTCTTGCAACAACGCCTCATCCAACGACGGGTCAAGCTCATACAAACGCTTTTGCACGTCCAGCGGGTCGCTCAAGACCAGAGGTTGCTGCGGTTTATAAGATGGTTGTAGAAACATGGCGCCTCCTCGGCCTCAACTTCCGGAAATTCTACCACCAACCGAGGAGCAAAAACCGGAAGCTGGTTGTTTTATTGCCACGCTCGGACCGGCCCTTTCTTTGGCACGGGCGGCCCGGAAGCCGCATGCGGAGCGCAGCCACGCGATGGAAGTCCCTTTTACGCATTCACCAACCACTTCCCAACGGCCGCGCCCCCTCTTTTCACGTAGTCAATACTGAAGGCCATAAGATCAGCGAGGTGGCGTCAATCTGTCCTTTCGAAATCCCCGGCTGCACGCCATAGATGGCGAAACTGGCTTTGTCCGCACTCCGGTTCAGCAAGATTTCTTGCAACATTGCAAGATTGCCGACCTTGAAGACTGACGGACGCCTATGCCGCCTTTCATTTATCCGATGCTCCACATGCTCGACCAACACACGGGATTCGCAATAAACAACTGACTTTAGTAGCTGGCAGGTGACTTCGTAGACGTCGTCAACACGGGCACCATTTGGTTCGCCCCCTGCTCCCTTGCAGTGATACAGACTCACGAGGACTCTGTCGTCTTCTTCTCGTGTGACCGCGATGTACTCGGCGGCCTCCCCAGTCCTGTGGTCATAGACGAGGACCTCGAGATTTTCCTTCGCCCTGATGCCGCTTCAGGTCTGATGGTCTTCTTTGTTGCGTCCTTCGGAACGAGCGATGTTATTCGCGACCCAAAGGCCGAATGCGATAACAGCTACAAGTACTCCGAGCATCACTGTAGTACCCAGGTCCATACGCTTTTCTCCACAAACACAGCTCTGTCGGTACGCCTGATGATAGCAATCACCGCCGGATATGAACTGAGAATCCGCAGCGCAACGCAACATCGTTCGTAACAGGAAACCCGCTGGGATCCTGCTGGGTTCCTACTTGGTTAACCGCCGGTTCCCACATCAAAACCTAGAGCGGCACTCGACCAATTTGGTTCTGAAACACGGCGTAAAGGAGCGCGCTGTGCCCCAGCACAGTTGCTCAGATCTTGGGGTCCATGAGCGCCGCTGACACAGGATCCATGGCCATCCTCATAGGAGAAATCCCCACGAAGCGAGGGAAACTGGGGCCTGTAGCGGAAACCCAGCAGGTTATGGCCAGGTTTTATTTTCGAACCCAGTGCAAACCGGATGCAAAGCTACCAATCCCAATCCCATTCCCAATCCCAAATCTTTTACTGGCTACGCCAGTGTCAACAGCGTCTGCGCCGCTGTCTGACCTGATAAGCCACAACAGGCCGGACCAATTCCAGATGGGACGCCCTCGTAGATGCAGTGATGGTGCTTAGACGCGTCCACAGGCCGCATGAGCGGTCGAAACACCTCGGGTGACGGGGTAGCAGCCACTTTAGAGTCATTGCAGCCCAGAGCGCGTTCTGCGCCGTCTCGCGCTCTGTTTCTGAAACGCGAGTCGAATCTCCGAGTTTTTGCCTTGCAGGGTGTAGAAG
>JAEWYT010000041.1 GCA_023458595.1 Pseudomonadota bacterium
GGGGGTCGCCGCGCGGCGCGACCGGCTTTTTCTGCGTTCGTCGCAGCTTTCTGGAGCAGTCCATGAAAACCGTCTCCTCCACGCTGGCCGGCCATCTCGCCGGCCCGGTGACGACGCTGTGCTGGTGCTGGAAGGTGACCCGCGCCGACGGCGTCGTCCTCGGCTTCACCGACCACGACCGGCCGCTCGTTTTCGGCGGCGTCGCCTACGAGGCGGCGAGCGGGTTCGCGGCGAGCGAGATCGCCTCGGGCCTCGGCCTGTCGGTCGACAACCTCGACGTCGAGGGCGCTCTCGCCTCGGGCGCGATCACGGAAGCCGATATCGCCGCCGGCCGCTACGACGGCGCCCGCGTCGAGCTGTGGCGCGTGAACTGGACCGACGCGGACCAACGGGTCCAGACGTTCAAGGGTACGATCGGCGAGGTCACGCGCGGCGAGCTCGCCTTCACGGCGGAGCTGCGCAGTCTCGCGCACACGCTCGACCAGACGGTGGGCCGCACCTACCAGCGCACCTGCGACGCGGTCGTCGGCGACAACCGCTGCGGTGTCGGTCTCGATGCCGCCGCGTTTCGCGGCACGGCCACGGTGACGGCGGTCGCCGACAACCGGGTGATCACGACCGCGGGGCTCGGAGGCCATGACGCCGGCTGGTTCACGGGCGGCCGGCTGACCTGGACGAGCGGTCCGAACAACGGGCTCTCCGCGGAGGTCCGGACCCACGTGAAGGGCGAGGAGACGGCCACGATCGAGCTGTGGCTGCCGGCGGCGCTGACGATCGGCGCAGGCGATGCGTTCACGGTCACGGCCGGCTGCGACAAGACGCTCGGGACCTGCAGGGCGAAGTTCGACAACGTGCCGAACTTCCGCGGCTTCCCGCACATGCCGGGCACCGACAGGGCCTTCTCGTACGTGGTCGGACAGACAGGGGAGAACGATGGCGGAAGCTTCTTCCGATAGCCGCGCGGCAATCGTCGCCGAGGCCCGTTCCTGGATCGGCACGCCCTATCGCCATCAGGCGAGCCTCAAGGGCGTGGGCTGCGACTGCGTCGGCCTGGTGCGCGGCGTCTGGCGCGCGCTCCACGGGCCGGAGCCGGAGGCGGTGCCCGCCTACAGCCGCGACTGGGGCAGCGTCACCGGCAAGGAGGAGCTGATCGCGCTCGGCAGGCGGCACCTGGTCGAGATCGATCCGGGCGACATCGCGCCGGGCGACGTGATCGTCTTCCGCATCCGCGAGGACCGCGTCGCCAAGCACGCCGGCGTCGTGTCGGTGGCCGGCGGCGACGGCGCCCGCTTCGTCCACGCCCAGGAGGGCGTGCCGGTCAGCGAGGTGTCGCTGTCGGGCTGGTGGCGCCGGCGCATCGCAGGCGCGTTCGCGTTTCCGGAGATCGGCTGATGGCGACGTTGCTGCTCACGGCGGTCGGGACGGCGGTCGGCGGGCCGATCGGCGGCGCGATCGGGGGATTGATCGGCAGCGCGATCGACCAGGCCGCGGTGTCCGCACTGACGGGCACGACGTCCGCGAACCGGGAAGGCCCGCGCCTGACCTCCGTCGACATCACCGGCTCGACGGAAGGCGCGCCGGTCACGCGCGTGGTCGGCCGCAGCCGGCTCGCCGGCCAGATGATCTGGGCGACGCGCTTCCGCGAGGAGGCGGTGACGACGGGCGGCGGAGGCGGCGGCAAGGGGCTCGGCGGCGGGGGCGGCGGCTCGACGACCACCTACCGCTACTACGCGAACTTCGCGGTGGCCCTGTGCGAGGGCACGGTCGACCGCATCGGCCGCATCTGGGCGGACGGCCGCGAGATCGACCGGACCGCCGAGGACGTGACCATCCGCGTTCACCGCGGCGGACCGAACCAGGCGCCAGACAGCCTTATCGAGGCGAAGGAAGGCACGGCGAGCGCGCCGGGCTACCGCAGCGTCGCCTACATCGTCTTCGAGGACATGGCGCTGGAGACCTACGGCAACCGCATGCCGCTGATCACCGCCGAGGTCTGGCGGTCGACGGGCGACCTCGAGGTGCTGGTGCGCTCCGTCGCGCTGATCCCCGGCACCACCGAGTTCGGCTACGATCCCGAGCCGGTGAGCCGCGTCGCGCGGCGGGCGACCTACACGCCCGACAACCGCCACACCAGCGAGGCGCGCTCGGACCTGCGCGCCTCCCTCGACCTCCTGCAGGACGTGGCGCCGAACTGCGACTCCGTCGTGCTGGTGGTCGCCTGGTTCGGCACCGACCTGCGCTGCGGCGAATGCGAGATCAAGCCCAGGGTCGAGAACCATTCGAAGTCCACCCGCAGGAACAGCATGCCCTACGAGTGGCGCGTGGCGGGGCTGACGCGCGGCGAGGCGGAGCTGGTGAGCCGCCTGCCGGGCAACATCGCCGCCTATGGCGGGGCGCCGAACGACGCCTCCGTCATCGCCTGCATCCAGCACCTCAAGGGCCGCGGCTTCAACGTGCTGCTTTACCCCTTCGTGGTGATGGACATCGCGAAGAATAACGAGCTCCCCGACCCTTACACGAACAACGCCAACGGCACCGGCCAGCCGGCCTATCCCTGGCGCGGCCGCATCACCTGCTCGCCGGCGCCCGGCTACGCCGGCTCCCCCGACAAGACGGCGGCGGCGGCGACGCAGGTCAACGCCTTCGTCGGCTCGGCCGCGCCGGCCGACTTCGCGACCTCCTCGGGAACGACGGTCGTCTATACCGGCCCGGCCGAATGGTCCTACCGCCGCTTCGTCCTGCATATGGCGAAGCTCGCGAGCCTCGCCGGCGGCGTCGACGCCTTCACCATCGGCTCGGAGATGGTCGGGCTGACCAGCGTGCGCTCCAGCGCCTCCAGCTATCCCTTCGTCAACCGCCTCGTCGACCTGCTCGCCGACGTGCGCGCGATCATTCCCGGCGCGAGCCTCGGCTACGCGGCCGACTGGTCGGAATACCATTCGCACCGCCCCGACGACGGCTCGGGCGACGTGCGCTTCCACCTCGACCCGCTCTGGTCGGACGACGAGCTCGATTTCGTCGGCATCGACAACTATTTCCCGCTCGCCGACTGGCGCGACGGCACCGGCCACCTCGACTACGCCAACGCCGGCCCGACGACGATCTACGATCTGGACTATCTGAAGGGCAACATCGAGGGCGGCGAGTACTACGACTGGCACTACGCCTCTCAGGCCGACCGCGACAGCCAGACGCGCACGCCGATCACCGACGGCGCCTACGGCAAGCCCTGGGTGTTCCGCAACAAGGACTTCCGCAACTGGTGGGGCAACCAGCACTATAGCCGGCCCGGCGGCGTCGAGGCCGCAAGCCCGACCGGCTGGGTGGCGCAGGGCAAGCCCATCTGGTTCACCGAGCTCGGCTGTCCGGCGATCGACAAGGGGCCGAACCAGCCGAACGTCTTCCACGACCCGAAGTCGTCGGAGAGCGTCTATCCGCACTACTCCTCCGGCGCCCGCGACGACGCGGCCCAGCGCGCCTATCTGCAGGCGGTGATCGAATACTGGGAGGATACCGGCAACAATCCGGTCTCCGGCCTCTACAGCGGCCGCATGGTGCGCCGGCCGTGGACCACGGTGTGGGCTTGGGACGCCCGCATGGGGCCGTCCTTCCCGCAGGACGAGGCCGCCTGGGCGGACGCGCCGAACTGGGAGACCGGCCACTGGATCTCCGGCCGCCTCGGCGCCGCGCCCGCCCGCGAGACGGTCCTGCACCTGCTCAGGAAGTACGGCGTGCCCTCGGCGGACTACGAGGTGAGGCCGATGGCCGGCGTCGTCGACGCGGTGGTGATCGACCGGCTGATGTCGATCCGCGCGGTGATCGACGCCATCGCCCCGGCCTTCCTGATCCACGCCGTCGAGAGCCAGGGCAGGCTCCGCTTCGCCTCGCGCATCGGCGAGCCGGTGCTGCGGGAGATCGGCCTCGACGACCTGGTCGACGCCGGCGCGTCCGAACAGGCCACGCAGGGCGGCGAGCGCTACTGGAAGACGCGCCGTCAGGAGACCGAGCTGCCGGAGGCGATCAAGATCGGCTACGGCGAGCCGGTCAACGACGATCTCGCCGGCGCCGTCGAGGCGCGGCGATCGGGCAGCGGCTCGATGCGCGTCGAGCAGGTGTCGCTGCCCGTCGTCATGGGCGAGTCGCGCGCGGTCGCCCTTGCCGAGCGCATGCTCTACGAGGCATGGGTCGGCCGCGAGAACCTCGAGTTCGCCCTGCCGCCCTCGCATCTCGACCTCGACCCCGGCGACGTGATCCGCTTCGCGCCGGGCGGCGCGGGCGTCCACGACACCTGGCGCATCCTCGAGATCGAGGACGGCCTCCATCGTCGCCTCCGCGCCGTGCGCATGCATGGCAGCCTCTACGCGCGGCCGGCGCGGCCGGCGCGGACCCGCCCCGTCGCCACCGTGCCGTCGATCGGCGCGCCGCTGCCGGTCTTCCTCGACGGCGCGCTGCTGCAGGATGCCGACGACGCGTATGCGGGCTACATCGCCGCCTTCGTCTCGCCGTGGCCGGGAGGCGTCGCCTTCTACAAGAGCCCGTCCGACACCGGCTTCGTCCTCGACACGGTGCTCGCCACCCCGGCGACGACGGGGCTCACGGCTTATCCGTTCTATTCCGGCCCGGTCTGGCGCTGGGACCGCGTCAATGATCTGTACGTCGACGTCGATGCAGGGGAGTTGGCCTCGGCCGAGGAGATCAACGTGCTCGCCGGCGCCAACGCCATCGCGGTCGAGAACGCCGACGGCGAATGGGAGGTCGTCCAGTTCCAGGCGGCCGAGCTGGTCGACGAGGGCCGCTACCGCCTGTCGATGCTCCTGCGCGGCCAGCGCGGCAGCGAGCATGCCATGCGCGACCCCGTCGCCGCGGGCGCCCGCGTTCTGGTGCTGAACGCCGCCGTCGCGCAGCCGGCGATCGCGGCGGCCGACATGGGCCTGCCCTACACCTGGCGCGTCGGCCCGACCACGCGCGACGTCTCCGACGCCGCCTATGGCGAGCACACCGTCACCCTGACGGGCAAGGCCCGCAGGCCGCTTGCACCCGTGCATCTGAGGGGCAGGCGCGACCACGCGACCGGCGACTGGACGCTGAGCTGGATCCGCCGCACGCGCTCGGGCGGCGACTCCTGGAACCAGACCGAGGTGCCGCTGTCGGAGGAGGCCGAGGCCTACGAGCTTGAGATCCTCGATGCGTTGGGCGGCACCGTGCTGCGCACCGTGTCGCTCTCCGGGCGGCAATACCTCTACACCGCCGCCCAGCAGGTCGCCGACTTCGGCTCGGCGCAGTGGAACATCCCCGTGCGTGTCCGCCAGCTTTCCGCGACCTACGGCGCCGGCGTCGCGGCCGAGGCGCTGACCTGGGATCACTAGAAAGGCCCGCCCATGACCGAGACCGCCCGCCTCCGCCTCCCCGAGATCGCCGCCGCGCAGGCGCAGAAGCACGTCACCCACAACGAGGCGCTTCTCGCCCTCGACACGCTCGTCCAGCTCTCCGTCCTCGACAAGGACCTGGCCGCCCCGCCCGGCGGACCGGCCGAGGGCGACTGCTATATCGTCGCCGCCGGCGCCACCGGCGACTGGACCGGCTGGGACGGCCGCGTCGCCCGCTACGAGGACGGCGCCTGGCGCTCCTACCTGCCGGGCGTCGGGGCGGGCATCGGCTGGCTCGCCTGGGTGCAGGACGAGGCGGCGCTCTACGTGCTGAAGGCCGGCGGCTGGGAGGCCTTCGCCGGCGGCGGCGGCGTGTCGGAGGGCTCCGGCACCTGGACGCCGACCCTCGACTTCGCCACGCCCGGCAACCTGAGCGTCTCCTACGCCAACCAGGCCGGCTCGTACCGGAGGATCGGCAGCCTCGTCTACGTCAACTTCCGCCTGACCTGCACGCCGACCTACACCACCGCGTCGAGCTACCTGAAGATCGGCGGACTGCCCTTCGCCGCCTCGGGCGGCGCGGCCAACATGCACGGCCGCGTCGGCGTGTTCACCTCGAACACGGCGAACCTCTCCTATCCGGCCGGAAGGACCTGCGTGACCATGTCGGCGATCGAGGGGACCACGTACATGTACCTGGTCGCCGACGGCTCGGCCGCCGCCGCCGTGATCCTCACCGCGGCCCAGGTGCCGAGCGGCGCCGTGCAGGACCTGTTCGGCTCGCTCGCCTACCTCGCCGCCTCGTGACGATCTCTGCCGACGACGCCACCCGGGCGCTCGGCGAGATACTCGCGGCGGCCGGGGTCGAGATGGGCCGGGATGTCGGCGGCGCGGATATACTGGCCGATGCTGCGGCGCAATATTAAGCAATAAGTATAACCGTCTAAGTCGGCAGAGGTACAGGGTTAGATTATCTTGCACCAAAAGCCCGATATCCGGGAGTCGTAGTCAAGGTTGCGTGGTAACCTTAAGGGATGATTAGCTAAAAAATATCCGCAAATATTTCAAATTCTGGTCACAATTCGTTAGCAAATCGACAGCGCCCCGGAATGTTTAGCCGGGGCGTTTTTTGTGTGGCCGGCGACGGATGTGAGTATGACTGGATTTTCGCTGGGGCGTATTGGGCTCTGTATGTTTGCGCTGGCGGCTTCGGCCGCTGTCTCTCTTACCGCGGCACCGGCGACGGCCCGCACTTTTCCCGACGATCCCGCCAGGATCGTGGCGGACGGTGCGGTCGCGGGGCCGACAAAGAAAACGGGCAAGGGGACGAAGGTTTCCGGTTTCACGACCGGTGGCTCGAATGCCCGGGCCATCTCGGTCGCGCGCCGGTATCTCGGCGGCAACCCGACCGGCCACAGGTCGCAGTGGTGCGCGGATTTCATGAACCTGGTGGAGAAGAAGGTCGGCCGCAAGGGCACGGGCTCGCGCTCCTCCCGGTCCTATCTGGCCTACGGCAAGCCCGTCTCCAGTCCGCAGCCGGGCGACATCGTCGTCCTCTACCGGCCGGGCGGTGGCCATGTCGGCTATTTCATGGGCTGGAAGGACGGCAAGATCGAACTGATCTCCGGCAATCACGGACGCAAGGTCGGCATCGGCACCTATCCGAAGTCGCGCGTCCTGGGCTTCCGCCGCCCCCTCTGAACGGACATTCGCGTCCACCCTGGAAAGGCCGCCCCTGAGGCGGCCTTTTCGTTTGCGGGGGGAGGCCGCAAGAGCGATGGCACGGGCGGTCGCGCGGACATGAGACTGGTGTCGACCATACGAGGTCAATAAGGTAGGCGATATCGGCTGGATCTCCTCCGCAGCCTTCCATCCCTGATCGGGCATGCAACCTGTCTCCTACACGTCCGTCGAAAGACAGCCCCGTCGCGAAGCTCTCTGCGATGCGCCGAATGCCGGGTAGTCCGCCGCGGGCGGCTGCCGTCGGCGGCGACGGTCTCCTGGCTCGCTGGGTGCTGGCGGTCGCCGTAGGCGTGGGCGTTGCGTACCAGGTCCTTCTCGGCCTCGTGTATTTCCAGGCCAGGGCCGGCGTCATCCATCGCGACGAATGGCGTCATGTCGCGCAAACGGCGGAGCTGACCGGCTGGCTCGAGCGGATCTTCTGGTCGGATTCCGGGCACATCTTCATCTATCCGTTTCTTGTCCAGGAAATCGGAAGAGCCCTGACCGGCGAGGCGGCGACGTTCGGCGTCGTGGTCGCGCTCCTTTTTTCGTTCCTCGCGTTCGTCGTCGCAGTGTGGGCGGTCGCCGGGTACAAGTGGCTCACCGTTGCGCATCGAGGCGTTCTGATCCTCTATCTGGCCGGCTCCTGGCTCGTGCCGATGGGGATGTTTCCTGTCTGGAGTTTCGGCACCGCGGCGATATTGACGAGCACCGCACCGATCGCCGTCTTGCTGTTCGTCGCGCGATGCTCGGCGAAGCAGCGCCCGAGTTCGTCGGAAAGCGGCGGATGGGCCGGCACGGTTCGAATCCCGTGGGGCTTGGCCGCGATCGCCTTGTTCGGCTGCGCGCTCATATCGATCGCGTCGGGCGGTGGTCCGGCGATCTTCCCGGCCCTGATCGGGGCCCTGTTCCTGCTGGGCGCCGGCTGGCGGACGCTGCTGTTGTTTCTTCTGACGTTCCTCGGGCTTCTCGCCGCCATCAAGCTTACGACGGGAGCGCCGGCCGGTGTGGCGGGGACGTTTCAAACCGAGTCGATGCTGGGCCTCCTCGGATATCCTTCGGGCGTCCTCCTCAATGCAAGTCGTTTGAGGGAGGAGACCTTCCCGCTTCTATGGGAAGCCGCATATGCGATTGGCGCCATTTCGATCTGTCTCAGCTTGTTTGCTGCCGGTATTGCCCTGAACCAGCGGATACGTTTCGGGCGGGCGGAGCCGTTTCTGGCCGCCGGGTTGGGCATAGCCGCGTTCGGGTACGGCCTGGGCGCGCTGATCAGCATCGGCCGGCTGGATTTCGGGCTGGCGTGGGTGATTTTTCCGTTCCGCTACGGGCCGTTGCAGCTGTTGATCTGGACCGGGCTCTTGGTCGCCTATGCCTCGCTTTCCTCCGCGCCGAAGGCGCCGGCCGTTCGGTGGACCGCGACCGGTGTCTGGGCCGGTGTGACGATCGCGTTGGCCGCCCTGTTGACGGGCGCCACATATCAGATCGCGCGCGTCACCGAATACAACGTCATGGGCAACGTTCGCCTGGCTGCGCTGATGGTGATCAATGGCGGCGCCGATCGCCGATACCTGGATATGCTCAATCCGCGGGTCGACATTCGGCGAGTCTATGAAATCCTGAAAGACAGGCGGATCGAACTGGCCGCGCTTCCTCAGGCGAAGCTGCTCGGCACACACCTCGACCACGTGGCCGTCCTGAAGGAATGCGAGGGACGGCTGTACACGTCCGAAACGCTCTCGGACGGGACCAGGATGCTGCAGGGCGTGCTTCGGCGGCCGGTCGTCGTGCGCGGAATATTCGCCGATTCAGTCGCTTTGGTCGATACGTCCGGCACGATAGTCGGCGCCGGCGGCTTCGTCTCCTCACTTCCCTACGCGACCCGAAAAACGGACCTGCCGGCCTACGCACCTGCGATCGTGCAGGACCTCTACGCGTTGGACTGGATTCTGCCCCGTCTTCTCAATCAGGATATCTGGTTCACCGGCTTCCTCGGCCCGCAGGTCGCCGCCGCGCCGGAGGCCCTGGTTTACCTCGAGGGATCGCGACCGCTCTGCCGACTTACCGTTTCGGAGCGAGCAGTTCCGGAGTCCGCCGCACCGCGCCCGTAGCCCGAACGGGACGGCCGAAACGGCCCGACACGACATTCAAACCGGAGAAGGCCGCCGTCGAGGCGGCCTTTTCGCTATGGGACACTCGAAAAATGGCCAAGCAGAGTTTCGAAGCCGCGCTGGACAATGTCCTGCGCCACGAAGGCGGCTATGCCGATCATCCAGCCGATCCCGGCGGGGCGACGAAGTACGGCATCACCCGCGCGACGCTTTCCGCCTGGCGCGGCGCGAACGCCACGAAGACCGATGTGCGCCGGCTGACGCGCGCGGAGGCGGGCGCGATCTACAGGGCGCGCTACTGGGACGCGGTGAGGGCCGGCGACCTGCCCGCCGGCGTCGACTGCTGCGTCTTCGACGCGGCGGTGAACTCCGGGCCGGGCAGGGCGGCGAAATGGCTGCAGGCCGCCGTCCGCGTCCCCCAGGACGGCGTGGTCGGGCCGGTGACGCTCGCCGCGGCGCGGTCCTGCGATCCGCGCGGACTGATCGACGATGTCTGCGACGTGCGGCTCGCGTTCCTGCGGTCCTTGAGCACCTGGTCGGTGTCCGGCCGCGGCTGGGAGCGCCGCATCGGCGACGTGCGCCGGGTCGCCGGGGCGATGGCGCGCGGGGCCCCTCCGCCCGGGTCGTCGGTTCAGCCGAACCGTCCGCCCGATCCGGAGGCTGCCCCGCCGAGCGGCGGCTTCTGGTCCGCGCTCGCCGCGTTCCTGCGTGCGGTTCTCACGGGAGGCGCGAAATGATCGGCGCCCTGACCCCGTTCCTCGGGCCCGTCCTGGAGATCGTCAAGCGGGTGATCCCGGATCCGGCCGAGCGCGCCCGCATCGAGGCCGAGCTGCGCCAGGCGGCCTCCGAGGCCGAGGCTCGCATGGCCGAGGCGCAGGCCTCGATCGTCACGGCGGAGGCGCAGGGCTCGCCGCTCCAGCGCAACTGGCGACCGGTCTTCATGATGGTCTGCATGGGCCTGCTCGTCTGGCATGCCGTCGCCGTGCCGGTCCTCGCCGCGGTCCTCGCCGTGCCGCTCGACGACATGGTCGGCCTCAGGGCCGTTCCCGAGGGGCTGTGGACCCTGCTCGTCGTCGGCATGGGCGGCTATATCGGCGGCCGCAGCCTCGAAAAGGTGTTCGCGGGCAGGGGGTAGGCGATTGGCCGGTTGGCGCGGCCTGCCCTTTGCGGCTAGGTTCCCCGCCAAAGATGACCCCCCAGCCGGAGCCCTCCCGCCTTGCCCGACGCCATGTCCGTCACCGATGCCGTCCGCTCGCGCCTGTCCTGCCGCGCCTTTCTCGATACGCCCGTTCCCGAGGCGACCGTGCGCGAGATCCTCGACGCCGCCCGCTGGGCCCCGTCGGGCGGCAACCTGCAGCCCTGGCATGTCCATGTCGTCACCGGCGAGGCGCTTAAGGACCTCATGGGCCGCATCGCGCCGCGTTTCGATACGCTGCCGCTCGCGGAAGGGGCCGAGTACCGGATCTATCCCGCACCCCTCTCTCCCCCCTACAGCGGCCGCCGCTTCAAGTGCGGCGCCGATCTCTACGCTGCGCTGGGCATCCCTCGCGAGGACCGTCCCGCCCGCTATCGCCAGTTCGCCCGCAACTTCGAGTTCTTCGGCGCTCCCGTCGGCATCTTCGTCTCGATCGACCGCCAGATGGGCCCGCCGCAATGGGCCGACGTGGGCATGTTCTGCCAGAACGTCATGCTGCTCGCCCGCGAGCACGGGCTGCACACCTGCCCGCAGGAGGCCTGGACCTTCTGGCACACGACGCTGATCGAGTTCCTGGATCCGCCGGAGAACCTGATGCTGTTCTGCGGCATCGCGCTCGGCCACGCCGACATGGATCACCCCGTCAACCGCTGGCGCACCGAGCGGGCCGGGGTCGACGATTTCGCGGTTTTCAAGGGATTCTGACGGGCGGGGTCGCCTGAACGGTCCATTCATGCGACGTTCAGCCAGCCGCTTCTAACGTTCCGGCCCATGAACAGGAAGACCCCGATAGGCCTCGCCCTGGCCGCCGCCGCGATCGCCGCCGCCATGGCTGCCGCCGTGCCCGGCAACGCGCTTGCGTGCCCCGGCGGGCTCGGAGACAATTGCGCGACGATCGGCGCCGGCGAATTCGGGGCTGGTCCGATGCCGGGCCTCGGCATGGTTCCGGCCCGGTCCCCGGCGCCGACCGCGCCGGTCCGGGTCGCGGCCGGCGGCTGCGGCGCTGCGGCGGCCCAGGCCGCCGCGCAGGGGCAGGTGATCGGTGCGCCGAAGGTCGTCAAGCGCGGCAACCAGACGCTGTGCGTGGTGACGGTGCTCGTCAAGGACCCGTCCGGCCGGAAGCCGCCGACCCGTAAGCAGATCACGATCCCGGCCGACTGAGCGGCCGCAGGCGAGGAACACTCGGATGCGCATTCTGGTCGTCGAGGACGACAAGGACCTGAACCGGCAACTCGTCGCCGCGCTCGCGGACGCCGGCTATGCCGTCGACACCGCCTTCGACGGCGAGGAGGGCCACTTCCTCGGCGATACCGAGCCCTACGACGCGGTGGTGCTCGACATCGGCCTGCCGCAGATGGACGGCATCCGCGTTCTGGAGCAGTGGCGCGCCGACGGGCGCAAGATGCCGGTCCTGATCCTCACCGCCCGCGACCGCTGGTCGGACAAGGTCGCCGGCATCGACGCCGGCGCCGACGACTACGTCGCCAAGCCCTTCCACATGGAGGAGGTGCTGGCCCGCGTCCGCGCCCTGCTGCGCCGCGCGGCGGGCCACGCCTCGAGCGAGATCGAATGCGGACCGGTGCGCCTCGACACCCGCTCCTCGCGCGTCACCGTCGACGGCAATCCGGTCAAGCTCACCTCGCACGAGTTCCGGCTCTTGTCCTACCTGATGCATCACCAGGGCCGGGTTGTTTCGCGCACCGAGCTGGTCGAGCATCTCTACGACCAGGATTTCGACCGCGATTCCAACACGATAGAAGTCTTCGTCGGGCGCCTGCGCAAGAAGCTTGATGCCGACATCATCGAGACGGTGCGGGGGCTGGGCTATTCCATCAACGCCCCGGCCGCCGGCACGGCGGCCAACACACCGGCGGCCGATTGACGGCGCTTCCGTCCGTGCCGACCCGCATTCGCCGTGCCGTGCGGCCCACGCAGTCGCGCCGCCGGCGCCGACCCGGTCTGTGCGCCGGAGCCGTGCCGTGACCACCGCGCCGCGCCGGCCGCTCTCCCTCGCCCTCCGGCTGTTCGTCCTCGCCACGGTCTGGAGCCTGATCGCGCTCTTCGCCGCCTACCTCATTCTGGTCTCCTACTACCGCGCCGGGCTCGAGAAGAATTTCAAGGCGCTGCTCGACCTGCATCTGTTCAACGTCGTCGCTGCCGTCCAGCAGGACGAGGTCGGCCGGATATACGGCGAGCCCCAGCTCGGCGACCCGCGCTTCGAGAGCTTCCATTCCGGCTGGTACTGGCAGGCGGTCCGGCTCGGCGACAGCGATCAGGTGCTCGTCTCGCCTTCGCTGGCCGGCGGGCGGCTGGCGCTGAGGAACGTCGAGGAAGTGCCGTTCGACGACGAGTTCCGGCGGGTGATGGACATTCCCGGGCCGAACGGCGAGCGGCTGCGCGCCGTCGAGCAGCTCGTCGTCTTCGACCGCACCGGCGACCAGCTTGCCTTCTCGGTCGCGGCCGACCTCGGCACGCTCGACGGCGACATCGCCGCTTTCCGCAACCTGCTGCTCGCGGTCTTCACATTGCTCGGCGCCGGTCTCGTCGCCATCGCCGTCGTTCAGGTGCGGCTCGGCCTCAAGCCCCTGCGCGCCGTCGGCGCCGCGCTGACCGGCATCCGCGAGGGCAGGGAGGAGCGGCTGACGGGAGCCTACCCGCAGGAGATCGCCCCGCTCGCCGCCGAGATCAACGCGCTGATCGACTCCAACGCCAAGATCATCGAGCGCGCCCGCACCCAGGTCGGCAATCTCGCCCACGCGCTGAAGACGCCGCTGTCGGTCGTCACCAACGAGGCGCGCGCCGCCAAGGGGCCGCTTGGGGAGAAGGTGGTCGAGCAGGCCGGGCTGATGCGCCACCAGATCGACTACTATCTCGACCGCGCCCGGGTCGCGGCATCCGCCGGCGTCATCGGCACCGTGACCGACGTGAAGCCGGTCGCCGACACCTTCGCCAGGGCGATGGCGCGCATCTACGCCGATCGGGGGACCGTGCTCGTGGTCGATATCGAGCCCGGTTCGCGGTTCCAGGGCGAGCGGCAGGATATCGAGGAGCTGTTCGGCAACCTCGTCGACAATGCGTTCAAATGGGCGAAGTCCCAGGTCCGGCTCACCTGCCGGCGCGCCGACCAGGCGAACCGCAGGATGCTCGAGATCGTCGTCGAGGACGACGGCCCGGGTCTGTCGGAGGAGGAATGCCGTGAGGCGATGCGGCGCGGAAGGCGGCTCGACGAGACCCAGCCAGGCTCCGGGCTCGGCCTGTCGATCGTGCGCGACCTCGCCGAACTCTACGACGGTGCCTTCGAGCTGTCGCGCTCCCCGCTGGGCGGACTGCGCGCGCTTCTTCGCCTTCCGGCGGCGTGACGCGACTATCCCCGGCCGGGAGTCATCGTTCCGCCCCATTTCGTCGCATTTTCGCGCGCCGGGACCGCCCGACGGGCTTCACCTTTGAGAAACCGCTGGTGTCCAGGCTGCGCCGCCGGCACATGACGAGGAAGAAGAAATGCATCTGACGAAACTGATCGCCGTCGCCGCGCTCGGCCTGTCCGTCGCCGCCTGCAACGGCGACCGCACCGGCGAGACGCTCGGCACCGTCGTCGGCGCCACCGCGGGCGGCGTCATCGGCAACCAGTTCGGCTCCGGCTCGGGCAGGGCGCTCGCCACCGCCGCCGGCATCGTCGCCGGCGGCCTGATCGGCAACCGCATCGGCGCGGCCGCCGACGAGGACGCGCGCCGGCGCGCCATGGAGGCCGAGTACCAGGCCCTGCAGTACGGCCCGCCGAACACGCCGGTCGTCTGGCGCGAGCCCGACAAGAACGTCTACGGCGAGGTCGTCCCCGGCGCGCCCTACCAGCGCGGCGGCTACGACTGCCGGGACTACACCCACACGATCTACATCGACGGCCACCCGGAAGTCGGCCGCGGCACCGCCTGCCGCATGCCCGACGGTACGTGGCAGACGGTATCCTGACGGAAAATCCGCGGGCGAGCGGCTGAAAAGGGGAGGCGCCGCCTCCCCTTTTTTCGTTTTTGTCGAGCCGACTTCAGCTTTTTTTAAGCCGGGCGGCGGACCATCCGGGACCGGAACGAGACCCCGAACCGGTGCACCCCCGCGAACGCAACGAAGCCCGTATGACCGCCGACACCCAGGCCCTTGAGCAGGTCAAAGCCTATCTCGCCGCGCTGTCGCCGCGACTGCGCTCGAAGCTCGTCAGCGAGATCGAGGCCCAGCGCCTGAAGGGCAGGAGCGACCCCGCGCAGGAAGTGGTTCTGGACCTCCTTCGCGGCGTCATGCGCGAGGAGACGGAGGAGGCGAAGCGCTCGGGCACGCCGGAGCGCCTGTTCTCCGAGCCGCTGGAGCCGTTCCTGATCGACGAGGCCGGCGAGACGAGGCACAAGGGCTTCATCTGGCGAAAGTCGCTGGACGGGCTGTGGCGGTGGCTGCAACGCGAGCCGTCGATCAGCGGATCTCTCGCCAGGGCGACGGACGACGCCAACCGGGCCCTCCTCGAGGGCGACGACGAGCGCGCCGCCGCGATCATGGCGGGCCTGCGCGGCGACATCGTTCCGGTCATCGACGCGGCGATCTCCAATGCCGCCGCCGATCACCGTCAGCGGATGCAGCTGTCGATGCAGCTCGGAGGCGAGCGCTGCTTCGAGGATCTGCGCGATATCACGACGGTGCTGCGCCTCGAGGAGCGCATCAACAAGGTGGTCGCCAGGCTGCCGGCCGCGATCGCGGAACTCGACGACGACCTGCTCACCAAGGTCGTGCGCCGCACCAAGGACGCCGAGGGCGAGCTCCTCTACCTGCTGATCCCGGTCTTCCGCCGGCTCGAGCATCCCGCCCAGATCATCCGCATTCTCACCGAATACGAGGCGACCGACAAAGGCCGGCGGCTGGTCAAGAGCCGGTTCGCCCCCTGCGTCGAGATCGTCCTGTCGGAGGCGGAGCTCGCTGCCGAGGGCATCGCCGCCCATATCAGCCGGCCGTCCGACCTGACCCAGCTCTTGACGGCCATCAGGCGGTTCTATGCGCTCGCCAACGGCCTCAGCGTCGCCGTCGACCTCGAAGGGGCGACCGACTGGCACAAGCGCCTCGGCGCGCGGCGCAAGCGGGCCTCCGAGATCCTGTCGGCCGAGGTGGAGACGATCCCGGGCTCGGTGCGTCGCGCCATGCGCCCGCGCCGCCGCGACGGCGAGCGCCATCCGGCCACCGAGGAGGAGATCCAGGAAGCCGAGTACGCCCTGCACCTGATGGTCGAGCTCAAGCCCTACCGCGGCGAGCTCGCCGTCAACGAACTGCTCGGCTCGGTCACGAGTCAGGTCGAGAAATTCGTGGAGTCGGCCGGCAGCGCGATCGTCCACGAGATCCGCAATTCGACGGGCACCGCCCTCGACACCGCCTTCGCCGACCTCGACGTCGCCGTCCGGCTCACCGCGATCGTCTTCGGCGAGACCTATGCGTCCCTCCTGAGGCGCAGCGGCTATGCGGCGGGCCCGATACCGAGCCGCTTCGACTTCGACGACGACGATGACGAGGAAGACTCTGACGCCACCGCGGCGGCCTGAGCCGCGCGGAAGCCTCCCGGCGGCCCGGACTCCGCGCCTTTTTGCCCCAATTCAACGCGATTGTTACGCCGTTGCGACGGTTTGCCGTTTCGCATTGGGTGCGCGACGCGCTATCTAGGCGTCGCCGGGCGGCCTTCGGCCGCGCCGGGGACGGAGTGTCTGCATGGTCCTTTGGGTGGTTTTCGCTGTCCTGACCGGCGTCGCGGTGCTCGCGGTGCTGGTTCCGTTGACGCGCACCCGGACGGCCGGGCACGTCGCCGCGCGCACCGGCCAGCAGTCCGATGTCGCCGTCTACAAGGACCAGATGCGCGAGATCGACGCCGATCTCGCCCGCGGCGTCATCGACGAGACCGAGGCAGGGGCCGCCCGCGCCGAGGTCGGCCGCCGGCTTCTGGCCGCCGACCGGGCGGCGAAGCGGGCCGGCGGGGCGGCGAAGCCCCTGCCGCGCGTCGTCGTCGCCGCCGTCATCGTGCTGGTGCCGGCGATCAGTCTCGGGACGTATTTGTGGCTCGGCTCGCCGGATCTGCCCGGCCAGCCCCTGTCGGCGCGGCTCGACCGTCCGGCGCAGGAGCAGGACGTCGATATCCTCGTCGCCCGCGTCGAGGAGCATCTGGCCCGCGACCCCGAGGACGGGCGCGGCTGGGAAGTGCTCGCGCCGGTCTACATGCGGCTCGGCCGCTTCGACGAATCCGTCCGCGCCTGGGCGAACGCGCTGAGGCTGCTCGGATCCTCCGCCGAGCGCGAGGCGAATTTCGGCGAGGCGCTCGTCGCCGCCCGCGACGGCGTCGTCACGGAGGAGGCGCGCGACGCCTTCGCCCGCGCCCTGAAGCTCGATCCGGACGCGCCCAAGGCGCGGTTTTTCGTCGCGATCGCCGCCGAGCAGGACGGCGACACGGAGACCGCGAAGCGGCTCTGGCACGCGCTTCTCGCCGATTCAGCCCCCGACGCGCCATGGCGGCCGGCGGTGGAGGAAAGGCTCGCGGGGCTTGCGAATCCGGCGATTCCGGGCCCGACGGCCGACGACATGGCCGCCGCCGAGGACATGGGCGCGGACGAGCGCGGCGAAATGATCGCCGGAATGGTCGAGCGTCTCGCCGGCAGGCTCGCCGAGGACGGCAAGGATCTCGAGGGTTGGCTTAAGCTCGCCCGCGCTTATGTGGTGCTGGGAGAGCCCGGCAAGGCGCGCGAGGCGCTCGGATCGGCGCGCGAGAACTTCGCCGGCGACGCGGACGCGGCCGGCAGGATCGACGCGGCGGAGAAGTCGCTCGGCCTGGGAAGGTCGTGAGGTCGCGCGTGTCGGTGTCGCCGGGGCGGGAAGAAAGGTCGCAGTTTCAATGACTCGCAAGCAGCGTCGCCTCGTCCTGATCGCGGTTGCCGGCGTCGTCCTGTTCTCCGCCGTCGGCCTGATGCTTGCGGCGTTCCAGGACAACATCGTCTTCTTCAACAGCCCGAGCGACGTGATCGCCAACAAGACGGCGCCCGGCAAGCGGATCCGTCTCGGCGGCCTCGTCGAGGAAGGCAGCGTCGAGCGCGTCGACGGCACGACGGTCCGCTTCATCGTCACCGACACGGCCAACGACCTCAAGGTGGTCTACACGGGTCTGTTGCCGGACCTGTTCCGCGAAGGGCAGGGCGTGGTGGCGGAAGGGTCGATCGGTTCCGACGGCGTCTTCGTCGCCGACACCGTGCTCGCCAAGCACGACGAGAACTACATGCCGCGCGAGGTCGCCGACGCCATCAAGAAGGACGGCCACTGGATGGGCGAGGAGAAGACGCAGTGACGAGCGGTCCGCGAAGCGGGCGAAATGCATCGCATTTCGAGCGACGGACGCCCGAGGCTGGAAGCCGAGGGCATCGGTCTTCCGCTCGAACCGGTCTTTCCGCTTACGTAAAGGGAATGTGATCGTGGTTCCCGAGCTCGGCCACTACGCACTCGTCCTGGCGCTGGCGCTGGCGCTCGTCCAGTCGGTGCTGCCGCTATGGGGCGCGCGGCGTGGCGATACGGGCCTCATGGCGGTCGCCCCGTCGGTCGCCGTCGCCCAGTTCGCCTTCGTGCTGCTCGCCTTCCTGATGCTGATGGCCGCCTACCTGCAGTCCGACTTCTCGGTCACGAACGTCTGGGAGAATTCGCATTCGGCCAAGCCGCTCCTCTACAAGATCTCCGGCGTCTGGGGGAACCACGAGGGCTCGATGGTCCTGTGGGTGCTGATCCTCGCCTTCTTCGGCGCCCTGGTCGCGGGCTTCGGCACGAATCTGCCGGACACCCTGCGCGCCACCGTCCTCTCGGTGCAGGCGTGGATCTCTTCCGTCTTCCTGCTCTTCATATTGGCGACGTCGAACCCGTTCCTGCGCATCGCCAATCCGCCGGCCGAGGGGCGCGACCTGAACCCGATCCTGCAGGACGTCGGCCTCGCCGTGCATCCTCCGCTTCTCTACGCGGGCTACGTCGGCTTCTCGATCGCCTTCTCCTTCGCGATCGCCGCGCTGATCGAAGGCCGCGTCGACGCCGCCTGGGCGCGCTGGGTCAGGCCCTGGACGCTGGCCGCCTGGTGCTTCCTCACGCTCGGCATCGCCGTGGGCTCCTACTGGGCCTACTACGAGCTCGGCTGGGGCGGCTGGTGGTTCTGGGACCCGGTCGAGAACGCCTCCTTCATGCCCTGGCTCGCCGGCACGGCGCTGCTGCATTCGGCGATCGTCATGGAGAAGCGCAACGCGCTCAAGGTGTGGACGATCCTGCTCGCGATCCTCACCTTCTCGCTGTCGCTGCTCGGCACGTTCCTCGTCCGTTCGGGCGTGCTGACGTCCGTCCACGCCTTCGCCTCGGACCCGACGCGCGGCATCTTCATCCTGGCGATCCTGGTCGTCGCCGTCGGCGGCGCGCTGTCGCTGTTCGCCTGGCGCGCGGGCAGCCTGCAGACCGGTGGCGCCTTCGCCCCGATCAGCCGCGAGGGCGCGCTCGTCCTCAACAACCTGCTCTTGACGGCGGCCTGCGGCGTCGTCCTCGTCGGCACGCTCTATCCGCTGGCGCTCGAGGCGGCGACGGGCGCCAAGATCTCCGTCGGCGCGCCGTTCTTCGACGCGACCTTCGCGCCGATCATGGTGCCGCTGCTGATCGCCGTGCCGTTCGGTCCGATGCTCGCCTGGAAGCGCGGCGACCTCTATGCCGCGACACAGCGCCTGATGGCCGCGGCAGGCATCGCGCTCGGCATCGTGATCCTCGTCTACGCCTTCACCGTCGGCGGCCCGGTCCTGGCGCCGGTCGGCATCGGCATCGGCGCCTGGCTGATCCTCGGCGCCGTCTCCGAGATCGCCTACCGCTCCAAGCTCCTGTCGAGCCCGCTCACGACCGGCCTGCGCCGCGCCGCGGGCCTGCCGCGCTCGGCCTGGGGCACGATGCTCGCCCATTTCGGCCTGGGCGTCACGGTGATCGGGATCGTCGCGGTGACGGCCTACGAGAGCGAGAAGATCGTTTCGATGAAGCCCGGCGAGACGGTCGACGTCGCCGGCTACGAGCTGACCCTCGACGGCTTCTCGCCGCGCCAGGGGCCGAACTACCGCGACGAGGTCGCCCACATCACGGTGCGCCGGGGCGGCGCGACGGTCACGGAACTCAACCCCGCCCGCCGCGTCTACGCGGCGACGGGCCGGCCGACCACCGAGACGGGCATCCGCACCATGGGGTTCAGCCAGCTCTACGTCTCGCTCGGCGAAGGCGGCGGCGACGGCTCGGTGGCCGTGCGCGCCTACTACAAGCCCTTCGTCACGCTGATATGGCTCGGCGCGATCGTGATGACGCTCGGCGGCGTGGTGTCGCTCACCGACCGCCGTCTCAGGGTCGGCGCTCCGCGCCGGGCCCAAGGGCCGGCGCCCGCGACGCCGGCGCCGGCGGAGTGAGGCCGATGCGCCGGCGCCTCGCAGCCCTTGCGATCCTGATCGGCCTCGCCGGTCCGGCGCTCGCCGTGCAGCCCGACGAGATCCTGAAGGACCCGGCGCTCGAGGCCCGCGCCCGCGAGATTTCCTCGGAATTGCGCTGCCTCGTCTGCCAGAACCAGTCGATAGACGATTCCGACGCCACGCTCGCCCGCGACCTGCGCATCCTGGTGCGCGAACGCCTCGAGGCAGGCGACAGCGACAGGCAGGTGATCGACTACATCGTCGACCGATACGGCGAGTTCGTGCTGCTGAAACCCCGTTTCGAGGCCAAGACGATCGTCCTGTGGGCGACGCCCGTCGTGCTCGTCCTGATCGGCGGCCTCGCGGTCTTCCTCTCCGCCCGCCGCCGCCGCGCCGATCCGGCCGCCCTCACCGAGGACGAGAAGCGCCGCATCGACGCGCTGCTCGACGCCCGGGACTGAGGGGCGCCGGCCGCCCTCGATATCCTCGCCGCCGCCCTACATACTGCCGCCAACGAGAATCATCAGGAGACGGCGGCATGGCCCCGGGACAGCGCGTGACCTTCACCGGAAGCATGGGCGACGAACTCGCCGCCCGGCTCGACCTGCCCGCCGGCGAGATCCATGCCTTCGCCATCGTCGCGCACTGCTTCTCCTGCTCCAAGGAGCAGCTTGCAACCGCCCGCATCTCCACCGAGCTCGCCAAACGCGGCATCGCCGTCCTGCGCTTCGATTTCACCGGACTGGGATCGTCCAGGGGCGAGTTCGCCAATACCGATTTCTCCTCCAACGTCCAGGATCTGGTGAAGGCCGCCGACTGGCTGCGCCGGACCTACGAGGCGCCGAAGATCCTGATCGGCCACAGTCTCGGCGGCGCCGCGGTGCTGGCGGCGGCCGGCGAGGTGGCGGAGGTGAGGGCGGTCGTCACCGTCGGTGCGCCGGCTTCCACCGAGCACGTCGTCAAGAGCTTCGCGGCGGACGTCAGCCGCATCGAGGAGGCGGGGGAAGCGACGGTGAACCTGGGCGGGCGCCGCTTCACGATCCGCAGGCAATTCCTCGACGACGTCCGCGGCCAGGACCTGCTCGACAAGGTCGCGAACCTGAAGAAGCCGCTGCTCGTCCTGCATTCGCCGACCGACGAGGTGGTCGGCATCGAAAACGCCCGGCTGATCTACGAGGCGGCCAGGCACCCCAAGGGATTCATCGCGCTGGACGGCGCCGATCACCTGCTGACGCGGCGCGGCGACGCGGTGTTCGCCGCCGAGATCATCGCCGCTTGGGTCGCCCGCTATCTCGACATCGGCCCCGCCGCGGAAGCCGTCTCGCACGAAACCGGCGTGACGGTCCTGGAATCCGGCGACGGCCGCTTCCAGCAGTTCGTTCACGCGGGCCCGCACAGGCTGCTCGCCGACGAGCCCGTCGCCGTCGGCGGCACGGATACCGGACCCTCGCCCTACGATTTCGTGTCGATCGGCCTTGCCGCCTGCACGTCGATGACGCTGCGCATGTATGCCGAGCGCCGGAAGATGCCGCTCGGCCGCATCACCGTGCGCGTCACCCACGGCAAGATCCACGCCGAGGACTGCGAGGACTGCGCGGAGGGCTTCGTCGGCAAGATCGACCGTTTCGAGCGGCATATCGCGATCGAGGGAGACTATGACGAGGAGAGCCGCGCGAAGATCCTCGAGATCGCCGACAAGTGTCCCGTCCACCGCACGCTCGACGGCCGCAGCGCGATCGTGACGAAGCTCGACGAGGCAGCCCCCGTCAGCCGGGATTGAAGCGGGGATCGCGCCGCCCTCGGGCGTGTTCGGCCTATGGCATCTCCGACAGCTTGATCACCCAGCGCTCGCCGACCTTCGCGACGGAGCCGCCGGCGGGCCAGGTCGGCATGGCCCTGACGCGTTCCGCCTCCTCGCCTTCGAACGTCTTGAAGGCCATGCGGTATTTCACGCCGGTCTGCACCAGGCCGACGGCCGAAAAGAACCGGAGCGGCTGGCACGAGAAGATTCCGCACTCGGCAATCGAGGAAACGAAGTACTTCTGGCCCTCTCGCGGCCCCGGCCCGTCGCCGAACGGACGCGCCATCGTGTCCTTGGGCAGCGTCCCGACGAACTGAACGAAGACGTCCTTTGCGATATCCGCTTCGGTCAGGTTCGGCTCGATCCGGTCGAGAATACGTGAGGTTATCGCGAGGTCCCGCTCGAAGATGAGCTCCTTGCCGAGGGCGACGATGTTGTGGACGAACACGTTGCCGGCGACCACGACGCCGCAGAGGGCCACGACCACGTTGCGAAGAGGCCCGCGCTCGAGCGCGGCGACGAGCATCGCCGGCGGCAATGCGAGCATCACGCCCATCGGGACGAGTGTGTTGTACCGCACGAGGTAGGCCTCGCGCAGGACGAACAGCACGAACGGGATGACGAGGCAGGCGAGAAAGGACAGCGGCACGAGCAGTCCGGACGGCTGCCGCCGCTTGAAAGCGTCCCACGCGAAACGGGCGTATGCGGTGACGAACAGGCCGATGAGCAGCCACTTCGTCACCACGAAATGCCCGTGCACCGAACCGGTCAGGTAGTCCGCCCAGATCGTCCTGAGCTCGAGGAACCTGCGGAAGATCGGCGACAGTCCCGCGTAGCCCCCGCGGATGTCGTACTCCGGGCGGTTCAGGGCGCCGTAGGGCGAGATCTTCCAGGAGAGGTAGACGGTGACGACATAAATGACGGCCGAGGTCGCGAGCACGGCCAAGGACACCAGCGCGAACCGGCCGAAGCGCTTGCCGGCGAGGTCGTGGTGGTGGAGCAGCAGGTAGAAGTTCAGGACGACGAGCACCGTCAGCGCGGAGGTCTGGTAGATGGCGGCGGTGCCGACGAGGCACAGGGTCGCGATCAGGCTCTGGACGATCAGTGTCCTTCGGTCTTCGGCCCTTATCGCGCCGACCATGCATTGCGCCGCGATCGCGGCGAGGAGCATGCTGATCGCGAGAGGGATCTGTCCGACGTTGAACGCGAAGGGCTCGATCAGGAAGGGATTGCTGACGTAGAGCAGCAGGAAGACGATGCGGCCGATCGGGCCGAGCTCGAGTGTGTCCGAGATGACGAGCGCCGAGGCTCCGAGCAGGAGGCAGGCCAGCGTCATCGTGACGACCGGCATGAACGCGTTGTCGACGAAGACGATCCAGATGATCCAGGCGAGCCAGCGCCCCGCGCCGACGCTGTATCGGCCCGTCAGCTCGGAGTAGTAGATCATCGCCCAGTCGTCGCCGAACAGGGTCAGATTGAAGGTCTGGTAGGCGAAGCAGAGGAAACCGATCGCGCCGAGGAAATACAGCGGCACGGTGTAGGATCGGTAGTCCTTGAAGTCCGTTGTCATCGTGTCGAGGCGCCCGGTTCGAGGGATTCGCGATGACGTAGGGGCAGCCGGCCTATGGTCCGGGCGGGCACCGGGCAGCCGGCGGGCGGGACTTCGAGTATCAAGGCGTGCCTCGCGATTGCGTGGTTCTTTGTGTCCGCGGAAGCCTGCGGCAACGGGTCTTTCTTACGGGTCCGAGGCGGCGTTGTCCAAGCCGGACCGCTCCGTCCGAACCTTTCTAAAATTTAATCCACCCGACAGGCGGCCGTAAGGCGACCCTGCCCATATTCCTCGTGAAGGCGGGGGGTCTGAAGACCCGCTCGAGAACTTTCACGAGGAGAGATTGAATGACCCTTTTCAACACCGATACGGCGTCCCGGCGGCTGCGGTCGGCCCTGATGGCCGGCACGGCGGCGCTGGCGATCGCCGGCGCGGCGGCCGGCACGGGCGTCCTGAACCCCGACCGCGCTGCCGCTGAGAACGTCAGCGCGAAGGTCCAGCCCGTCCAGACCTTCGACTTCGCCGACCTCGTCACGGCCGTGAAGCCGGCCGTCGTCAGCGTCGTGGTCGAAGGCAAGAACCCGGAGATGGTCTCCAACGAGGGCCCCGGCATGCCGGACCTGCGCGACCTGCCGGAGAATTCCCCGCTGCGCAAGTTCTTCAAGGATTTCGAGGACCAGTTCGGCCAGGGCCAGGGCCGCGAGAAGGGCAAGCCGCGCCGCGCCCCCCATCAGATGGGCCAGGGCTCCGGCTTCATCATCTCCGCTGACGGCTACATCGTCACCAACAACCACGTCGCCGGCGACGCCGACAAGATCACCGTCACCATGACGGACGGCTCCGAGCACGAGGCCAAGCTGATCGGTGCCGACGACAAGACCGACCTCGCCCTGATCAAGATCGAGACCGACGAGGACCTGCCCTACGTCGAGTTCGCCGAGGGACCGGCCCGCATCGGCCAGTGGGTCGTCGCCGTCGGCAATCCCTTCGGCCTCGGCGGCACCGTGACCGCCGGCATCGTTTCGGCCGAGGGCCGCGACATCGGCTCGGGCCCCTACGACGACTACATCCAGATCGACGCGCCGGTTAACCGCGGCAACTCGGGCGGCCCGACCTTCAACACCGAAGGCAAGGTGATCGGCGTCAACACCGCCATCTTCTCGCCGTCGGGCGGCAACGTCGGCATCGCCTTCGCGATCCCCGCCGAGATCGCCGTTCCGGTGATCGAGCAGCTGAAGGAGCACGGCTCGATCAGCCGCGGCTGGCTCGGCGTGCAGATCCAGCCGGTCACCGAGGACATCTCCGAGAGCCTCGGCCTCGACGAGCCGGAAGGCGCGATCATCGCCTCGCTGCTGGGCTCGAGCCCGGCCGGTGAAGCCGGCGTCGAGGCCGGCGACGTGGTCCTGTCGGTCAACGGCAAGCCGGTGAAGGACGCCCGCGATCTCGCCCGCCAGATCGGTGGCCTCGCTCCGAAGGACGACGCCAGACTGACCGTGTGGCGCGACGGCGACACCAAGGAGATCACCGTGAAGCTCGGCAAGCAGCCGAGCAGCAAGGAGCAGCTCGCCATGGTCTCGCCCGACGAGGCCCAGACGGACGAAGTCAAGGACGAAACGCTCGGCCTCGCCTTCGCCCCGGCCGGCGAGGACGAGACCGGCGTCGTCATCACCGATGTCGATCCGGACGGCGAAGCCGCCCGCAAGGGCCTGCAGACCGGCGACGTCATCGTCGAGGCCGGCGGCTCGGAGATCTCCAATCCTGCCGACCTTACCAAAGCGGTCGAAAAGGCCGAGGAGAAGGGCCGCAAGGCGGTTCTGCTCCGGGTCAAGTCGGGCGACAACGAGCGTTTCGTAGCGCTGTCGCTGCGCAAGGCCTGAGCAAGGTCGAAGGAACGGGACGGTGCGGTCTCCTCTCGCCCCCGCCGCATCGCTGTCCCGGGCGGCAGGCCGGTTCGACCGGCCTGCCGTTTTCCCCGCTCATGCATTACAGTCCGGGGCGATGAAGATTCTCGTTATCGAAGACGACCGTGAGGCCGCGCAGTATCTGGCCAAGGGTCTGCGCGAATCCGGGCACACGGTCGACCTCGCCGCCGACGGCGAGGAGGGCTTCGCAATGGCCCTGGACGGTGCCTACGACGTCATGGTCGTGGACCGGATGCTGCCCAAGCGCGACGGCCTCTCCGTCATCATGGACCTGCGCGAGAAGCAGAACGCGACGCCGGTCCTCATCCTCTCCGCCCTCGGCGAGGTCGACGACCGGGTGAAGGGTCTGCGCGCCGGCGGCGACGACTATCTCGCCAAGCCTTACGCCTTCTCCGAGCTGGTCGCTCGCGTCGAGGCACTCGGTCGCCGTCGCGGCGCGGCGGAAGTCGAGACGGTGCTGAAGGTCGGCGATCTCGAGCTCGATCGCCTCGCCCACCGGGTCCAGCGCGGCGGCGCGACCATTCCTGTCCAGCCCCGCGAGTTCCGCCTGCTCGAATACCTGATGCGCCACGCGGGCCAGGTGGTCACGCGCACCATGCTGCTCGAGAACGTCTGGGACTATCATTTCGACCCGCAGACCAACGTCATCGACGTGCACATGTCGCGGCTGCGCTCCAAGATCGACAAGGGCTTCGCCATCCCGCTGCTTCACACCGTGCGCGGCGCCGGCTACATGATCCGCGAAGGCGAGATTTGAGGTCCGCGCTCTTGCGCTCGCCGGTCTCCGGGTGCTTCAAGGGCCTGCCATGTTCGAAGCCCTGAAGCTCCTCAAGTCGACGGCCTTCCGCCTGTCGCTGATCTACCTGGCGGTGTTCGCCGTCTTCGCCGGGCTTCTGATCGCCTATCTGTCCTGGAACACCTGGGTCATCTTCTCCCGCCAGCTCGTCGACACGATCGACGCGGAGGTGCAGGGGCTTGCCGAGCAGTACCGCATCGGCGGCGTCTTGCGCCTCATCCAGGTCATCGACCAGCGCACCGGCAACCCGTCGAGCTCGCTCTATCTGCTCGAGGACCCGGACGGCAACCGCCTGACCGGCAACGTCGCCTCGGTCCCCGCGAAGGTCTGGGACGAGGACGACGTTGCGCGGATCAGCTACGAACGCTTCAACGAAGGCGCGGGAGCCAGGCACGAAGCCGTGGTCCGCGTCTTCCATCTGCCGGGCAACTTCCGCCTGCTCGTCGGCCGCGACATCGAGGAGCGTCGCCGCCTGCAGGACATCATCTGGCGCTCGACGCTGCTCGCCGTCGTGCTGATGGTCGTGCTCGGCGTCGGCGGCGGCTACTACGTCTCGCGGCGCATCCTGGCCCGCATCGACGCCGTCTCCGCTACCAGTCGCACTATCATGGCCGGCGACCTGTCGCAGCGCATGGCGCTGTCCGGCTCGGGCGACGAGTTCGACCGGCTAGCCGACAGCCTCAACGCCATGCTCGACCGGATCGAGCGGCTGATGCACGGCCTCAAGGAGGTTTCCGACAACATCGCCCACGACCTGAAGACGCCCCTGACGCGCCTCAGGAGCCGCGTCGAGGCGGCTTTGCGCGCCGAGCCGACCGAGGAAGGCTACCGCGAGGCGCTGGAGACGACGATCGAGGAATCCGATCGCCTGATCGCCGTGTTCAACGGCCTCCTGATGATCGCCCGGGCCGAGGCGGGCGCGGCCGGCGCCAGCTTCTCCACCATCGACCTCGCCGACGTCGCCCGCGACGTCGTCGAGCTCTACGAGCCGGTCGCCGAGGAGGAGGGCCAGGATCTCACCGTCGAGGCGCCGGACAGCGTGGAGATCAACGGCAACCGCGAGCTGATCGGCCAGGCGATCGCCAATCTCGTCGACAACGCCCTGAAATACGCGCCGGCGAACGGTGGCGCGGAAGGCGGCAAGGGCATCGCCGTGTCGGTCCGCCGCAAGGATAACCGGGCCGAGATCGTCGTCGCCGATACCGGTCCCGGCATTCCCGCCGAGTCGCGGGGCAAGGTGGTCGAACGGTTCGCCCGCCTCGAGCAGAGCCGCTCCGCCCCGGGCGCCGGGCTCGGCCTCGCGCTCGTCGCGGCCGTCGCCCGCCTCCACGGCGGCGAGCTGCGGCTCGAGGACAACGGGCCGGGCCTGCGGGCAGTGCTCGATCTGCCGCTCGGGACGGGCAACGGCAACGGAGCCTGAGAGGCCTCCATTTGTCGAACTGCCGTATGGGCCCTGGATCAAGTCCAGGGCACGAAGCTTCGATTTGTCGCCCCGACGTGCCATATTGACAAACGCGTGCCCTGGACTTGATCCAGGGCCCATGCAGCGTCTGCCGCGATTGCCACCGCGGGTCTGTCCCCAACCCGCTTGCATCGCTGGCCACGCCCCCCCATCGTGCAGTCGGATGCACTCTTGGGGCCGCGATGCATGGTGAAAACCGCTAAAGCCACGAAAAAATCTGAAAGAACGCTGCTATCGTGCCTCGTCGAGGCCCCGAATGCCGTCAACGAGGCGGATGCGAACGCCTTCCTCGACGACCTTCTCGGCGCGGCGAAGGAAGCGAAGTGCCGCAAGCTCGCCAAGCTGGAAAGGAAGGGCAAACCGGCCGGGTTCCTGAAAGGCGTTCTCGAAGGCTCGCCCTGGCTGCGCGGTTCGCTGACGGCCGATCCGGCGATGGCCGAGCGGGTGCTGTTCGCCGACACCGGCAGTTATCTTGAGGTGCTGAACGCAATCGCCCGGTCCGAAGTCCGGGCAGCCTGCGACCGGGCCGAGGCGATGGCGGCGCTGCGCCGCTACAAGAACGAGGCGGCGGCGCTGGTCGCGCTCGCCGACCTCGGCGGCGTCTGGTCGGTCGACCGGGTGATCGGGGCTATGACCGAGATCGCCGACACGGCGGTCTCCTCGGCCGTCGACTGGCTGCTGGCAGCCGCGGCGGAGAGGGGCGATCTCGAGCTGGTCGATCCCGGAGATCCGTCGCGGGAATCCGGCTACATCGTGCTCGCCATGGGCAAGCACGGCGCCGCCGAGCTCAACTTCTCCTCCGACATCGACCTGATCGTCCTCTACGATCCCGCCCGCGCCCATACCGCCGATCCCGAGGAGATCGAGGCGCTGTTCGTCCGCATCACCCGCGACCTCGTCAAGCTGATGCAGGAGTTCACGCCGGACGGCTACGTGTTCCGCACCGACCTGCGCCTGCGCCCCGACCCGGGCGCGACGCCGATCGCGATCGGGTTGGAGGCCGCGCTCGAATACTACGAGAGCATGGGCCAGAACTGGGAGCGTGCCGCCCTCGTCAAGGCGCGCCCCTGCGCGGGCGACATCGCGGCGGGAGAAGCCTTCCTGCGCGAGATATCGCCCTTCGTCTGGCGCAAGTACATGGACTACGCCGCGCTCGCCGACGTCCATGCCATGAAGCGGCAGATCCACGCCCACAAGGGCCACAGCACCGTCGCCGTGCGCGGCCACAACCTGAAGCTCGGCCGCGGCGGCATCCGCGAGATCGAGTTCTTCGTCCAGACCCAGCAGCTCGTCATTGGTGGCAGGCACCCGGAGCTGCGCACCCGCCGCACGCTCGACGCGCTCGACCTGCTCGCCGAGGGCGGCTGGATCGAGGCGAAGGTGCGCGACGATCTCGCCGAAGCCTACCGGTTCCTGCGCCGGCTGGAGCACCGCCTGCAGATCGTCGCCGACGAGCAGACCCAGACCATGCCGTCCGACGATGGAGAGCTCGACCGGTTCGCCCGATTCGCGGCTTTCGAGGACGGCGAGCAGATGGCGGAGGCGCTTACGGCGCGGCTGCGCACGGTCCAGCGCCACTACGCCAGGCTGTTCGAGGATGCCCCCTCGCTCAGCTCGACGGCGGGCAGCCTCGTCTTCACCGGAGACGAGGACGATCCCGAGACGCTGGAGACCCTGTCGCGGATGGGCTTCTCGAACCCTCGGGAGGTGACGGCGGCCGTCCGCGCCTGGCATTTCAGCCGCGTCGCGGCGACCCGCAGCGCGCGCGCCCGCGAGCGCCTGACCGAACTGACCCCGGCGCTGCTCGAAGCGCTCGGCACCACGGCCAATCCGGATACGGCCTTCCTCGCCTTCGACCAGTTCATCTCCCGCCTGCCGGCCGGCATGCAGCTCTTCTCGCTGCTCTGGTCCAATCCCCATCTCCTCAACCTGCTCGCCGAGATCCTCGGCACCGCGCCGCGTCTCGCCGATCTCCTGAGCCGCCGGCCGCGCGTCTTCGCGGCCGTCCTCGAGCCCGATTTCTTCGACGCCCTGCCGACCCGCGAGATGCTGGAGCCGCGACTCGAGGCGACGCTCGCCGAGGCGACCGGCTACGAGGATGCCCTCGACCGCGCCCGCATCTTCGGCCAGGAGCAGGCCTTCCTGATCGGCGTGCGCGTGCTGTCGGGCACCGTCTCGGCGGCGGACGCGGGAGGCGCCTTCGCCCGCCTCGCCGAGCTCCTGGTCGACCGGCTGCATCATCTGGCCGCGAAGGAACTCGCCCGGACCCACGGCGTCATCAAGGGTGCTTCCGTCGCCGTCGTCGCCATGGGCAAGCTCGGCGGCGCCGAGATGACCGCCAATTCCGATCTCGACCTGATCCTGCTCTACGACACGCCCGGCGAGGACGACCCGGTCTCCGACGGCGCCCGCCCGCTGCACGCCTCCCAGTACTATATCCGCCTGACCCAGCGGCTCGTCGCCGCCCTGTCGGCGCCGACGGGCGAGGGGACGCTGTACGAGGTCGACATGCGCCTTCGGCCCTCCGGCCGCGCCGGTCCGCTCGCCGTCCATATCGACGGCTTCGCTTCCTACCAGAAGACCGAGGCGTGGACGTGGGAGCACATGGCCCTGACGCGGGCCCGCGTCATCTCCGGGCCCGGCAAGCTCGGCGCGAAGATCGCCGGCGTGGTGGCCAGCGTGCTGACGGCGAAACGCGACGCGAAGAAACTGCGTGCCGACATCGTCGAAATGCGCGAGCGAATCCACAGGGAGAAGGGGTCCGAGGACGTCTGGGAGATCAAGACCGTGCGCGGCGGCCTGATCGACGTCGAGTTCGTCGCCCAGTACCTGCAGCTCGCCCACGGCGACAGGCATCCCGAAGTTCTGTCGCAGAACACCGCCGCGGCGCTCGCCGCCGCGCGCCAGGCGGGCCTCCTGAAGAAGGGCGACGCCGAGGTGCTGGAGCCGGCCTGCCAGCTCTATCACGCGGTCACGCAGATCCTGCGCCTGTGCCTGACCGGCCCGTTCGTGCCGGCGGAGGCCCCGCGTGGCCTCGCCGGCCTCCTGTGCAAGGCCGCCGACGTGCCCGACCTCGGCCGGCTCGAGCTCGACCTCGGGGAGACGCAGGCCGGCGTGAAGACAGTTTTCGACAGGCTTCTCGGGGCATGAGCGGACCGTCTTCTTGTCGAGCCGGGTCGCGAGCCGTTAGGCTAGCCGTCAAAGTGTCGCCGCGCACGGCGGCGCGTCTTGTCCGGGGAGCGGAACAGCGTTGTGAAGTCGGAGGTTCGAAAGCGCCCCGCCCTGTTCAGGGCTCTCGGCAACGATGAGCCTCCGCACGAGGTGTCGATCGGGGGAGAGCCGTACCGGCTGGAAACCGTCTACAAGCACGATTCCTGGGCGGCGACGGCCGTCTACGCGAACGGCTCGAACGAGCGGGCGATCTGCAAGTTCAACCGTCGCCAGCCGATCTTCGTCGTCCCGATGGGTTGGCTCGGGCGCAGGCTCGCCTCCCGCGAGGCGGATTTCCTCAACAAGCTGTCGGACGTCGACCTCGTCCCGCGCGGCCTCGGCGCGGTGTCGGCCGACGGCACGGCGCTGCCGAACGCCATGGCGCGCCGCTATATCGAGGGAACCGCATTCCGCTTCCCCGATCAGGTGGACGAGGACTTCTTCCTCGATCTGCGCAAGACGCTCGACGAGATTCACGCGCACGACATCGCCTATGTCGACCTGCACAAGCGCGAGAACATCCTGATCGGCGAGGATGGCAGGCCGTATCTGCTCGATTTCCAGGTGAGCTACGGTCTCCGGCACGGCCGGCTCGTCGGCCCGCTCTCCCGCTTCTTCCTGAAGCAGATGCAGGAGATGGACGACTACACCTACTCCAAGCACCTCGCCAAATGCTGCCCGCAGCTGATGACGGACGAGGACCGCGACCGCTACGCGCGGCGCACGGCGGTCGTTCGCCTGCACCGCAAGCTGGCGAAGCCGTTCAAGTATCTGCGGCTGAAGCTCCTGATCGCCCTTGGTATCCGCGACGCGAGCGGGCGCGTGGAGTCCGAGTTCGAGCCGGAAATCGCGTTCCGGGCGAGGGGAGCGGACGACGGCGTGGAACGGCGGAATTGAAGACCTGACGCGCCGGCCGCGATCGCCGCGCCTTTCCTCCCGTCTCAGGCGGCGGACGCGGTGCTGGTGTTGCCGTGTATGACCGGTTTCTGCGGCAGGCGGACCGTGACGATGGTACCCTTGCCGGAGGTGGAGCGAACGCGCAGCGCGCCGCCGTGCAGCTCCACCAGCGAGCGGGAAATGGCGAGGCCCAGCCCCGAGCCCTTGTGGCTGCGGGTGAACTGGTTCTCGACCTGCTCGAAGGGACGGCCGAGCCGGCGGATCGCGTGCCGCTCGATGCCGATGCCGGTATCCTCGATCGAGATCGTGATGCCGCCCGAGACCGAGCGGGCGCGTACCTTGATCGAGCCGTTCTCCTTGTTGAACTTCACCGCGTTCGACAGGAGGTTCAGCATCACCTGCTTGAGCGCCCGCCTGTCGCCGGCGACCTTGAGGTCGTCGCCGATGACGACCGAGGTGGAGATGTTCATTTCCTCGGCCCGCAGCGACATGATCCGCACGCATTCCCCGGCGATCTCGCCGAGGTCGAGGTCTTCCACTTCGAGCTGGTAGCGGCCGGCCTCGATCTTCGACATGTCGAGGATGTCGTTGATGACGTCGAGCAGGAATCCGCCGCTCATCCGGATGTCGCGGCAGTACTCGGTGTACTTCTCCGAGCCGAGCGGGCCGAAGGTGCCGGTCTCCATGATCTCCGAGAAGCCGATGATGGCGTTGAGCGGCGTCCTGAGCTCATGGCTCATGTTGGCGAGGAACTCGGACTTCGACTTGTTGGCGAGCTCGGCGCGGGTCTTTTCCTTGGCGTAGCGCTCGGCGAGGTCGACGAGTTGCTGCGCCTGCACCTCCAGCGTCTGGCGCGAGCGGCGCAGGTCGGCGACGGTGGCGAGCAGGGCGCGCTCGCTTTCCAGGAGCCGCTCCTCCTGCTGCTTCAGCGCGGTGATGTCGGTGCCGACGCTGACGAAGCCGCCGTCCTTGGTGCGCCGCTCGGAAATCTGCAGCCAGCGGCCGTCCTCGATCTGCGCCTCGTAGAGCCGGCCGTCTTCGCTCACCGGTCCGTCGATCTTCTCGTCCACCTGCACGATCGGCTGGCGGCTCTGCCCCATCACGAAGTCGTAGGGCGTGCCGGTTCTCACCGCCGCGTCCGGCAGGCGATGCAGCTCCTGGTACTTGCGGTTGCACAGCACCATGCGGTTGTCCGCATCCCACAGCACGAAGGCTTCCGAGGTCGCCTCGATGGCGTCGCGCAGCCGCATGTCGGCGGTGGCGCTGCGCTCGGCGAGGCGCTGCTGCTCGGTGATGTCGACGGCGATGCCGACCAGATGGCGCTCGCCGGTCTTGTGGTCGGGCACGATCTCGGCGCGGGCCCGGAGCCAGATCCACGAGCCGTCGGCGTGACGCATCCGGAACGTGCGGTCGATATGGCCGGAGTCCTGCGTGGCGAGCGAGGAGGCGAGGTCGTAGAAGTGGTCCTCGTCGGGGTGCAGGAGACGCGATACGTCGCCGATGGACAGCACCTGGTCCTTCTCGTCGCCGCCGAGCATCTCGAACATCGAGCCCGACCAGAAGATGCGGCCGCGCGCAAGGTCCCAATCCCACAGGCCGCAGTGGCCGCGCCGAAGCGCGGTGTCGAGGCGCACGCGGCTCGTGTCGTAGCGGGCCTCCATGCGGCTCAGGTTCGCGCCCTGCCAGCGGAAGGCGAAGCCGAGCAGCAGGATGAGGAGCGCCGTGGTGACGAAGACCGTGGTCACCATTGCGACGGTCTCGTGCCAGCGCGCCGTGACGGTCGAAACCGGCTCGATCACGGCGAGATCGCCCAGCGGCGCGTCGAGATGGCGGATCGTGACGAGCGCCTCGTTGTCGCCGGGCAGCGTCGCGGAGAACACCCCGGCGCGGGCGCCGAAGGTGGCGAGCGGCTGGGCCGCGCCGAGCACGTCGATCAGCCCGGAGTGTTCGAAGCCGTTGGTCTCGGGCAGGCCGGCGACGATGCGTCCCGTGCTGTCGGTCACCAGCACCATCTGTCCGGTCGCGAAGGCGCGGTCGACACTCGCGTCGGCGAGTGCCGCCTGCGCGAACGCCTCGCCGCGCTCTGAGCCGGGGACGCCGTAGGCGGCGTCGAGCTTCGCCGCGATCATGTCGGCGGTCATGCCGAGCTCGCGGCGAACCGCGATCTCCGCCTCGTTGTATGCCCGCATGTTCACCGCGACGGTCGCTGCGATGAGACACAGGAACAAGACGATGATGAGCGGGGTTATCAGCCAGCGAAGCACCGGCTCCGCCCTGACCAGACCCGCATAGGTCGGGACGGCGATGTCCCGAGCTATTCCCTGAAACGCGGATACACTGCCCCCGATGCGCGTCGCGCGCTGAACGGACTCCGTCCGCTGCATTTTTCGACCCCCTTCGGAATGCTCCGGCAAGGCCAATTGCCGAAGCGCCGCATCTCTTCCGAATCGTCTTATTCGAATCAAATGCAGGGTGATTTGTCTAGAGTCCGCATGACTCTAGCGGCAGTTTTTGCTTTGTGAGTCCCGGATGCAACGGTTTCGCGCGGACCACGAGCCCTTAAAAAGCCGTTAATCCGGGCCCTTCGCCGGCCGCTATTCCAGACTGCGCTCGACGATGTCGGCGGTGTCGCGCGACAGGCTCTCGTGCCCGGCGATGCGCTTGAGCTCGGCTTCCGCCGCCGCGCGACGTACGGGCTCGAGCACGCGCCAGGAGCGGAATGCGGACAGCATGCGTGCGGCGACCTGCGGATTGGCGCGGTCGATCTCGAGCGCGACGTCCGCGACGAACCTGTACCCCGCTCCGTCCGCCCGGTTGAACTGGGTCGGATTGGCCGCCGCGAAGGCGCCGACGAGCGCACGCACCCGGTTGGGGTTCGACAGCGAGAAGGCGGGATGGCGAGTCAGCTCTCTCACGCGGTCGAGCGTGTCGGGGTTCGTCATCGTCGCCTGCAGGGTGAACCACTTGTCGAGAACGAGAGGGTCCGTGCGGTAGCGCTCGAAGAAGTCGGCGAGCGCCTCGTCCGCCTCCGGCACGCCCTGCCGCGTCAGTGCTGAAAGACCCGCCATCCGGTCCGTCATGTTGTCGGAGTTGCGGTAGTGGCGCCCGGCCGTCTCGATGCCCTCCCGGCCGGTGCCGGCGAGAAGGCCGAGCGCGGTATTGCGCAGCGCCCGCCGCCCGGCGCTCTCGGCGTCCGGGCTGTAGGGCTCGTTGGTGCCGAGCCGCCAGTAGATCGCGGCGAGACGGGCGTGAAGCCCCGAGCCGATCAGGCCGCGCAGCCATTCATCGGCGGCATGGATCGCATCGGGATCGACATTGCGTCCGATCTCTCGGGCGATGTCCGCTTCCGAGGGAAGCGCCAGCGCCTGGGCGCGGAACGCCGCGTCGAGGCTGTCCGAGGTCAGCGTCTGCTCGAGCGAGCCGATGAAGCGCGGATCGACGCGCGGCGACCCGCCGGATGCGGCCGTCGTTTGCGCGTCGATGAGGATCCGCGTCGCCAGCGTCTGGATCGCTTGCCAGCGGTTGAAGGGATCGCTGTCGTGGGCCGCGGCGAACAGCAGGTCGTCGTCGGTGACGTTGGCCGTGAGTTTCACCGGGGCCGAAAAGCCGCGCAGGAGAGACGGCACCGGACGCCCCGGCAGATCGGTGAAGACGATCCGCTCGCTCGCGCCGTCGAGTTCGATGATGCCGTCGCGCACCGCCGCGCTCTCGGTCCTGACGTCGGCGATATCGGCGCCGTCCGGCCCGATGAGCGCGAAGGCGATCGGGATCGGCACGGGCTGCTTGGTCGGCTGGCCGGGCGTCGGCGGACAGCTCTGCTCGAGCGTCAGCTCGTAGGAGCGCGTGGCGGCGTCGTAGCGGCCGGTGGCGGTCACCTCCGGCGTGCCGGCCTGGCGGTACCAGATCATGAACCGGTCGAGGCTCTTGCCCGTCGCATCGGCGAAGCAGGCGATGAACTCCTCGATCGTCGCCGCCGTTCCGTCGTGGCGGTCGAAATAGAGGTCCATGCCCGCCCGGAAGCCGTCGGCCCCGAGCAGGATTTTCAGCATGCGGATCAGCTCGGCGCCCTTCTCGTAGACGGTCGCCGTATAGAAGTTGTTGATTTCCTTGTAGCTTTCCGGTCGCACCGGATGCGCCAGCGGTCCCGCGTCCTCGACGAACTGATGTGCCTTCAACGTCCTGACGTCGCCGATGCGCTCGACCGCGCGCGAGCGCACGTCGGCGGAGAATTCCTGGTCGCGATAGACAGTAAGTCCTTCCTTCAGGCAGAGCTGGAACCAGTCGCGGCAGGTGATCCGGTCGCCGGTCCAGTTGTGGAAGTACTCGTGCGCGATGATCGCCTCGATATTGGCGTAGTCGGTATCGGTCGCCGTCTCCGGGCTCGCCAGAACGTACTTGTCGTTGAAGATGTTGAGGCCCTTGTTCTCCATCGCGCCCATGTTGAAATCGGAGACGGCGACGATGTTGAACACGGCGAGATCGTACTCTCGCCCAAACGCCTCCTCGTCCCAGCGCATCGACCGCTTCAGCGCCTCCAGCGCGTAGCCGCAGCGATCCTCCTTCCCCCGCTCGACGTAGATGCCGAGTTCGACCTCGCGGCCCGACGCGGTGACGAAGGTCTCGCCGACATGGCCGAGATCGCCGCCGACGAGGGCGAACAGGTAGGAGGGCTTGGGGAAGGGATCGTGCCAGACGGCGAAGTGCCGGTCCGTGCCCTCGATCTCTCCGGCCTCGGTCGGGTTGCCGTTCGACAGGAGGATCGGCGTGTCGGACTTCCGCGCCTCGATGCGCACCGTGTAGACGGCCAGAACGTCCGGGCGGTCCGGGAAGAACGTGATGCGGCGGAAGCCCTCGGCCTCGCACTGGGTGCAGTAGATGCCGCTCGACCGGTAGAGCCCCATCAGCCGCGTGTTGGCGCCCGGATCGATCTCGGTGCCGATCTCCAGGACGAAGGGCTCCGCCGGCGGCGCGGCGATCGTCAGGCGGTCCTTGTCGAGCTTGTAGGCCGTGCCGGGCAGGGGCGCGCCGTCGAGCGACAGGGATGTCAGCTCCAGCTCGTCGCCGTCGAGATGCAGGTCGCCGCCGTCGCCCTGCGGATTGCGGCGGACGTGGAGACGGCTCGTGACCCGCGTGCGCTCGGGGTCGAGCCGGAAATCGAGCTCGACTCGATCGACGAGATAGGCCGGCGGTGCATAGTCCTGAAGCCGCACGACCGGCGTCTGGTCCTTTGCCATATGGAGAAACTCCCGGAGCTCGAAGATGGTTGGCAGGCGGGCGACGTTTAAGCCCACATTGTGGCCGCGCCAAGCCCTGCCGGACGGCGAGCCGCCGGCGCGGGATTCCCTTCGCACTCCGCGTGAAGTGAGCTGCCGTAGCCCGCATGGAGCGAAGCGCAATGCGGGAAGAAGCGCTCCGGCTCCGGGGCATCCCGGATTTCGCTGCGCTTCATTCGGGCTACGCGCGGAGGCGAGGCCTACCGCTCCAGCCGCCAGGTCTCCCCCGTCAGCGGCTGCTGGCGGGGCATGCCCCATTCGAAGCCGGCCTCGGCGAGCAGGCACCACAGGTAGTCGGCCATGGACCGGCGTACGAACAGGCGGAACACCGGGCCGCCTTCGGACGCCTCGCCTTCGACCTGCCAGAGCGTCGCCTGGCCGCGGCCGAACATGGAGCCGGCGACCTGGCCGATGGTGAAGGCCGACCTGTGCAGGTCGAGCGTCGTCAGCTTCATCAGCATCTCGCGGGCACGCGGGCCGGCGAGCTCGATCGCGGTGTAGTAGGAGGATACGTCGGCGATCTGGTGATGCACGCCCGACAGGGCCGTCTCCAGGTCCTCGGCGAGCGCCTTCTGCGCGTCCCCGGCTGTGACGATCCAGAATTCGTCGGGGCCGATCCACAGGACCGCGGTCTCGCCCTGCCGCGTCGCCTTGCAGGCCTCCGGCAGCGGAACGGCCGTGACCCCGCTCACGGCCCTGCCGACCTTGGCGGGATTTCCGCGCAGCACCAGCTTGCCGAGGAACGGCACCTCCGCCATGCGGGCGGCGCCTTCCATCGCCTTGATCGGCGCGCGGTGGGCGAGGGGAGAGCGGCGGCGCGAGGTCGCGGTGGCAGCCATGATCAATCCACCGTCCGGATTTGCGGCAACCGCCGCCTGGGCCCCGGATCGAGTCCGGGGCACGCGTCTGCTTTCGGGGCACGGGCCGAGCGACGGGCGGAAGCCTCGTGTCCCGGACTTGATCCGGGACCCGGAAGCGGAACGGCGCAACGCCTGCGGACAGTCAGCGCGTCAGACATCCCCGTCCTCCCGCAGCCTGAGAAAATCCGAGCCCGTCACCTTCACCGGGACCGGGTCGCCGGACTTGCGCGAGACCCACAGCCGCTCGCCCATCCGCTCGCGGCCGGACCTGACCATGGCGAGCGCGATCGAGCGGTCGAGATTGGGGCTCATGTAGCTCGACGTGACGTGGCCGAGCATCGGCACGGGCTTCCGCTCCGGCTCGGTCGACGTCCCGATGACGTGCGCGCCTTCCTCGAGCATGACATTCGGGTCCTCGGTGAGGAGCCCGACGAGCTGCTTGCGGTCGGGACGCGCGGTGTCGGCGCGCGAGAGCGATCGCTTGCCGATGAAATCGCCCTTGGTCTTCGACACGATCCAGTCCATGCCGAGATCGGCCGGCGTCGCGGTTCCGTCCGTCTCCTGGCCGACGATGATGAATCCCTTCTCGGCGCGCAGGAGGTGCATGGCCTCGGTGCCGTAGGGCTGGATGCCGTGCTTGCGGCCCGCCTCCATCACCTTGTTCCACAGCCACAGACCGTAGTCGGCGGCGATGTTGATCTCGTAGGCCAGCGCGCCCGTGAACGAGATGCGGAACACGCGGACCGGCACCCCGTCGATGGTGGCGTCCGCGAAGCTCATGAACTCGAACTTCTCCGGGTCCGGATCGATCCCCTCGCAGAGGTCGGCGACGACGCGCCAGCTTTCCGGCCCCGACAGGCCCGCGACCGCCCATTCCTCCGTGACGGTCGTCATGTAGACCTCGAGGTCGCGCCATTCTGTCTGCAGATAGTCCTCCAGCCAGGTCAGCACCCGGGCCGCGCCGCCCGTGGTCGTCGTCATGTGGAAATGGTCGTCGGCGATGCAGGCGGTGACGCCGTCGTCCATCACCATGCCGTCCTCGCCGAGCATCAGCCCGTAGCGGGCCCTGCCGGGGGCGAGCTTCGACCAGGCGTTGGTGTAGACGCGGTTCAGGAAGGTGCGCGCGTCCTTGCCGCGGATGTCGATCTTGCCGAGCGTCGAGGCGTCGAGCACGGCGACCTTCTCTCGCGCGGCGCGGCTCTCGCGGCCGACGGCGGCCTCGAAGCTCTCGCCGGACCTGAGATACGCGCGGGCGCGCAGCCAGTCGCCGACCGGCTCGAACACCGCACCGTTGCCCTTGTGCCAGTCGTGCATCGGCGTTCCGCGGCGCGGATGGAAATGGCTGCCCACGTGCTGGCCGGCGAGCGCCGCGAAGGTGACGGGCTTCCACGGCTGGCGGAAGGTCGTCGTGCCGACCTGCCAGACCGGTTTCCTCAGCGTGTCCGCGACGACGGCGAAGGCGTTCATGTTGGCGACCTTGCCCTGGTCGGTGCCCATGCCGGTGGTGGTGTAGCGCTTGGCGTGCTCGATCGAGTCGTAGCCTTCGGCGAGCGCCAGCTTGATGTCCTTGGTGGTGACGTCGTCCTGCAGGTCGATCCAGGCGCGCACCCTGTGCTTCGGCCGGCCCGAGGGAATCTCCGCCATGACGCGAGGCGTTCCCTGAACCCGCTCGCCGCCGACGACCTTCGGCAGGCGGCCGGCCTTCGCCGGGAAGCCGGTCTGGTTCGCCGCTTGCGCACCCGCGCGTGCGCCGTCCTTGAGGCAGCCTTCGAGATCGAAGGTCGCCGCGGCCGCGCCCGCCGAGCGTTCGTTCTGCCAGGACTCGCCGGGCCTGAAGGCGCTCAGGGTGTCGTCGTAGAGCAGTTTGCCGCGCGACTGCGAGAACAGGGCGATGTTGGGCATCCAGCCGCCGGACACGGCGACGAGGTCGCACTCGATCGCGGTGACCGGACCCTCCACGCCGCCCGAATCGCTCAGCCTGCGAACGGTCGCCCCCGACACGCGGTGGCTGCCCGAGGTGCCGACGATCGCCGCGCCGGGATGGATCGAGATGCCGCGCTCGGCGGCGAGGCTCAGCAGGCTGCCGTCGATGTCGCGCCTGAGGTCGACGACGCCGGCGATCCGCGCGCCCGCGCCCTGCAGGTCGAAGGCCGCCTCCCAGGCGGAATCGTTGTTGGCGAAGACGAGCACGCGCTGGCCCGGCAGCACGCCGTAGCGGTGCACGTAGGTGCGCGCGGCGCCCGCGAGCATGATGCCGGGCCGGTCGTTCTCGTGGAACACCAGCGGCCGCTCGACGGCGCCGGTCGCCAGCACCACCTCCTTCGCGCGCACCCGCCAGACGCGCTGGCGGGGCAGGTTGCCGGGCCGGTCGTAGGGCGCGAGGTGGTCGCTCACGCGCTCCCACAGGCCGACGAAGTTCTGCGCGTAGTAGCCGAACGCGGCGGTGCGGGTCAGCACCGTGACGTTGTCCATGCCTTCGAGCTCGGCGGCGGCGACGCCCGCCCAGTCGAGCGGCGACTTGTTGCCGATCCCCGCGGTCTCCGGATCGAGCGACAGGAGCCGTCCGCCGAGCGCGGCGGTCTCCTCGGCGAGGATCACGCGGGCGCCGGAGCGTCCCGCCGTCAGCGCGGCCATCAGGCCGGCCGGGCCGCCGCCGACGACGAGCACGTCGCAGTGCCGGTTGACGGACTCGTAGCGGTCCGGATCGGCGGCCTTCGGCGCCTTGCCCATTCCGGCGGCATGGCGGATGAACGGCTCGAACATCATCCAGTTGCCGAGCGGGCCCATGAAGGTCTTGTAGTAGAAGCCGGCCGGCAGGAAGGCCGAGAACCAGTCGTTGACCACGCCGATGTCGAACTTCAGCGACGGCCAGACGTTCTGTGCCGTGGCGTCCAGCCCGTCGTAGATCTCCTGCTCGGTGACGCGGGTGTTCGGGTCGGTGCGTGCCGCGTCGCGGCCGGTCTGGACGAGCGCCGTCGGGTCTTCGGCGCCGGCGCCGAAGATGCCGCGCGGGCGGTGATACTTGAACCCGCGCGCCACCATGTGCTCGCCGTTGGCGAGCAGCGCCGAGGCGAGGGTGTCGCCGGGATGGCCGGTGAAGTCGCGCCCGTCGAAGCGGAAGCGGATCGCCTTGCCGCGATCGATCAGCCCGCCCGAGGCGCGGCGGAAGGGTTGCGCGCTCATGGATGGTCCCCTGGCTCCCTCCCCGCAAGGGGGAGGGCAGAAGAGGGCTTTCGTTCGTTCGGCAGGGCCGTCGCCCCGCCCGCGGTCATTGTCGCGAAGACGGGAATCCGGTATCCGCCCGGCCTGGCGAGGTTGAAGGCCCGGCCCGCGTACTCCGCGTCATTGCCGGGCTTGTCCCGGCCATCCACGGTTTCATCGTCGCTGCGACAGCTCGCGGATGTCCGGAGCAAGTGCGGGCATGACGGCGTATGGCGAGAGGCGAGCGGGCTCATTTCGCCTCCTCCGGCCGGATGACCTTCACCGCGTCGTTGCCCGAGCCGATCGGCGCTTCGCCCGACGGCGTCGCGGGGCCGGTCGTCGCCACCTTCGGCGGCGCCTCGCCGATCCTGTAGACGGCGAGGATCTCGTCGGTCGCGGTGTTGCGCAGCATGTTGAAGAAGCGCCGGCAGCCGGCGGTGTGCACCCAGCGCTCGGCGAACAGGCCCTTCGGGTTGTTGCGCAGGAAGACGAAGTCGGCCCACTGCTCGTCGGTCAGCTTTTCGCCGTCTGTCGGCCGCGCGATGTGCGCCTCGCCGGCGTTCGAGAACTCCGACTGGTCGCGCTTGCCGCAATAGGGGCAGGTGATCAGGAACATTGTCCGCCTCTCAAGCGCCTTCCGGTGCGGCCTGTGGGTCCCGGGTCAAGCCCGGGACACGCGGCCTCGGTTCGTTGCACGGCCATTGCCCCATAAAAGACCTCGTGCCCCGGACTTGATCCGGGGCCCAGTGCGGCAGGTGCGGCAAGGGACGCGCCATCACTTTCCCCCTAGTGCGCCACGGCCGCGGCGCCGTGCTCGGCGACGAGCGCGCCCGAGTAGAACCGGTCGAGCGCGAAGGGCGCGGCGATCGGGTGCGGATCGTCCCTGGCGACCGTCCAGGCGAAGACGTGGCCGGAGCCCGGCGTCGCCTTCCAGCCGCCGGTGCCCCAGCCGCCGTTGATGTAGAAGCCCTTCACCTTGGTCTTCGAGATGATCGGGCTCGCGTCCGGGCAGGTGTCGACGATGCCGCCCCACTGGCGCATCATCCGGAGCCGCGAGACGACCGGCAGGAGCTCGCAGAGCGAGGCCATCTGGTGCTCGATGATGTCCATCGAGCCGCGCTGCGTGTAGGAATTGTGCGCGTCGATCCCGGCGCCGATGACGAGCTCGCCCTTGTCCGACTGGCTGCAATAGACGTGCACCGCGTTGGACATGATGACGCAGGGCACCAGCGGCTTGATCGGCTCGGAGACGAGCGCCTGCAGCGGGTGGCTCTGGATCGGCAGCTTGATGTCGAGCATCGAGGCGATCACCGAGGTATGCCCGGCGGTGACGCAGGCGACCTTCGGCGTCTTGATCGTCCCGCGCGTCGTCTCGACGCCCGTGACCGCGCCCTTCGACGTCTTGATGCCGGTCACCTCGCACTGCTGGATGATGTCGACGCCCATGGCGTCGCAGGCCCGCGCGAAGCCCCACACCACCGCGTCGTGGCGGTTGGTGCCGCCCGAGCGCTGCAGGGTCGCGCCGAGGACCGGATAGCGGATGTCGTGCGAGATGTTGATGACCGGGCAGAACTCCTTCACTTGGCGTGCGTCGAGCCATTCGGCGTCGACCCCGTTCAGGCGGTTCGCCTCGACGCGGCGCTTCAGCCCGCGCGCCTCGCCCTCGTCGTGGGCGAGGTTCAGGACGCCGCGGTGGCTCATCATGATGTTGTAGTTGAGCTCGCGGCCGAGCGTCTTCCAGATCTCCAGAGCGTGGTTGTAGATCGCCGCGCTCTCGTCGAAGAGGTAGTTGGAGCGGATGATGGTGGTGTTGCGCCCCGAGTTGCCGCCGCCGATCCAGCCCTTCTCGATCACGGCGATGTTCCTCATGCCGTGCTCCTTGGCGAGGTAGTAGGCGGTCGCCAGCCCATGCCCGCCGCCGCCGATGACGACGGCGTCGTAGGCCGGCTTCGGCTCGGGATGGCGCCAGACCCTCGGCCAGCCCTGATGGCCCTTCAGGCCCTCGCGGATCAGCGAAAAGACGGAATAGCGCACCGGCCGACCTCGTTTAGCCAACGGCCGCCCGGCCGTTTCCTCGACGCGTGATCATTGCCCCGGGACGTGCCGCGGGCAAGTTTCGCGACGAAACCCGGGAAGCCGTGATTTCGCATTGCAATACAAGCCGTTCTTGCGTCGAAACCGCTTGTCATCTAGGAGCGAGGAGTGGTCTGATTGCGACATGCGGCATTTCGGCGGCCTGCCGGGAGTTCCGCAGTCTGGAGCCCGCATATGGACGCAACCGCACAGCGTTCGCGCCGCATCGTGTTTTTTCTCGTGCCGAACTTCTCGATGATCGCGTTCGCGACCGCCATCGAGCCGTTGCGGCTCGCCAACCGCTATCTGGGCCAGCAGTTCTACAGGTGGCGGCTCGTCACCGACACCGGCTCGCACGGCCTCGCCTCGAACGGCGTCAAGGTCGAGGTCGACGGCTCTCTGGAGGACGAGAAGCGGCTGTTCCACTCCGACGAGCGGCCCGACATGTTCTTCGTCTGCTCGGGCGTCTTCGTCGAGAAGTACGAGTCGAAGGCGCTGAATTCCTGGCTGCGCCAGCTCAATCGTTCGGGCGTCACGGTCGGCGCCATGTGCACGGGCGCCTGGGTCCTGGCCCGGGCCGGCCTGCTCGACGGCAAGCGCTGCGCGATCCACTGGGAGAACCTGCCGGGCTTCGCGGAGGCCTTCCCGGAGGCCGATGTCTATGCCGACCTCTTCGAGGTCGACAAGAACATCTACACCTGCGCCGGCGGCACCGCCTCTCTCGACATGATGCTGAACCTCATCGACCAGGATCACGGCGACACGGTCGTCAACCGCGTCTGCGAGCAGGCGCTGACCGACCGGGTGCGCAATCCGCAGGACCGCCAGCGCCTGCCCCTGCGCGCCCGCCTCGGCATCCACAATTCCAAGGTGCTGACCATCATCGAGCTCATGGAGGCGAACATCGCCGAGCCGCTTTCGCTCGTCGAGCTCGCCCGTTTCGCCGGCCTGTCGCGCCGCCAGATCGAGCGGCTGTTCCGCCGCACCATGGGCCGCTCCCCGGCCCGCTACTATCTCGAGCTGCGCCTCGACCGGGCGCGCCACCTGCTGCTTCAGTCGAACCTGCCGGTGGTCGAGGTCGCGGTCGCCTGCGGCTTCGTCTCCGCGTCGCACTTCTCCAAGTGCTACCGCGAGTTCTACGGCCGCTCGCCGCTGATGGAACGGCGCGAGCGCGAGGCGACGCCGTGATCGCGAAGGAAGGCCGATGAACATACCGCGCCCGTTCGTCTGGCTCGCGACCGTCGCGATAATGCTGTGGATCCTGGTTGCCGGAAGGTCCTACCTGATCCCGATCGCGATCGCTCTCGTCCTGTTCAGCCTGCTCTCCGCCATGATCGACCGGTTGACGCGGATCCGGATCGGCGCCTGGTCGACGCCGCGGCCGCTGGCCATCGTGATCGGTCTGGTGATCGTCGCCTATGCCCTGTTCCTGATCGCCTCGGTGCTGTCGACCCAGGTCGAGGCCGTGATCGCCGCGAGCCCGCGCTATATCGCCCGCATGGAGGCGCTCCTGTCGCAGGCCGCCGAGTTCCTCGGCCGCGACCTCGCCGACGACCTGCAGAAGGCGCTGGCCGACATCAACCTGACGCGGCGCATCCCGGGCCTCGTGGGCTCGGCCGGGGCGACGGTGACGACGATCACCCTGATCGTGCTCTACATGGGCTTCATGTTCGTGGAACGCGGGGCCTTCCAGCAGAAGTTCGACCGCCTGTTCCCAGACCCCGACCAGTCGGTACGGGTGCGCGCGGTGATCCTGTCGATCTCCGAAAGCGTGCAGCGCTACTTCTCGATCAAGCTTCTGGTGAGCGCGCTGACGGGAGGAGCCGCATACGCGGTGATGAAGCCGATGGGGCTCGATTTCGCCGAGACCTGGGCGCTGCTCGCCGTGCTTCTGAACTTCATTCCGAACATCGGCTCCTTCGTGGCGACCCTGCTGCCGGCGCTCGTCGCGCTCGTCCAGTTCGATACGCTCGGCCCCTTCTTCATCATCTTTGCCGGCGTCGGCGCGGTGCAGCTCACGATCGGCAATTTCCTCGAGCCCGCGCTGATGGGCCGCTCGCTCAACCTGAGCCCTCTGGTGATCATCCTGTCGCTGACCTTCTGGGCCATCGTCTGGGGGATCGTCGGCATGTTCCTGTCGGTGCCGATCATGGTGATCGTGCTGATCGTCTGCTCGCACATCCCCGCCTGGCGCCCGCTCGCGGTGTTGCTCTCGCGCGACGGGCAGATACCCGACAGCGAGTTTCTGCAGGAATAGGGCCGTAAAGCCTACTGCGTGGCGGGTTCGGCGGCTCCGGCTTCCCGGAACAGGTTCTCCAGCGATCCGTAGCGCTCGATCAGCTTCGCGGCGAAGGTTCGCCCGCCGCTCACCGTCCAGTGGCCGTAGTCGGGCACCATGAGACGGCCGTCGGGGCTGATGACCGGGCACTTGCCGTCCGTGCAGAGGATGTCGAGCTTGGAGACGTAGGGAACTCCGAGCGGCTTCAGGCTCGCCGCGAGCGCCCGGTCGATGTCGAACGCGGTCGGGTCCTGGTAGGCGGCGATGAAGTCCTCCAGTCCGTCGGCGTTCCCGCGCGAGGCGATCAGCGAGGGAACGTCGGGCCGGTACCGCGCCTGCGGGCCGAACATGACGACGGGAATGCCCTTCTGCCGGAAGGTTTCGGCGAGGTCGGCGACGGCCGTGGAATACCGGCGGATATCCGCCGGCCCGGCGGAGTACATGAGCGCCGTCACCGCGACGCCGATGAACCTGTCGCTGTGGGCGAGGATGTAGTCCACCGCGAACCGGCGCAGCTTCCGGCACTCCGGATGCTTCGCCCAGACGTTGCAGCCGGCGCCGGTGAACTGGATGACGCCGATATCCCCGGCGACGCCGCGCAGGGCGAGCCACAGATCGGCCGCATGGCTGTCGCCGATCACGGCGATGTTGCGCTCGTGAAGCGGATTGCACCAGTCCAGGTTCGCGGCCATATCCTCGAACCTCTGCCCCTGCACGCGCAGGTGGCATTTGTTCGACCGGATGCCCGCCTGGCGCTTGCGCGCCGACGTGCCGACCTCTTGCACCAGTGCGGCGATGTCCTTCGACAGGCGCCATTCCATGCCCCTCGTCGCCGACACGTAGGTCGCCGGCACGACGAGGATCGCGGCGAGCGCGGCGGAGATCAGCGCGACCTGCCGGCTCGTGAACGCGAAACCGCGCGGCGGCGGGCGCCGGAACGGCGTTTCCACCCAGAAGTACATCGCCGTCGCGAGCGCGATGGCGGCCGCGACGATCCCCCACTTTTCGGCGAGCAGGAGCGGCCGTGCCGCCGCGTACTGGTAGAAGACGATGATCGGCCAGTGCACGAGGTAGAGCGAATAGGAGATGAGGCCGATGCCGACCGCGATGCGGTTGTCCAGGAGGGGGCCGAGCAGCCGCGTGCGCCCCGCGAAGATGATCAGCCCCGCGCCGAGGCAGGGCACCATCGCGGCGAGGCCGGGAAAGGTCGTCTCCTCCGTGTAGAGGAAGACCGGAACGAGGATCAGCGCGAGCCCGACCGCGAACAGGGATTCCCGCGCTACCGCGTTGTCCGGCCGCAGCCGCTGCATCCAGACCAGCGCCGCGCCGATCGAGAATTCGCCGATCCGGTAGGGGGCGAGATAGAAGACGCCGGCGGCGTCGTTGTCGAAGGTGCGCTCGGCCCGATACAGGCTGATCGCGCTCACGACCGCCAGGAACAGGGGGATTCCCCATTCGGCGTAGGGCGCGAAGCGGCTGCGCTGCACCCAGGGCCCGAGCGACAGCAGGCCGAGCAGCACGGTCGGCCAGACCAGGTAGAACTGCTCCTCGACGCCGAGCGACCACATGTGCAGCAGCGGCTTGTAGATCGCCTGGGTGTCGAAATAGCCGCTCTGCCACCAGAAGAAGATGTTCGCCACGAAGAAGGTCGTGGCGATCAGGGAGTTGCTGAACTCCTCGAGCAGATGCGGCGGCAGCAGGATGATGGCCGGGACCGCGCTTGCGACGAGCACCACGAACAGGGCCGGAAACAGGCGCCGCGCGCGACGCACGTAGAAATTCGCGTAGGAGAAGCGTCCCCGCTCGTGGTCGGCGACGATGAGCGCCGTGATCAGGTAGCCGCTGATGACGAAGAACACGTCGACGCCGACGAACCCGCCGCTGAACGGCCCGAAGCCGACGTGGAAGAGGATCACCGCCAGCACGGCCAGCGCCCGCAAACCGTCGATTTCCGGACGGTAGGTCACGTTGGTCATCAGCGGAGTGTCCGTGCCGATCGCGGCGCTGGTGCGGGCGGAATGCGGGAAAGCCGCGCCGGCACCCCGCCGGCACGGCTTCTCATACAAACAGCGCGGGCCGACCTCAAGCGCCGCGGAATTGCTTTCGCTCTAGGCGCGCAGCCGCTCGTTCTGCGGATCGAACGGGGATTCCTCGATGACGGTCGCCTTGTATCGCTCGCCGAGGATCTGGATCTCGAGCTCCGTGCCGATCTCGCCGAGCTCCGGGCGCACCATCGCGAGCGCCAGCGACTTGCCGAGACGCCAGCCGTAACCGCCCGATGTCGCCCGGCCGACCAGTTCGTCGCCGAGCCAGATCGCCTCGTTGCCGCGCGCGTCGGCATCCTCGATGCCGTGCACCTCCATCGTCACGAAGCGGTTTCCGAATCCCTTCTGCTGCCATTCGACGAGGGCGTCGCGGCCGATGAAGTCGCCCTTGTTGGGATGCACGAACCGGTCGAGGCCCGATTCCAGCGCCGAATACTCGATCGACAGCTCGCGCGGGATCAGACGGTAGGACTTCTCGAGCCGCATCGAATCCATCGCGCGGATCCCGAACGGGCGGATGCCGTACGCCTTGCCGGCCTCCATGACGAGATCGAAGATCGTGTTCTGCATCTCGATCGGGTGATGCAGCTCCCAGCCGAGCTCGCCCACGAAATTAACGCGCAGGGCGTCGGCGAGCGCGCGGCCCACGCTGATCCGCCGGCCCGTCAGCCATTTGAAATTGTCGTTTGAAAGGTCCGTGTCGGTCAGCTTCTGCAGGACGTCGCGCGAGCGCGGGCCGGCGAGCACCAGGACGCCGACCTGTCCGGTGATCGGGAACATCCGCACGCTGCCGTCGTCCGGCATCAGCTTCCTGAGGCAGTCGTGGTCGTGCCGCTCATAGGCGCCGGCGGAAACGAGGTAGTAGCCGTCCGGCCGAGACTTGTAGACCGTGAATTCCGAGCGCACGCCGCCGTTCCGTGACAAGAGGTGGCAGAGCGTGAGCCGGCCGGCCTTCTTCGGGATGCGGTTGGCGAGGATGGAGTCGAGGAAGGCCTCCGCGCCGGGGCCGGAGACGTAGCATTTGGCGAAGGCCGACATGTCGAGCAGGCCGACACCCTCGTGAACCGCCTTGCACTCCTCGCCGACGAACGGGAAGTAGTTCGACCGGCGGAACGACCATTTCTCGCGCACCTTGCCGGTCCAGTCGGCGGGCGCGTGGTTGTGGTTCGTCAGCGTATCGTCGACGTCGAGCTCGGCGGCCGGGACCTCGTAGTCGAGCGGGGCGAACCAGTTCGGCCGCTCCCAGCCGTAGACGGAGCCGAACACCGCGCCGAGCTGGCGCATCCTGTCGTAGCAGGGCGTCGTCTTCAGCGGCCGGGCGGCGGCGCGCTCCTCGTCGGGGTAGTGCATGGTGAAGACGTTGGCGTAGGCCTCCTCGTTCTTCTCCCTGAGGTAGCCGCGTGTGGCGTAGGGACCGAAGCGGCGCGGGTCGACGCCCATCATGTCGACGGTCGGCTCGCCCTCGACGATCCACTCGGCGAGCTGCCAGCCGGCGCCGCCGGCTGCCGTCACGCCGAAGGAATGGCCCTCGTTCAGCCAGAGATTCTTAAGCTCCCAGGCCGGTCCGACGATCGGCGAGCCGTCCGGCGTGTAGCAGATCGCTCCGTTGTAGACCTTCTTGATGCCGACCTCGCCGAAATAGGGCACCCGGGCGATCGCGGTCTCGATATGCGGCTCGAGGCGTTCGAGGTCCTCCTGGAACAGCTCGTACTCGGCCTTCTCGTCCGGCCCGTCGACGTAGCAGCACGGCGCGCCCTTCTCGTAGGGGCCGAGCAGCAGGCCGCCGGCCTCCTCGCGCATGTACCAGGAGGAATCGGATTCGCGCAGGACGCAGAGCTCGAGGCCGCCGTTCCTGCGGTGCTCCTGGATGGCGGCGTGCGGCTCGGTGACGATGTACTGGTGCTCGACGGGGATCACCGGGATGTCGAGGCCGATCATCTCGCCGGTCTGGCGCACGAAGTTGCCAGTCGCCGAGACGACGTGCTCGCAGGTGATGTCGCCCTTGTCGGTCCTCACCAGCCATTCGCCGTTCGGCTGCTGCCCGATGCCCACGACGCGCGTGTGGCGGTAGATCTCGGCGCCGCGGTTGCGCGCGCCGCGGGCGAGGGCCTGGGTGAGGTCGGCCGGCTGGATATAGCCGTCCTCGGGGTGCTGGATCGCGCCGATCAGCCCGTCCACGTTCACGTAGGGCCAAAGCGCCCTGATCTCGTCGGGGGTGAGCGTCCTGACCTCGACGCCGAGCGTCCTGGCGATGCCCGCGTAGTACATGTACTCGTCCCAGCGGTCCTTCGTGCGGGCGAGGCGGACGTTCGAGACCTTGCGGAAGCCGGTGTCCATCCCGGTCTCCTCGGCGAGTTCCTGATAGAAGCGCACCGAGTACTTGTGGATCTGGCCGACCGAGTAGGAGAGGTTGAACAGCGGCAGGAGGCCGGCCGCGTGCCAGGTCGAGCCCGAGGTCAGCTCGTTGCGCTCGACCAGGACCACGTCGGACCAGCCCTTTCTGGCCAGATGGTACAGCGTCGAGACGCCGACGACGCCGCCCCCGATGACGACGGCACGGGCATGTGTCTTCATGGCCTTTTCCCCCGGAATACGCGGTGCCGGACGGGCGCCGTCCGTACTTCTCGATGGAAACCGACATACGCTTCCTTGGCGGGGCGTGATGATCGGCGGGCGACATCGAGTGTCGCCGATCCGCCAGCGACTGCCCCTCCGGCGGTCGGGCCCGCCGGGAATCCGCGCTGCCGCCGGCGTTGCGACCCGCTGAAAATTCTGAAAAAGTGCCTGCGTCACAGCTCCGATCCGGATGCCGAAATCGGGCCTTGGCGGTGTCGCGGGAAGGATACCGGCTGCCGAGCCGGCGGCGGTGCGACAGGAGTACCGAGTGCGGGGGTCCCTGTGCCGGGGCCGTCGTGGATCATGGCCGTTCGACCTGAGGGGGGTTATGGACGGAAGCAGCGCACCTCGTCGCACGGGGCGGGGCGGCCACGTCGAGTTCCTCGACGTGCAGAAGAGCTACGACGGGGAGACGCTCGTCGTCAAAAACCTCAACCTTCTGATCTCCCGCGGCGAGTTCCTGACGATGCTCGGGCCCTCCGGGTCCGGCAAGACGACCTGCCTGATGATGCTGGCGGGCTTCGAGACCGCCACCCACGGCGACATCCTTCTCGACGGGCGGCCGATCAACAACGTGCCGCCGCACAAGCGCGGCATCGGCATGGTGTTCCAGAACTACGCGCTCTTCCCCCATATGACCGTGGCTGAGAACCTCGCGTTCCCGCTGCAGGTGAGAAAGCTCGGCAAGGCGGAGATCGAGGCGAAGGTGAAGCGGGCGCTCGAGATGGTCGAGCTGCCGCAGATGGGCGCCCGCCGCCCCGCCCAGCTCTCCGGTGGCCAGCAGCAGCGCGTCGCGGTCGCCCGCGCGCTCGTCTTCGAGCCGGAATTGGTGCTGATGGACGAGCCGCTCGGCGCGCTCGACAAGCAGCTGCGCGAGCAGATGCAGTACGAGATCAAGCACATCCACGAGAACCTCGGCGTCACCGTGGTCTACGTGACGCACGACCAGTCCGAGGCGCTGACCATGTCGGACCGCATCGCCGTCTTCAACGACGGGATCATCCAGCAGCTCTCGACGCCGGACGTCCTCTACGAGAAGCCCGAGAACAGCTTCGTCGCCCAGTTCATCGGCGAGAACAACCGCCTGAACGGCCGCGTGCTGCGGCTGGACGAGGGCGGCTGCGAGGTGCGCGTCGGCGACGGCGGGACGGTGCGGGCGCTCCCGGTGCGGGTCGGCGCCGTCGACGAGGCCACCACCCTGTCGATCCGGCCGGAGCGCATCGTCGTCGGCGCCGCCGCCGACGCGCTGGACAACCGCTTCGAGGGACGGATCGAAGAGCTGATCTATCTCGGCGACCACATTCGCGCCCGCATGTCGGTGTGCGGCCATCACGACTTCATCGTCAAGGTGCCGAACGCGCAGCGCAGCGTCCGCCTCGCGGAGCGCGAGACGGTGCCGGTGGGCTGGTCGGCGGAGGACTGCCGTGCCCTCGACGCGTGATACGCGTCGCCTTGACGCGGGACCGAATGCGGAATTTCATGAATTATGAGCGGCGTTTGTCGGTTGGTGCGGGCGGCCACGGGGCGCGCCCGCCAGCTTCGAGGGAGGGAAGTATGAAGTGGATAGTTTCGGCGGCGGCCGCGGCTCTGGCGATCGGCCTGGCGGGCACGGCCAGTGCGCGCGACCTGACCGTCGTCTCGTGGGGCGGGGCCTATCAGGACGCCCAGAAGGGCATCTATTTCGAGCCGTTCAAGGCGTCCGGCACGGCGCTCCTCGACGAGTCCTGGGACGGCGGCATCGGCGTGCTGCGCGCCCAGGTCGAGGGTGGCAACGCCACCTGGGACGTGGTGCAGGTCGAGTCCGAGGAACTGGCGCTCGGCTGCGACGAGGGCATCCTCCAGGAACTCGACTGGTCGCGGATCGGCGGCAAGGACCGCTATCTGCCCCAGGCCGTGCATCCTTGCGGCGTAGGCGCCATCGTCTGGAGCTTCGTGATGGCCTACGACAAGGACAAGCTCGCCCAGGCGCCGACGGGATGGGCCGACTTCTTCGACACGTCGAAGATCCCGGGCAAGCGGGCGCTGCGCCAGGGGCCGAAGAGCACCCTCGAGATCGCCCTGATCGCCGACGGCGTGCCGCTCGACCAGGTCTACGACGTGCTCGGCACCGAGGAGGGCGTGGCGCGGGCTTTCGCCAAGCTCGACACCATCAAGGACGACATCGTCTGGTGGACCTCGGGCGCCCAGCCGCCGCAGCTCCTCGCCTCGGGCGAAGTGGTGCTGACGTCGGTCTACAACGGCCGCATCGACGCGGCGAACCGCAACGACAAGCGGAACTTCGGCATCGTCTGGCCGGGCAGCCTCTACACCATCGACTCCTGGGTGATCCTCAAGGACTCGCCGAACACCGACGCCGCATACGAACTCATCGAGTTCATGGGGCGTCCGGAAAACCAGGCGAAGCTGCCGCTGGCGATCGCCTACGGCGTGACCGCGAAGGAAGCGAACGCGCAGATCCCGGCCGACCGCCTCTCCGATCTGCCGACGGCGGACGAGAACCTCGGCGTCGCCCTGCAGATCTCCGACGCGTTCTGGCTCGAGAACATCGACCGGCTGACCGAGAGGTTCAACGCCTGGGCCGGCAAGTGAGGTGAAGCTGCCGGCGGGCGCCGTTGCGGCACCCGCCGGCCTTCCGTTTCCATGGACACGAACGCGGCCGACGACGATCCCGGCATCATCCGAAGGCGCCTGGCGCGGACGCAACGGCGGCGGCGGATCGGCGCCTTCCTGCTGGTAGCGCCGCTGCTCGCGTTCACGCTTGTCGTGTTCGTGATGCCGATCGCCGACATGCTGCGTCGCAGCTTCCTCGACAACGAGCTCGCTCAGGCCTGGCCGGCCGTCTCGGCCGCCCTCGCGAGGTCGGAGGATGACGGCACGGGCGTCCCCGGCGAGGATGTCTTTGCCGCCCTTGCCGGCGACCTGCGCGGTTCCTGGGAGGCGCGCACGACCGCGGCGGCGGCACGCCGCCTCAACTACGACCTGCCCAACGGCCGGTCTCTGGCCATGAATACGGCGCGCAAGGTGGCCGGCATGGACGAGGCGCCGCATTCCTGGCGGGAGACCATCATCGGCCTCGATCCGGGCTGGGGCGAGCGGGCCACGTGGGCGGCCATCGATCGGGCGAGGGGGCCGGTGTCGGACTTCTTCCTGCTCGCCTCGGTCGACAGGAAGCGCGACATCGACGGTGCCATCGTCCTCGCGCCGGAGAGCGAGCGGCTCTACGTTCAGGTCTATCTGCGCACGTTTTCGATCGCGCTGACCGTGACGCTGTTATGCCTGGTCCTCGGCTTTCCGGCCGCCTACCTGCTCGCCAACCTGCCGCCGCGCATCGGTAATGCGATGCTCATCCTCGTGCTGCTGCCGTTCTGGACGCCGCTCCTGGTGCGCACCGGCGCCTGGGTGGTGGTGCTGCAGGAGAACGGCTTCGTCAATCAGGCGATCATATGGCTCGGCCTGTCGGAGCAGCCGGTGCGGCTGATCTACAACCGCATCGGCGTCATCGTCGCGATGACCCATGTCCTGCTGCCGTTCATGATTCTGCCGGCCTACAGCGTCATGCGGACCATTCCGCCCGACTACATGCGCGCGGCCAAGTCGCTGGGAGCGCCGCCGGTGAAGGCGTTCGTCCGGGTCTACATTCCCCAGGCGCTGCCGGGCATCGCCGCGGGGGCGTTGCTCGTCTTCATCGTCGCGCTCGGCTACTACATCACCCCCGCGCTGGTCGGTGGGGCGTCCGACAGGATGGTCTCGTCCTTCATCGCCTTCTATACGACGGCGACCGTCAACTGGGGGCTCGCCGCCGCCCTCGGCGCCGGCCTTCTCGTCGCGACGCTGGTGCTGTACGGGCTCTACGCCCGGCTGGTCGGCGGCCTGCGAACCGGGTCGGTGTGAGCATGGGCGGCTCGCTCACCGTCTCCGAACGGATATGGCGCGCGGTGCTGTGGGCCGGCGCGTGCACGACCTTCTTCTTCCTGCTCGCTCCGATCATCGCGATCCTGCCGCTGTCGTTGAACGACGGGCAGTTTCTCACCTATCCGATGCGCGGCCTGACGCTGCGGTGGTACGAGGAGTTCTTCACCAGCCCGCGCTGGGCCCTGTCGATCCGGAACAGCTTCTTCATCGGCGCCAGTTCGGCGGTGCTCGCGACGACGCTCGGAACGATGGCCGCCCTCGGCCTGTCGCGCGCCCAGGTCCCCGGGCACAGGGCGATCATGGCGGTGCTGCTCTCCCCGCTCATCGTGCCGGTCGTCATCTACGCGGTGGGGCTCTACTTCTTCTTCGCCCCCCTCGGTCTGACGGCATCCTACGCGGGACTGATCTTCGCGCACACGGCACTCGGCGCGCCGTTCGTGGTGATCACCGTGCTTGCCTCGCTGGCCGGATTCGACTGGAACCTGGCCCGGGCGGGCGCCAGCCTCGGCGCCGGGCCGCTGACGGTCGCCTTCAAGGTGATCTTCCCGCTGATCCTGCCCGGCATGATCTCCGGGGCGCTGTTCGCTTTCGCGACCTCGTTCGAGGAGGTCGTGGTGATCCTCTTCATCGCTGGCCCGGAGCAGCGCACCATTCCGCGCGAGATGTTCTCGGGCCTGCGCGAGAATATCAGCCCGACGATCGCCGCCGCCGCCACTGTGCTCGTCGTGCTTTCGATCGCGCTTCTGACGTCGGTTGAACTCCTGCGCCGCCGCGGCGAACGGCTCCGCGGCGTCTCGCAGGCCTGAATGCGAAAAAGCAAGACGGCGGCCGGAGGGGCCGGCCGCCGTCGCACATCCGATAACGCCGCTGTGCCGCGGCAGGTATCGGCTTTCGGAATCTAGCGCCGCCGCATCCGGCGCTCGGCCGACCTGCGGTCGGCGGCGATGCGGCGGACCGCCTGGGAGGCGTTGATCTCCAACGGCAGGTTGGCGGCGGTCTCGACGTCGCCGCGCGTCAGGCCGATGTCGTCGAGCATCCGGTCGTCGAGGGCGGCCATGTTCATGAACGCCCGACGGTCCTGACGACGTTCCGCGCGCCGGCGCCAGCTTTGGAGAACCGACTCCACCAGCGAGAGAAATCCCGTCTGGAAGCTCGGCCGAGCCACCGCTTCGCAGCAGGAAGAGGCGCTGTTCTCGTAGGTGCTCATCTCTCGTCTCCAAATCCCGCGCGGCTCCTGTTCGCCGCTGTTGCGTATGCTGGATGGATTTGTCGGCCGAAAGGACTATTCAATCAAACGAATTGATTTTAGGGTGATGTTCAACGAAATTGAACAATGAACGGACAGCCGTGGAGCCATGACCACGCCGGACACGAACGGACTGCCGCTCCTCGAGAACGACGTTCTGCGCACCTTCGTCGCAATCACCGAGACGGGCAGCTTCGCCCGCGCGGCCAAGGCGGTGTTCCGTACGCCGTCGGCGGTGTCGATGCAGATCCGCAAGCTCGAGGATACGCTCGGCCGCCCGGTCTTCGTGCGCGACGGCCGATCGGTCCGCCTCACCACGGAAGGCGAGGCTCTGCTCGGCTACGCCCGTCGCATCCTGCGTCTCTCCGACGAGGCCGTCGGCCTGTTCAAGGCGCCCGCCGTGGAAGGTGTTGTCTGCATCGGCACGCCGGACGACTTCGGCACCCGTTTCCTCCCCAATATCCTCAGCCGCTTCGCCCGCACCCATCCCGCCGTCGACGTCGACGTCACCCTGGACATGTCGAACGCGCTTCTCGACCGGCTCGACGAGGGTGATCTGGACCTGACCCTCGTCACGACCGCCTTCGGGCCGGAGGCGCTCGACAGGGGCCGTGTCGTCTATACCGAGCCGCTGGTCTGGGCCGGGCTCGAATGCGGCTGCGCCTACGAGCAGCGGCCGGTGCCGCTGGCCCTGGCGCCGCAGGGCTGCGCCTGGCGCGCGACGGCGCTCGCCTCCCTCGACGAGGCGGGCATCCCCTCGCGCACCGCCTATTCGAGCCCGCACTGCGCGGGCCAGATGGCGGCGATCTACGCCGACCTGGCGATAGCGCCGTTCCCCGAGAGCCTGATCGCCAAGCCGCTCGAGCGGCTCGACGAGCGCCACGGCCTCCCGCCGCTCGGCAACTATAACATCGTGCTGGCCAAGCGCGCGAACCTGGGGCCGGCCGCCGAGGCGCTCGCCCGCCACGTGGTGGAGAGCTTCCGCGACATCGCCAGAAGCGGGCACGCCGATACCGACGTCGAAGCGGTTCCTGACGTCGCGGCGGAGTGAGCCGGAAGCGGAGGTTTAAGCCGGAAACGGCTTGAATCGGTTTGTGAGGGACCGGAATCGGACTCTCAGGCGCGCCGCGCAAGCTGCTGAGGCGACTCGTGTTTTCACCCGCGCTTCAAGTCGGATCGGACTTCGGGGAACGGGCGCGGCTGCCGGCCCGGCCGTGACGGAGCCGGTGGCGATCGCCCGGCGTCCCCTCCGGGGACCTCACTCGTCCGGAGGCCGGAATCCGGTATCCGCAGCGCCGTCGGTCCGGGCCGCCGCCCCGCTTCGACCCGCACGACCCCGCCGTCGCTCTCCGCGCCGGCCCCCGCCTTCGCCCTCGGCGATGGTCTTCGCCGTGGGCAGGGTCACGGCGGCTGCCAGATTGGGGAACGGATCGACCTTGTTGGGCAACGCCATCGCTGCGACGAAGTGTTCCTGGAAGCGCGGCTCGAGCGCCGTCTCGATCTTCTCGACGCGTCGCACCAGCTCCTCGACCTCGGCCCGGTAGCCCCGGTTCAGGAGACACATGCGCGCCCCTGTGCCGGCCGCGTTGCCGACGGCGGAGACCTGCTTCAGGTCGCAGTCGGGGATCAGCCCGATCACCATCGCGTACTTGGTGTCGATATGCGCGCCGAAGGCGCCGGCGAGCTTGATGCGGTCGACACGGGTCGTGCCGAACTTGTCCATCAGCAGCTTCACGCCCGCGTAGAGCGCCGCCTTGGCGAGCTGGATCGCGCGCACGTCGTTCTGGGTGATGCGGATCTCCTGGTCGCCCTTCCAGAGCAGGTACGAGAACGTCCGCCCCGTCGCCTCGATGCGTGGCGAGCGCGCTGCCAGCGACCCGTCGATGACGCCGTCCCGGGTGATGATGCCGGCCAGGAACATCTCGCCGATCGCCTCGATGATGCCCGACCCGCAGATGCCGGTGACGCCGACCTGGTCGATCTTCTCCGCGAATTCCTCCTCGTCCGACCATGCCTCGACTCCGATGACGCGGATCTTCGGCTCGAGCGTCTCCGGATCGATGCGCACCCGCTCGATCGCGCCCGGAGCGGCGCGCTGGCCGGACGAGATCTCCGCGCCCTCGAAGGCCGGACCGGTCGGCGAGCTCGCCGCCAGGATGCGGTGCCTGTTGCCGAGCACGATCTCGGCGTTGGTGCCGACGTCGACGAGAAGCGTGATCTCCTCGCTGTTCTGCGGACCCTCGGCGAGGGTGGCTCCGGCCGCGTCCGCGCCGACATGGCCGGCGATGCAGGGCAGCGTGTAGACCCGTCCGCCCGGGTTGATGCCGAGCCCGATGTCGCGGGCGGGGAAGGAGAGGGCGCTGGAGACCGCGAGCGCGAACGGCGCGCCGCCGAGCTCCCGCGGATCGATGCCGAGGAACAGGTGGTGCATGATCGGATTGCCGACGAAGACTGCTTCCAGCACGTCCTCGCGGCTCGCCTCGGCGTCGCCGACGGCCTTGTCGATCAGCCCCTCGATCGCCCCGCGCACGGCGTTGGTGAGGGCGGGGAGGCCGTCCGGGTTCATCATCAGGTAGGAGACCCGCGACATCAGGTCCTCGCCGAAGCGGATCTGCGGGTTCGCGGTCCCGGTCGAGGAGACCGTGCGCCCGGTCAGCATGTCGGTCAGATGGCAGGCGATCGTCGTCGAGCCGATGTCGACGGCGATGCCGTAGAGCACGTCGCGGAAGCCGGGCCACATGGCGATGACGGTCGGCACGCCCTCGGTGTGGACGGCGACGGTCACCTTCCACTCCCCCCTGCGCAGCGTCTCCTGAACCTGCGACAGGAGCCGGAACTCGCAGCGCGCGCCGACGAAGCCCCATTGCGCCTCGAGCGCACGGATCAGCCGGTCGGCGTCGCCGAGGGGCTGCTCCATGTCGGGCTCGTCGACCTCGACGTAGCAGAGCTGCGTCACCGGATCGCGCGGGATCGGCCGCGCCTCGGCGCGTTTCCGGACGAGGGCCCGGTTCGTCTGCGCCTCGACGGGGATGTCGATGACGAGGTCGCCCTCGATCAGCGCCGAGCAGGACAGCCGCCGGTCCGCCGGCAGGCCGCGCACGCGGTCGTAGCGCTTCTCGGTGTCGGAATAGCCGGAAAGGTGCGAGGCCGACGAGGTGATCTGGTGCTTGGCGAAGACGCCCTCGGCGACGGTCACCTGGCAGCGCCCGCAGATGCCGCGGCCGCCGCAGACGGATTCGACGTAGACGCCGAGCTGGCGCGCCGCCTCGAGCACGGGCGTGCCGAGCGGAAAGCGGCCCCGCCGTCCCGACGGCATGAACAGGACGAGGGCATCCTTCGCCTGCGTGCTGTCCTCGCTCATCCCGCCTCCGGCGCGGTCAATGGGTGACGGAGTGTCCATGGCCGTAAGTCCCGGAGAGGAGGTTTGTTCCGGTGATCGGACGGTGCCCGCGGGCCCTCGCCCCATCCCTCTCCCGCCGGCGGGAGAGGGAGGCGATTGCCGCGGGGGCCGAACACCTCGCATCCGTCATGCCGCGCCGGACACATCCCTGAGCGGGCCGATAGCGCTTTGATTGGAGCACAGCCGACGCCGCGCACCGCGGCCGGGCCCCCTCTCCCGCTTGCGGGAGAGGGATGGGGTGAGGGTTCGTGGCGCACACCCCGGGTACTGCGTTCGAAGCGCGCGTCATCGCGACCCGCCCCGCTTGCTCGCAAGCCGCTTGGCGTTCGCCCGCACCCGCTTGGCGTAGGGCTTCAGGGCGCGCCGGCCGGTGCGATCGGCCGCAGCCGCCAGCGTCGACACGTTGCCCTCGGCGAGCGCGCGGGAGACGCTCAGCCCGTCGTGCATCATCTGGAAGCCGGCCGCTACGGCCGCCTCTCCGGTCGCGGCCATCTTCTCGCGCACCATGCGCTGCATCTCCGCCAGCGACCTGGCCGAAGCAGGTTCGGCGGCGAGCGACATCAGCCGCGCGGTGACGACGAAGGGGACGAGGCTCGCCATCGCGGCGAGCTCGAAAGCGGACCGCGAGACGGGAAGGGTGGTCCGGCGCTTGCTCTTCAACGCGGCCTCATCCGTTGGCCCCTGTATCCTTACCCGGCCCGCCGGCGCGCGTCGCGGCCGCCGCGGCGCCGGCCCGCGCCACCGCCTGCCGCCATCGCCTCGCCGACCGGGCCGACGGGCATTTCGTGCGTCGGCGCATGGTCGCGATACTTCATGATCCAGTCCGAGCAGTTCGGGTCGGTGCCGTTCAGCACGTTGGCGGCGCGCACCATCTCCATCTCCTGCGGCCGGCAGGGGTTCATGATCGCGCTCGTCATCCCCGCGCCGATCACCATCGGGATGAAGCCGGCGTTGATGCCGTGGCGATGCGGCAGACCGAAGGAAATGTTGGAGAGGCCGCAGGTCGTGTTGACCTGCAGTTCCTCGCGCAGGCGCCGCACCAGGCGAAACACCTGCCGGCCGGCGGTGCCCATCGCGCCGATCGGCATGACGAGCGGGTCGACGACCACGTCCTGCGCCTTGATGCCGTAGTCGGCGGCGCGCTGGACGATCCTCTTCGCCACCTCGAAGCGCACGTCCGGATCCTCGGAAATGCCGGTCTCGTCGTTGGAGATCGCGACCACCGGCACGTCGTACTTCTTGACGAGCGGCAGGATCGCCTCCAGCTTCTCCTCCTCGCCCGTCACCGAATTGACCAGCGGGCGGCCCTTGGCGACCTTCAGACCGGCCTCGATCGCGGCGGTCACGGAAGAATCGATCGACAGCGGCACGTCGACCAGCTCCTGGACGATCTCAAGCGTTTTCACCAGCAGTGGCGGCTCGGTCTCGTTGGGGTTGACGGCGGTCACGCCCGCGTTGACGTCGAGCATGGTGGCGCCGGCCCAGACCTGCTCGAGCGCGTCCTTCTTCACCGTCTCGAAATTGCCCTCGATCATCTCGGCGGCGAGTTTCTTGCGGCCGGTCGGGTTGATGCGCTCGCCGATGACGCAGAACGGCTGGTCGAAGCCGATGACGATCTCTTTCGTGGCCGAAGCGACGACAGTGCGCGACATTACTTGGTCTCCGCGAAATAGGTGGCGTCGCCCTTGCCGTTGGAACCGAACCACGAGCCCCGCTGTGCGAGCCACTCGGCTGTCTTGCGCAGGCCTCCGAAGGGGAAGACGTGCAGCTGGGCGATCGGGCAGTTCGGGCAGCCGGCGATATGGGTTTCGATCGGCTCGACGACGCCCTCCGGGCTGAAGCCCGCGGCGAGCGCCATGACCGAGGTGGCCCGCTTCTTGAGGAAGTCCAGCGACGGACCGACGCCGCAGAGCGCGGCATATTTCAGGAGCGTCGTGATCTTGGCGGGCCCCGCGACGCCGACATGGATCGGCAGGCGGTTGCCGGAAGCGGCAAGCCCGTGCGCCCAGTCGATGAAGCGCTGCGCGTCGAAACCGAACTGGGTGACGATGCGCATGTCCACGCCGTGCTCCGCGGCGTAAGCCTGCTTCTCGGCCAGCGCCTGCGAGATCGCCTCGGCGGAGATATCGGGGCTGCCTTCCGGATGGCCGGCTATTCCGATGGTCCGGATGCCGAAATCGGCGAGGATGCCGGTGTTCAGGACGTCCATGGTCGACAGGAGGTCGCCTGCCGGCTTGTCGACGCTGCCGGCGATGACGAGCACGTCGTCGACGCCCGCTTCGCCGGTCAGGAGATTCAGCCTCTCGCGCAGCTCCGCCTCGCCGGAAACGCGCCGTGCCGGCAGGTGCGGCACCGGCCTGTAGCCGGCCGCGGCGAGGATCTTCGCCGCGCGGGCGAACTCACGCGCGGGCGCGGTGCCGACGTCGGTCAGGTAGACACGGGTGCCGGCGGGAAACAGCCCCTCGACGCGGTCGCCCTCGATCACCTGCTTCGGCGTCGCCTCGATCGACGCGGCGATGCGGAACGCTTCAGGCTTGGAAGCCGGGCTCTGCGACATGCGAGAAGTCCTCCGCGAACGGTGCGCGATAGCGGTTGAAGGCGGCCGTCTAGGGAAGTCGGGGCGGCCGGCGCTCCGATCGCGTCATCCGGCGACTCCTGCTTCTTGCGGGCAATGATGCGGGAGCGCGCGCGTCGACGGTGGCTTTCTCACGACAGGGTCCGTCTGTTTTGCGACGTATGCAGGGGCGGTGACGGCGGGGAAAAAAGCCCAGTCATGCCAGTGGGCTACGGCCCAAGCCGAGTGGGACGGACGTGTCTGGGAGCGTCGGGGTCGCCGGCCGGAGGAAACGGCCGACGCGCGCCATGGGCACGCGCCGCACCGGCGCGCCCCCCGTTGGCGGGGAGCGGGGACGCAAAGGGGGACTCGCAGCTCCCGTCAGTGCCGCCACTTGATGGAGCAGCCGATCGAGGCCTGCTGGTCGGCGGGGATCGTATCCTTCTCGGCGATCTCTATCATCGCCTCGCGCAGTTCCCGGCGCGTATCGGGCCCGCTCGGCGCGCGGCCCGAGGAGTCGATGCGGCCGCGGTATTTCAGCGTCAGGTCCTTGCCGAATCCGAACACATCCGGCGTGCCGACAGCCCCGTAGGCCCGGGCGACATCCTGGCTCTCGTCGATCAGGTAGGGGAAGGTGAAACCGTGCTTCGCCGCGAACTCCGCCATCCTGTCCGGCGCGTCGTCGGGGTGGGTGGTCCAGTCGTTCGGCATGATCGCGACCACGCCGACGCCCTTGGCCTGCAGCGCCCCGGCGTCGTCGACGAAGCGGTCGATCACCGCCTTCACATAGGGGCAGTGGTTGCAGAGGAAGGCGACCACGAGGCCCTTCTCGCCCTTCACCTGATCGAGCGTCCAGGTCTTCCCGTCGGTGCCCTTCAGACTGAAGTCGGGCGCCTCGTGGCCGATCTCGCCGGGCGGGGTAGCGGTGCGAACCATAGTGCTCTCCGTCTTCGTCGTTGACGATTCCGAAGAATAGCAGACCTGTCGCGTCCGCAACCCCGGCCGGGCGGACATCCGCTCGGCGCAACCGTCCGTGCCTCATCGGCCCGTCGGCCGGAATTCTCTGCCCCGGGCCCCGCGTTTCTGCAAATGCTCAGCAACTCATCTCGTTCTGGATCGCGCCGTTGGAATGAAACGTGTAGCACTTCGACGCGAGCTTATAGATGCCGCCTTCGCAAGTCGCCTTCCCGCTTCCAGTCAGCTGCTCGCAGAACTTATTGCCCTCTACCCACCATTTTCTCTCGATGGTCTTGCCCCCCAACTTCGTGATTTTCTTGCCGTCCTTGGCATATGTCACGGACCACGTCGCGACCTTCTTGCCGCTGGCATCGTAGCTGGTGCCTTTCATGGTCTTGCCCGGTAAGAGCTGTGCTCTCTCCGGCCCGGAGAGCGGCTTTGCGCCTTTCTTCACGAGTGATGATTTGTCCTCCGCATGAGCCGACATGCAAAGAGTGATCGAAAGCGCGGCGACAGTGAACAACAATCTCATTTTCTATCCCCTTGCCCTAGAGGTAATTGCGTCCGAAACAAAAGAAGTTGAAGTATAGCTCAAACAAAGACGATCGAAGGATACCCCATATTGGGTAGCCTGGAGTGCCCGGACGTTCTGCTTTGGCGGTGCTGGCAGGCCGGACAATTCCGCTGCCCGCGCGCGCTTCGAGCCGATTTGCTGCGCGGCCCCGAGATGCGGCGTCCATGGTTCGAATATCGAACAACAAGTGTCGATCCGAACGGAAACGGTGTGAGTCCGGTCGTAGCGGTATATATGACCGCACTAAGATCGACGCTGCGGCTGCGGTCCACAGCCATGAAATCCAGACAAGAAGGAGTGTACGCACATGCGCGAGGCTTTCATCTGCGAGGGGGTTCGCACCCCGATCGGCCGCTATGCCGGCTCGCTGGCGCAGGTCCGGCCCGACGATCTCGCCGCCCGCGCGATCAGGGAAGTGATGGCCCGCGCACCCGGCCTGCCGGGAGAGGTGATCGAGGACGTCATCTTCGGCTGCGCCAACCAGGCCGGCGAGGACAATCGCAACGTCGCCCGCATGGCCGCCCTGCTGGCCGGCCTGCCGGACACCGTGCCCGGCGCCACGATCAACCGACTGTGCGGCTCGGGCCTCGACGCGGTGGGCACGGCCGCGCGCGCGATCAAGGCCGGCGAGGCCGACGTGATGATCGCCGGCGGCGTCGAGTCGATGACGCGTGCGCCCTTCGTCATGGGCAAGGCCGACAGCGCCTTCTCGCGCTCGGCCGAGGTCTTCGACACCACCATCGGCTGGCGCTTCGTCAACAGGCAGATGAAGGCGCAATACGGCATCGATTCGATGCCGGAGACGGCCGAGAACGTCGCCGAGGAGTTCCAGGTCTCCCGCGCCGACCAGGACGCCTTCGCGATGCGCAGCCAGAGCCGCGCTTCCGCCGCCCAGAAGAGCGGGCGGCTGGCCAAGGAGATCGTCGCCGTGTCGATCCCCCAACGCAAGGGCGATCCGGTCGTCGTCGACAAGGACGAGCACCCGCGCGAGACCTCGCTGGACAAGCTCGCCGCGCTGAAGGCCCCGTTCCGCGAGGGCGGCTCGGTGACGGCGGGCAACGCCTCCGGCGTCAACGACGGCGCCGCCGCGCTGATCGTCGCCTCGGAGGATGCGGTGAAGAAGTACGACCTGAAGCCGCTCGCCCGCGTCGTCGGCATGGCGACCGCCGGCGTGCCGCCGCGCATCATGGGCATCGGCCCGGCGCCGGCCTCGAAGAAGCTGCTCGAGCGTCTCGGGCTCGATATCTCCGACATCGACGTGATCGAGCTCAACGAGGCCTTCGCCGCCCAGGCGCTGGCGGTGACCCGTCAGCTCGGCATCGCCGACGACGCCGAGCACGTCAATCCGAACGGCGGCGCCATCGCCCTCGGCCATCCGCTCGGCATGTCCGGCGCCCGTCTGGCTCTGACCGCGGCCATCGAGCTTCGCGAGCGCGATGCGAAGAAGGCCCTCTGCACCATGTGCATCGGCGTCGGGCAGGGCATCGCCGCGGTGATCGAGCGGGTGTAGGGAAGGCGCGGGGGCGGCTACTCCGCGGCTTCCCGCGCGAGCATGCGCCCGCGCTTCGAGCCGGCGGGTCGCTTGCGAACGAGCCCGCCCAGCGCGACCGCAAGGCCGGTCGCGCCGACCCACCAGGCCGGGCGGACGGTGTAGCTGAAGTCGAAGTTCGCCAGGAATATCCGCGCCGGGTCCACCCCGGTCGTGAGCGCGTACCAGAGCGTCTCGACCGCCATCGTCGCCGCCGTCGCCGCGACGGCCGCCAGCGCCAGGTTGAGGGCGCTGAGCGCGATCCCCCGCCTGTGCATGCCCCGATAGATCATCAGCAGCATGAACAGGCCCGCCATCAGCGTCGCCTGCGTGACGTCGATCTTCGATTGCAGGAAGAAGTGGACGATCGCCAGCACGGCGATCGCGTAGACGATCCTGTGCAGCCGCTGCCACGTGCCGCCGAGGCGCCGGATCGCCGCGTCGGTGGACGTCGCCCCGAGCGCGACCAGGCCGAGCAGTGCCGTAAAGCCGATCGTCAGGTAGATGCGCAGCGCGATCTCGGAGGCGACGTGGGCAAGCGCGAACTTCTGGTCGACCACGTAGAGCCCGAGATGGATCGCCGCGTAGGCGAGCGCCGTCAGCCCGAGCAGGCGGCGCACCGCGATCAGCTTCGGCCAGTCGGCGATCCGCCGCATCGGCGTCACCGCGAGCGTCAGGAGCAGGAAGCGGACAGCCCAGTCGCCGGTCTCGTGGATCGCGACCTCGAGCGGCTTCGGCCCGGCCGTGCCGAGCCACAGCGACGCCGCGAGTATCGCGCCGGGCACGAAGGCGGCGATGAAAACGACGAGCTTGAGCGGCGAAATGCGGCCCGATCGGTCGGTCCAGGGCGTCATAAAGGCTCCTTTCGGAGCCATATCTAGCGACGGAATGCCGAACAGCGCATCACGAACGCGCCGTTCGCGATCATTTTCCCGCGAGAAGACCGGTGAGCGCGCCTCAGCCGGCCGCCGCGGCGCGCTGGTTGTGCAGCCGGCGCATCAGATCCTTGGCGGTCTCGACCGTAACGGCAGCGTCGCGGCAGTAGGCATCCGCCCCGACGGCCTTGCCGAACTCCTCGTTGAGCGGCGCCCCGCCGACGAGCACGATGAACTTGTCGCGGATGCCCTTCTCCTTGAGCGTGTCGATGACGACCTTCATGTAGGGCATCGTGGTCGTCAGCAGCGCCGACATGCCGAGGATGTCGGGCTGATGCTCCTCGATCGCCTCGAGGTACTTCTCGACCGCGTTGTTGATGCCGATGTCGATCACCTCGAAGCCGGCACCTTCCATCATCATGCCGACGAGGTTCTTGCCGATGTCGTGGATATCGCCCTTGACGGTGCCGATCACCATCTTGCCGACCTTCGGCGCGCCGGTCTCGGCGAGCAGGGGTCTGAGGATCGCCATGCCCGCCTTCATGGCGTTCGCCGACAGGAGCACCTCGGGGACGAAGAGAATGCCGTCGCGGAAGTCCTCGCCGACGATGCGCATGCCCTCGACGAGCGCCTTCGTCAGCACGTCGTAGGGTACCCAGCCGCGTCCCAGCAGGATGTTGACGCCGTCCTCGATCTCCTCCTTGAGGCCGTCGTAGAGGTCGTCGTGCATCTGCTGGACGAGGTCGTCGTCCGAGAGGGCGGAAAGATCGATATCGTCGTCCGACATGCGCGTTGTCTCCGGCGCGTAAAGCCCGGCCATGAAGCCGTTCGGCGAATTATTCGGCACCTTATTGCCAATTCGTTTCCTGGAACCGACTTCCGGGGTCGCAATTGCGACGGGGCAGTCGCCCGCGACGCCGGTGGGGATGTTCCCAACACGTCGCGCCCATGACGCAGCCGGGATAAGGCGGACCGGTTCGACGCGTTAGCATTTCCGAAGAATGCGAATAGTCCGGCGCCGACCGCGCCGAAGGCACGAGGATCCCATGAGCGACGTCCAGGACGAGGTGCGCGGCCGCCGGCGCGGTGGCGGCGCCGAGGCGCGGCGCGAGCGCAGGCGCGGCAGCGGACATCAGACGCTGCGCTACATCACCCGCAAGGTTCCGCTCTACGAGGTGCTGACCGAGGAGGGACTGTCGCTGATCGAGGCGAACACCGATACCGTTCTGCAGGAGATCGGCATCGAGTTCCGCGACGACGCGGAGGCGCTGACGCTCTGGAAGGAGGCTGGTGCCGACGTCAAGGGCGCGCGCGTGCGCTTCCCCAAGGGGCTGTGCCGGGAACTGCTGAAGACCGCGCCCTCGGCCTTCACCCAGGCCGCCCGCAATCCCGAGCGCTCGGTCCGGATCGGCGCCGACGCGACGGTGTTCGCCCCGGTCTACGGGCCGCCCTTCATCCGCAACCTCGACGAGGGCCGCCGCTACGCGACCATCGAGGACTTCCGCAACTTCGTGAAGCTCGCCTATGTCGCGCCCGCTATCCACCATTCCGGCGGCACCGTCTGCGAGCCCGTCGACCTGCCCGTGAACAAGCGGCATCTCGACATGGTCTACAGCCACATCCGCTATTCCGATAAGCCCTTCATGGGCTCGGTGACGCATCCCGAGCGGGCGGCGGATTCGGTCGCGATGGCGAAGCTCGTCTTCGGCGAGGAGTTCGTCGAGAACAACTGCGTGATGATCAACCTGATCAACGCCAATTCGCCGATGGTTTTCGACGAGACCATGCTCGGCGCGCTGAAGGTCTACGCCCGCGCCGGCCAGGCGACGATCGTCACGCCCTTCATCCTCGCCGGCGCCATGTCGCCGGTCACCGTCGCCGGCACGCTGACGCAGGTGCTTGCCGAGGTTCTGGCGGGGGCGGCTTTCACCCAGCTCATCCGCCCCGGCGCGCCGGTCGTCTTCGGCTGCTTCGCCTCGTCGATCTCGATGCAGTCCGGCGCCCCGACCTTCGGCACGCCGGAGCCGACGCTCGTCTCCTACGGCGCCGCCCAGCTCGCCCGCCGCCTCGGCATCCCGTTCCGTACGGGCGGCTCGCTGTGCGGCTCGAAGATCGCCGACGCCCAGGCTGCCTACGAGAGCGCCAATACCCTGAACTCGACCGTGCTTGCCGGCACCAACTTCGTCCTCCACGCCGCCGGCTGGCTCGAGGGCGGCCTTGCGGCGGGCTACGAGAAGTTCGTCATGGATTGCGACCAGCTCGCCATGCAGCAGCGCTTCTGCGAGGGCGTGGACCTGTCGGAGAACGGCCAGGCGATGGATGCGATCCGCGAGGTCGGTCCCGGCAGCCACTATCTCGGCTGCGCCCATACCCAGGCCAATTTCGAGACCGCCTTCTACCGCTCGACGATCGCCGACAACAATTCCTTCGAGCAGTGGTTGGCCGAGGGCGAGAAGCGCGCCGACGAGCGCGCCAACGCGCTGTGGAAGAAGTGGCTCGCCGAATACGAAGCCCCGCCCATCGATCCCGGCGTCGACGAGGCGCTGAACACGTTCATCGCCGGGAAGAAGGCCTCGATGCCCGACGCGTTCGCGTGAGGGCGCCGACACGAGAGATTGCTCCCGCCGTTGCCGTGCCGCCTTTGAGGCGCTAGGTCAACGGCGGGCGCTCTCCTGCGCCCGGCCAGCCAACGGAGCATCGCGCAATGGAATACCGCAACCTCGGCCGATCCGGCCTGATCGTCTCGGCGGTCGGCATGGGCTGCAACAATTTCGGCGGGCGAGCGGACCCGGAAATGTCGGCCCGGGTGATCCACAAGGCGATCGACGTGGGCATAACGCTATTCGACACCGCCGACATCTACGCGGGCTACGGCATGTCCGAGCGGGTGATGGGCGAGGTGCTCGGCGACCGGCGCAAGGACATCGTGCTCGCCACGAAGTTCTCTGGTCCGATGGACGACACCGGCCGCCTGGCGGGCGCGTCGCGCCGCTACATCATGAGCGCCGTCGAGGCGAGCCTGACGCGCCTGAAGACCGACTGGATCGACCTCTACCAGCTCCACTTCCCCGATTCCCTGACGCCGATCGAGGAGACGCTGCGGGCGCTGGACGATCTCGTGCGCCAGGGCAAGGTGCGCTACATCGGCTGTTCCAACCTGTCGGCCTGGCGCGTCGTCGAGGCGCTGTGGACGTCGAAGGCCCTGAATCTCGAATCCTTCGTGTTGGTGCAGGAGGAGTACAGCCTCGTCGTCCGCGACATCGAGCGCGACATGGTGCCGATGGCAGAGGCCTACGGACTCGGCCTCCTGCCCTATTTCCCGCTGGCGAGCGGCCTGCTGACGGGCAAGTACAAGCCCGGCAAGCCGGCGCCCAGGGGAACGCGATTCGACTCGACGCCGCGGCTCGCCGATCGCTACCGCACCGACCGCAACGTCGCACTGGTCAAGACCTTCGCCTCGATCGCCAGGAAGCACGACCTGACCTTGCTCGACCTCGCCTTCGGCTGGCTGCTGGCGCGGCCGCAGGTGTCGAGCGTCATCGCCGGGGCGACGAAGCCCGAGCAGGTGGAGCAGAACGTCGCCGCCGCGAGCCGGCCGGTCGGTCCGGAGGCGATCGCCGCGGTCGACGAGGCCTTCGCGGCGGCCTGAGGAAGGGCGATGGCGCAGCCGACCTGGCCCGCGCTGACGGAGGCCGTCGCCGCCCACGGTCTCGCCCTGCGCGGCGGATTTCACCCGTCTCCGGAGGACGCGGTTCCCGACGCCGGGCAGGGGAGGACCCGCACCCTGGTCCTGATCGGCAACATCGGGCCGGATCTCTGGCGCCATTTCGCCCCGAATATCGACGGTGGGGCCAACGCCCTCGACCGCTGGACGCAGGAGACGATCGAGCCGATCGCGGACAATTTCGGCGCCCGCGCGGTCTTTCCCTTCGACAAGCCGCCGCAGCCGTTCCAGCGCTGGGCGATGCGGGCCGAGCCGGTGAAATCCTCCCCGCTCGGCATCCTCATGCATCCCGACCACGGCCTCTGGCATGCCTACCGCGCCGCGCTGCTGTTCGCCGATGAACTGGACCTGCCGGCCCGCGACGACCGGCCGAGCCCGTGTGAATCATGTTCTGAAAAGCCCTGCCTAAGTGCCTGTCCCGTCGGCGCCTTCACGGGTGAGCGCTACGACGTTCCAGCATGTGCCGGCTATCTGGCTTCACCGGCCGGAGCCGCCTGCCTCGACGGCGGCTGCCAGGCCCGCGGCGCCTGTCCCGTCGCCACCGACCGCCGCTACGGCCCCGACCAGATCCTGTTTCACATGGCGGCGTTCAAGCGGGCGGTGGTTCCGAGCAGTTAAAATTACTATATTAATAGGAGCAATCTGATATTGAACCGGTAGGTTTGGTTGTCAAATATTATTCGACCGACAAAACAACGGAGATTTCAAGATCCGTATATTGAACCGGTTTATGGCAAGCGGGGGCCGTGCGCGCTTTGCAAAAATTACTCTGACTTAACAGAAGATCATATACCGCCAGAATCTTTGGGTAATTTTGATCGGTGGTTAGCTAATAGTTATTTAGTATCTTCTTCAGCAAATCCTGAGCTCTACGTAGGTCGGCAGTTTCGCGGGGGCGTTCGATTTAGAACCCTTTGCGCAGATTGCAATAATAGCCTTGGCGGGCGTGAAGATAGAGCATTGGCCGATTTCCATTGGAAGGTAAGGAGGCAATTAGAATCCACAATAATTGTCGACGGGACGATTCGCATATCGGCGAAGCCGAATCTAATTTATAGATGCGTATTGGCTCATTTGGTCGCTGCGAACGAAAGCGGCGTACCCACACAATTCGATACAGAAGTAAGAGATTTATTTTTTAGAAGAAAACCCTTATCGTTCAGTTCATGGAATCTATTTTACTGGATTTATATCAGAAAAGAAATTTTTGTAATGAGAAACGCTTATAGAACTTCCTTTTTACCAAGAGTAGAATTAAATCCAACTCAGATAATGAAAATATATCCTCTTGCTTTCATGCTGACCCAAAGGACTTGGTTCTACGGAGTTCCCAATATGAGGCAATTCCTCAGGCCTGACGATGATGAAGAGGGTGAATTGCCAGTTCAATTCGATAGATGGGATACGAGTCCGGTATGGCCCATTGTTGCCGAGAATAATGGGGCCATTTTCCTAGCCGGCAGCTCTTTCGGTTTCGTCGCTTCAAGAGGCTGATAAGTTCTCACCCCCGCATCCGTGCCCCTTCCGGATCGAACAGCGGTTCGTGCTGGATCTTCGCCGGGCGGCGGTCGCCGATGATCTCGATCTCGAAGCCGCCGCCCCCGCCGTTGGCGAGTTCCGACGGGATGTAGCCCTGCGCCAGCGAGGCCTCGACGTAGTGGGCGTAGCCGCCCGACGTCACCCAGCCGACCACCTTGCCGTCGTGCCAGATGGGCTCGTCGCCGATTACGTCGGCGTTGTCCGCTTCGACGACGAAGGTCACGCGCTTCAGCTTCGGCCCGTCGGCGTGCTCCTTCGCCGCCTGCTCGCGGCCGACGAAGTCGTTCTTGGAGAGGTCGACGAAGCGCTCGACGCTCGCCTCGAACGGACCGTAGATCGGACGGAGCTCGCGGTACCAGGTCGGGAAGTTCTTTTCCAGACGCATCGACAGGAGCGCCCGCATGCCGAAGTTGACGATGCCGAACTCGGCGCCCGCCTCCATGATTTTTGCATAGAGCCGCCGCTCGTATTCGGGCGCCACCCAGATCTCGTAGCCGAGGTCGCCGGTATAGGTGATGCGGCCGATCTTCGCCGGCACCGAGGCGATGTCCATCTCCCGGAACGCCATGAACGGGAAGGCCTTGGACGAAACGTCCTCGTCGGTCAGCTTCGCGAGCACGTCGCGCGCCTTCGGGCCTGCGATCGACAGGCCGACGAGCCTCATGCCGAGCGCCTCGATCCTCACCGAGCCGTCGCCGGGCAGGTGCTTCTCGAACCAGCGCATGTGGTGGACCTGCGCCTGGCTGGAGCCGAACATGTAGAATTTGTCGTCCGACACCTTGGCGATGGTGAAGTCGCCGATCAGCTTGCCGTCGTCGTTCAGCATCGGGGTGAGCACGATGCGCCCGGTGCGCGGCATCTTGTTGGTCATCAGCCGCGACAGCCAGGCTTCCGCGCCGGAGCCGGTGATCTCGTACTTGGCGAAGTTCGCGATCTCGGTGATGCCGACGCCTTCGCGCACGGCCTTCACCTCGGCCTTCACGTGCTCGAAGTCGTTGGAGCGGCGGAACGAGACGATGTCCTTCGGCTCGACGCCCTCCGGCGCGAACCACAGCGGCGTCTCCAGGCCCCAGGAATCGCCCATGACCGCGCCCTGCGCGACCATCCTGTCGTAGAGCGCGGTCGTCTGGATCGGCCGGGCGGCGGGCAGCTCCTCGTTCGGGAAGCGGATCGAGAAGCGGCGCGAATAGTTCTCCTTCACCTTGGCGTTGGTGTAGCCGAGCGTCGCCCAGTCGCCGAAACGGGCGACGTCCATCGCCCAGACGTCGAAGCCCGGGTCGCCGTTCACCATCCAGTTCGACAGTGCGAGGCCGACGCCGCCGCCCTGGCTGAAACCGGCCATGACGGCGCAGGCGCACCAGAAGTTTCTGAGGCCCCTGACCGGGCCGACCAGCGGGTTGCCGTCGGGGGCGAAGGTGAAGGGGCCGTTGATGATCTGCTTGATGCCGGCCCTCTCGAAGGCGGGGAAATGGGCAAATCCGACTTCCAGCGACGGTGCGATGCGATCCAGATCCGGCACCAGTAATTCCTGGCCGAAGCCCCACGGCGCCTCGCGCGGCGACCACGGCCGGCAGGCCTTCTCGTAGGTGCCCATCAGCATGCCGCCACGCTCCTGGCGGATGTAGATCTCGCCCTCGAAGTCGATGGCGTGCACCACCTCCTTGCCGGTTTCCTTGTTAATCTCGGCGACCTCGGGCATGTCCTCGGTCAGCACGTACATGTGCTCCATCGCGAGCACTGGCAGCTCCAGCCCGACCATCCGGCCGACCTCGCGCGCCCACAGGCCGCCGCAGTTAACGACGTGATCGGCCTGGACGGTGCCCTGCTCGGTGACGACGGTCCACGTGCCGTCCGCGTTCTGGGTGAGATCGGTGACGCGGTTCCTGAGCACGATCTCGGCGCCGCCGATCCGGGCGGATTTCGCGTAGGCATGGGTCGTGCCCGAGGGATCGAGATGGCCTTCGATAGGGTCCCAGAGCGCGCCGACGAAGTGGCTCTCGTCGATCAGCGGCAGCAGCTCCTTCGCTTCCTTCGACGAGATGATGTCGAGCTCCATGCCGAGATAGCGCCCGCGGGCCTTCGCCATCTTCAGCCATTCCAGCCGTTCCTTGTTGCCGGCGAGCTGCAGGCCGCCGGTCAGGTGCAGGCCGCAGGACTGGCCGGAGATCTTCTCGATCTCCTCGTAGAGGCCGATCGTGTAGGCCTGCAGCTTGGCGACGTTCGGATCGCCGTTGAGCGTGTGGAACCCCCCGGCGGCGTGCCAGGTCGAGCCGGAGGTCAGCTCCGAGCGCTCGATCAGCATCACGTCCTTCCAGCCGGCCTTGGTCAGGTGGTACAGCACGCTGCACCCGACGACCCCACCGCCGATCACGACGGCCTGCGCGTGGCTCTTCATCCGCTCTTGTTCCTTCTGGATATGGACAGACTACCCTTCGTCATGGCCGGGCCTGTCCCGGCCATCCACGGTTTCGTTTCCTGCCGCCGCTCGTGAATGCCGGGAAGTAGCCCGGATGAAGCGCAGCGCAATCCGGGCAGGCTCCTGTCCGGCCGGCGACGTTTCTCCCGCTTTGCGCCTGCGGCTCCATGCGGGCTGCGCCCCCACGGCGAGGAGGAGCCATCGCACGGGATTGTCGCGAACGGGATACGCAAGGCCGCCCTCAATAATCCGTCGGCGCGCCGCCCTCGGCCTTGCGGCGGGCGACGAAGGCGTCGATCTCCTCGGCGATCGCCGGATCGAGCGGCGGCTGCTCGTAGGTCGCGAGCGCCTCCTTCCAGACGCGGTTCGCCTTCTCGTAGGCCGTCGGCTTGCCGGCCTCCGCCCAGGTCTCGAAGTTGCGCCAGTCCGACAGGATCGGGGCGTAGAAGGCGTCGCGGTAGCGTGCCTGCGTGTGCGGCGTGCCGAAATAATGTCCGCCCGGACCGACGTCGCGTACCGCTTCCAGCGCCAGCGTGTCGTCGTCGACCACCATCGGCTCGAGGAACTCGGCGACCATCTGCAAAAGATCGACGTCGAGGATGAACTTCTCGTACGAGAACGTCAGCCCGCCCTCCATCCAGCCGGCGGCGTGCTTGATCAGGTTGCCGCCGCCCATGATCGCGCCCCACAGCGAGAACACGGACTCGTAGGCCGCCTGCGCGTCGACTGTATTGGCCGCGCAGGTGTTGGAGGTGCGGTAGGGCAGGTTGTATTTGCGGGCGAGCTGGCCGCCGACGATCGCCGACTTCATGTATTCCGGCGTGCCGAAGGCCGGAGCGCCCGACTTCATGTCGACGTTCGAGGTGAAGCCGCCGTAGACGACCGGCGATCCGGGCCTGACGAGCTGCGTGAAGGCGATGCCGGCCAGCGCCTCGGCGTTCTGCTGGGCGAGCGCGCCGGCGATCGTCACCGGCGCCATGGCGCCGGCGAGCGTGAACGGGGTCAGCACGATCACCTGGTTTCGGCTCGACATCTCGATGATGCCCTGAAGCATCGGCGTATCGAGGCGCAGGGGCGAAGAGGAGTTGATGATCGACAGCACCGAGGGTTCGCGCTCGAGCTGCTCGTGGCTGATGCCGCGCGCCATGCGGACGATCTCGATGCCGTCGCGGTTGCGCTCCTTGCCGAGCGAGTAGACGTGGAACACCTTGTCGGTCAGCGTCGCGAAGTCGCGCAGGCATTCCAGATGCCGGATCGAGGCGTGCAGGTCGACCGGCTCGACCGGATAGCCGCCGCTGACGTGGATGATGTTGAAGGTCTGGCCGAGCTTGACGAGGTTGCGGAAGTCCTCGTGGTTGCCCGGCCGGCGGCCGCGCTCCATGTCGGAGCAGTTCGGCGCGCTCGCCATCTGCGCGAAGACGACGTTGTCGCCGCCGAAGCGGACGTTGTGCGCGGGATTGCGCGCGTGCATCGTGAATTCGCCCGGGCAGCTCTTCAGCGCCTCGGCGATGAGGCCGCGGTCGATGCGCACCCGGTCCGACCCCGGATCGACGTCGGCGCCGGCCTTCTTCAGGATCGCCTTCGCCTCCTCGTGCAGGAAGTCGATGCCGATCTCCTCGAGGATCGTCAGTGACGCATTGTGAATAGCCTCGAGCTGGTCGGGGCTGACGACTTCGGTGGGGCGATAGGTCATCCGCGGCTGGCCGAACGGCTTCTGCTCGACCCCTCGCGAGCGCCCTGCGCGGGCGGCGCGACCGGCGCGGCGATGCCCCGGTTCCGTGTCGAAACGCTGCGGCGCGGCTTCCATGGTTCGGCGTGCTCCGGCACGGGCGCATCCCGCCCGCAGGAGCTACGCTGCAGCGATTTTCGCGGCTAGCCAAGCAGTTCCGAAACCGGCGTCCGCGGCAAGTCGCGGAACCGGCCGGACAGGTCGCAATTGGAGTATTTATTGTCTCCGCGGTATTGCGGAGTGGGCGGGGCTGCGTGTTAGGCTTGCGCAGCTTTGATCTGAGGACAAGCCACGCTCGGCCGGGAAAGCGAGCCGAACGCCTGCCGCGAAGTCTTCAAAACGATATGCGGAGGTGTGAAGCACCGGACCCACGGGTCGGCTGAAACGGGAGGTTTTTGTATGACGAAAAGTGACAAGCCGGGGCGCCTGCACCCGAAGGTGCGGGAGGCTCGGGATCTTATGGAGAGCGGTCGCATGGACCGCCGTGAATTCGTCCGTATCGCTGCGCTTCTCGGCGTCTCGGCCGCTACCGCCTATGCCATGGGCGGCGTCACCCCGGCCTTCGCGGCGCAGGGCGACCTGCCGTTTCCCGAGGACGACAGCAACGCCAAGTCGGGCGGTATCCTGCGTGTCGCCATGCAGGTCCAGAAGATGGAAGATCCCGCGACCTATTCGTGGGTGGAAATGTCCAACCAGACCCGGCACATGCTGGAGCACCTGACCTTCACGACGCCGGACAACGTCACCCAGCCGATGCTCGCAGAGAGCTGGGAGGCCTCCGACGACCTGAAGACCTGGACGTTCAAGCTGCGCAAGGGCGTCATGTGGCACAACGGCGACGAGTTCAACGCCGACGACGTCATCTTCAACATGACCCGCTGGATGGACCCGGACGTGGGCTCCTCCAACATCGGCCTGTCCACCTTCGCCTCCATGGTGGAGGAGAAGGACGGCAAGAAGGCGATGATCCCCGGCGCGCTCGAGAAGGTCGACGACCACACCGTCCGGCTCAACCTGTCGAAGCCGGTCCTGTCGGTCGCCGAAGACCTCTACAACTACCCGACCGCGATCTGCCATCGCAGCTTCAAGCCGCCGCTTTCCGACAATCCGATCGGCACCGGCGCCTACAGCCTGACGACCCTGAAGGTCGGCGAACGCTGCGAGCTCAAGCGGGTGACGGAAGCCGGCGGCAAGCCGTTCGAGTACTGGGGCGGCAAGGTCTACCTCGACGAGATCCACTACTACAACTTCGACGAGGACAATCAGCTGACGGCCTTCGCGTCGGGCGACGTCGATGCCATCTACGAGTTCGGCATCGAGCAGTTCGAGCTCGCCGAGGCGCTCGAAGGCGAGATCATCGAAGCGCGCACGGCCCAGACGGTCACCGCTCGCATGCGCATCACCGAGAAGCCGTTCGACAACGAGAAGCTGCGCAAGGCCGTGGTCATGGCGTGCGACAACTCGGTCTATCGCGACCTCGTCTTCCAGGGTCGCGGCGACATCGGCGAGAACCACCATGTCTCGCCGATCCATCCGGAGTACTACGAACTGCCGGGGCTGAAGCGCGACGTCGAGGGCGCCAAGAAGCTGCTCGCGGAAGCGGGCTACGCCGACGGCGTCGAGCTGACCATCGACTGCGGCAACACCGACGGCCCGTGGCATCAGACGGTCTGCGAGATCATGCGCGACCAGATGAAGGATGCCGGCATCAAGCTGAACATCAACGTCATGCCCGCCTCCAAGTATTGGGAGATCTGGGACAAGACGCCGTTCGGCATCACCGCCTGGACGCACCGTCCACTCGGTACGATGGTGTTGTCGCTGGGCTATCGCACGGGCGTGCCGTGGAACGAGTCGGCCTTCGCCAGTCCCGAGTTCGACGCCGCTCTGGACGATGCCGAGGCAACCCTCGACACCGAGGCGCGCCGTCAGAAGATGCAGAAGGTCGAACAGATCCTTCAGGACGCCAGCGTCATGGTCCAGCCGGTCTGGCGTCCCGTCTTCACGATTGCTGCAAAGAAGGTCCACGGCTACCCGCCGCACCCGACGCAGTATCACCAGTTCAACAAGGTCTGGATCGACAGCTGACCTGAACTGTCTTCGCCGCGCCCGCCCCCGCGGGCGCGGCACACCTGCCGTAAATGCCGCCGGCCGTCGGGGATAGGTGTCCCCGGATCAACGACCTGCGGGGAAGTGGAGGGGACGGCAGACTATGTTGAAGCTCTTACTCCGCCGATTGGGGCAGATGGTCCTCATCATGGCGGTCGTGTCGTTCGTGCTGTTTCTCGTTTTCGACAGCGACAAGTTCAAGAAGCAGATCGCCGTCAACGAGTTGGGCGGTTTCGGCGTCCAGGCGCTCACCGATCAGGAATATGCGGACTGGCTCGAGAAGAAGGGCCTCAACATCCCCTTCTACGAGCGCTACGCCGATTGGGTCGTCAACGTCATGCACGGCGACTTCGGGTTCTCCTTCGAGAAGAACACCGCCGTCGGTCCGCTGCTCGGCGAGCGGCTCCTGAACACCGGCGTCCTCGCCTTCTGGGTTTTCGCGCTGATGATTCCGATCGCGCTGCTCACCGGCGTGGTCGCGGGCATGAAGGAGGGGTCCTTCCAGGACCGGGCGGTATCCTTCGTCTCGGTGTTGACCACGTCGCTTCCCGAGATCGCGACCGCCATTTTCCTGACGGTCATCTTCGCGCTCGGGCTCGGCTGGTTCCCCGCGAAGTCGGCGATGACGCAGGGCTTCGACTGGAAGCAGCTCGTCCTGCCGGTGATGACCCTCGTGCTCTACGACTTCGGCTACGTCGCCCGGATGACGCGCGCCTCGATGGCCGAAGTGATGACCTCGCAATACATCCGCACCGCGATCCTGAAGGGCATCCCCTACAGCCGCGTCATCCTGCGCCACGCGCTGCGCAACGCGCTGATCGCCCCGTTCACCGTCATCGTCCTGCAGCTCAACTGGCTCTTGTCGGGCGTGGTCGTGGTCGAGGTGTTCTTCCAGTACAACGGCTTCGGCAAGATGCTGCTCGACGCCGCCCTGTTCGGCGACATCTACGTCATCCAGGCGGGCACGCTCGCCGCCGTCTTCGTCGCCGTCTTCTCGCAGATCATCTCGGACGTCGGGTACACGCTGCTGAACCCGCGCATCCGGTTCAGTTGAGGGGAGGCGAGAGATGACCGTCACCGCACAAGCACCGGTTCCCGCCCCGTCCGTCCTGGCGCGGCTGACCCAGCCGAAGCCGCTGATCGCGCTGCTCCTGCTCATGTGGATCCCGCTGCTCGTCTACGTGATGTTCGGCCACCGCATCGAAAGCGCGAAGAACGTCGTCCTGATGCCGGCGCTGCCGGCGACGATCTTGCTCTACGTGCTCGCGGTCCGCGCCTGGTGGGAATCGAAGATCGCCATCATCGGCGCGACGCTGGTGTTCTTCTGGCTTCTGATGGCCGTCTCCGCGCCGTTCCTGCCGCTCATCGACCCGAACCAGCCGATCGCGCCCTTCACGCTGCCGTTCACGGAGAAGAAGGACATCTTCTTCTGGCTCGGCACGGACTTCAAAGGCCGCGACATGCTCTCGCGCGCCATCTGGGGCTGCCAGCGCGTGATCGTCTGGGGCGTCACCGCGACGCTCGTCGCCTACGTGGTCGGCACCGCTTTCGGACTCGTCGCCGGCTATCTCGGCGGCTGGTGGGACGAGATCATCTCGTTCATCGCCAACATCCTGCTGTCGTTCCCGGTGATGGTGCTGTTCATCCTGATCCTGAACTATCTCGGACAGTCGGGCTTCAACATCGTCATCGCCGTCACCTTCGCGTCCGCGCCGGCGATCATGCGCATCGTCCGGGGGCTCGCGCTGGACATCAAGTCGCGCGACTACGTCTATGCGGCCCAGACCCGCGGCGAGCACCCGATCTGGATCATGGTCGTCGAGCTGCTGCCCAACGTGCGCGGGCCGATCATCGTCGATGCCTGCCTGCGCCTCGGCTACACGACGGTCGCGATCACCACCCTGACGTTCCTGGGGCTCGGCCTGCAGCCGCCGGATCCCGACTGGGGCCTGATGATCAAGGAGGCCGCCAACACCGCGCTGGTCTTCAAGTTCTCCTACATGCTCATCATTCCGGCGCTGTCGGTCTCGACGCTGATCCTCGGCTTCAATCTGATGGCCGACGGTCTGCGCGAAATGAGCCTCAGGGACTGAGGAGGGACAGCCATGACCGATCCGACGCCGGTTCTCGAGTGCCGCAACCTGTCGATCTCCTATTTCACCCGCGCCGGCGAGATCCCCGCCGTCGTCGACTTCAACCTGAGGCTGATGTCCGGAGAGGCGCACGGCATCGTCGGCGAGTCGGGCTGCGGCAAGTCGACGGTCGCCCTGGCGATCATGCAGTATCTCGGCCAGAACGGCCGTATCGTCGGCGGCGAGCTGCTGTTCAACGGGCGCGACATGCGCACCATGAGCGAGGAGGAGCTGCGCCAGCTTCGCGGCTCCAAGATCGCCATGGTCTACCAGGAGCCGATGGCCTCGCTGAACCCGGCGATGAAGATCGGCGAGCAGCTGGCCGAGGTGCCGATCTACCACGAGGGCGCCTCCAAGACCGATGCCTACGCCCGCGCCGAGGAGATGCTGGCCAACGTCAACCTGCCGGATCCCAGGCGGATCATGGATTCCTATCCGCACCAGATCTCCGGCGGCCAGCAGCAGCGCGTCGTCATCGCCATGGCGCTCCTTTCGAATCCGCTCCTCCTGCTGCTCGACGAGCCGACCACGGCCCTCGACGTGACCGTCGAGGCCGGCATCGTCGAGCTCATCAAGGAAATCTCCCGCAAGTTCGGCACCTCGATGATCTACATCTCGCACAATCTCGGGCTGATCCTCGAGACGTGCGACCGGATCACCGTCATGTACTCCGGCGAGGCGGTCGAGGTCGGCGACATCGACACCGTCTTCAACGACATGCGCCACCCCTACACGCGCGGCCTGTTCGCCTCGATACCGCTGCCGGGCGCCGACAAGAACGCCCATCCGCTGGTCGCCATTCCCGGTCAGCTGCCGCTGCCCCACCAGCGGCCGCAGGGCTGCTATTTCGGCCCGCGCTGCCAGTTCGTCGAGGGCGGCCGCTGCGATCTCGGCCTGATCCCGATGGAACAGGTCGATACCGGCTCCGAGCACTACGTGCGCTGCGTGCGCTGGGACGAGATCGACTGGGACGCGACCAAGCCGAAAGGCATCGAACGACCGCCAGTCGAGCCGGGCGACGTCGTGCTCAAGGTCGAGGACCTGACCAAGCACTACGAGATCGAGGAGTCCGCGCTGTTCGTGCTGAGCGGCGAGACCAAGACGGTCAAGGCCAACGAGGAGCTCAATTTCCAGGCCCGCGAGGCCGAAACCGTCGCGATCGTCGGCGAATCCGGCTGCGGAAAGTCCACCTTCGCCAAGGTGCTGATGGGCCTCGAGGAAGCGACCGAAGGCGGCGTCTTCCTCGGCAATCTCGACCTCGCCAACCTGCCGGTGGAGAAGCGCAACGCCAAGACCATCGCCAAGCTGCAGATGGTTTTCCAGAACCCGTTCGACACGCTCAATCCGAGCCACACGGTCGGCGGCCAGATCGCCCGCGTCATCAAGAAGTTCGGCGTGGAGAGCGACAAGCAGAAGATCCAGGAGCGCGTCTTTGAGCTCCTCGATATCGTCAAGCTGCCGCGCGACTTCGCCAAGCGACGGCCGCGCCAGCTCTCCGGCGGCCAGAAGCAGCGCGTCGGCATCGCCCGCGCCTTCGCCGGCAATCCGGAAGTGGTGATCGCCGACGAGCCTGTCTCGGCCCTCGACGTGTCGGTGCAGGCGGCAGTTACCGAACTGCTGATGGACATCCAGCGCGATCACCGCACCACGCTGCTGTTCATCAGCCACGACCTGTCCGTCGTCCGCTATCTCGCCGACCGCATCGTCGTCATGTATCTCGGCCAGATCATGGAGCAGGGCACGACGGACCAGATCTTCTCGCCGCCCTATCACCCCTATACCGAGGCCCTCCTGTCGGCCGTGCCGATCGCCGATACGCATATCGAGAAGCGCAAGGTGCTGATCAGCGGCGAGCTGCCGTCGCCGTCCAATCCGCCGAAAGGCTGCCCGTTCTGCACGCGCTGTCCCTACGTCATCGAGGGGCTGTGCGAGACGCGCAAGCCGCCGAACCGGCGCATGGCGGGCGGCCACATGATCTTCTGCCATCTCTCCGAAGAGACGCTCAACGACATGGAGCCCGTGATCAAGGTGGCCGAGAAAGGCGAGAGCGCGCCGGCCCTCGCCTGATCGGGCGCCGGATTCCGCATTCCCGAAGCCGTCGCATTTTCCGGCATTCTTCGTCGGGAATACCTCGCGGGCGAAGACCGGTGCGTCGTACCTTCGTTCAGGTATGCTTCGACTTGGCGGCCGGACCGCGCTCGTCCGCGAGACAGGAAAATGCATTGATGCGAGGCTTCAAACTGAACCGCGTGCCTGCCGCCGTCGTCGGCCCCGGCCGTATGGCCGAACTCGGCGCCGACGTGACCGCGTCCGTCGGCGGCCCGGCGACTGTGCTGCTTGTGGCCGATCCCGGCCTGGCCCCGCTCGGTATCACAGGGCGGGCCGCGAACGCCCTCGCCGGCGGCGGCCACCGGGTCCACCTGTTCGAGGACATTACCGGCGATCCGGAGGAGTCCCAGGTCGTCTCTGGCGCAACCCGGGCCTGGAACAGCAAGGCGCATGTGGTCGTCGGGCTGGGCGGCGGATCGGCGCTCGACGTGGCCAAGATGATCGCCGTGGCCGCGGTCGCCGACCGCTCGATCGAGGACTACCGCCTCGCCGCCCAGCCGCTGCCGGCGCGGCGCGTCCGGTTGATCTGCGTACCGACCACCGCCGGCACCGGCTCGGAGGCGACCGCCGTGGCGATCCTGTCGTCTGCGGACCACACAAAATACTGGTTCTGGGGCGACCCCCTGAAGCCCGATCTGATCGTCCTCGATCCCGAACTCACGGTCGGACTGCCGGCGCAACTGACGGCCGCCACCGGCATCGATGCGCTGGTACACGCGATGGAGGCGGCGACGAACCGCAATTCCAATCCCGGCAACGACCTCTACGCCCTCTCGGCGATCGAGGTTGCCGTCGGCTATCTGCCGAAGGCGGTCGCGCGTCCCGACAGCCTGGACGCGCGTGTCCGGATGCTTCTTGCGGCCTCCGCGGCGGGCGTCGCCATCGACAATGCCGGCACGGCGCTCGCTCACAACATCGCCCATGCGCTCGGCAGCCTGACGCCGATCCATCACGGCCGCGCCGTCGCGATCGCCATGGCCGCGACGCTGCCCTTCGTGATCGCCGGCAACCGCGACGGTTTCGCCCGCGTCGCCAAGGCGTTCGGGCTTGCCACGCCCGATGCGCTGCCCGGCCGGTTCGCCGCGCTGCTCGACGAGATCGGCCTCGACCGCAGCCTGCCGCGAGCTGTCGACGCGAAGGCGCTTGCCGCCCGCATGGCCGCGCCCGAGAACGCCGCCATGCTCGCGTCGACCGCCCGCGATATCTCGCCCGCCGATCTGGAGATGCTGGCGGAGACGGTCCTTGCGAGCGCGAAGTCCGCCTCGGAAGCGGCATGAAGATCGCGTCCGTCGAGATCAGCCATCACCGGATCGCGCTCGACCCGCCGTTTCGGGCGAGCTGGGATACGCGCCCGCGAACGGACTTCCAGGCGACTGTCGTCCGCGTGGCGTCGGACGAAGGTCCGGTCGGGATCGGCTCCGGCGACCTGATGGTCGGTTTCGAGGGCCACGAGCACCTGTTTGTCGGTGAGGACCCTCTGAGGCTCGAGCGCCACTTCCGGGTCCTCGACAACATCGCCTTTCACTACGGCCGTTGCTGGCCGCTCGACCTTGCGCTCTGGGATCTTGCCGGCAAGATCGCCGGTCAGCCGGTCTGGAAGCTCCTCGGCGGCCGCTCGGACCGGATACCGGCCTATGCGTCTTCCGGAACCCTGCGAGGACCGGAGGAACTCGCCGACGTGGCCCGGGCCTATCTCGCCCGCGGCTTCCGCGCCCTGAAGATCCGCTTCCACCGCGGCGACTGGCGCGACGACATCGCGGCCCTTGCCGCCGTCCGCGCCCGGGTCGGCGACCGGCTTGCGCTGATGGTGGATTGCAATCAGGGCTGGCGCATGCCCTGGGACACCGCCCCGCCCTGGACGCTGAAGGACGCGCTCCAGGTCGCCCGGGAACTGGAGCGCCTCGGCGTCTACTGGATGGAGGAGCCGCTCCATCGCGGCGATCGCGACGGTATGCGGCGCCTGCGCGACATGACGGACGTGCGTATCGCCGCCGGAGAGATGACCCGGGAGCTCCACGAGTTCCGTGACCTGATCCGCGACGGTGCCGTCGACATTGTCCAGCCCGACGCGGCGCTCGTCGGCGGCATCACGGGCCTAAGGCGCGTCGCCGTCATGGCCGAGGAGCACGGCATCGTCTTCACCCCGCACACCTGGACGAACGGCCTCGGCGTGATCGCCAACGCGCACCTGACGGCGGGCATCGGCGCGGCGCCGTTCATCGAATTCCCCTTCGATCCGCCGGAATGGTCGCTGGAGCGGCGTGATTTCTTCCTGGAAAGCCCTGTGGACGTGGACGGAAACGGTGATCTGGTCCTCTCCGACGCCCCCGGCCTCGGCGCCACGCTGGACGAGGCGCGGCTCGAGAAGACGCGGATTGGATAGCGCAGGGAGGGCGTTGGGGTAGGATGGCGGCGGCCGAATTCTCCGCTGTCATTGCCGGGCTCGTCCCGGCAATCCATGAACACGAACGCTTGCTCCTGTGGTCATGGATGCCCGGAACTAGTCCACGGCTGTCCGGTTTAAATTTGTGGACTGGGCGCACGGTGTTGATTCTACTCGTGTTCAGACGTTTGGCGCGTCTACTGGACACGAGAACGGAGGCAACACCGTGCGGCACCACAATAGCGTTTTCCACGATGTCTTGAAGCGGGTTCCCTGGGGCGTGTTCGACCGGCTTGTCGAGGCGCACCATGCCGACAAGCACGTGCGCCGCCTGTCGACCAGGAGCCAGTTCATCGCGCTCCTGTACGGGCAATTGTCCGGTGCGGCGAGCCTTCGGGAGATCGTCGCCGGCCTGCAGAGCCACGCCGCGCGGCTGTATCACGTGGGGGCCGGGCCGGTGCCGCGCGCGACGCTTGCCGATGCCAATGCCAGGCGGGCGAGCGCGGTGTTCGGCGAACTGTTCGCCGCGATGGTCGGCCAGGCCCAGCGCGGCCTGCGCCGGGCGGTGGGGGAGGCCGTCTACCTCGTCGATTCGACCGGCCTGCGCCTGAGCGGGGCGGGCAGCGAATGGGCGCGCTTCTCGGCCAGAGCCTGCGGCGCCAAGCTCCACGTCGTCTATGACGCGGGCGCCGAGCGGCCGATCTATGCCGCGCTCACCGCCGCCAGGGTCAACGACATTACCGCCGCCAAGGCCATGCCCATCGAGGCGGGCGCGACCTACGTCTTCGATCTCGGCTACTACGATTACGGCTGGTGGGCGCGGATGGACGCGGCCGGCTGCCGCATCGTCACCCGCCTGAAGGCCAACACGCCGCTGACGGTGACGGCGCAGCTCGAGCTGCCCGAGGAGGCAGCCGACATCCTGTCCGACCGCATCGGCCTGTTGCCGCAGCGCCAGGCCGCAAGCCGCAAGACCCCGTTCGGCGATCCGGTCCGCGAGGTGCGCGTCAGGACCGGAACCGGCAAGGTGCTGCGCATCCTCTCCAACGACCTCGACGCCCCCGCCCGGGAGATCGCCGACCTCTACAAGCGGCGCTGGGCCATCGAACTGTTCTTCAGGTGGGTTAAGCAGACGCTGAAGCTCAGGCACTTCCTCGGCCTCAGCGAGAACGCCGTGCGCATCCAGATCGCCGTCGCCCTCATCGCCTTCCTGCTGCTGCGCCTCGCCCAGGCCGCCCAGACCGCCGTCGAAAGCCCGCTCGCCTTCGCCCGCCTCGTCCGCGCCAACCTCATGCATCGACGCCGCATCGATCGCCTCATCGACCAGACGCCAAAACCACGCAAACTCCCAGACCAGATGGTGCTGCAATGGGCAGGAAATTAAACCGGACAGCCGTGGGCTTGTCCCGGGTATCCACGAGCAGCCGCCACGGCACATGAATCCGTGGATGGCCGGGACGGGCCCGGCCATGACGGCAAGAAGGAAGGCGGTATCGGGTAGCCAAGACGCGACTCGCGCCGGTCCGAAAAGCCGCTATCCTTCGATCCGATGACCTCGAACGATCCCCTGCTGCAGCCCTACCGGCTCAAGCACCTCACGCTCCGCAACCGGCTGATGTCGACGGCGCACGAGCCGGCCTACTCCGAGGACGGGCTGCCGAAGGACCGCTACCGGCTCTACCACGTGGAGAAGGCCAAGGGCGGCATCGCGCTCACGATGACGGCGGGTTCGGCGATCGTCTCGACGGACTCCCCGCCCGCCTTCGGCAACCTGCACGCCTATCGCGACGAGATCGTGCCCTGGCTCAACCGCCTGACGGAGGAGTGCCACGAGCACGGCGCGGCCGTGATGATCCAGCTCACCCATCTCGGCCGGCGCACGGGATGGAACAAGGCGGACTGGCTTCCGGTTCTCGCGCCCTCGGCCGTGCGCGAGCCGGCGCACCGCGCCTTTCCAAAGACGGCGGAGGACTGGGACCTCGACCGGATCGTCGCCGACTATGCCGCCGCCGCCGAAAGGATGCAGGCGGCAGGTCTCGACGGCATCGAGCTCGAATGCTACGGCCACCTCCTCGACCAGTTCTGGTCGCCAGCGACGAACACCCGCGACGACGAATACGGCGGCTCGCTCGACAACCGGCTGCGCTTCACCTTGCGCGTGCTCGACGCGATCCGCGCTTCCGTCGGCCCCGACTTCATCATGGGGCTTCGCCTCGTCGCCGACGAGGACTGGGACAAGGGCCTCTCGCGCGAGGAGGGCATCGAGATCTGCCGGCGGCTGGTGGCGACCGGCCAGATCGACTTCCTCAACATCATCCGCGGCCATATCGAGACGGATGCGGCGCTCGCCAGGGTGATCCCGGTGCAGGGCATGCGCTCGGCGCCGCATCTCGATTTCGCCGGCGACGTGCGGGCGCAGACGAAGTTTCCCGTGTTCCACGCCTCGCGCATCGCCGACGTGGCGACCGCGCGCCATGCCGTCGCCGAGGGCAAGCTCGACATGGTGGGCATGACGCGGGCGCACATCGCCGATCCCCATATCGGCGCGAAGATCGCCGCCGGCCGCGAGCACGAGATCCGGCCCTGCGTCGGGGCGACCTACTGCCTCGACCGCATCTACGAGGGCGGCGAGGCCCTGTGCATCCACAACCCGGCGACCGGCCGCGAGGCGACCATGCCGCAGGTGATCCGGGCGAGCGCCGGCCCGCGCCGGCGCGTCACGGTGATCGGGGCGGGACCCGCGGGGCTGGAAGCCGCACGCGTCTCGGCCGAGCGCGGGCACGCGGTGACGCTGCTCGAGGCGGCGGACGGGGCCGGCGGCCAGATCCGCCTCGCCGCGCGGACGAAGCGCCGGGGCGAGTTGATCGGCATCGTCGACTGGCGCGTCGAGCGCTGCGGGGCGGCGGGCGTCGAGATGCGGTTCAACACGCTCGCGGACGCCGCCGACGTGCTCGCCACCGGGCCCGACATCGTCGTCGTGGCGACCGGCGGCCTGCCGAACTCCGCCATCCTCGAGGAGGGCAACGATCTCGTCGTGTCGAGCTGGGACATCCTGTCCGGCGACGCGAAGCCCGGCACCGACGCGCTCGTCTTCGACGACAACGGCGCGCATCCTGCGATGCAGGCGGCCGAACTCCTGGCGGAAGCCGGGGCGCGGGTCGAGATCGTCACGCCGGAGCGCTTCTTCGCGCCGGAGATCGGCGGGCTGAACCACGTTGCCTATGCCGAGACATTCCAGCGCCACGGCGTGCGGATCACCATCGCCCGGCGCCTGACCGGCGTGCGCCGGGAGGGCAACCGCCTGATCGCTACCATCGGCAGCGACTACGGCGAAGACATCCGCGAGACCCGCGCGGCCGATCAGATCGTCATCGAGCACGGCACCCTGCCGCTCGACGATCTCTATTTTGAGCTCCGGGAGGGATCGGCGAACCGCGGCGAGGTCGACTACCGGGCCCTCGTCGCCGGGCGGCCGCAGGAGGTCGTGCGGAATCCGGACGGCAACTACCGGCTGTACCGGATCGGCGACGCGGTATCCTCGCGCAACATCCACGCGGCCATCTACGACGCGCTGCGGCTCGCCAAGGATTTTTGAGTGTTGCGGCAAAGTTACGCAACTCTCTGATTCGTGATGATAATAATCCCCTGATTCGGTGGCACAATTCGGCTGGGCAGCAGGGGCGACGCCATGACGTTTCAGACTGACGTGGATAGCGAAGACAGTTTTCCGAGCCGCCGCGCATTCGCGGTCGGCGGCTTGTCGGCCGCGCTCGCGGCGGCGCTCGGAGGGGCGCTCGGGGGCTGCACCGCCGACACGATGGACGGCATGACGGCCTATGCCCCGGTGGACGGCCGGGTGTCGCCGCAATATCAGCGGCGGCGGGTGCGCTACGCGACCGCCGAGAAGCCGGGCACCATCATAGTCGATACCTCGGAGCGCTATCTCTACGTCGTCGAGCCGAACGGCATGGCGACCCGCTACGGCGTCGGCGTCGGCCGGGAAGGGTTCGCCTGGAACGGCCGGGCGCGCGTCGGGCGCAAGGCGGAATGGCCGGTCTGGACGCCGCCGCCGCAGATGATCAAGCGCCAGCCGGAACTGAAGAAGTATGCCGGCGGCATGGCCGGCGGGCCGGAAAATCCCCTCGGAGCGCGCGCCATGTATCTCTATGACGGCGGCCGCGACACCATGTACCGCCTGCACGGCACCAACCAGCCCTGGTCGATCGGCCGGGCGATGTCGAGCGGCTGCATCCGGATGATGAACGCCGACGTCATCCACCTCTACAACCGGACGCCGGTCGGCACGCCGGTCATCGTGAAGACCTGACCGGCCGATTCAGGATTCGCGGGCGACGACGCGCCTGAGGTGATTGTCCCAGGCGACGTCGCCGCCGGCGGGCCGGATCTCCTCGAGCCGTTCGGCCGGACCGGCCTCGGCGATCTCGCCGTATCCGCTCGTCAGGCGGAAGTCGTCCCTTGCGCCCGGCGCCACGCCGCATCCGTCCTTCAGCGCGGTCGTGCCGAGCGAGCGGCCCGTCGCCGCGTCCCAGTAGGCGACGGTGCCTCCGACCGGGCTCGACGTGGCGACGATCTCGCCGGAGGCGTCGACGGCGACCGAGCCGATGTAGTTCGACAGGCCGCGCAGCACGTCCGCCGGGCCGGTGAACATCTCGATCTCGCGGCCGCGCCGGTGGCGCCCCACGACCGGCGGGCTGTCGTGCCCGGGCCCGTGATACTGGCCGCCGAACCAGACGGTCCCGAAGCCGTCGACGGCCAGGTGGTGGAAGGCGAGCTTGTGCAGCTCATGCGGCAGCGCCACGGTCTCCAGGAGGTCGCCGGTCGCCACGTCGACATAGGCGAGCGACGGCGCCATCGTCTCCAGATTGAGCTCGAGCTTGCCGTAGTCGGGATGGGTGAGGATGCCGCCGTTGGCGACGCAGAGCGTACGGCCGTCCGGCATCAGCACCACTTCGTGCGGATCGAGGCCGCCGGTCGCGAACTCGCCGATGCGGCGCATGCCGCCGGTCGCGTCGTAGACGCCGGCGACGCCGCGCTCGCCGTCATAGTCGTTCTCGGTGGCGATCAGCAGCCGGTCGGCGTCGGCGAAGATGCCGTGTCCGAAGAAGTGACGGTCCGGCTCGGCGGCGAAGGGGCGCGGCGGCGCGGCGCCGGCGATGTCGAAGGCGATGGCAAAACGCCCGGGCTGGCGGGCGAAGGCGACCGCGCGGCGGCCGCCGGCATCGATGGCGAAGCTGTGGCCGCGCGCCTCGAGCGGGATCACCAGACGCTCGCGGCCGGCCTCGTCGATGACGACGACCTCGAAGGCGCCCGCGTTCCTGCGGGCGGACAGGAACAGCGCCCCGGCCTCGGGACCCGCCGCCAGGCCCGCGCGCGGCGCGAGCCCCGCGGCGGCCGCCAGCGCCAGGAACGTCCGCCTGTCAATCGCCGTCGAGCGCATTGAATCCAACACTCACGCCGACCGCCTGGGCGAGCCGGTTGTCCAGGGTCGTATGAAGGCTCTTGAGAGCGATGACCACGTACACGAGCGCCTCGCGGCCGGGGCCCGGCGAGACGGCTTCCTCGAGCGGCATGTCGATCCGGTCCAGGGTCTCGAGGACGCGGCGCATCTCCAGCCGCAGCGATCCGTCTATCCAGTGGTCCGCCTCGCCGAACGACTGCGCGAAGCCCGTGGTGGTGTAGAAGTCCCTCAGGCCCTCGACGCTGCGCCGGATCGCACGGATCGTCGTGCCGCTGCGCCACAGCGGCGCGAGCCGGGCGTTCGCCTGTTCGGGCTCCTTGCCGACGAAGGGAGCGATGACCGCGTCGGCGAGATAGGTCATGCCGCCGGCGAGCGCCTTGATCGCCTCGGTGGCCACCTCTTCGGGACTGCGGTAGATCCTGTTGTCCGGTCCCGGATCGGCGAACTCGCGCGCGTAGTCGCTGTCGGGCGACCAGGCCCTGGCGACGGCGGCGGCGTTCTCGGCGATCACGATGCTGATCGACAGGGCGTAACCGCAACGGAAGCGCCCCTCCTCGGTCCCGTCGACGATGGAGCTCGCCCCGGTTCCGTAAAGCGCGTACTCGAGCGCCGGCAGCCCCTGCACCGCGACGCTCTTGCCGGCGAGCTTCGCCGGGTCGATCGCGTCGCCGTCCTTCTTGGCGATGATCTCGCCGACCTGCCGCAGGATGACGCCGCGCGGGTCGGGCCAGAAGAAGATGCGCTCGAAGCGGTTGTCCTCGATCAACGGACCGAAGCGAAGGAAGGAGATACGGAACCACGCGTCGACGACGTCGTCGAAGCGCTGCCGCACCGTATCCATGCGGGTCTGATCGGGGGCCTTGCAGAGCCGGTCGAGATCACCCGACAGGGCGGCGGCGGAATTGGCGAAATGCCCGGTGGCGGGCCGGATGTAGCCGTCGATGAGACGCGCGCCGAGACCCGGCGGGACCGCGGCCGACGCGGAGACGGCCGCCGCACAGGTCGCCGTCGCACAGACCACAATGGCGGTCAGCAGGTGTCGCATCTAGAGCGATTCCAGGAAGCGAATGAGATTCGCCCTTTCCTCCGGTGTCATCCCGACGACGCGGTCACGCGAGGCCTGCGCCTCGCCGCCGTGCCAGAGGACCGCTTCGAGAATCGTGCGGGCACGACCGTCGTGCAGGAATGTTGCCTCCTCGCTGACGGTCTTGGCAAGGCCGATCCCCCACAGCGGCTGGGTGCGCCATTCCCTGCCGTCCGCGTCGCCCTCGGGCCGGTCGTCGGCGAGACCTTCGCCCATGTCGTGCAGCAGCATGTCGGTATACGGCCAGATCAGCTGGAAGCGCTGGGCCTGCCCCTCGGCGTCGCGGCGGGTCACGAACTTGGGCGTATGGCAGGCCGGGCAACCGGCGGCGTAGAACTCCGCCTTGCCGGCGAGCACCTGCGCATCGTCCATGTCGCGCCGCTCCGGCACCGCCAGGTTCTGGGAGTAGAACACCACGAGCTTCAGAAGATCCTCGGGCACCTCGTCGGCGCCGAACGCCGTCTGGATGCCGGTCGGCCGCGACAGGCAGTCGGCCTGGGCAGCCGTGCAGTCGCCATAGGGATTGGGAACCGGCGGCGAGGACAGGCCCATGTCGCCGTTGAAGGCGCTGGCGCTCTGGACGCGGATCGACGGCGTGATCGCCTTCCAGCCGAAGCGGCCGAGCCTGATCTCGCCGGTCTCGGGATCGCGCACATGGTTGGGCCTTCCCGAGATGCCGTCGCCGTCGGCGTCATCGGGATCGGCCCTGGCGAGGATGTCGGATTCGTCGATCGCCTCGAGCAGGCCGAGACCGATCATCGGCTGGGCGACGCGCGCGGACGTCATCAGGTCGGGCCGCATCGGGCCATAGCCCGGATCGACGATCTCGAGCGTCGGCTTGCGGAGCGCCACCGTCTCGCCGCCGTTCAGGGCGACGGGAACGTCCTCGTAGGTGATCTTCACGCGGCCCTCGCCGGGCAGGCCCGGGATCGCGAAGTCCTGAAGCTGGGTGCCGTAGACCGCATCGCCGATCGCGAGCGCGTGGCGGTCGGCGAGCATCCCGCGCTCCTCGTCGGTCGCCGGCGGCACCGAGAGGCGCACCAGCATCGACACCGCGTCGTCCTCGGCGGTGGCGGGGGGATGGCCGCGCCCGTCCTTCAGATGGCAGCCCTGACAGGAGCGGGCGTTGAAGAGCGGCCCCAGACCATCGGACGTCTGCGTCGAGGACGGCGCCGTCACCCAGTCCTTGCGGAACAGGCCGTTGCCGACGGAGAAGGTCTCGCGTTCCTCGAACCTGAGATTGGCGGAGGGGTGAGAGAAAATGTCGCGGTTGATGATTTTCCGCACCGTCGCCGCGCCGCCGGGCATCGCCTCGAACTGCTCGGGGGCGGTAAACGTCTCGGCCGGCGCCGTCACCGCCTTGACGCGGGCGAGGTCCTTCGGGGTCAGGTCGTCGCGCCCGCTCGCGGCGAAAACCACGGCTCCCGAAAGGGTCAGGGCGGCAACACTCGCGATCAGACGCCGCGAATACGTCATGGGTTCGGTCCGGTGGCGGGCCGCCCCCTGCGGCCCGCTCGATCTTCGCTATCTTACTGGAACACCGCGTTCGGATTGTCGAGACTGTCCGACCCCTCGATGGTGACACCCTGCAGGCCGAGCGCGGTGACGATGCGCTCGATGGTGCGGGTCTGGTCGATGAGGGCGTCGATGGCGGCCTGCACCGCCGCGTTGCCTTCCGCGTTGCCCTCGCCGATCATCTGGTCGTAGGCCTCGCCGGCTTCGGCGCGGGTGCGCAGCGCTTCCATGGCGGCCAGCGTCGCGTCGAGCTTGCCGCGCATCTCGGTATCGAGCGCGGCGTCCTTCTCCTTGACGAGATCGGACAGGCTCGCGCCCTCGACGGTCGAGCCGTCGACGCGCTTGTAGCGCCCGAGATAGACGTTGGCGATGCCAAGCTGATCGTAATAGTGCGAGTTGTGGGTGTTGTCGGAGAAGCAGTCGTGCTCCTCCTCCGGGTCGTGCAGGAGCAGGCCGAGCTTCATGCGCTCTCCGGCGACCTCGCCGTAGGACAGGCTGCCGAGGCCGGTGAGCATCGCGATCAGGCCCTCCTGCGGGTCGGCGTCCATCAGGCTGGTGCGGGCATCGCCCTTCTCGCCCCAGTCGCCGGCCATCTCCTCGAGATCGCTGACGAGCAGATCGGCGGCCGAGACGAGGTATGCGGCACGCCGATCGCAATGGCCGCCCGTGCAGTTGGCGGTGTCGTAGTCGGTATACGGGCGGTCGCCGGCACCGGGCCCGGTGCCGTTCAGGTCCTGGCCCCACAGAAGGAACTCGATGGCGTGGTAGCCGGTCGCCACGTTGGCCTCGACGCCGCCGACCTCCTGCAGCGTCTCGGAGAGGAGTTCGGGCGTGATCTTCGTCGCGTCGATCTCCTGGCCGCCGACCTTCACCATCGCATTGGCGATGACGTTGGCCACGTAGTAGCCGTTGGTGTCGGACTCGGTGCCGTAGGAGGGATCGACGTAATCGATCAGGCCCTCGTCCAGCGGCCAGGCGTTCACCTTGCCCTCCCAGTCGTCGACGATCGGGTTGCCGAACCGGTAGGCCTCGGTCTGCTGATAGGGCACGCGGGCGGCGAGCCAGGCGGTGCGCGCGGCATCGAGCGCCTCGGCGCTCGGCTTGTCGACCAGCGCCCTGAGGGCGGCGTTCAGCGCCTTGGCGGTCTCGAGCGAGTCCTCGTAGCCCGCCTGCGCGACGTCCGCGTAGGTCTTCAGCACGTCCTCGGGACCGGCTGCGCTTGCCGGCATGGCGGTCAGGACCGCGACGCCGCCGGCGGCGAAGGTCAGGATTGCGTTTCGGATCATCGCTCTTTCCCCAAGCCTCTGATTCATCGCCCCCGCTCATCGCCGAACGGCGATGCGGAGACTGGAATTATTCCAGACTTTTAAAGTCAGATTTTCACGCGGAACAAAGCGCAGGCGGCGGCGGATGTCAATCCGCCGCCGGTGCCCGAACGCCGAAACGCCTAGGCCCTGTCGTCGCTGATGGCGATGAGCGAGGCGTTGCCGCCGGCGGCGGCGGTGTTGGTTGAGACCACCTGCTCCTGGGCGAAGCGGGCGAGGTAGTCGGGGCCGCCGGCCTTCGGTCCCGTGCCCGAGAGACCGGAGCCGCCGAAGGGCTGGGTGCCGACGACGGCGCCGATCATGTTGCGGTTCACGTAGACGTTGCCGACCGCCAGACGGTCGACGACCGTGCGGTGGAAAGCGTCGATGCGGCTGTGAATGCCCAGGGTGAGGCCGTATCCGGAGGCGGCGATGTCGCCGAGCGCCCTGTCGAGATCCTTCGCCTTCCAGCGGGCGACGTGGAGCACGGGGCCGAAGATCTCCTCGGTGAGATCGCGGGCCGACTTCAGCTCGACCACGTGCGGCGCGAACCAGGTGCCGCCCGAGAGGCCGCCGCCGGGGCTCTCTCCGGCGAAGCGGACCTTCTGTTCCTTCTCCATGCGCGCGACGTGGGTCGCCAGCCTGTCGCGGGCCTCGGCGTCGATCACCGGGCCGACGTCGGTCGCCGGGTCCCTCGGGTCGCCGAGCTTCAGCTCCTTCGCCGCGCCGACGATCATCGCGATCATGCGGTCGGCGACGTCCTCCTGAAGAAGAAGCAGGCGCAGGGCCGAGCAGCGCTGGCCGGCGGAGCGGAAGGCCGACGTCACCACGTCGTCGGTGACCTGCTCGGGCAGCGCGGTCGCGTCGACGATCATGGCGTTGATGCCGCCAGTCTCGGCGATCAGCGGGACGATCGGGCCGTCCTTGGCGGCGAGCGCCCGGTTGATCTTCCAGGCGGTCTCGGTCGAACCGGTGAAGGCGACGCCGGCGACCTCGGGGCGTGCGACGAGACGCGCGCCGACCGCACCGTCGCCCGGGACGACCTGCAGCACGGAGCCGGGGACACCGGCCTCGTGCATCAGGCGGACGGCGAAGGCGCCGACGAGCGGGGTCTGCTCGGCGGGCTTGGCGATCACCGCGTTGCCGGAGACCAGGGCGGCGGCGATCTGGCCGGTGAAGATCGCAAGCGGAAAGTTCCAGGGGCTGATGCAGACGAAGACGCCGCGGCCGCGGTGCCGGTAGCGGTTCTCCTCGCCGGTCGGGCCGGGCATCGTCCTATCCCTGAACAGCTCGCGCGCCTGGGCGGCGTAGTAGCGGCAGAAATCCACGGCCTCGCGCACTTCGGCCAGGCCGTCGACCAGCGTGCGCCCGCCCTCGGCGGCGATCAGCGCCATCAGCTCGAACTGCCTCGCCTCGTAAAGATCGGCGATGCGATCGAGAATGCGGGCACGTTCCTCGACCGGCCTGCGCGCCCAGCTCCCGAAGCCGCCGGCGGCGGCCTCGACGGCCCTGTCGGCGGTCTCGGGCGTCGCGTCGAGCACCGAGCCGACGACGGTCCTGCCGTCGACCGGGCTCTTCACCTGGCGCGAAACCCCCTCGACCGGGCTGCCGCCGACGATCGGCCGCGCCTCGGGGAACGGCAAGCCGATCTCGTCGACGGCGTCCGTCAGTGTCCTGAGCGCCTCGCGGTGGCCGAATTCGAGACCGCGCGAGTTGGCCCGCGCGGGCCGGTAGAGATCGACCGGCAACGGGATCGCCGGATGACGGCTCGGCTGGTCGGGGCCGAGCCAGGCGGCGGGCCGCACCAGCAGGCGCTCGACCGGGATCGACTTGTCGCCGACGACGGAGACGAAGGAGGAGTTCGCACCGTTCTCCAGGAGCCGGCGGACGAGATAGGCGAGCAGGTCCTTGTGTCCGCCCACCGGCGCATAGATCCGGCAGGCGGCCTGCGGCACGTGCTGGGCCAGCGTCTCGTAGAGCGCCTCGCCCATGCCGTGCAGGCGCTGGAACTCGAAGCCCCCGAAACCCTCCGCGGCGCCGCCGGCCATCTCCAGCACCTGGGCGACGGTCAGCGCGTTGTGCGTCGCGATCTGCGGATAGAGGCGCGGCCGGGCGTCGAGCAGCTTGGCGGCGCAGGCCATGTAGCACAGGTCGGTCGCGGGCTTGCGGGTGAAGACCGGGAAGCCGTCGAGACCGCGCTCCTGGGCGCGCTTCACCTCGGTGTCCCAGTAGGCGCCCTTGACGAGGCGGACCATCAGCCGGCGGTCAAGGGACTCGGCGATCTCGCGCACCCAGTCGACGACGCGCGGGGCGCGTTTCTGGTAGGCCTGCACCGCCAGGCCGAACCCGTCCCAGCCCGCAAGCGAGGGATCGGCCAGCGCGGCGGCGAAAACGTCGAGGGAGAGCTCGAGCCGGTCGGCCTCTTCCGCATCGACGGTCAGGTTCAGGTCGTAGGCTTTGGCATTGCGGGCGAGCGCAATCAGGAGCGGCACGAGTTCCTTCATCACGCGCTCGCGCTTCACCGCCTCGTAGCGGGGATGGAGCGCGGAGAGCTTCACCGAGATGCCCGGACGGGCCGGGAGCGCCTGGTTGCCGGCGGACCGCCCGATCGCCTCGATCGCATTCGCATAGGACTCGAAATAGCGCTCGGCGTCGGCGCGGGTGCGGGCGCCCTCGCCCAGCATGTCGAAGGAGTGGCGCAAGCCGCGGCTCGCCGCGGCGCGGGCGCGATCGAGGGCCTGCCCTATCGTCTCGCCCAGCACGAACTGGTGGCCGAGCACGCGCATCGCCCGGCGCGTCGCGGTGCGCACCGCGGGCAGGCCGAGGCGCTTGACGAGCCCGGCGATGATGCCCTCCGGCGTCTCGCCGGGATGGACGATGCGGCTCGACAGGCCGAGCGCCCAGGTGGAGGCCGAGACGAGCCAGGTGTCGCCGTGGCCCTCGTGCGCGGACCAGTCGGCGGCGCCGAGCTTGTCCTCGATAAGCCGGTCGGCGGTCTCGGCGTCGGGAACGCGCAGGAGCGCTTCGGCGAGCACCATCAGCGCCAGGCCCTCGCGCGTCGAAAGGCCGTATTCGCGCAGGAAGTCCTCGACGCCGCCGATGCCGCCCGTCTTGGCGCGGATACCCTCGATCAGGGTCCGCGCGGTGTCGTCGATGCGGTCGTCCCGGTCGGGAGAAAGGCGGGTGTCGTCCAGCAGACGGGCGATCAGCGGGCTGTCGTCGGGCGCGTAGGGGGCGGAGAACGGGGCGGGGTCGCTCTCCGGCGGAGCATCTGCGGGCAATTCGGCCTCCACGATTGGATTTATCGCATGGTATCAGCTATGACTTGGCGAATATCACGGAAGATGAGGCGCGATTTGGCGACTTCTGCACAAACACGGATACCCGACCGGGAAATCCCCGGCCTCGACCGGATCGACCGGCGCATCCTTGCCGCGCTGCAGGCGGAGGGGCGCATCACCAACCTGGATCTCGCCGAGCGCATCGGCCTGTCGCCGACGGCGACGGCGGAGCGGGTGAAGCGGCTCGGCCGCGACGGCTTCATCCTCGGCTATTCGGCCAGGCTCGATCCGGCGAGGATCGCGCTCGGCCTGCTCGTCTTCGTCGAGGTGAAGCTCGACCGCACGACGCCCGACGTGTTCGACGACTTCGCCGCCGCCGTGCGCCGCTCGCCGGAAGTGATCGAGTGCCACATGGTCGCCGGCGGCTTCGACTACCTTGTCAAGGCGCGCGTTTCCGACATGGGCGCCTATCGCCGCTTCCTCGCCGACGTCATCCTTTCCATGCCGGGCGTGCGGGAAACGCACACCTACGCGGTGATGGAAGAGGTCAAGGGCGACGGCCTGCTGCCGATCTGAGGCCGCGGGCGGCGCCCCGGTGGTGGCAATCGCCGCCCCGGACACCATGTTAGGAGGCATGGACCAGGAGTTCGCGATGATCAGCCAGTCCGAAAAGCCGAAGCCGGATGCCCGGAAAGACGAAAAAGAGGCCGAGAAGAAGAAGAAGCATCTGAACGACCTGCTCGACGAGGGCCTCAAGGAGACCTTTCCGGCCAGCGATCCGCCCGCGGTCCTTACGCCGGGCCACTCCGATCCGGAAGACGAATGATCGGCCGGCCGTCAGGCGCGCTTTTCCTCGGCCGACCATGAGCGGAACGGCCGCGCGGCGAGGCTGGCGTTGTAGTAGCGCCGGTCGCCGGTGATCTCGGCACCGATCCAGGCGGGCAGCGCCGGGGAAACCGATTCATCGGCGATCTCGATCTCGGCGATCACCAGACCGGCGTTGGAGCCGGAGAACTCGTCGACGGTCAGGTCGCCGTCCGCGCAGGGTACAGCGTAGCGCACCTTCTCGATGACCTCGCCGATGCGCATGGCGAGCATGGCCCGCGCATGGTCGACGGGGATCGCGTACTCGAACTCGTCGCGGCTCAAGCCCGGGCTCGCCGACTTGATCGTCAGGGACGCGTCCTCGTCGTCGACGAGGCGCACGCGGATCGAGGCGGCGTCAGTCGAGGCGAGATAGGCCTGGCGCAGCCGCTTGCCGGGCCCCGCATCGGCCCGCCAGTCGTCGCTCGCGACGAGGAATTTCCGCTCGATCTCCTTGGGCATCGACGTCCCTGTTCATCCCCGCCGCGTTAACGGCATGGCACGGTAACACGTGCCATCCTGTATCGTCGTGACGAACCGCTTCTGTCAGGAGGCGCCCTTGAAGGTCAATCCCGGTATCCGGCTGATGGCGCCTCTCATGGCGTGGCTTCTGGTCGCGCCCGCCACCGCCCTCGCGAAGGAACCCAGCGGAACCTTCGCGGTGATCTCCGACATCCATTTCAATCCGTTCGACCCGCCGGACCTCGCGCCGCGGCTCGCCGCCGCGCCGCCGGGCGACTGGGCGGCGATCTTCGCTACCGTCGAGGACCAGAAGGCTTCGTCCTACGGATCGGACACCAACTACGCCCTGCTCAAATCCGCCGTCGACGCCTTGACGCGCGCCGCCGCCGGCGTCGACTTCGTCATCGTGCCGGGCGACTTTCTCGCCCACGACTTCGAACGGACCGCCGCGCGGGCGCTCGGCGTCGGCGAAGACGATCCGGCCGTGCGGAACCTCACCGCGAAGACGACGGTCTTCGTCGCCGAAACCTTGCGCGCGGCCCTGCCGGCGACGCCCCTGATACCGGCGCTCGGCAACGACGACGCCGAGTGCGGCGACTACCGGATCGAGCCGGACGGACCCTTTCTGGCCGCGACGGCGGCCGCGCTCCGCGAAACGCTGGGCAAAGACGCGCTCGACCCCGACTTCGAGGAGACCTATCTCAACGGCGGGTACTACGCGGTGCGCCACCCGACCGTCCCCGACGCCGTCGTGATCGTTCTCAACGATACGCTGTGGTCGGCGAAGTACGACGACAGCTGCGGCGCCGGCGACCCGGACGGGGCGGCGGACATGCTCGTCTGGCTCGAGGAGCGCCTCGCCCGGGCGAAAGGGGCGGGCGACAGCGTGTGGATGGTGCGCCACGTACCGGCCGGCATCGACGCCTACGCGACCGCCCACAGCCGGGCGCCGACGTGCGCGGAGAGGATCACGCCTCTCCTGAGAGAGCCCTATGCGACCCGCCTGCCGGAGCTCATGCGGGAATACGCGGCCCCGGTGCAGGCGAGCCTCACCGGCCACATCCACCACGACAGCTACCGGATCCTGACGGCGCCCGACGGAACGATCCTCGACGTCGACAAGATCGTTCCGGCGATCAGCCCCGTCTTCGGCCAGAATCCGAGCTTCCAGATCTTCCGCTATGAGGTGACGACGGGCGCTCCGACCGGCTTCGAAACCCGGTACCTGAGCGACCTCGATGCCGTATCGCTGTCCTCGCCCGGGACCTGGAAAATCGAGTACGACTTCGCCGACGTCTACGGCATGCCGGATTTCTCGGCGCAATCCGTGATGGCGATGTGGCGGTCGATCGCCGTGCCGGGTCCGATGCGGGAGACGTTCGCCCGGCTCTACAATGTCGGTCACGGATCGATTTCCGAGGAGGACATGCCGTCCTTCCTCTGCGCCCTTCGCCACGTCGACGTCGAGGCGTTCGCCGCCTGCTATTGCGGCGGCTAGATCGTCCGGCCCGCCTCCGCCGCTCACCGAAGCCGACGGTTGGCGTCCGCCTCCGCAGGCGATATGGGAAGGTCGGACGAGGCACATAGAGGCGCAGGGCGTTGAGCGAAACGCGGAGCGGATCGAAGAGCGGGGACGAAACGGAGCGCGGCCAGCCGCATCCGGCATCGCTCCTTCCGGCGCTCGGCCGGCGCGCCGGCGCCGCCCGGGTCGCCCTGGCAACAGCGGCCCTGGTCATCGGCGGCTACTGGCTGATGACGGGCGTCGGCTCCGCGGTCGCCCTGCTCGGCTTCGCCGCGATCGCGCTCGCGATCCTGGCCGGACCGCTGACCTCCATCCGGCCGGCCGCAACGCGGGGCCAGGCGGGCGCCGTCGCCGGCAGCGATCCGATGGCGCCCTACGCGGCCGTCGCCGACGGCCTTCCGGACCCCTGCTTCCTGATCGACGCCAAGGGCCAGGTCCGCTTCGAGAACAGCGCGGCACGCACGCTGTTCGGCGGCATCGAGGTCGGCCGGCCGATCGGCCTGCTCCTGCGCGCCCCGGAAGTCGGCGAGGCGATCCACAAGGCCCTGACGACCGGGAGCCAGGCGAACGTCACGTTCTTCGAACGCGTGCCCGCCGACCGCTGGTTCGAGGCGCGCGTCAGCCCGCTCGGCAAGATCAGCGGCGGGCCGCCGGAGCAGGCACCGGTCTTCCTCGTGCTCCTGCGCGACCTGACCGAGGCGCAGCGGGTCGAGCGCATGCGCGTCGACTTCGTGGCCAACGCCAGCCATGAGCTGCGCACGCCGCTCGCCTCGCTCACCGGCTTCATCGAGACGCTGCAGGGGCCCGCCCGCAACGATCCGGACGCGCGCGAGCGGTTTCTGCAGATCATGGTCGAGCAGGCCCGGCGCATGTCGCGACTGATCGACGACCTGATGTCGCTCAGCCGCATCGAACTGAAGGCCCATGTGCGCCCGGAGACGGTGATCGACGTCGCGCCGATCCTCGATCACGTCGCCGACGCCATGGCCCCGCTCGCCTCAGAAAGCGGAGTCGATCTCACCGTCGACATCGAGGACAGACCACTCACCGTCATCGGCGACCGGGACGAACTCGCCCAGGTCTTCCAGAACCTGATCCACAACGCCATCAAGTACGGCCAGTCCGGCGGACGGGTCGCCGTCGCGGCCAAGCTGGTTCCGGGCCAGGGCGACCGGCCGGCCCGGGTGTCGATCGCCGTGCGCGACTGGGGACAGGGCATCGCCGCCGAGCATCTTCCGCGTCTGACCGAGCGGTTCTACCGGGTCGACACGGCCTCGAGCCGGGAGAAAGGCGGTACCGGTCTGGGGCTCGCCATCGTCAAGCACATCCTCAACCGGCACCGGGCACAGCTGCATATCGACTCCAAGCCGGGCGCCGGGGCGGTCTTCACCGTGTCGCTGGACGGTGCCGAAACCGTCGCAATCGACCGCGATCCACAGGCTACCGGCCAGAATAGTTGATTTATTTCAATAGTATAATCTGTAATATATACGTCACAGACCTGTCGTAGAAGGATCGTATCGGACACCTAGAGTGCAGCCGGGATGCGGCCGCGAGACGGCTGCGGACCGCACCTTCGGCGGGTTCGCCCGCGATTCAACTCCGATCATGACAGGGAGTGTCATCGTGAAAACCATCTCTTTTGCCACCGTCGCCGCGGCCGCGGTGACGGCGGCCATCGTCGCCACGCCCGCTTCGGCGCGCGACCAGATCCGCATCGTCGGCTCGTCGACGGTGTTCCCGTTCACCCAGGCGGTCGCCGAGCAGTTCGCGAACGCCACCGGCAATCCCGCTCCGGTCGTCGAGTCGACCGGCACGGGCGGCGGCATGAAGATCTTCTGCGGCGGCGTCGGCCCGGACAACCCGGACATCACCGGCGCTTCGCGCGCGATGAAGGAGTCCGAGTTCAAGGCCTGCAAGGAAGCCGGCGTCGATTCCGTCACCGAAGTGCTGATCGGCTATGACGGCATCGCGTTCGCCAGCTCGCGCGAAGGCACCACGATGAACGTCACCCGCCCGCAGCTCTTCCAGGCGCTCGCCGCCGAGGTCGAGGTGGACGGCAAGATCGTGCCGAACCCCTACAAGAAGTGGTCGGATATCGACGCCTCGCTGCCGGACGCCGCCATCACCGTGTTCGGCCCGCCGCCGACCTCGGGCACCCGCGACGCCTGGGTCGAGCTCGTCATGGAGCACGGCTGCGAGACGTTCCCGGCCATCGAGGCCCTCGACAAGGACAAGAAGAAGGAAGTCTGCGCCCGCATGCGTCAGGACGGCCCCTTCGTCGAAGCGGGCGAGAACGACAACCTGATCGTTCAGCGCCTGAACGCCGACCACAATGCGTTCGGCATCTTCGGCTTCTCGTTCCTCTACGAGAACCAGGACACGCTCGAAGGCGAGCAGATCGACGGCGTCGCGCCTTCGATCGAGACGATCGCCGACGGCTCCTATCCGGTGTCGCGTCCGCTGTTCTTCTACATCAAGAACGCGCATCGCGGCGTCATCCCCGGCCTCAGCGAGTTCATCGAGGAGTACGTCTCCGAGGCGGCGATGGGCGAAGGCGGCTATCTCTCCGAGCGCGGCCTGATCCCGCTCGCCGCGGAGAAGCGCGAGGAAGTCCGCAAGTCCGCCACCGACGGCACGCCGATGAACCGCTTCGGCAGCTAATCGCTTCAACCGCCGGACCTCGCGCCGCCCGGCGGGCGGGGCGGGGGGGGCCCCCCCCAAAATA
>JAEWYT010000042.1 GCA_023458595.1 Pseudomonadota bacterium
CGTTCCAGATCCGCGGCGACCAGGACATCATGCAGGCGCTCGACGCCCTGCTGCGTGCGTTCGTGCAGCAGCGCCGCATGAAGATCTCGGGCGAGTACCGGCCCTGCTACCAGGTGATCGCCTAGCGGCGTCCATGCTTGCAGCGCCGCTGCATTCCGCTGTCGCGCGCGGATCCGGCACGTGGCCGAGGACGGTCAGGTCCGCCGGGGCAGGGTCAGGGTGGCGACGTGTTCGCCATCGGCCTCGTGGATGTCGACGCCGCCCTCTCCGGCGGTGAAGACCTGGATGCGCGAACGCACCGCGTTCAGTCCGATCCCGTATCCGCCCGACGAGCGTTCGCCGCCCGCGGGCAGCGAGTTGCGCACGTCGATCGCGATCGACGTGGGGGTGCTGCGCAGCGACACGGCGACATGGCCGCCGCTGCGGCTGGGTTCGATGCCGTGCTTGATCGCGTTCTCGACCAGCGGCTGGATCGACAGCGGGGGAATCGCGACGTCATCCAGGGCGCCTGGCAGGGTGGGAACGTCCCACTGCAGTTGCAGCCTGTCGCCGAAACGCAGGCGCTCGATCTCCAGGTAGCGCTGGGTCAGTGCCAGTTCCTCGGCCAGCGGCACCTGCTCGCGGCCCGAGATCGCCGCGCGGAACAGGTCCGACAGGTCCAGCAGCAGTTGCTCGGTCGCCTGCGGCCGCGCATGCACCAGCGCGATGCCCGTGTTGAGCGCATTGAACAGGAAGTGGGGCCGGATCCGCGCCTGCAGCGCATCCACCTCTGCCTGTTTGGCCCGCACGGCCAGTTGGCGGGCGCCCCAGTAGTTGCGGTACGCGACCAGTCCGACGAGTCCGACGACCAGGGCGATCGCGAGCATCCTGACGACAAGCAGCATGGGGGACTGCCCGGGTTCCGGCAGGCTCGCGAACTCGAACACCTGCAGGGCCGCGGCCGCGACTGCCAGCGTCGTGAGGAGAAGCAGGCCGAGGCCGACCGGTGCCGATGCAAGCGGCGACAGGCGCACCAGGGCCGGCCTGAGCACGTACAGCGCGCCCACGGTGCCGATCGCCACCCACTGGATGGCGAGCGAAGCCAGCCCGAACCGGACCAGCAGTCCCTCGTCGATGCCGGGCGCCAGGCTGATCACCAGGGCCAGCGCTTCGCCCGCCAGCAGCACGGCGATCAGCGCCGGCGGCTGGAACAGGGCATGGAGCGGATGCTGGCGGGGGTCGGTCCCCATCCTGCGCGGTCCTGGTTCCCCCTTCTGCATCCGCAGATGATAGGGCCATGCCGCCGAAGCCGGCGAACCGGCCGCCCATCGGCCGCAGGTGGTCAAACCCCGGGCGCCGACCTAGCCTTTGCGTGGGATCAGGGGAGGAACCATGCCGAGTACGTCTGACAGGACGCCAGCGCCGCTGGCACGGGGCTTCACCCTGGTCGAACTGATGGTCACCGTTGCGGTGGTGGGGATCCTGGCGACCGTCGCCGTCCCCAGCATGGTGGGCTTCGTGAACACCAGCCGCCTGGCGGGCGCGAGCGAAGAGCTGACCGCCAGCCTCCAGCTGGCGAAATCCGAAGCCATCCGCCGGAACCGCGTGGTCACCGTATGCGGCGGAACCGATGGCTCGGACGATTGCACCGGCTCCGCGTCCTGGGGCCAGGTGATCGTGAAACACGACGACGGCACGGGTGACGACCCGGCGGTGATCCGCCGGTTCGAGTTCCCGGGTGGGGTGGACGTCCAGAGTTCGGTGGACGAGATCGTTTTCCGGCCGTCGGGCACCGTCGATGCCCAGCAGACGCTGACGGCGTGCATTCCGGTCGCAAACCCGCCGCTCAACATCCGTGAGATCACGCTGATGGTGGGCGGGGGCGTGGCGACGGCCAAGAAGGGTGGAGGTGGAGCGTGTTGAGGGCAGGATCGATGGGCCGGCGGCGTGGTTTCGCACTGCGCTCCCCGGCGTCCATGCGCGGAATCGGCCTCATCGAGGTCATGGTATCCGTACTCATCCTCGCGGTCGGGCTGCTTGGCGTCGCGGCCATGCAGGCGGTGGCACTGCGTGGTGGGCAGAGCTCGCTCGAAAGCACGCAGGCGGTCATCCAGACCAATGCCATCCTCGAGGCGATGCGGGTCAACCGGGCCACCGCGAACGCATTCAACACGGGTGCGATGCGCTGCACCGAGGCTGCGGGCGGCCACGCGATCGTCGAGGCCTGGCTCGAGGATCTCAAGACCTCGATCGGCACCGAGGACGACGAGACGACCTGTGGGCAGATCGCCGGCTGCCCGGACGCGTGCGTGATCACCGTCCGCTGGGACGATTCGCGGGCGGGCGGCGCAGGCCAGCGCGAAATCGTGACGGCAACGCAGCTATGAGCAGGGCAACCGGGAAGTTCCACATGACAGGCAACAGACGGACAGGCGGCTTCAGCCTGGTCGAGCTCATGATCGCCATGGTGCTGGGCATCCTGGTCATGGGGGCGGCCTTCGCCGTGTTCATGTCCAACCAGAACACCTATCGCGCCAACGAAGGACTCAACCGGATCCAGGAGAGCGCACGCACGGCCGTGGAGCTGATGTCGCGCGACATCCGCGCCGCCGGCGGATCGGCCTGCTCCAACCTGGCGACGATGGAGACCAACGATGCCGAATCGGTCCTGCTCGACCGCACGCCGGTATTCGGCGACGCAAACGAAGTCACCGTGGTCTCCGGCTCGGAGCTGGCATACGCCACCGAGGCCTCGACCCCGAGCACGGTCACGATCGCCGAGGGCGAACTGGATGCCGCCGCCGACGCGTTCGGTGTCGGTGACGTGGTGGTGCTATGCGATGCGCAGAAGACCTTCGTCGCGACGGTCACTGGTCTTGCAAACCGGACGGTGACCTTCTCGCCGTCGGCCACGTTCCACTATCCCGTGTCGGTGATGCTGGGCCGTTTCCGCAGCACGCGCTGGTTCGTAGACGCTAATGGGCGTGGAAGCAACTCGCTCTTCGTCTCCCGTGCCGCGGGAGCGCAGGAGGAAGTGGCCGAGGGGGTGGAGGACGTGCAGTTCTCCTACCTCGTGGGCGGGGCCTACACCAATGCGCCTGCGAACTGGAACAACGTGGGCGCCGTGCGCATGGTGCTGACGCTGCAGGCCCAGAACACGGTAGAAGGCGAGACGCTGGAGCGCACCGTCACCAGTGTGGTCAACCTCCGGGACCGTTCCCTATGAATACCCGATATCGGACTTTCCGCGCCCCCGGCCTGGCTGGCAGGCAGCAGGGCATGTCCCTGGTCATCGTCCTGGTCCTGCTGCTGGTGATGTCCGTGCTGGGCATCGCCATCCTGCGCAGTTCCGGCATGCAGGAACGCATGAGCGCGAACATGCGCGACCGCTCGCTGGCCTTCCAGACCACGGAAGCGGCGTTGCGTGAGGCGCAGGACAATGTCCTGGGCGTAGCGCCTGATCCTGCCGATCCGGACGTGACCTGGGACAACTGGACGCCGGACACCCAGTCCTGCAACAACGAGGGCCTGTGCGCCGCCGGTTCGAACCCCTCGTGGCAGCCTGGCCCGACCCTCGGTGCCACGCCGTCCACGACGTCCGAGTACTGGATGGAAGACCTTGGCGTCGTGCCGGGCGAATCCGATCCCGACAACAACTGCCTGGTGCATCTCCGCGACGCGAGCGCCAATCCGCCCGCGAACTGCCAGAGCCGCATGCTCCGTGTGACCGCGCGGAGCGCTGGAGAAGGCCGGGCGGAAGTCGTCCTGCAGGCCAACGTCGTCAACCGAGTGCCAGAGCTGTGAGCGCCGCGATGAGTAAGCATAGAGATTTCCGCAGGGAACCGACCATGCAGCTGAAGGCTGCACTCGCCTCCCTGCTGGCCACGCTGGTGGCCTTGCCCGCCGCAGCCACCCTCCCGATCCCGGACGACCCGCTCACCACCGGCAGCCGGGTCGCGCCCAACATCCTGTTCATCCTGGACGATTCGGGATCGATGGCGTTCGACTACATGCCGGACTCCATCCCCTCCACCAGTACGCCGAACGTGGCGCGCTACGCCTACACGCGCAACACGCTCTCGTACAATCCCGCGACCACCTACAGGCCGTGGGTCCAGGCCAACGGCTTGCGGATGACGGGCGGCACCAGCTACCGCGCCGCTTACGGCAGCTTCAACCGTGTCGGCGGAGGAACCATCGATCTCGGAGATTCTGGCAGCTGCCGCCGGTTCAACTACAACAACAACGCCACCACCGACGAGTTCAGCAGCGGCGGCACGCAGGTGTGCGGCGGTCGGCAGACGTTCTACGTTCCCAAAGATACGTCGCAGACGGGCGCGGCCTACCTCGGCGATGGCACCAACTACTATCGTTACGACATCCTGGAAGGCGGCACTGATATCGTGCGCTCGGTCTGGGGTCGGGTGGTGCAATCCGACAACAGCGTAGCGGTGTCCCCGACTTCCGGAACTGTCAGGCGCGATGACGCCAACACACACGATCTGGCAGCCGTTCCAGCGAACGCACGGCTGACCATCAGCATCCGATCCTCGCTGCGAAGCGTCAACTACGAGGTCAGGAGACCAGGGGGCGGTGCGGTTTGCAGCGGCACCGTCAACGAAGACAACACCGAGACATGCACGGTCTCTTCCACTGACGCGGGAAGCTATCGGCTGATTGCCCGGCGCTGGAATGAGAACAACAACAATGCGTCCTACTCGATCACGGCGTCCTACCAGACGACCAACCGCTGCGGAACCGGCACGGGGACCAACGACTGGATCGATTGCTCACCGGTGCTGCCCAGCAGCCGCACGCTTGCGCAGGAACTGAGCAACTACGCCACCTGGTTCTCCTACCACCGCAGCCGCATGAAGGCGGCCAAGGCGGGCGCAAGCGAGGCGTTCGCGACGCTCGATGGGAAGGTGCGCGTGGGCTTCCGCGCGATCTGGGGGCGCTCCGGTACCACGTTCAACATTCCCGTCGGCGATGGCAATGACGGCCGATTCATTGACAGCACGGGCGATGTGACCACGACCTCGCGGTCGACGTGGTACAGCCGTCTGCAGAGCGTGATCGGTTACAACGGCACCCCGCTGCACGGCGCGCTCGACGATGCGGGTGAGTATTTCAGCGATTCCAGTAGTTCCGGTCCCTATGGGCCACAGGCGGGCAACGGCCAGTACTCGTGCCGGCAGAACTTCGCGATCCTGACGACCGACGGCTACTGGAACAACGTCGGCATCAACGTGCACAACCAGGACAACAGCGACGGCTCCGCCATCACCGGTCCGCGAGGCAAGAGTTACCAGTATTCGCCCTCCGCGCCTTACCAGGACAGCTATTCCAATACCCTGGCCGACGTGGCAATGAAGTACTGGAAGACCGACCTGCGTACGGATCTGGCCAACAACGTGCCGTCGACGGAGAACGTGAACCCGGCGTTCTGGCAGCACATGGTGACCTTCGGCATCTCCATCGGCCTGGCGGGGCGCAAGGGCTGGTCCGCCGTGTCCGACGTGCCTTCCGACGCCACCTGGGACGATCCGACCGACACCGAGGATGCCGATCGCATCGACGACCTGCTGCACGCGGCGGTCAACAGCCGCGGCGCCTTCGTACCGGCGTCCAACCCGGACGAGTTCACGTCAGGCCTGCGCCAGGCGCTGTCGGCCATCCAGCAGCGGACGAGCACCTATTCGAACGTGGCCACCAACTCGGTGTCCCTCGACAGCGACACGATGACTTTCAGCGCCAGCTATGTCGCGGGCACCTGGACCGGTACCGTCAACGCGCGCAGGGTGACCCGGACCGGCGTCTCCAGCGAGGTCGAGTGGGTGTCCTCTATCCCGACCTCGGGGCGCAAGGTGTTCACCACCAGCGGCACGGTCGGCACGTCGTTCCCGACGACCGCGCAGGAAACCGCGCTCGCCCGGACCGGCGGTCCCGCCAACTACGAGGTGTCGGGCGAGGACAATGCCGATTACATCAGGGGCGACACCAGCCTGGAAGACCGCAGGGGCGTCGGCAACCTGCGCAATCGCACGTCCCTGCTTGGCGACATCATTGGATCCTCTCCGGCCTACGTGAAGGACACCGATACCTTGTACGTCGGCGCGAACGACGGCATGCTGCACGCCTTCGATGCCAGCACGGGGCGCGAACTGTTCGCCTATGTCCCGGGGATCATCAACATCCACGATCTGGCCACGCTCAGCCGCGGCGACTACGCCCACAAGTGGTTCGTGGACGGTCCCGTCGCGGTGACCAGTCGCCAGCTGACCACCAACCGGAACGTCCTGGTGGGCACGCTGGGCAAGGGTGGCAAGGGCCTGTACGCACTCGACGTGACCGATCCCGAGGGGGCGACCGCTGCCGGGCTGTTCAAGTGGGAGCGCGCCGAGACGCCCGGCAACAACATGGGGCTGGTGATGGGCAGGCCCATCCTGGCGAGCGTCGGCGGCACGCCTTCCGTCGTCATCGGCAACGGCATCAACAGCACGCGGGGACGCGCGGTGCTCGTGGTGATGAACGCCGACACCGGAGCAGTCATCAAGGAAATCGATACGGGCGCCGGCTCCGTGGCCCAGCCCAACGGGCTTTCGGCGCCGGTAGGCGTGTATGGCGCCGACGGCAGGACTCTGCGCTATGCCTATGCGGGCGACATGCTCGGCAACGTGTGGAAGTTCGACCTCACCGCCGAGGCCTCGTCGGCGTGGTCGGCGACAAGGCTGTTCACCGCGAGCGACAGCAGCGGCAACGCCCAGCCGATCAGCGCGGGCCTGACCCTGGCGGTCGATCCGCGTACGCGCAAGCGCTGGGTGTTCTTCGGCACGGGCCGTTTCCTCACGGTCGAGGATGCGGATCCTGAGAACGCCACCACCCAGAGCATGTATGGCTTCATCGAGGGCGAGACCGCGCTGGACCGTTCGGACCTGACCGCCCGTACGTTGGCGGTGACGTCCGGCTCGTCGGACGGCTACGCGGTGCGTGCGTTCGAGGACAAGGCGCCGTTGCCCGAAGGCTCGATGGGCTGGTACATCGACCTGCCTGCCGATGGCGAGCGGATCGTGCAGGATGCCCAGCGCGTCTCCAACGTACTGGTCACGGCCAGCATGATGCCGACGGGCGACGCCTGCGAGGCAGCGGGCTCCGGTTACATCAACGCGCTCGACGCATTTACCGGCACCAGCACGGGGTCCTCGTTCTTTGACCTGGACAACGATGGCTCGACTGCGGACCAGACGGTCGCGGACAAGCCCGTGGGTTCGGTCGACTACGGTGTGGGCATGCCAACATTGCCCAACCTGCTTCGTGGCCTGCTGGTGGTGTCCGGAACCGACATCGGAGGCGACGAGGCCTCGGGCGCCGGTGCGGGCAGGGGTTCAGGCACCGCCGCCATGCGGTGGGATCGCGTCTCCTGGCGCGAAGTCAGGAGCGAATGACGATGACGGGGGATTCCATGGAATGCGTATGGCGCAACCGGGTGGGGAACGCCCGGGGGTTCTCGCTCATCGAGTTGATGGTGGTCGTCGCCATCATCGGCATCCTCGCGTCCATCGCGCTGCCGGCTTATACCGAGCACATGCGCAAGGCCCGTCGGGCGGCGGGCAGCGCGTGCCTGGTGACGATGTCCCAGCAACTCGAACGTTTCTATACGGCGCGCCTGACCTATAGCGGTGCGCCGGCGGCTTCGGTGCTGGATGATCGCTGCGAGCCGGACGCCCGCGACTCGTACCGTTTCGTTAACGCCGCATACGGCGCAAAGTCATACACGCTTACCGCTGAGCCGATCGGGCGTCAGCAAGGCGACTCCTGCGGAGATCTCGGCCTCACCCATGCGGGGGTCAAATCCCCGGCAACGGCTGGTTGCTGGTGAGAAACAAAAAAGCCCGCGGCAAGCCGCGGGCTTTTTTACATCCGAATCTGGCGCCCGAAGTTGGACTCGAACCAACGACCCCCTGATTAACAGTCAAGTGCTCTAACCGGCTGAGCTATTCGGGCGGGGCTGGGAATTGTAGACGCCGTTCGGGCAGCCGGCAAGCCGCTGGCCCATCAGGTTCAGGCGGGGCAGGGCGCAGGGGCGGCCGGCCGGAACGACCGTGGGCGCCCCATGTTGTTCACGATCACGGCCCCGAGCAGGCTGCCCTCGGCGCTGCACACGGAGATGGCGATGTTGCTGCCGGCGCTGCGTCCGTCGGGCAGGTAGCGTACCCGGGGCCTGCCGGTGGTCGAAACCACCCGTAGCCGAGACGGCCCTGGGGCAGACTCGACCCGCAGGATCTCGTCCGCCGCATCCGGCCGGAAGTTGCCGTCCCGGTCCAGGAACAGCATCCAGCCGCCGCTCCAGTCGGTGCCGGTGTCGCAGGTGGCGCCGCTCCGCGAGGGACAGAGGACCGCGGGCCTGCGGTAGGTAATGGCGGCCATCCTCGCCAGTTGCATCTGCGTGGACAGCGTGCCCATCGCGGCGCTGGCCCGCTGTCGCTCCAGCAGTCCGCTGAAGGCCGGTACCGCGACCGCTGCGAACACCGCCACGAGGGCGGTCGTCAGTACCGTCTCGACCAGCGTGAATCCCCGCATCCGTGCGTCCATCACATCGCCCTCCATGGCCATGGGAGCGCTCAGGATGAACGGGGGCGCGCCCGCGCGCCGTCGGACGCGGGCGGCCGCCGGGGTAGGAAAACGCCGCTTCCGTCCCCATCACGGACACTCGCTAAACTGGCCTCCCGCCCCCGCGTTCCCCATGTCCGAGACCCTGCACCCCGCCACCTTCCAGCTCGTCGCCCCCTACCAGCCCGCCGGCGACCAGCCGCAGGCCATCGAGAAGCTGGTCGATGGCTTCGAGAGCGGGCTGGCGCGGCAGACCCTGCTGGGCGTGACCGGCTCGGGCAAGACCTACACGATCGCCAACGTGATCCAGCAGGTGCAGAAGCCGAC
>JAEWYT010000043.1 GCA_023458595.1 Pseudomonadota bacterium
CGCTGTCGCGCAATTCGGGCACGCTGTCGGGCGGCGAGAGCCAGCGCATCCGCCTCGCCTCGCAGATCGGCTCCGGCCTGACCGGCGTGCTCTACGTGCTCGACGAGCCGTCCATCGGCCTGCACCAGCGCGACAATGCGCGGCTGCTCGACACGCTGAAGCACCTGCGCGACCTCGGCAACACCGTCATCGTCGTCGAGCACGACGAGGACGCGGTGCTGACGGCGGACTATGTCGTCGACATCGGCCCGGCGGCGGGCGTGCATGGCGGGCAGGTGATCGCGAAGGGAACGCCGGGAGAGGTCATGGCCAATCCCGCCTCGCTGACCGGGCAGTATCTGTCCGGCGCGCTCGCCGTGCCGGTGCCCGCCGAGCGGCGCAAGGGCAAGAAGGGCAAGCGCATCAAGGTCGTCGGCGCGCGCGGCAACAACCTCAAGGACGTGACGGCGGAGATTCCGCTCGGCACCTTCACCTGCGTCACCGGCGTGTCGGGCGGCGGCAAGTCCACCTTCCTGATCGAGACGCTCTACAAGGCCGCCTCGCGCCGCATCATGGGCTCAAGAGAGCAGCCGGCGCCGCACGAGCGCATCGAGGGGCTGGAGTTCCTCGACAAGGTGATCGACATCGACCAGTCGCCGATCGGCCGCACGCCGCGCTCGAACCCGGCAACCTATACCGGCGCCTTCACGCCGATCCGCGAATGGTTCGCCGGCCTGCCCGAGGCCAAGGCGCGCGGCTATGCGCCCGGGCGCTTCTCGTTCAACGTGAAGGGCGGACGCTGCGAGGCCTGCCAGGGCGACGGCGTCATCAAGATCGAGATGCATTTCCTGCCCGACGTCTACGTGACCTGCGACGTCTGCAAGGGCCGGCGCTACAACCGGGAGACGCTGGAGGTGCATTTCAAGGGCAAGTCGATCGCCGACGTGCTCGACATGACCGTCGACGAGGCGCGCGAGCTGTTCGACGCGGTGCCGTCGATCCGCGAGAAGTTCGAGACATTGCAGAGGGTCGGCCTCGGCTACATCCATGTCGGCCAGCAGGCGACGACGCTGTCGGGTGGCGAGGCGCAGCGCATCAAGCTCGCCAAGGAGCTGTCGCGCCGCGCCACGGGCCGCACGCTCTACATCCTCGACGAGCCGACCACAGGCCTGCACTTCCACGACGTGAAGAAGCTGCTCGAGGTGCTGCATTCCCTCGTCGACCAGGGCAACACGGTCGCGGTGATCGAGCACAATCTGGAGGTCATCAAGACCGCCGACTGGATCATCGACATCGGCCCGGAAGGCGGCGACGGCGGCGGCGAGATCGTCGCGCAGGGGACACCGGAGGACATCGCGGCCGAAAAGAAGAGCTATACCGGCCAGTTCCTGAAGGAGCTCTTCGCCCGGCGACCGGGGAAGCGGACCGAGGCGGCGGAGTAGAACGCCGTCGCGTCCCGCCGCCGGCAGTCCTGTCGGCGTTCTTTCGATTGCCCGGATGCGTCCTTACCGCCATCCTTCCCTGATCACACCAGCGGGAGGGGCGGATGGCGAACGCATATCTGGACGATCGGGCCGACATTTCGCCATCGACCCTGTTCTCGCTCCTCGGCCTCGTGCTCCTCGGCACCCGCTTCGTGCAGGGCTTCATCTTCTGGGGCGGGGCGAGCCGGCGGCTGTTCTACAGCCACGCCGAGGTGGACGGCGTCGATCTCGCGCTGAAGCTCGATTTCGACAGCGCCGGCTTCGTCGCCAACAAGCTCGTCCACGCCCTGCCCGGTACGCTGTGGATCCAGGCGCCGCTCGAATGGACATTGCAGTTCCCGGCCCTGATCGTTGCTTCCGTCTGGTTCTGGACCTTCGCCGAGCTCGCCGTCGGGCTCGGGCTGATCTTCGGCCTGCTGACGCGGGCCGCGGCGCTCGCGAGCATCGGCCTCAACATCGCGCTCATGCTGATCTTCGGCTGGATGGGCTCGACCTGCCTCGACGAATGGACGATGGCGGTCTCGGGCGTGGCGATGAGCAGCGCCGTCTTCCTCGCCGGCGGGGGCGGCGCCTCGCTCGACACGCTCGTCGGGCGCACCGACTGGGCGTGGCGGAACCCATGGACGAACTGGCTGTTCAGCGGGCCGGTGCCCACGGGAGCGCTGCGCGGCTGGGCGACGGCGCTCGCCGTCGTCTCGGTCGTCTTCACCGTCGGCACCTACCACGTCCTGTTCGGCGCGGTCGTCACGCCGCTGCACCCGCGGGTGAACTACCACAAGCACGACGTCGCGCTCTCCGACGTGACGGCCTCGGCCGACGGCGCGGTCCGGTTCGTCGCCTATGTCGACGCCGGACCGGACACCGGAGCCGCCTATGTCGTCGCGGCGAAGCTCGTCGATCGGTCGGGCAAGACGGTCGCCGAATGGGACGGCGCGGCGCTCGCCGCCCTGCCGGCCTCGGCCTTCGACAACGTCTATCCATATGTCTGGGCGTCCAAATTCAAGGCCGAGAAGGTCGGCTTCTCCGGCGTGACCGGCGCGAAGGCGACGATCACGCTGCCCGCGCCCGCCGGCACGACGATCCCCGCGGGCGGGTCCTACGACCTGACGCTGGAGGCCATCGACGGGTCCGTCTGGAAATCGGCAGTGCCGGCGAGCCGATAGCTCCTTTGCTTTTAGGGGCCGGGCGGACTAGATAGCCGCCATGTCCGTGAAACCAATCCACGTCGTCGGCGCGGGCCTCGCCGGCTCGGAGGCCGCCTGGCAGATCGCCGAGGCCGGCGTGCCCGTCGTCCTGCACGAGATGCGGCCCGTCCGCATGACGGACGCCCATGTCGGCCAAGGGTGCGCCGAGCTCGTCTGTTCCAATTCGTTCCGCTCCGACGACGCGGAGACCAACGCGGTCGGCCTGCTGCACGCGGAGATGCGGCGCTGCGGCTCGATCGTCATGCGCTGCGGCGACGCCCATCAGGTGCCGGCCGGCGGCGCGCTCGCCGTCGACCGGGTCGGCTTCTCGGACGCGGTGACGGCGGCGCTCGAGGCCCATCCGAACGTGGAGATCCGCCGCGAGGAGATCGCCGGCCTGCCGCCGGGCGAGTGGGACAGCGTGATCGTCGCGACCGGCCCCCTCACCTCGGCCGCGCTGTCGGCGGCAATCGCCGAGGCGACGGATCAGGACTCGCTCGCCTTCTTCGATGCGATCGCGCCGATCGTCCACAAGGATACGATCGACTTCTCCAAGGCATGGTTCCAGTCGCGCTACGACAAGGCCGGGCCCGGCGGCACGGGGGCGGATTACATCAACTGCCCGATGGACCGCGACCGGTACGAGGCCTTCGTCGACGCGCTTCTCGCCGGCGAGAAGACCGAGTTCCGCGACTGGGAGAAGAACACCCCCTATTTCGACGGCTGCCTGCCGATCGAGGTAATGGCCGAGCGCGGCCGCGAGACGCTGCGTCACGGGCCGATGAAGCCGGTCGGGCTCACCGATCCGCACAATCCCGACGTGAAGCCCTACGCGGTCGTGCAGCTTCGCCAGGACAACGCGCTCGGCACGCTCTACAACATGGTCGGCTTCCAGACGAAGCTGAAATACGGCGCGCAGGCGGACATCTTCCGGACGATCCCGGGGCTCGAGAACGCCGAGTTCGCCCGCCTCGGCGGCCTGCATCGCAACACGTTCCTGAACAGCCCGAAGCTGCTCGACGGGTCGCTGCGCCTGAAGGCGATGCCGCGGCTCCGGTTCGCCGGCCAGATCACCGGCGTCGAGGGATATGTGGAATCCGCCGCGATCGGCCTGCTCGCCGGCCGCTTCGCCGCTGCGGAAAGGCTCGGGCGGGCGATGATCGCCCCTCCCCCGACGACGGCGCCCGGGGCGCTGATCGGTCACATCACCGGCGGGCATTTGCCCGAAGAGGGCGCCACGCGCAGCTTCCAGCCGATGAACGTCAATTTCGGCCTGTTCCCGCCGATCGAGATCCCGAAGGTTCCCGGCAAGCGCCTGCGCGGCAAGGAGAAGACGCTGGCGAAGAAGCGGGCGATGTCGGCGCGCGCGCTTTCCGATCTCGATTCGTGGCTCGGACTGCGGGAAGCCGCGGAATAGCCTCCGCTCAGCAAACCCTGGTCGCGGTCCGTGCGGCCCTCCACAGGATCCACTGGCGCCGCCATTGCGGCACGACGCATTTCTCCTCGAAAGGACGGTAGCCCGGCCGGTCCATGCGCTCGAGATAGGGCCTGACGAGCGCGATCGGCAGAACCGCGGGGACCGCCTCGCGGCAGATGTCGCGGATGCAGGAGCCGGCCTCGTTCAGATGGTGCCAGGCGAGTTTGCGCAGTTCGGCAAGGGCCGCGCCCAGTTCCGGCGAGACGTTGCCGGCAAAGATGTCCTCGCGCCTCGCCCCGTGGCGGGCGATCACGTCGTCGGGCAGGAAGACCTGGCCGCGGGAGGCATGGAATGGCATCGCGCGCAGCAGGCCGGTGATCGCATAGGCCGTGCCGCCGTGGTCGACCATGGTCGTGGTCCAGTTGCAGCCGCGCGCGCCGAGGATTTCGGTCGCCAGCGCCATCGGCTGGGCGGAGGTCGCCCGGCAATAGGCCTCGAAGTCGGCGACCGAGGGCATCGGGTCGTCGTAGATGTCGAAGGTCCGCGCCTCGATCAGGTCGAGAAGCGGCTGGCGCGACAGGTCGCATTTCTCGACCGTCTCGATCAGGGCGGCGGCGACCGGATGGCGGCCGACCTCGCCGTGGCCGCAGCCGGCGAGCGCGTCGCGCCACCACTGCAGGCGCATCTCTCCGGGCAGCGCGTCACTCACGACGTCGCGGATGCGGGCGACCTCGAGATTGAAGGCGTAGAGGGCGAAAAGGTGCTTGCGGCCCTCCTCCGGGGCGAACAGGCTCGCCAGGAAGCGGTCCTTGTCGCCGCGGCGGACGACGTCCTCGCAGTAGCAGTAGCAGGCTGCAGCCGCCGACCCGCCCATGGCGTCAGTCCACCGCGATCAGGGCGGCCCCGACCGAGCGGCCTTCGGCCAGCATGACGTTGAAGGTGCGCACGGCCGCGCCGGTATCCATGACCTCGAGCCGAATCCCGCGGTCGGCGCAGGCGAGCCGGACGTCGGCGGCCGGCTGGTGCGGCTTGCGGCCGGTTCCGACGAGGAACACCTCGGGGAATTTCTCTTCGCGGAACAACCGCTTGAGCGCGATTTCGTTGATCCGGGCCGGATCCGTCGCTTCCCACGCGTAGATGCCGCTCGGCAGCACCAGGAGCGACCCGCGATGCGACATGTCGGCGAAACGGAAGCCGCCGTGCCCGTAGGCTTCTATCTGCGCTTGCCTGGGAAAGTGCGCTTCGCGCATCTGCATCGACGAGGACGGCGCAAGCCGCTCCCTTGGTCAGGCGCCTTCCGCAGTGGCGGCGGCCTTGGATTCGCTGCCGCCGTCGGACTTCGCGCCGAGGTAGAGGAGCACCGGCGAGGCCACGTAGATCGACGAATAGGTGCCTACGACGATGCCCCAGATCATGGCGAACACGAAGCTGCGGATCACTTCGCCACCGAACAGATAGAGCGCGATCAGCGCCAGCAAAGTGGTGAGCGACGTCATGATCGTGCGCGACAGCGTCTGGTTCACGCTCAGATCGAGCAGATCGGTGATCGGCATCTTGCGATATCGGCGCACGTTCTCGCGGATGCGGTCGTAGACGACGACGGTGTCGTTCAGCGAATAGCCGACGATCGTCAGGATCGCGGCGATGCTCGACAGGTTGAAGTCGAGCTGCAGGATCGCGAACAGGCCGATCGTCATGACGACGTCGTGAACGGTCGCGATGACGGCGCCGACGGCGTATTGCCACTCGAACCGGAACCAGATGTAGATCAGGATCGCGAAGATCGACACCAGGACCGCGATGGTGCCGGTGCGCGCCAGCTCTCCCGAGACCGTAGGGCCGACGATCTCGACGCGGCGGTAGTCGACGTTCTCGCCGAGCGCATCGCGGATCTTGGCGATGACCGCCTGCTGGGCCAGTTCCCCGCCCTCCTGCTGGACGACGCGGATCAGCGCCTCGTTCGGAGCGCCGAACTCCTGGATCTGCACGTCGCCGAGCCCGAGCGAGCCGACCTTGGTACGCAGTTCCCCGATATTGGCGGGACCGTCGGTCGTCTGGATCTCGATCAGCGAGCCGCCGCGGAAGTCGATGCCGAAGTTCATGCCGACGACGAAGAACAATGCGATCGACAGGACCGACAGCAGGGCCGACAGCGGCAGCGTGAACCGCCGCAGATGCATGAAGCGGATGTGGGTGTCGTCGGGAACGAACCGCAAAAGGCGCAAAGGACGGCTCCCCGGTTAGATCGGCACGGCCGACGGGCGGCGCATGCGCACCCATTCGGCGACGATCAGGCGGTTGACGAGATAGGCCGTGAACACGGTCGTCACGATGCCGATGGCGAGCGTGATGGCGAAGCCGCGTATCGGGCCGGAGCCCAGATAGAACAGGATCACGGCCGCGATCAGGGTCGTTATGTTGGCATCCATGATGGTGCCGAGCGCACGGCGGTAGCCCGAATCGATGGAAGCGATCGCGCTCTTGCCCGATCTCTGTTCCTCGCGGATGCGCTCGTAGATCAGCACGTTGGCGTCGACCGCCATGCCCACGGTGAGCACGATGCCGGCGATGCCGGGCAGCGTCAGCGTGGCGCCGAGCAGCGACAGGATGCCGATGATCAGCGAGATGTTCACGAACAGCGCGACGTCCGCGAAGACCCCCAGCAGGCCGTAGACGGCGATCATGAACACGACCACGGCGACCGTGCCGATGATGGCGGCGAACTTCCCGGCCTCGATCGAATCCTGGCCGAGCCCCGGTCCGACCGTGCGTTCCTCGAGGATCGTCAGCGGCGCGGGCAAGGCGCCGGCGCGCAGCAGGATAGCCAGGTCGTTGGCCTCCTCCACGGCGAAGCCGCCGCTGATCTGGCCCGATCCGCCGAGGATCGGCTCGCGGATCACGGGCGCGCTGATCACCTCGTTGTCGAGGACGATGGCGAAAGGACGGTTGACGTTCTGCTGAGTGGCCGCGGCGAACCGGCGCGCGCCGCTCGAATTGAACCGGAAGGTGACGACCGGCTCGCTGGTCTGCTGATCGAAGCTCGGCTGCGCGTCGACGAGATCCTCGCCGCTCACCATCACCCGTTTCTCGATCAGATAGGGAACCGGCGGGTCGTCGCGCGAATAGAGAACTTCCGATTCCGGCGGCGGACGCCCGTTCAGCGCCTCGGTCGCCGGCATCGACATGTCGACGAGCCGGAAGGTGAGCTTGGCGGTCTGGCCGATCAGCGCCTTGAGGCGCGCGGGATCGTCGAGGCCCGGGACCTGGACGAGGATCCGGTCGGCGCCCTGGCGCTGGATCGTCGGCTCGGTGGTGCCCAGCTCGTCGATGCGGCGGCGGACGATCTCGATAGACTGGTCGACGGCCGAGCTGACGCGCTGGTTGATGCCTTCCTCCGTCAGCTCCAGGGTGATCAGGCCGTCCGGCGTCCCGGTGATTTCCACGTCGCGCGCGGTCGAGCCGGTCAGGATGGAGCCCACCGGCTGCGACAGCTCGCGGAGCGCCTTCAGCGCCTCGTCGGTCTGGGCGGCATCGCGGACGCGCACCTCGACGGTGCGATTGCGGCCGGTCAAGCCGGTATAGCCTATGCGCTTTTCGCGCAGGACCTGGCGAACGTCGTCACGCAGCGTGTCGACCCGTTCCTTGACGACCGCCTCGGTATCGACCGCCATCAGGATGTGCGAGCCGCCCTGCAGGTCGAGGCCGAGCACGAGCTGGCGATGCGGGATCCATGAAGGCCAGCTCGCCGCCTGCTCCTTGGAGAAGAAGTTCGGGACGGTCGCCAGTATCCCGACCGCGCAGAGCACGACGATCAGGATGACGGTCCAGCGGGAAAAGTGCAGCATGAGGGCTCAGTGCTCGGCGCGGGTCGTGTGCAAGAGGGGCTCGTTCAGCCTTCTTCCTTGACGGGCTCGCCCTTGGCGCGCACCTCGGCGACCATCGACCGGGCGACGCGGACGCGCACGCCCTCGGCGATCTCGACCTGGATCTCGCGCTCGTCGATGACCTTGGAAATCTTGCCGATCAGGCCGCCGGCGGTGACCACGGTGTCGCCGCGACGCAGCGAGTTGATCATCTCCTGCTGCTGCTTCACCCGGCGCTGCTGGGGGCGCAGGATGAGGAAATACAGCACGACGAAGATCAGAACGAAGGGTAGGAGCGAAATGAGGAAGTCCCCGCCTGGGGCTCCTGCCGCGCCTTGGGCGAACGCGGGCGTGACGAACATCATTTCCTCCTGTTCCGAAACAACGTGGCGTCGCGCCGCCGGTTTCCCGGCAGCGGCGAAAGCGGGCGGACTATAGCGACCGCCTCGCGCTTTGCAAACCGATACCGAAAGCCCCGAAAAGGTTGTCCCGTCCTCGAATCGCCGCGGCGATTGACCGGGCGGACGCGCGTGATACGGTCCGCCCGCCGAATGCGGGACAGCCTCCGCAGGCGCGAAGTCTGGAGATAGGTAGCGGTGTCCGCCGAACAAGACGAACTGACGAAACTTCTGGGCCGGATCGCCGACAGTCTCGAGCGGATCGCGCCGCCGCCGCCCGCGCCCGCCGACGTTGCCGCGACGGACGCTTTCGTCTGGCGCCCTTCCCCGGCCGGACTACAGGCCGTTCCGACGGTGAACCGCGTCGACATGCTGCTGCTGAAGGGGATCGACCGGGCGCGCGACATGCTCGTCGAGAATACCGAGCGTTTCGCCCGCGGGCTGCCGGCCAACAACGTGCTCCTGTGGGGCGCGCGCGGCATGGGCAAGAGCTCGCTGATCAAGGCATCCCACGCCGCCGTCAACCGGAGGCTCGCCGCCGAGGGGATCGGGCCGCTCAAGCTCGTCGAGATCCACCGCGAGGACATCGAGACGCTTCCCGTGCTGATGGCGCTGACGCGCACGGTGCCCGACCGGTTCCTGATCTTCTGCGACGACCTGTCGTTCGATTTCGACGACACGTCCTACAAGTCCCTGAAGGCCGCGCTCGAGGGCGGCATCGAGGGGCGGTCGGAGAACACCCTGTTCTACGCGACCTCCAACCGCCGCCATCTGCTGCCGCGCGACATGATGGAGAACGAGCGCTCGACGGCGATAAACCCCTCCGAGGCCGTCGAGGAGAAGGTCTCGCTGTCGGACCGGTTCGGTCTCTGGCTCGGCTTCCACAAGTGCAGCCAGGACGACTATCTCGACATGGTTCGCGGCTATGCCGCCCATTTCGGGCTGGACGTCGACCCGGACGAGCTGCAGCGGGACGCGCTGGAATGGGCGACGACGCGCGGCAGCCGCTCGGGGCGCGTCGCCTGGCAGTTCATCCAGGATCTCGCCGGACGCCTCGGCGTCCCGCTGAAGGCGGCGGACTGAACGCACGGCGACGGCGCGCCGCGAGGGCGCGCCGTCTCGAGCCTGACCCAGGTGGAGCGGTCAGTCAGAAGCCAGATGCTTGAGCGGGTCGACCGGGGTCGATCCCTTGCGCAGCTCGAAGTGGACCTGAGGCGTCGTCACGGAGCCGCTCTGGCCGGCCTTGGCGATGACCTGGCCACGCGACACCACGTCGCCGCGCTTGACCAGAAGCTCGCTGTTGTGCGCGTAGGCCGTCACCCACTCGTCGGCGTGCCGGATCAGCACCAGGTTGCCGTAGCCCTTGAGCTCGTTGCCGGCATAGGCGACGACGCCGTTCTCCGCTGCGCGCACCGAGGCGCCTTCGGGAACGGAGACGTTGATGCCGTCGTTGGTGCCGCCGTCGTTCTTCTCGCCGTAGGAGGAGATGACGCGGCCGCGCACCGGCCAGCGGAAATTGCCGGCCGACAGGGCGGCGGGTTCGGGGACGCCGGCGCGGGTGTCGGTGCCACCCGACGGGTCGTTCTGGGGGGCGTATGCCACCTTCTGCGGCTGCGGCGCGGCCGCGGGCGCCGGAACGGCCGCCGGCGCGGCGAGCGTGCCGCCCTCGATGCCGGTCTTCTGGGCCGGCGCAGGCTCGACCGCGGCCACCTGCAGGGACTTCTGCTGCGGCTGTGCGGGAGCAGCGGCGACACTCGCCTCGGTGCTCCGGGCCGGCGCCGCCTTGGCGACCGTGGTGCCGGCGCCCGGGATGCGGACCTTCTGGCCGATGCGGATGCCGTAGGGCGCCTGCAGGTCGTTCGCCGCGATGATGGAATTCGGGCTGACGCCGTACCGGCGGCCGAGCGAATAGACCGTCTCGCCGGAGGTGACGGTGTGGACGCCGCCGGCAGCCGCCGGCTTGGCGGCCTCCGTCGTCGACATCGCGACCTTGGCGGTGCTCGAGGGCGTCGGGCCGGCGACCCGGGCCACGCCCTGCGCCTGGCTCGGACGGACCCAGCCGCCGTGCGCCTGCGAGAAGACCGGGATGACGAGCTGCTGGCCCGGACGCACGGCGTTGGCGTCGCTGAGGCCGTTGACCTTCATCAGCGCCGGCGCGGGAACGCCGTAGCGGGTGGCGATGGTGAACGCCGTCTCGCCGGGCGCCACGGTGACCGTGCCCGGATCGGACGCCGCAGTGACCGGCGCGGTGCCGAGCTGGCCGTAGGCGGGCTGGGACAGGGAATCGGGAGTATTGCCGCCGGCGACCGCCTCGGTCGGAACCGGCTGGATGGACGCGGTATAGTCGCCGCTGGTATCGCCGCCGAAGAAGGAACCGCTGGCGAACCGGCTGACGTCGGAGCTGCAACCGGCCGCCACCGCGCCGATCGCTCCGACAATCGCGACCCTGACGAGGAGGGCCGAACGGAAATTGTCGATTACGCTACGCATCGCACCACTCACGCCACACACATACGAGAACACGGCGTCAGTAAACGGGCGTTGAGGTAAACAACGGCTTAAGGATAAGGAGAATTAAGCGTTTTTCGTTTCGCCCGCCTACAATTGCTCGGCCTTGCCGGGCACGAGGGGCACGAACATCACGCCGATCAGGGCGGTGTCGTCGTAGCCCTCCTCGGTGCGGACGATCCGGTGCAGGAGCTGCGTGCCGCCGATCGGGCCGATCGGGATCACCATGATGCCGCCGACCTTGAGCTGGTCGACGAGCACCTGCGGCACCTCCTCGGCGGCGGCCGTCACGATGATCCGGTCGAAGGGCGCCTGCTGCGGCCAGCCCTTCATGCCGTCGCCGACCATGGCGGTGACGTTGGATATGCCGAGCGCCTTCAGCCTCTCCTCGGCCTGCCTGTGCAGGGTGCGGTAGCGCTCGATCGTGTAGACGCGGCGGCAGAGCCTGGCGAGGACGGCGGCCTGATACCCCGAGCCGGTGCCGATCTCGAGCACCTTGTCGCGGTCGGTGACCTTCAGCTGCTCGGTCATGTAGGCGACGACGAAGGGCTGGCTGATCGTCTGGCCGCAATCGATCGGCAGGGCGCGGTCGTCGTAGGCATGGGCCGTGTAGGCGCCCTCGACGAACAGCGCGCGCGGGATCGTCTCGATCGCCTTCAGGACGCGGGCGTCGCGCACGCCCTGGGAACGCAACCCCATGATGAGCCGGGCGACCGCGATGCGGCCCTCGTCGAGGTCGCCGTCGCCGCCGTCTTCGCTCATCTGCCCCTCATGAGCGCGGTCTCACGCCTCCTGGCCGATCGCCAGATGTTCCAGGAGCCGGGCGTGCGCCACCGTGTCGGTGAGGTTCAGCGTGAGCGGCGTCACCGAAATGCAGTCGTCGTAGACCGCGCGCAGGTCCGTCCCCTGGGCGGGGCTCGACCTGCGGCGCTCGAAGGCGATCCAGTAGTAAGGAAAGCCGCGGCCGTCGAAGCGGGCGTCGATGTGCAGGAGCGACTGGTCGCGCTTACCCTGCTGGGTGACCTCGAGCCCCTTCACCTCGTCCGGGGCGCAGGCGGGGAAGTTCAGGTTGAGGACGACGCTCGAATCGAAATCCGCGTCCAGCAGGCGGCGGATCGTCCGGGCGCCATGCCGTTCGGCCGTCTCCCACGGAATCTTTTCCGGATTGCGGAAGGTCTGGCTGAGCGCGATCGAGCGCACGCCGAGGATCGAGCCCTCGAAGGCGCCGGCGATGGTGCCCGAATAGGTGACGTCGTCGGCCAGGTTCTGGCCGCGGTTGACCCCCGACAGCACGAGGTCCGGCGGCTGGTCCTTGAGCAGATGGCGCAGCCCCATGATGACGCAGTCGGTCGGCGTGCCCTTCACCGCGAAGTGGTTCCTGGTGATCTCACGCAGGCGCAGCGGGTCGTTCAGCGTCAGCGAATGCGACGAGCCGCTCTGATCGGTCTCGGGCGCGATCACCCACACCTCGTCGGACAGCTCCCGGGCGATCTTCTCCAGGACCTTGAGGCCGGGAGCGTGGATGCCGTCGTCGTTGGTGATCAGGATACGCATGCCGCTCGGTTTCCGTTTCTTTCCGATTGCCGTTCCATGAACTCGGGTGTCATGCCCGCGCTCGTTGCGGGCACCCATGAACACCGCCGTCCGACATAATCATAGGCCGTGTCCGTGGATTGCCGGAACACGTCCGGCAATGACATGCCGTGAGAAGAGGCAGGCCCTGCGCTCCCCTCACCCTCCGATCACTTCCATTCCGCCCATGTACGGCCGCAGCGCCTCGGGCACGGCGACCGTTCCGTCGGCCTGCTGGTAGTTCTCCAGGACCGCGATCAGGGCGCGGCCGGCGGCGACGCCGGAGCCGTTCAGGGTGTGGACGTGGCGCACGCCCTTTTCGTCCTTCGGCCGGTAGCGCGCGTTCATGCGGCGGGCCTGGAAATCGCCGCAGACCGAGCAGCTGGAGATTTCCCGGTAGGCGTTCTGCCCCGGCAGCCAGACCTCGATGTCGTAGGTCTTGCGGGAGGAGAAGCCCATGTCGCCGGTCGACAGCGCCATGACGCGATAGGGCAGCCCGAGGCGCTTCAGCACCTCCTCGGCGCAGCCCGTCATGCGCTCCAGCTCGGCGAGCGACTGCTCCGGCGTGGTGATCGAGACGAGCTCGACCTTGGAGAACTGGTGCTGGCGGATCATCCCGCGCGTGTCGCGCCCGGCCGCTCCCGCCTCGGCGCGGAAGCACGGCGTCCAGGCGGTCACGCGCATCGGCAGCGCGTCCTCCTCGACGATCTCCTCGCGGACGAGGTTGGTCAGCGGGACTTCGGCGGTCGGGATGAGCCAATAGCCGTTGCGTTCCTCCGCCTCGATCTGCTCGACGCTGCCGGCGAAGAACTGGTCCTCGCGGAACTTCGGCAACTGCCCCGTCCCGAACATGACCTCGTCGCGCACCAGAAGCGGCGGGTTGATCTCGGTGTAGCCGTGCTCGCCGGTGTGCAGGTCGAGCATGAAGGCGCCGAGGGCACGCTCCAACCGGGCGATGCCCTTCTTGAGCACCACGAAGCGCGCGCCGGAGAGCTTGGCGGCGGCCTCGAAATCCATCATTCCGAGGCCCTCGCCGATCTCGAAATGCTGCTTCGGCTCGAAATCGAACGCTCGGGGCGCGCCGACCCTGCGGACTTCCACATTGGCATGCTCGTCGGCCCCGACGGGCACGTCGTCGAGCGGCAGGTTCGGCGTCCAGGAGAGCGCCTTGCTCAGCTCCTCCTCGACCGCCCTGACCTCCGCCTCCAGCGCCGGCGCGCGCTCCTTGATCGCGCCGACCTCGGCGATCAGCGCCTGCGCGCGGGCCTCGTCCTTCGCCGCCTTCGCCTGCCCGACCTCCCTGGAGGCCGCGTTGCGCCGTTCCTGCAAGGCCTGCAGCTCGGTCACGAGCGCGCGGCGCCGGTCGTCGAGGGCGATCAGCTTCGCCGCGGTCCCTTCGAATTCCGCCGAGCGCTTCGTCAGCGCGGCGTCGAAGGCCTCGGGATTGTCGCGAATCCATTTGATGTCGAACATGGGCGTATTCGGCTGTCTGGACGGGCCGGCCGGGGCGGCCGGGACGCACGGAAAACGAGGTCAGGCCCCGGCTTCCGCCTCGCGCTCGGCTTCCGCCTCGGCGCGCCGCTTCTCCACCATCCTGACCGAAAGGATGGACAGTTCGTAGAGAAGCAGGGTCGGCAGCGCAAGCCCGATCTGGCTGATCGGATCGGGGGGCGTCAGGAAGGCGGCCACCAGGAAGGTGATGACGATCGCGTACTTGCGCTTGCTCTTGAGCCCCTGGGACGTGACGATGCCGGCGCGGCCGAGCAGCGTCAGCAGCACGGGAAGCTGGAAGCACAGGCCGAAGGCGAACATCAGCGTCATGATGAGGCCGAGATACTCGCTGACCTTCGGCAGGAGCATGATCTTCGCCTGATCGTCGCCGGTCTGCTGCATCGACAGGAAGAAGGTCATCACCAGCGGCATGGTCATGAAGTAGACCAGCGAGGCGCCGAGGACGAACAGGACGGGCGTCGCCACCAGGAACGGCAGGAAGGCGCCGCGCTCGTTCTTGTAGAGGCCGGGCGCCACGAACATGTAGAGCTGCGAGGCGATGACGGGGAAGGCGATGAACAGCCCGCCGAACAGAGCGATCTTCAGCTGCGTGAAGAAATATTCCTGCGGCGCCGTATAGATCAGCTCGAGATCCTTCACGTCGCCGACCGCCCACTCGTAGGGCTTGAGCAGGATGTTGAATATCTCGGAGGCGAAGAAGAAACAGGCGACGAAGGCGATCCCGAGCGCGACCAGCGACCACATCAGCCGCTGACGCAATTCGACCAGATGCTCGACGAGCGGCGCCTTTGTCGCTTCGATGTCTTCGTGGGTCATCTAGCGCGGGTCCGGCTTCACGCGGCCGTGTCGGAGTTCGGCCCGCCCGAGCCGTTGCCGGCGGGCTTGGCCGCCTTCGGCTTGCGCGGCGCCGCGGGCTTCCTGGCGGTCGCCGGTTTCTTCGCGGCCGTCTGGCCCTTCGCGGCGGCGGCCTTCTTCTTGTCGGCGACCTTCGCGGCGGCCTCCGCCTTCTTCGCGGCGGCAGCGGCTTTCGGCTCGGCTGCGCCGCCAGCGCCGTTGACGGGCGCCTTCGGCGTCTCGGGCTTCGGGGCGGCCGGTCCCTCGACCGCCTTGCGGATGCTTTCGCCGGCGTCCTTCAGGGGGTTGAGGCTGTCCTTGATCTGGTTCACGGGGTTGATCGAGCGCACGCTCTCGATGCTCTTGCGAACGTCGTCGAGCTCGGCCTCCTTCAGAGCCTCGTTGAACTGGTTCTGGAAGTCGCCGGCCATCCGGCGAAGCTGGCCGGCGTACTTGCCGAACGTGCGCAGCATGCCCGGGAGCTCGCGCGGTCCGACGACCACGATCGCCACGACGGCGATCACCAGAAGCTCGCTCCATCCGATATCGAACATCTAGGTCTCCGCCGTCGCTGGCGGGCTCCGGTCAATCCATCCCGGGGCCGGACATGCGCCCCCGGACCGGCGAAAGGGCGTCAGCTCGCCTTCTTCGCGCCACTGGCCTGCTTGGTCGGAGTCTCGACCGTCTCGCTGACCTGGTGCTCGATGGTCTTCTGCGACTCGGCTGCCGCGGTGTCCTCGTCGGCCATGCCCTTCTTGAAGCTCTTGATGCCCTTCGCCACGTCGCCCATGAGGTCGGAGATCTTGCCGCGGCCGAACAGCAGCACGAGCAGGACGATGACGATCAGGATCTGGAACCAACTGGGAGCCATGTACGCTCTCCTCGACATAATGGTTACTGGGTCGTCGCGACATTATATAGGTCGCCCGCGCGCGGCAACACGAAGCCGAATCCCGGTTAACCCGCCGGGCGCGCGAGACCGTGGCCCCCTCAGTCGCCGCGAACCGGGAACATCAGCACGGCCGCCTCGTCGATGGCGATGCCGACCTCCGAGCCCACCGCAACGGCGCTCATGTCGCGCGAACGGGCCTTCAACGGCTCGTCGAGCCCCTCGACGGCGATATCGAGCAGCTCCACCTCGCCGAGGAAGCGGCGGGCGAGAAGCCGCCCGGGCACCCCCGTCCCCGCGTCGACGAGCCGGACGCCGTGCGGGCGAACGCAAACGGTCACTTCCTCGCCGTCGACGACGCCCTGACGCGCGAACTCGCCGACGGTCGTGACGACGCGTCCGCCTTCGACGGCGCCGGGAATCTCGTTCAGCTCGGTGAAGAAACGCGCGGCCGGCAGGTCGGCCGGCGTGTGATAGAGCTCGGCGGCGGTGCCGATCTGGACGAGGCGGCCCCCGCGCATCAGCACGATGCGGTCGGCCATGCGCATGGCCTCCTCGGGATCGTGCGTCACGATGATGCAGGTCGCCCGCGTCTCGCGCAGCACGGAGAGCGTCTCGTCGCGCACCTCGTCCCGGAGACGGCTGTCGAGCCCGGAGAACGGCTCGTCCATCAGCAGGACGCTCGGACGCGGGGCTATGGCGCGGGCGAGCGCCACGCGCTGCTGCTCGCCGCCGGACAGGGCATGCGGATAGAGGCCCGCATAGTGCTCCAGGCCCACCCGGCGCAGCGCCTTCAGGGCCTCGCGCTCGGCGTCCCCGCGCGGCAGCGTCGTCAGCCCGAACATGACGTTCTTCAGGATCGACAGGTGCGGAAACAGCGCGAAATCCTGGAACATCAGACCGACGCCGCGCCTTTCCGGCGGCACGAAGCGACTGCCGCCCGAGACCTCCTGGCCGTTGATCAGGATCCGCCCGCCCGAGGGGGTCTCGAGACCGGCGGCGAGCTTCAGGAGCGTGGTCTTGCCGCAGCCGGAGGGACCGAGCAGGCAGACCACCTCGGCGGGCTCGATGTCGAGCGTCACCCGGTCGACGGCGAGGGTGGTGTCGTAAGCGTGGGAGACGTCGTCGAAGGACAGGCGCGCGGCGATCGCGGCGCCGGCCGTGCCGCGCCGTCCCCAGCGCGCCATCGTCCGCAGCCGGCCGCCAGACGGACGCTCGCCCGCCGGCTTGCCTGCCGTGTCGCCCTGCCCGCCCGCGTTCCTGCCAGCGACCGCCATCAGCGCTGCGCTTCGTCGTCCGCCGGCCGGGGCGGCGCGGCCGCTTCGGGCCCGGGCACATGTTCGCCTTCGGCCCTCTCCTCTCCTTCCAGATCCTCCGGATCGAGCGGGTCCTCGTCCTCGGCCAGGCCGTCGTCGGAGGGCATCGGCACCTGGAAGTTCGCCGGCAGGCGGCTGTCGAGCAGGCCCGCGCCCTTCAGTTCCTCGGCGCCGGGCAGGTCGCGCAGCGATTCGAGGCCGAAATGGTCGAGGAACTCCTCGGTGGTGCCGTAGGTCACGGGCCGGCCGGGCGTGCGTCGGCGGCCGCGCATGCGCGCCCAGCCCGCTTCCATCAGCACGTCGATCACGCCCTTGGAGATCGACACGCCGCGGATCTCCTCTATCTCGGCGCGGGTGACGGGCTGGTGATAGGCGATGATTGCGAGGGTCTCGAGAGCGGCGCGGGAGAGCTGGCGCTGGTCGACGGCATCGCGGCGCAGGAGGAACGACAGGTCCTCGGCGGTTCGGAAGCGCCACTTCTCCTCGACGCGCACGAGATTGACGCCGCGATTGGCGTAGGCCGCCTGCAGCTCGGTCAGCAGGGCGCCGATATCGGCGTCCTTCGGCAGGCGCGAGGCGATCGTGCCGACGTCCAGCGGCTCGGAGGCGGCGAACAGCAGCGCCTCGAGCATGCGCAGCTGCTCGCGGCGCTCGCTCGGCGTGATATTGGCGATATTGTCTGTCGTTTCCGTCATTGGCGCGGTTCCCGCGCCTTCATATAGATGGGCGCGAAGGTTTTTTCCTGTCTGAGCTCGAGAATCCCCTCGCGGCAGAGCTCGAGGCTCGCCGAGAAGGTGGAGGCCGTCGCGGTACGGCGCATCTGCGGATCGTCGATGAACTCGCTGACGAGCGCGTCGAGCGGCGTCCATGCGCCGATGGTGCCGACCAGTCGCTCCAGGATCTCGCGCGCCTCCTTCAGCGACACCACCTGACGCGGCTTCAGCACCACCTTGCGGACCGCGTGGCGGCTCGCCTGATCGCCATAAGCCCTGAGCAGGTCGTAGAGCGTCGCGTGGTAGACGCTGCGCCGCTCGACCCGGATGCCCTCGGGCAGACCGCGCGGGAAGACGTCGCGGCCGAGCCGGTTGCGGTTGACGAGCTTGACGGCTGCATCGCGCATCGCCTCGAGCCTCTGCAGGCGGAAGGCGAGTATCGCGGCCATCTCCTCGCCGCTCGGCTCCTCGTCGTCGGCCTGCTTGGGCAGGAGCAGCCGGGATTTGAGATAGGCGAGCCACGCGGCCATCACGAGATAGTCGGCGGCGAGTTCCAGCCTCAGCCTCCGCGCCTCGTTGATGAACGCGACATACTGCTCGGCGAGCGCCAGAATCGAGATCTTGGCGAGGTCGACCTTCTGGGAGCGGGCGAGCGCCAGCAGCAGGTCGAGCGGGCCCTCGAAACCCTCGACATCGACGAGGAACGCTTCGGAATCGGGTCCCCGCGTCGCCCGCTCCGGCGTCTCTCCCCAAAGATCGGTTCCCGGTCCCGCCATCGCTCCGTCTCATACCTCTCCGGCGATGGGCACCATATCGAGCAGGCCGAGGAATTCGCCGCGGGCGGCGGCGATGTCGCAATCCTCCCGCCCGGCCCAGACGAGGGCCGCGGCGGCCCGTTCGGCGGCGCGGCCGCTCAGGTCCGGCGTGTGAGAGGCGACCGCGGCCATCTCGGCGAGATCCCCGTTGCAGTGCAGCGCCATGTCGCATCCGGCGCGGAACGCCGCCGCCGTGCGTTCCTGCAGCGTGCCCGACAGCGCCCCCATCGACAGGTCGTCGGTCATCAGAAGCCCGTCGAAACCGATCGATCCGCGGATGATAGCATCGATGACCCCGGGCGACAGCGTGGCGCAGGCCTCGGGGTCGATCGCCGAATAGACGACATGGGCGGTCATCGCCATCGGAATGCCCGACAGCTTCCGGAACGGCTCGAAATCGGTGCGTTCTAGCTCCTCGCGCGGGCAATCGACCACGGGCAGGTCGAAATGGCTGTCCGCGCAGGCGCGGCCGTGGCCGGGGATGTGCTTCATGATCGGGGCGACACCCGCGGCGCGGATGCCGGCGGTCTTGGCGCCGGCGAGCGCCACGACGACGGACGGATCCGGTCCGAACGACCGGTCGCCGATCACGTCGTGGGCGGAGGGAACCCGGATATCAAGCACCGGCACGCAATCGACGGTGACGCCGAGTTCGATGAGTTCCTCGCCGATCAGCCGGCCGAGCAGCCAGGCTGCCCGCCGGCCGGCCTCGGCGTCACGGGCGTGGACCTGCGCGATGACCGCGGCAGAAGGATAGTCGGTCCAGTTCGGGGCGCGCAGGCGCTGGACCCGGCCGCCCTCCTGGTCGATCAGCACCGGCGCATCGGGGCGGGCGACGGTGGAGCGGAAGTCTTCGACGAGGGCACGAACCTGCGGCTTGTCGACGCAATTCCGTGCGAACAGGATCAAGCCCCAGGGATCGGCATCGCGAAGGAAATCGCGTTCCTCCCGCCCCAGTTCCGGGCCGGCGCATCCGACAATGAAGGCTTTCGCTGCCATATCGGCGACTTAGCCGCCGGACCTTTCCCGGTCAACCGGATCGTTCCGCCGCAAAATGCGCAGATCGCGGCCGTACCCGTCAGTTGCGCCGGACGAAGCAGTCCAGGCCGGCCGATTTCAGTTTTGCGCACAAGGCGTTGGCATCGCCCTGGCTCTTCATCGGGCCGACGCCGACACGGTAGTAGATGCCACGATCGCCGAGATCGGCGCGTTCGACTGCCGGTGCATAACCCGAAAGCTGCGCGCCGTAGCGCTGGTTGATCGAGGCCGCGGTGCCCTGCGCATCCTGCTCGCTGCGGCTCGCGGCGACCTGAACGACGTAGGAGCCGGCCGGGAACGGCGACGCCTGAACCGGGGCCGGCGCGGCCGTCGGCTGGGCGGTGGCGGGCGCAGAGGCAACCTGGGCGGGCGCGGCCGCGGGAGCCGGGGCCTGCTGCTGGCGTACGGGGGCGCTGGCGGCGTCCGGATTGAGTTGCAGCGGCTTGCCGGGCTGCGGCTTGGCCGCTGCGGGCGCCGACGGCGGAACGAAATTGGCGCCGGGCTGGGTCGTCGGCTTGGGGGCCGCCGACACGGGCGCGGGGGTCGCAGCGGGCGCCGGCGCGACGGCGGCGGGCTGCGCGCTCGCGATCTCGGCAGGGCGCGGCTCGGGAATGGGGACCGTGGAACCGCCCTCGGTGACCGGCTCGGCGGGCGCTGTGGCGCTCCCGGCGGTGCCGGTCGTCTCAGTGCCGGGCAGTTCTGCGGGTTGCAGCGGAGCGGGCTGCAGCGGAGCGGGCTGCAGCGGGGCGGGTTGCAGCGGCGCCGCTTGCAAAGGTGCTGGCTGTATCGGCTCCGGAGCCTTCGGGGCTTCGATTTCGCCGACGATCGTGCCGTCCGGCTTCACCACCACGGTACGCACGCGCTTCGGCAGTTCCTCGCCGCCCGCCTCGCCGGCGGACGGTTCGCCCGTCGGCGCCGCACCGCGAAGGCCGGTGCCCTGCTCCTGGTTCGTGTCGATGACGCGAACCTGGCGGTTGCCGACGTCGGCGACCGGCTCTTCGCGGGAAACGAGCTTGGTCTCGTCGCTCGATCCGTCACCGCCGACGCGGTCGTAGACGAGCTTGCCCTGCTGCGGCGCCTGCTCGTCGGCGGTATTGGCGGGCTGCAGCTTCGCGGGAACCTTGTCGGCCCGGATCACGGGCGGAGGCCCGCCGGCGTCGTCGCCGGACATCGTGCGATAGGCAAGCGCCGAGGCGCCTCCGACGACGATCAGGCCGAGCAGGCCCGCGACGATCATCGTGCCCTTGCGGCGGCCGCCGGCCTCGACGGGCACCTCGCCCTCGTAAGGCGGCACGTAGCCCGCCTCGTCGAAAACCGGATCGGTCTCGGCGTAGGTGTCGTACTCGTACGCGGTCGTCCGCGGCTCCTGGCCCGTGTCCGCATAGGCCGCTTCCGTCTCGTGGACGGAGGGTTCCTCGTAGGCGCCTCGCGGAGCGAGCTCGCTCTCGAGGCCGGCTTCGAGCGCGGCCGCCGGGTCGTAGCGGGCGTCCGGAATCGGCTCGGCGGCCGCCTGCCGATAGTCGCGGCCGAAACTGGGCTCGACGCGCTGGCTGGCCGCGGCGAGATCGGCATAGAGGCGCTCGGTGGACTCCCGGTCGTAGTCGGTGGCTTCCGGAAGATCGTCGCCGATCGGCAGTTCGGGCTCGGCGGGCTCCGCGTAGCCGGGGGCCTCCGCGTACTCCTCGTATTCCTCGGCCTGGTAGTCCTCTTCCACCTCGACCGGCGGCGTGACGAAGGCGGGGCCGGCGCGGCGTTCGCCCGTCGCGGCAGGATCGCGGCGTCGACTGTTGAAATCGGCGAAGGGATCCTCGTCGATCAGGCGCGCGAGCTCGGCCAGCGGATCGTCCGCCGGCAACGAACCGCCCCGGCGCTGCGTGCCGGTCAGATCGTCGTAGTCCCCAGGTACGGTACGCTTCGTGTAGCGCGTATCCGACATTCGTCGCCCTATCTCGCTGTGCGGTCGCGAAGGGGTCGGTTAATCATCTTTGTCGGACGGGCAACGCGATTCAACGCATTTCTTCGAGCGGCTCGACGCCGAGAATGCCCAATCCGGACGAAATCACCAACGCGACGGCTTGCACCAGTGTCAGTCGAGCCACGGTTGAAGCTCGGTCTTCTGCGTTAATAAAGCGTAATTGTGGCAAGTCCTTGCCGCGATTCCATAAACCATGAAACGTGCTGGCGAGTTCGTAGAGGTAGAACGCGATGCGGTGCGGCTCGTGAGCGAGCGCAGCCGTTTCCACCGCGCGCGGAAAGGCGGAAAGGGCCCTTATGAGCGAAAGCTCGAAGGGATCGGAAAGCGCCGAAAGCCCCGCCGGGCCGGGCGAGACGATCGGAAACGCGAGGTCCGGATAGGCTTCGGCGGCGTTCCGGAACACCGAATGGGCCCGGGCGTGCGCGTACTGCACGTAGAAGACCGGATTGTCCTTCGACTGCTCCTGCACCTTCTCGAAATCGAAATCGAGCGGCGCGTCGTTCTTGCGCGTCAGCATGATGAAGCGCACGACGTCGCGGCCGACCTCGTCGACCACCTCGCGAAGGGTGACGAACTCCCCTGCCCGCTTCGACATCTTCACCGGCTGGCCGCCGCGGAACAGCTTGACGAGCTGGCACAGCTTGACGTCAAGGCTCGCTTCCCCGCCGCTGACCGCCTTCACGGCGGCCTGCATACGCTTGACGTAACCGCCGTGGTCGGCTCCGAGGACGTCGATCATCGACAGGAACCCGCGTTCGTACTTGTCGCGGTGATAGGCGATGTCGGAGGCGAAGTAGGTGTAGCTGCCGTCCGATTTGATCAGCGGACGATCGACGTCGTCGCCGAAGTCGGTGGACCTGAACAGGGTCTGCTCGCGGTCCTCCCAGTCTTCCGGCAACTGTCCCTTCGGCGGAGGCAGGCGACCCTGGTAGACGAGCCCGCGCGCCCGCAGGTCCTCGATGGTCGCGGCAACCTCTCCGCCGTTGTCGGTGGTCAGGGACCGTTCGGAAAAGAACACGTCGTGATGGATGCCGAGCGCGTCGAGATCGTCGCGGATCATCTCCATCATCGCGTCGATGGTGAAGTCGCGCACAGGCGTCAGCCATTCGGATTCCGGCTTACCGACCAAGGACTTGCCGTATTTCTCGACAAGCGACTTGCCGACCGGGATCAGGTAGTCGCCCGGATAGAGCCCTTCGGGGATATCCCCGATATCCTCGCCCAGCGCCTCGCGGTAGCGCAGGAAGGCGGAGCGGGCGAGCGTGTCGACCTGGGAGCCGGCGTCGTTGATGTAGTACTCGCGGGTGACGTCGAAACCGGCGAACTGCAGCAGGCCCGCCAGCGCATCGCCGAAGACGGCGCCGCGGCAGTGTCCGACATGCATCGGGCCGGTGGGATTGGCGGAAACGAACTCGACATTGGTCTTGACGCCCTGCCCGACGGCGCTGCGGCCGTAGTCGGCGCCCTGTTTCACCAGCGAATCCAGCTGCTTGAGCCAGTAGCCGTCGGCAAGCGTCAGGTTGACGAAGCCCGGTCCGGCCACGTCGACGGAGACGACGTCGTCGGCCGTCCGCAGCCGTTCGGCCAGCTTCTCGGCGATATCGCGCGGCTTCATGCCCGCGCCCCTGGCGAGCACCATCGCGGCGTTCGTCGCGAGATCGCCGTGGCTCGCGTCGCGCGGCGGCTCGACCACGATGCGCGAGGTGTCGAGCCCGAGAGGCAGCGCGCCCTCCGCCGCAAGGGCCTCGACGGCGCCGACCACCCGGCCCGTGAAATCGCCGAACACGTCCATACTTCCAAGCTTTCCCTGATTGTCCGCCCGAATTTGCGGACGGCGCGCCGCCTACCGCAATTCCGGGGCCTCGTCAAACAGGCGGCGGTGCTCGGCAAGCGCGAAGCGATCTGTCATGCCGGCGATATAGTCGGCGACGATCCGGGCGCGGCTGGCGTCATCGGACGCTTCACAGGTTTGGGCCCATTCCGGCGGCATCCGGTCCGGATTGTCCAGGAACGCGGCAAAAATCCGCTCGATCACCTGTTCGGCGTCGTCCATTACCCGTTTGACCCGATGATGGCGGTACATCCGGTCGAACAGGAATTCCCGCAGGTCACGCAGGGCGTCTGTCATCGGCCCGCCGAAGGCGATCACCTGACGGCCGGCGGCGCGTATGTCGTCGGACGCGCGGGGGCGGAGCGCCTCGATGCGGCGGGTCGACTCCGCCAGCGCATCCTCGACCAGCCGGGTGATGATGCGGCGCGTCGTCTCGTGGATCAGCCGGTTCCGCTCGAGCCCCGGATAGCGCTCGCGCACTTCGGCGACGATGCCGCCGACGAAGGGCACCGCCTCCTCCACCTCCGCGATCGCGAACAACCCCGCGCGCAGGCCGTCGTCGGTATCGTGGCTGTTGTAGGCGATGTCGTCGGCGAGGGCCGCCGCCTGCGCCTCGACGCCGGCGTGGCGGTCGAGTTCGAGAGCCTGCAGCCTGTCGTATTCGAGGATCGCCTTCGGGACGCCGGTCTCCGCGTAGCCGTCGATGGCGTCGCCGTTCGCGTCGAGCAGCGGCCCGTTGTGCTTGACGATGCCCTCGACAGCCTCCCAGGTGAGGTTGAGACCGTCGAACTCGGCGTAGCGGCGCTCGAGACGGGTGACGGCGCGCAGGCTCTGGGCGTTGTGGTCGAAGCCGCCGAAGGGCCGCATCGCCCGGTCGAGCGCCCGCTCCCCGGCGTGGCCGAACGGCGGGTGGCCGAGATCGTGGGCGAGCGCGACCGCCTCCGCCAGGTCCTCGTCGACAGAGAGGCTGCGGGCGAGCGCGCGGGCGAGCTGCGAGACCTCGAGCGTATGGGTCAGGCGCGTCCGGAAATGGTCGCCCTCGTGGTAGATGAAGACCTGGGTCTTGTACTGGAGCCGGCGGAAGGCGGTCGAATGGATGATGCGGTCCCGGTCGCGCTGGAAGTCCGTGCGGGTCGGACTCGACGGCTCCGGATGGAGCCGGCCGCGATTTCGCGCGGGATCGCTGGCGTAGGGTGCCCGGCAGGATGTCGGCGGATTGACAGTCGTGGGCTGCGTCATACCTTTAGACCGGATAAGGGGCCGGATCGGCCTGCGTCCGGAGACCGTTTCATGCTCGATACGCAAGACAATACCGTAACGCTCACGGACCGCGCCGCCCGCAAGATTTCCCAGATCCTCGCCGGGGAGCCGGAGAAGTCGGCCTTGCGCGTCAGCGTCTCTGGCGGCGGCTGCTCCGGGTTCCAGTACGCGTTCGATCTCGAATCCGAGCGCGGCGAGGACGATCTGGTCATCGAGAAGAACGGTGTACAGGTGTTCATCGATTCGGTGTCGCTCATGTACATGTCCGGCTCGGAGATCGATTTCGTCGACGATCTGATCGGTGCCTCCTTCCAGGTCAAGAATCCGCATGCCACGGCCTCGTGCGGCTGTGGTACGTCTTTCTCCATCTGAATCGCGCGACCGACAGCAATCCGCGCGGCGCTCCGGCGCCACGGCCCGTCGCGCCCGACGAAGCGGGGAACGGCATGAAGATCGCCACCTGGAACATCAACGGCGTCAGGGCGCGCATCGAGAACCTCAGGGCCTGGCTCGACCAGGCGAGCCCCGATGTCGTCTGCCTGCAGGAAATCAAATGCGAGGATGGCGCGTTTCCGATCGAGGCGCTCGACGGCAGCGGCTACAACCTCGCGATCCACGGCCAGAAGGGCTTCAACGGCGTCGCGATCCTGTCGAAGCGGCCGATCGAGGACGTGACGCGCGGCCTGCCCGGCGACAGCTCCGACGAGCAGGCGCGCTTCGTCGAGGCGGCGGTCTCGACGGACGACGGCGTCGTCCGCGTCGCCTCGATCTACCTGCCGAACGGCAATCCGGTGAATACGGAGAAATTCCCCTACAAGCTTGCCTGGATGGACCGGCTGATCCGGCACACGCGCAAGCTCCTGGCGCACGAGGAGCCGCTCGTGCTGGCCGGGGATTACAACGTCATCCCGACGCCGAAGGACGCCAAGCATCCCGAGAACTGGGTGGACGACGCGCTGTTCCAGCCCGAAAGCCGCTCGAAACTGAGGGAACTGGAGGCTCTCGGCCTCACCGACGCGGTGCGGTCGGCCTATCCGGGCGAGGACGTCTACACGTTCTGGGACTACCAGGGCGGCGCCTGGCAGAAGAACAACGGCATCCGGATCGACCACATCCTGCTGTCGCCGCGCGCGACCGACCGGCTTGCGGCGGTCGGCATCGACAAGGAAGTCCGGGCCTGGGAAAAGCCGTCGGACCACGTGCCGGTCTGGGTCGAACTGGCCGACTGACGCGCAGCTCGTTCCGGCGAAACCGACGTCGACGGAGAGAGCCGGGTCAGCCCTTGGCCTTGTCGAGCCAGGACTTGGCGAGCGAGGATCCGATCGCCTTCTGCTCGTCGGTGAGGTTCGCGCCGACACGGTGCTCGACGGAAAGCACCCAGTCGCGGTTCTCGGGCGTCGCGTTCTCGCGGGCCACGACGATCCACATGTAGCCCTTCTCGGGCTGGGCACGCACTCCGGTGCCGTAGACCAGCACCTCGCCGAGGGTCGCCTGCGCGGCGACGTGGCCCTTGCGCGCGGCGAGGCTGAGCCAGCGCACCGCACGGATCGGATCGGTCTCCACCCCGCCCTCGCCGTCCAGGTAGATCCTGGCGAGATTGTACTGGGCGTCGGCGTCGCCGAAATAGGTCGCCGCGTGGGTGAACAGGTCGACGGCGCGGCCGACGTCCGGCTTGATGCCGGCGGTCGCGATGCCAGTCTTGTAGTAGTTGGCGAGGTTGACGAAGGCGTCGGCCACGACGCGCGCCGACGGCGTGTACGGATTGTCGTCGGCGTGCTGGTCGGCGATCGCCGAGAACATCTGGAAGGCCTTGTAGTCGTCCTCCTGGACGCCGTCGCCCTCGGCGTACATCTTGCCCAACTTCCACTGGGCGATGGCGTGTCCCTTGGAGGCGGCGAACTCGAAGGCGTTGAAGGCGGAGGCGCGGTCGCCGGCGCTGTAGAGCTCGGCGCCCATGCGGAAGGCGTCCACCGGAGAGGCGTCCGGGGCGAGCGGCAGCGAGGGATCGAGAGCATGCGCCGGCCCGGCCGACATCACGGCACCAGCCAGGATGCCGCCCGTCACAAAGCCAACAGCCAAGAGGTTAAACGTGCGCATGGTTCGCCAATTCCAACGGCCCGTAAGAATGGGTCGCAGCGGCATTCGCGCGCCCGCATCCTCCGGGATATTCTTCGGCCCGTGACCGGAGCCGTCTTTCGCCCGCCGCCTGTTCAGTGCCATGTTGCCAGAAACCAACGCAAGGCTCCCAAACAGGCCACCGGGCCGTTCCTTCACCCCGCCGACACGGCGACCTTTCGAGAGCTTTTGCGAAACGGTCGTGCCGACAAGGCCTTATCTCAATCGTGCGCGTTTGTGGCGCAATAGCGGCGGATATCACGTCGCGGTTAATTAGTTGTATTTCCCTCACGACCTGTTGCGTCGTCGCAACAGAAATCGCGGTGCCTGCGAGCGTGCGGAAGAATCGCTCCGCCGCGCACCGGCGCGATGCGCCGGCGGACGGAGGATCGAACGGCCGGTGGCGCTATTCGGGCACGATCCGGACCGCGCCCTTGTCGGCGCTGGTCGCAAAGGCGGCGTAGGCCCTCAGCGCGGCCGTCACGCGGCGCTTGCGCGGCGTAGCGGGCTTCCAGCCGGCCTCTTCCTGCTGGGCACGGCGGCCGGCGAGCTCGGCGTCGTCGACAGCGAGATGGATGGTCCGGTTCGGGATGTCGATCTCGATGATGTCGCCCTCGCGCACGAGGCCCACCGTGCCGCCGTTGGCGGCTTCCGGCGAAACGTGGCCGATCGAGAGGCCGGATGTGGCTCCGGAGAACCGGCCGTCCGTCACGAGGGCGCAGACCTTTCCGAGCCCTTTCGACTTCAGGTAGCTCGTCGGATAGAGCATCTCCTGCATGCCGGGCCCTCCGCGCGGCCCCTCGTAGCGGATGAGGACCACGTCGCCTTCCTTGATCTTGTTGGTCAGGATGGCGTTCATGGCTGCATCCTGGCTTTCGAAGACCCGGGCGGGACCGGAAAACGTCAGGATGCTCTCGTCGACGCCGGCGGTCTTCACCACACAGCCGTCCTCCGCGAGGTTGCCGTAAAGAACGGCGAGGCCGCCGTCCTCCGAGAACGGGTGGGCCGCATCGCGGATGACGCCGGCCCCGCGGTCAAGATCGAGCTCGCCCCAGCGCCGATCCTGGCTGAACGCTTCCATAGACGGCACGCCACCGGGCGCGGCGAGATAGAAGTCGCGCACCTGCTGGCTCGAGGTCTGGACGATGTCCCAATGCTCCAGCGCGTCGCCGAGGGTCGGCGAATGGACGGTCGGCTGGTCGCGGTTGATGAGGCCGGCACGGTCCAGCTCGCCGAGAATCGCCATGATGCCGCCGGCGCGATGGACGTCCTCCATGTGGACTTCGCTCTTGGCGGGCGCGACCTTGCACAGGCACGGCACACGGCGCGACAGCTTGTCGATGTTCTCCATCGTGAAGTCGAGCTCCGCCTCGTGGGCGGCGGCGAGCAGATGCAACACCGTGTTCGTCGATCCGCCCATGGCGATATCGAGCGTCATGGCGTTCTGGAAGGCGCCGAGATTGGCGATCGAGCGCGGAAGAACGGTCTCATCGTCCTGCTCGTAGTAGCGCCGCGCGAGGTCGACGATCAGATGGCCGGCCTCGACGAACAGCCGCTTGCGGTCGGCGTGGGTGGCGAGCACCGAGCCGTTGCCGGGCAGCGACAGGCCGAGCGCCTCGGTCAGGCAGTTCATCGAGTTCGCCGTGAACATGCCCGAGCACGAGCCGCATGTCGGACAGGCCGAGCGCTCCATCGCCGCGACGTAATTGTCGGAGACATTGTCGTCGGCGGCGGCCACCATGGCGTCTACCAGGTCGATGGCGATCTGCTTGCCGTCGTCGAGGACGACCTTGCCGGCCTCCATCGGCCCGCCGGACACGAAGACGGTCGGAACGTTCAGCCTGAGCGATGCCATCAGCATGCCGGGCGTGATCTTGTCGCAGTTGGAGATGCAGACCATCGCGTCGGCGCAGTGGGCATTGACCATGTACTCGACGGCGTCGGCGATGAGCTCGCGCGAGGGCAGCGAATAGAGCATGCCGTCGTGGCCCATCGCGATGCCGTCGTCGACGGCGATCGTGTTGAACTCCTTGGCGACACCGCCGGCGGCCTCGATCTCGCGCGCCACGAGCTGGCCGAGATCCTTCAGGTGCACGTGGCCGGGCACGAACTGGGTGAAGGAGTTGACCACGGCGATGATCGGCTTGCCGAAGTCGGAGTCCTTCATGCCGGTGGCGCGCCAGAGGCCGCGCGCGCCGGCCATGTTGCGGCCGTGGGTCGTGGTGCGGGAGCGATAGGCGGGCATGGTCGTTTCCTGAGTCCGTTTCAGTTCGTTAGATGGAGCGTTCGGCACGAAAGCCAAATGCCCCGACGTCCCCGGCCGGGCGCGTGCGCTTTTCCACGTCTTCCGCCCGAAGATCGGGGCGCCACAATCGAGGAAGCGCTTGGCTTTGTCCATATTGTCCCGTCGCATGGCGCCCATTCGGGAGCGAGGGTACGCCTGCAGACCGGCCCGGACGGGCTCACAGCTCGTTAATCCTCGCGGGTTAGGGTCCGGTCGATCGCGGTCGACGGGGTGGTCAGGAACGACGGATCGATGCGGGTATCTAACAGTATTTGCCGCGCCGCTTTCGGCGCGCTCGCGTGTGCGGTCCTTCTGCTCGGGCCACGCGTGTCCGTCTCGGCGCAGGAGAGCGGCCGGCCGGCCGCCTCCCCCGCCTTGCGCGCGGCGCAGGACTACCGGGCTCAAGCCTCCGACATCACGGGATCCGTCGACAGGATCGACGACCAGGACCTGGCGCTTCTGGCAAACCCGGATCTGGACAGCCCGCGCGCGACGATCGTCACCTTCCGAGATAGCATCGAGCGGGCCTACCGCATCCTCACCGAGGCCTATGACGCGCACCGCACCAGCGCCGGTTTCGGTGTCGATCCCGACGTTGCCGACAAGGTGAAGACGGCCGAACTCCTGCTGCGCCGCGCCGTTGCGACGATCGATCTGAGCCAGGTGCCGGATGTGAACCGCGAGAAGGTCGGTGTCGAGACGGCGCTCCTCCTGAAGGAAATCCTCGACCGGCTGCCGCTGCCGCCGCTGCAGACGATCCCGGACGCAGAGGCGGTGCGAAACGCGCCGGAGAACAAGCCGGTCACGAGCTGGGTGCTGCCGTTCACCGACCTCAGCATCGTCAAGGTCGCAAGCGGGCCGCAGGCCGGCCAGTTCCTGTTCGCCCCCAACACGGTCACGCGGGCGGAGGAATTCTACAAGGTCGTCAAGACATACGCCGACCGGGCAGGCGCCGGTTCCGACTTCTTCGAGTTCTACACCCTGACCCCGGGCGACCTGCTGCCGCCCAAATGGTACCTCTGGATCGAGGAGCTGCCCGAGTGGACGCGCAAGCCGTTCATGGGGCAGACCGTATGGCAGTGGACAGGGCTCTTCCTGGTGCTGGCGGTACTGTTCGGCGCGCTCTTCGCCTTCGGGCGCTACCGACGGCGCCAGGCGGTCTCGATATCGGCCGTGCGACGGACGATCGGCAAGGTCGTCATGCCGGTTCTGACGATCGCCGTGGCCGCGCTCGCATGGCACATCATCGGCGGCCACCTCAACATAACCGGCCTGCCCTACGTCGTGGCCAACACCGTGCTGCACGCGGCCGCCTATCTGGCGGCGGCGTGGCTGACCTACCAGATCTTCCTGGTGGCCGCGGAGTTCATCATCTCCTCGCCCCGCATCGACCCGATGGGGATCGACGCGAGCCTGTTGCGGATCACGGCGCGCGTGCTCGGCATCGCGGCCGCGGTCGCCATGCTGTTCTACGGCGCGACCACGATCGGCGTGCCGGTCTACGGCGTCGTGGCAGGCCTCGGGGTCGGCGGCCTGGCGCTCGGTCTGGCGGCCCGGCCGACGCTGGAGAACCTGATCGGCGGCCTGATCCTCTACGCCGACCGCCCGGTCCGTGTCGGGGATTTCTGTAAATTCGGCGAGAAGATGGGCACCGTCGAGGAGATCGGGCTGCGCTCGACGCGCATCCGCGCGCCCGACCGCACGCTGATCACGGTCCCGAACGCGGAATTCTCCAACAAGGAGCTGATCAACTTCACCCGCCGCGACCAGTCACTGATGAACTTCACGCTCGGGCTTCGATACGAGACCCCGACGGCCAAGCTGAACGAAATCCTGACACGGCTACGGGACCTGCTGACGAACCATCCCACCGTCGACCCGGAGACGGTGCGCGTGCGCCTGCGCAATCTCGGCGCCTATTCGCTCGATATCGAGGTGCGCGCCTACATCAAGCGCGCCGACATGTCGGAGTTCCTGGAGGTGCAGGAAGGGCTGCTGCTGGCGATCCTCGATCTCGTCGAGGACAACGGCGCGGAGATCGCGTTCCCGTCGACGACCAACTATCACGTCAGCGATACCGGCGCCCTGCACGCCGCGATCGCCGCGGCTCACAAGATGACCGGCTGACCCGGGAAAATCAGCGCCCGGCGACCGCGAGCCACGACGTGTGCTTGCGGGCGATCCGCAGGCCGAAATAAGCGAGCGTGCCCACGAGAAGGATCGCGAGCCAGACCGGCTCCTCGTCGATCCATGCCAGGAAGCTCTCGTGATCGAGCACGGCGGCCTCCAGCATCTCCACGACGAAGAAGTAGATCGTGATCAGATAGAAGCCGGGGTATTCGCGCCGCAGTACCGTCTTGAACGAGAACGGCAGGGCCGGCTGCACCCAGCCGGAGCAGCGTGGCAGGAAGACCGGCGTCTTCTCCGCCCAGATGCGGTACTGCTCGCCGTATTTGCCTTCCAGGAAGTTCTCCTCGGCGAGCATGATGCGCTCGTAGTAGAGGAAATACGCGACCGATCCGAACAGGACGAACACGACGCTCTTGAAGACGAGCATGAAGCCCAGGAACACCAGGAAGTTGGCGAAGTAGAGCGGGTGCCGCATCTGCGAGTACATGCCGGTCGTGTTCAGCGCCTCGGCTTTCTGCTCGCTGGTGCGCCCCGACGTGCCCTGCGGAACGAAGCCGACGATCGCGCCGCGGACGGCGAGGCCCGCGAACGAGATCGCGATGCAGAAATAGTCCCAGACGTCCTCGACAGTGTCGCCGAGCATCCGCGTGACCCAGTCCGACTGCATGAACGCGATCACGGCGACCGGCACGATGACCAGCGGCAGGTAGGACCGCCAGCGGAACAGCCAGTTGCCCTGGCGGATCAGTTCGTTCTTGAGCATCGGACCTGCGTCGATTCGTCGGCGATCTTGAACGGCGCCGGCTGTCGCCGGCCCGCCTCATTCTTCCCGGAATGCGGCGATGCGATGACGACAGCCCTCACGCGGCGCCGGCGAGACGTTCCAAAGCCTGCGTCAGTTTGGCGCGCGCGTCCTCCGCCTCGGCACGGCGCTCGCGCTGCTCCTCGACGACGTGCTCCGGGGCCCGCGAGACAAAGCTGGCATTGGCGAGCTTGGCGTCGATCTTGCCGATTTCGTCGCCGAGCTTCTTCACTTCGCGCTCGAGCCGCACCTTTTCGGCGGCGAGATCGACGACGTCGGCGATCGGCAGCGCCACCGTCGCCTCGCCGACCACGGTCTGCACGGAGCCCGCCGGGGCGGTCGCAGCAAGCGATACGGCGTCGAGCCGGGCAAGCCGCTTAAGCGGCTCGTCGTAGCGGGCGGCGCGCGCCTCGATCTCGGCGCTCGATCCGACGAGAACGAGCGGCAGCCTGGCGCCGGCCGGGACGCTCATCTCCGCCCGAACCGATCGCACGGCCGTGACGAGATCGATCACCCAGTCGATGTCCGCCTTGGCGCCGGCGTCGACGAGACCGGAGAGGTCCGGCCATTCGGCCAGCGCCAGGACCTCCGGCCGCGCAGGACCCTGTTCGCCGAGCCGCGCCCAGAGCTCCTCCGTGACGTAAGGCATGAAGGGGTGGAGGATCTTCAGAATCTGGTCGAGCGCCCATGCGGCGGTGGCCCGGGTCTCGTCCTTGGCGGGTCCGTCCTCACCCGACAGGACGGGTTTCGCCAGTTCCAGGAACCAGTCGCAGAAGACGTTCCAGACGAATTTGTAGGCGGCGCCGGCGGCCTCGTTGAACTTGTAGGCGTCGATGCCCTCGGTGACGGCGCGGGCGGCCGTTTCGGCCTCGCCGACGATCCAGCGGTTCAGGGTTTCTCCGACTTTCGACGGATCGAAGCCCTCGACGCGGACACAGCCGTTCATCTCGCAGAACCGGGCGGCGTTCCACAGCTTCGTCGCGAAGTTGCGGTAACCCTCGACCCGGGACTCCGACAGCTTGATGTCGCGGCCCTGGGCGGCCATCGCCGAGAGGGTGAAACGCAGCGCATCGGCACCGTATTTCGTAATCAGATCAATGGGATCGATGATGTTCCCCTTCGACTTCGACATCTTCTGGCCCTTCTCGTCGCGGACCAGGGCATGGATGTAGACGGTGTGGAACGGCACCTCTTTCATGAAGTGCAGGCCCATCATCATCATCCGGGCGACCCAGAAGAAGATGATGTCGAAGCCGGTGACCAGGACGTCAGTCTTGTAGTAGCGCTTCAGCTCCGGCGTCTCCTCGGGCCAGCCGAGCGTCGAGAACGGCCAGAGGGCGGAGGAGAACCAGGTGTCGAGGACGTCGGGGTCGCGCTCGAGCACGACGTCTGCCCCGTGCTTCTCGCGCGCGGCCGCGTAGGCGGCCTCCTCGCTGTCGGCGACGAAGACCTCGCCGTCCGGCGCGTACCAGGCCGGAATCTGATGGCCCCACCAGAGCTGGCGCGAGATGCACCACGGCTGGATGTTGCGCATCCACTCGAAATAGGTCTTTTCCCAGTTGCGCGGGACGAACACCGTCTCGCCGCGCTCGACCGCCTCGATCGCCGGCTTCGCCAGCGTCGCGGCGTCGACATACCACTGGTCGGTCAGCCACGGCTCGATGACGACGTTGGAGCGATCGCCGTAGGGAAGCATGTGGACGTGGTCCTCGATCTTCTCGACGAGATCGAGTGCCTCCAGGTCCTCGACGATCAGCTTGCGCGCCTCGTAGCGGTCCATGCCGACATACTTGTCCGGCGCGTTCTCGTTTATGCGGGCGTGCGCGTCGAGAACGTTGATCATCGGCAGGTCGTGGCGCTTGCCGACCTCGAAATCGTTGAAATCGTGGGCCGGCGTGATCTTCACAGCGCCCGAGCCGGTCTCCGGATCGGCGTGCTCGTCGGCGACGATCGGGATCTCGCGGCCGACCAGCGGCAGGACGACCATCTTGCCGATCAGCGCCTTGTAGCGCTCGTCGTCGGGATGAACGGCGACGGCGGTATCGCCCAGCATCGTCTCCGGCCGTGTGGTGGCGACGACGATGTGACGTCCTCCCCCGTCCTTCACCGGATAGCGCAGGTGCCAGAGATGGCCCTTGGTCTCGACCGGCTGGACCTCGAGATCGGAGATCGCGGTTAGGAACTTCGGGTCCCAGTTGACGAGCCGCTTGTCCTTGTAGATCAGGCCGGCGCGATAGAGCTCGACGAAGACCTTGAGGACGGCCTGCGACAGGCCCTCGTCCATGGTGAAGCGCTCGCGCGACCAGTCGCAGGAGGCGCCGAGGCGCTTCAGCTGGTTGATGATCATGCCGCCCGACTGCTCCTTCCAGGACCAGACGCGGCGGACGAACTCCTCGCGACCGAGGTCGCGGCGATGAACGCCGCTGCCCTCGAGCTGGCGCTCGACGACCATCTGCGTGGCGATGCCGGCGTGATCCATGCCCGGCTGCCACAGCGTGTCGCGGCCGCGCATGCGCTCGAACCGGATCAGCACGTCCTGCAGCGTGTTGTTGAGCGCGTGGCCCATGTGCAGGCTGCCGGTGACGTTCGGCGGCGGAATGACGATCGTGTAGGGCTTCGCCTGCAGCCGTTCGGGCCGCCCGGCCGTGAATACGCCGGCGGCCTCCCAGGATTCGTAAATCCGGGATTCGACCTCGGAAGGCGTGAACGTCTTGTCGAGCATGAAAACGATCCGTCGCGGGCTGTCAGGGAACCGGCGAGGGATAAACCCGACTGCCCCGGTCAAGTCAACCGAGCTTCGCTAAAACTCTCGGATCGCCAAGGTCAGCGGGTGCCGGGTCTAACGGCCGCCGCGGGAGACGCGCTCGATTTCCTCGCGCACCAGTTTCTCGACCAGGACCGGCAGGTTGTCGTCGAGCCACTCCTTGAGCATCGGGCGGAGCATGTCGCCGACGAGGTCCTCGAGCGTGCGGGCGTCGCGGCTCAGAATGGTATTCGCCAGCCGTCCGAATGCCGAGGCAACGGCAGCGTCGGATTGCGGCGACAGAAGGCCCGGCTGAACGTCCGCGCGCGCTTCGGCGCGCTTCGCGGCGACAGGTTCGGGCTCCGGCTCCTCTTCGGGCTCGGCGTCCGGCTCGTCGAAGGCGACATCGTCCGGTTCCGGCCCGGCGCGTTCCTCGTCCTCGTCGACGTCGGAAGCATCCTCGACCGGCTCGGCTGCCATCAGCTTGTCGATCTCGTCGGCGTCCATCTCCTCGGACGCCATCAACTTGTCGATGTCGTCCGGGTCCATGGCCTCGGGCTCCGCCGCCTTCGTCTTCGTGAGCTCGGCGATCTCGACCTCCTCCTCGACCATGTCTTCCGTCAGGTCGAATATGTCCGCATCCGGCTCCGCCGCCTTGTTCGCGGCCGCAGATGCGCCGTTCGCCGTCCCTGCGTCGGCGTCCGCGGACGAAGAACCATCGTCGCCGTCGGAGATGATCCGCCGAATGGAGGCGAGAATCTCCTCCATCGTCGGCTCCGGTGCCGGATTCGGCTTGTTCATCGTCCCCCTCACTCCGCCGCCAGACGGGGCAACCGGCCCCGACTCACTCGAAAGTACCGCCCGTTTAACTATCTCACGCCCGCAAAAGGGCGCAACCGCCAAGCGAGCATCATCCACCGCATGATTCGCGGCGATGCCAGCAAATTTCTCGCGTCGGGAAGGGAAAGCGCCGAAAAAGTCCGTCGCCTACTGGCCGCTCGGCGTACGCAGACCGAACCATTTGTCGCGTACCTGCTCGTAGTGGACTTCCGGCTGATAGGCGTCGACCGCAAGAGCGAGCGACTGCGCCGTAAGCCGTCCGATCGCGGAGATGAGCGCGTACGACGCTACGACCTGGTCGCTTTCGGCGGTGACGAGGGACACTTTCGCGTCAAGCAGGGTCTGCTCGGAATCGAGCACGTCCAGCGTGGTGCGCTGACCGACCTTGGCCTCCTCGCGTACGCCGTTGAGCGCGATCTGCGCGGCGTTGACCTGCGCCTTCGCCGAGGTGATCGAGGCGGTCGCCGATTGCAGGGCGCCCCAGGCCGAAACCACGGCGGCGCGGACCTGCTGGCGGGCGGAGTCGATCTGCAGGGTCGCCTGGGCGCGGGTCTCCTTCGCCTCGCGCACCTGCGAGTACTCGAAACCGCCCTGGTAGATCGGGATCGAAAGCTGCGCGGTGATGCTTGCCGACGTGGTCCGGTCGATTGCCGTCGTCGGGTTGTTCGCATATTCCGCCGATCCCTGCAGCGACAACGTGGGAAGCAGCGTGCCCTCGGCGGACTTCACCTGATATGCGGCCGCCTCCTCGGCATAGACCGAAGCGACGATCGCGGGATGGTTCGCATGGGCCTGGCGAAGCGCCTCGTCCAGCGTGGACGGCACGTTCTTCGCAGGCGTCGCCAGCGCAAGGTTCTCCGGGTCGCGGCCGATCACCTGCCGGTATACCGCCTTGGCCGCCAGCAAATTGGCTTCGGCGGCGTTGAGCTGCGTATAGGCGCCGCTCAGCGCCGCTTCGGCCTGGGCGACGTCGGTGTTGGTCACCTCGCCGACCTGAAAGCGGTCTCGGGTCGCGCGAAGCTGCTCGTTCAGGACCTCGATGTTCTGCTGGTTGAGGTTCACGATCGCCTGGGACGTAAGCACGTTCACGTAGGACTGCGCGGCGCTGAACAGTGTGTTCTGCTCGGTATTGTCGAGCGAGGCGCGGCCGGCCTGGACCGTGGCCTCGGCGGCCTTGGTGTTGTTTACCGTCTGGAAGCCCCGAAAGAGGAACTGGCTGACCGATACGCCGACGGCGCTGGTGGTCAGATTCGAGGTGCCGAGAATCGGTACGTTCGTCGTCGACTGCTGGACGCTGCCCGCTCCGAAAATCTGCGGGCGCCACGCCGACAGGGCCTGCGGGACCAGTTCGTCGGTCGCACGGAGGCCCGCGCGCGCGGCGTTCAGGTCCGGGTTGCTCATGTAGGCCGCCGACATGGCCGAGGTCAGCGTCTCGGCCCCCGCCGGCGACTGCGGGAGCCCGAGCAGCAACATCGCCGCGAACGCAGCGGCGATCCGCTCCGTTCCGCTGCCTGTCGATCGGACGGAAACACTATGACCCATGCCGAGCACGTAACGTCGCTACCCCAATTGAGTGTGACCCGCTTGTCCCGCGGACTGACGAGAGATTAACGAGTCGTTTCCGGATCGAGAAGTTTATTTGGATGCCGTGCTGCCATTTGCCGCCCGGTGCCGCATTACGGCCACACCGCACGGACGGGACCGTGCAGGGGCCGAATCGATTGACTCAGAACACGAATTCCGGGGTCTTCTCAAAACCGGGCAACGGATGGATGTTTATGTCGAAGGCGATGCGCGAGCTGATGTCGCCGCCGACCGACCGGAACAGCGTCGCCTTGCCGATCGGACCTTCCTTCACCGCCGCCACCAGGCGGCCGCCGTCGCGCAGCTGTCCGAACAATTCCGGCGGAATGCGCTCGACCGACCCTTCGAGCACGATCACGTCGTAGGGGCCCTGGCTGTCATAGCCCGCCGTCATGTCGCCCGTGACGATCGCCGCGTTGCCGACGCCCTCCTCGACGAGCCGGCTTTCGGCGAGGGAGGCGAGCTCCGCGTCGCCCTCGAGCCCGACCACCGACTCGCCGAGTCGGGCCAGAATGGCGGTCGAGTAACCCGAGGCGCAGCCGATATCGAGAACCAGGTCGCCGGGGGCGACGCCGGCGAGCTGGACGAGCTTGGCGAAGGGCATCGGCTCCATCAACCAGCGCCGGCCGGCGCCCGTGGCGGCGAGCGGCACATCCTCGTCGATATAGGCGAGCTCGCGCACGGAAGCCGGGACGAAACGCTCGCGCGGAACCTCGAGAAGCGCCGAGATCAGCCTGCGGTCGGTGACGTCGTTCGTCCTGACCTGGGATTCCACCATGTTGCGCCGCGCAAGTGCGAAATCCGTCATGCTCTTACCTCCGTGGAGGCCCCGCCTCCGGCGTGTCTTTGATGGTCGGCGGCACGCTACATCAACAATCCGGAAAGGCAAGCGCGCCCCTTCGCCACGCCACAACCGGACGTTACGTTAAGGCAGTTCACAGGACTGTGAGCAAGAGGCTTGCGCACGGCACGCGCGGCCAATATGTATCTGACCCGGCTGGCCACGTGGCGGAGTGGTGACGCAGCGGACTGCAAATCCGTATACCCCGGTTCGATTCCGGGCGTGGCCTCCAAGCAAAATCAATATGTTAGGCCCCGCATGGGGCCTTTTTCATGTCGCAACACAGTGCGACATAGAGTCAAGCGTTTCCAGCGATTCCGAAGCGTTGCCAGCGTGTCCGCGCGACATAGGCGCGACATGGGAGCGTTCATTTTCGCGCCGGCCTGCCCGCCGCGCGCGATGTCTTTGACGGTCCGCGCCGCTAACGCCTTACCATCCTCTTTCACCCCTGCCCGGCTGCGTTCGCGCGGCACGGGCTTTTTGCGTCAAGTCCACAAGAAAGGGACAACTCGAATGACCTATCCTCGATACGTCGGAACG
>JAEWYT010000044.1 GCA_023458595.1 Pseudomonadota bacterium
AGCTTATCTTGCGCGCAACCCCCACCGTTCAAAACAGACAAGCGCAATGCAGCCAAGCATCAAACCGGATCACCCCCGTGGGGTGGGTTGTGCTCCGTGCCAAGCCAGCTCGGGTGCTCTGCATACACATCGGTGGCTAGGCGCTTGATGGCTTCGATGAACCAGGCGTTATCGTTGATGCGATGGGTCAAGATGATGGGAGACGTCGCGCGCTGATCTTCGATCAGACGGTAATGCAGGTCGCTGCGCAGCCGTGCCGAGGCTGGGATGAGGCACAGCCCGGACTCTGCGGCCACCAGACCCAGTGCGGTTTGAATCTCGCGCACCTCGTGGATCTCTGAGGGGCGTATCGATTGGTCGCGCAGCAGGCTGAGGATGTGGTCCGCGAAGCTGGGACGTGGTTCCTTGGGATAGATGATGAGTTTTTGCCCATGGACAGCCTTCAGGCTGAGCTGGCAGGCTTCAGCAGCCAACGGAGAACTGGGCGGCAGCGCCAGTACCAGCCGCTCTTCGCGCAGGACGATGCGTGTGACCGCGGCATCGTTGCTGCGGATACGGCCGAAACCGATGTCGATACGGCCAGATTTCAGGGCTGCGATTTGCTGCATGGAGGTCAGCTCCACCAGCTGGATGTCCAAGTCCGGGTAGTGCTGGCGCAGCTTGCGCACCAGGGCGGGCAGGCCGCCGTAGAGGGTGGACGCCACAAAGCCGATGGACAGGGTTTGTCGCTGGTTCAGCCCGATTTGCTGGGTGGTGCTTTTGAGTTGGTCCAGCCGGTTCGTGATTTGCAGTGCTTGCTCATAAAACACGCGCCCGGCTTCGGTCAATCGCAGGGGGCGGCTGTTGCGCAGCAGCAGCTGCACCCCCAACTCCTGCTCCAGCAACTGGATCTGGCGACTCAGTGGTGGCTGAGCAATGTGCAGTTGCTCGGATGCCCGCGTGAAGTTGCGGGTGTTGGCAACAGCGATGAAGTATTTGAGCTGCCTGATATCCATAGGGTAAACCACTAATTAATGGAATTGATGGCGCCGAATTAGTTAATTCTTAGTGACTTAGCTAGAGACTATACCTAGAAGGTATTTAACAAGACGAATTTGGTGTTGGATGTGTCAGGGGACCGCGTTGTTCAATGGCTGCCATGGAACACACACAACGCCTTCAATTGTCGGTGGCCCCTGTGGCCATTGAGCGGGTAGAAACCTTTTTGGTGGACTTGCCCACCATTCGTCCCCACCAGCTGTCCATGGCCACGATGAACGGCCAGACGCTGATGCTGGTGCGTCTGTATTGCTCAGACGGTACCGTGGGCGTGGGCGAGGGCACGACCATTGGGGGGCTGGCCTATGGGGCTGAGTCGCCCGAGGGCATGAAGCTGGCCATCGACACCTATTTCGCACCTTTGCTGGTGGGGGCGGATGCCAGCCATGTGCCCGCCATCATGGCCAAGCTCGACAAGGCCATCCGCGATAACCGGTTTGCCAAGTGCGCGGTGGAAACCGCGTTGTTTGACGCGCTGGGGCAGCGCACCGGCCTGCCTGTGTCCCAGTTGCTGGGCGGGCGTGTGCGTGAGAGCCTGCCCGTGGCCTGGACGCTGGCCTCAGGGGATACCGCCAAGGACATCGACGAGGCCGAGCGCATGCTGGCGCAGCGTCGCCACAACATCTTCAAACTCAAGATTGGCCGCCGTGCTGTGGCCGACGACGTGGCCCATGTGGCGGCCATCAAGAAGGCCCTGGGTGATCGCGCAGCCGTGCGGGTCGATGTGAACATGGCATGGAGTGAACTGCAGGCCCAGCATGGCCTGGCGGCATTGGCCGATGCCGGCTGTGAGCTGGCTGAGCAACCCGTGGCCACCGCCGAAGCGCTGGCACGTCTGAAGGGGCGTTACCCGATTGCCATCATGGCCGATGAGTCGCTGACCGGCCCTGCTTCAGCCTTCGCCCTTGCCCGCGTAGCGGGTGCCGATGTGTTCGCTGTGAAGATTGAGCAGTCGGGTGGCCTGCGCGCTGCACAACAAGTGGCCGCGATTGCCGATGCTGCAGGCATTGCACTGTACGGCGGCACCATGCTGGAGGGGGCGGTGGGCACAGTGGCTTCGGCCCATGTGTTTGCCACCTTCCGAGATCTGCAGTGGGGCACCGAGTTGTTTGGTCCCTTGCTGTTAACCGAAGAAATCTTGGCACAGCCGCTGCAATACCAGGACTTCCAACTGGCTGTGCCAACGGCTCCGGGTCTGGGGATTGCGCTGGATGAAGACCGCGTGCAGTTCTTCCGCCGTGACAAAAAGCGCAGTGCCGCAGTGGCGGCGCACTGAAGCCGCATCTGTTCTATCCGTTCCTACGATGACCAAGGAGACCCGTATGTCTATTCAACTCTTCGACACCACCGAAGTACAGGACTTTCTGCGTCTGGCCAGTGGCCTGAATCAGCCAGGTGGAAACCCGCGCACCAAGCAGATCATTCACCGCATCCTGTCGGACCTGTACAAGGCGATTGAAGACCTGAACATCACTCCCGACGAATACTGGGCTGGCGTGGCCTATCTGAACCAGCTGGGTTCGCGTGGCGAAGCTGGGCTGCTGTCGCCGGGTCTGGGTTTTGACCGCTACTTTGATATGCGCATGGACGCTGAAGATGCTGCGCTGGGCATCCAGAACGGCACACCC
>JAEWYT010000045.1 GCA_023458595.1 Pseudomonadota bacterium
CCCGCCGGCCCGCCCCCCCCCCCCCCCCCCCGCTCCGCATCTTCGTTCCGTTCGGACGCTTTACGTCCTCCGGCCGACAGACCCTACTTCTTGACGAGCGAACAGGTGGACTGATCGATCGGCAGGAACGCCTGCTCGGCGGGGATGGTGGCCAGCAGCTTGTAGTAGTCCCACGGTGCCTCCGACTCGTCCGGCTTCTTGACTTCGAACAGATACATCTCGTGCATCATGCGCCCGTCCTCGCGGATGCTGCCGTTCTTGTAGAACACGTCGTTGACGGGCATCTCGCGCATCTTCGCCATGACGGCCTGCGTCTCGTCGGTCCCGGCCGCCTCGACGGCCCTGAGATAGTGGAGAACCGACGAATACGTGCCGGTCTGCAGCATGTTGGGCATCGCATTCATCTTCTCGAAGAAGCGCTTCGACCAGGCCCGCGTCTCGTCGTTCAGGTCCCAGTACGACGCCTCCGTGATGGTGAGCCCCTGCGCCTCGGCCAGCCCGAGGCCATGGACGTCGTTGATGAAGCCGGCCAGCGTCGCCAGCTTCTGGCCGCCCTGCGCGATGCCGAACTGTGCCGACTGCTTGATCGAGTTGATCGCGTCCGCACCGGCGTTCGCCAGCGCCACCACCTTCGCCTGCGAGCCCTGGGCCGTCAGCAGTGCGGAGGCGAAGTCGGTAGTTCCCACCGGGAGGCGCGTATTGCCCAGTATCTTGCCGCCGGCGGTGGTCACGACATCGGAAGTGTCCTTCTCGAGGCTGTGCCCGAATGCGTAGTCGGCGGTTATGAAGTACCAGCTGTCGAAGCCCTGCTTGACGAGCGCGCTTCCCGTGCTGTGGGCGATCGCATGGGTATCGTAGGCCCAATGGATCACGTAGGGGCCGCAGGCGTCATTGGTGATCCGCATCGAACCGGGCGAACTCAATGTCAGGATCTTCCCCTTTTCCTTGGCGATCTCGATGACCGCGAGCGCCGGCGACGAGGACGCCACATCCAGGATTGCGTCCACCTTCTCTTCGTCGAACCACTTGCGCGCAATCGCGGCGCCGATATCCGGCTTGTTCTGATGATCGGCGAACACGACCTCGATCGGCATTCCGAGTACCGTGCCGCCGAACTCCTCGACTGCCATTCGCGCCGCGGTCACCGCGCCCATGCCGGTGATGTCGGCATAGACGCCGGACATGTCCTCGATAAGGCCGATGCGGACGACGCCGTCCGAGATCTTCGCATCCTGGGCAAGCGCGCCCGCGCCAGGCAAGGCGAGGCAGGCGGCGAGCGCTGCGGCGAAAGCCCGCGGGTATTTGCGATGTACCATGAAGTTCCTCCCTTTTTTCGGAGCTTTCCGCTCCACTCAAGCGGCCGAAGCAAAGGCCCTTGAACAGGAGGTTAGGCATTCGAGGAACGGACGGACAATGTTGCGGAATCATAGCCGGAGACATGTCCAGTGTTGATTCATCACTGGTTCGCGGCAGCGTCGGCATATCCACGGCGAATTGGGCGCCAGGCGGTCTACCATCGGCACAAGCGACATGATCCCTGCGCCTGCACCGGCGAGCGCAGCCGGACGAAAGGCTTCGCCGCAGAGAACGAGCCGGCGGGCCGGAGAGCCGAGGAATATCTCGTCTCCGTTGTCGAGCAGGATCGAAGGGCCGGCGTCACCGGCAGGGGCACCCGCCGCCGGGGCTTAGGCGCCCCATCAGGCTCGAGGAACGAGTTGTGGCAGCCCGGCGGCGCGCCCGCAGGACCGGCGGCAGGCCGCGGCTAGTAGCGTCCGGCGCGGCGCATCACCTTGTCCACCTCGTCCTGAGCCAGCGCCAGCGCCTCGTTCACCGTCAGTTCGCCGGAGAGGGCCGAGTGGATCCGGTTGCCCAGGACGAACTCGATCTCGCGGTACTCCGGCACCGGCGGCCTCTGCCAGGTGCACAGCATGCCGCGCTTGGCGAGGGTGTCGACGAAGCGCACGATGGGCGATGTGGCGGCGACCTCGGGATCCGCCGCGATGCTGAAGCGGGGGGCGACCGGCAGCCCGTTGGTGGCATGCTTCTTCATCGCCTCGGGGGAGGCCATCCACGAAATGGCCTTGAACGCCAGGCGCGCGCGCTCCTCGGGCACATTGGCCGGGATCGCCAGAAGAAAGCCGCCGATCGGGTTGTTGCTGACGCCGAACGAGGCTTTCGGCTGCGGAATGAACCGCGTCCGCCGCTTGACCACCGAGCGGACGTCGCTTTCGAAGCGGGATGCGCGCATCGTCCAGCAGTAGGTCATGGCGACCTCGCCGTTCAGGAACGCCGAAATGCGCCGATCCCAGTCCATCTGGAGGATGTCGGGCGGAGATATCTCGACCAGCCGGCGCAGATAGTCCATGACGAGACGCGCCTCGTCGCAGTCGATCCGCGGGCGCATCTGATCGCCGCTCAGCGCGGGAAGCTCGTGCAGCCGGCGCGCGCCCTGAAGATTGAGGATCGAGGCGCTGCAGCAGCCCATCAGGATCATGAAGGTCGAGGCGATCGGCATCCCGCGCGCCCCGTTCCAGGCAATACCGTAGAACTCCCTCGCCGGGTCGTGCAGGCGCCGGCCGATTTCGACGACGTGGTCGAAGGTTCTGGGCGGCTCGTGGCCATGCAGCTCGAACAGGTCTCGCCGGACCGCCATCGCCTCGATCGTCACATAGATCGGGATCCCGAACTGCTGGCCGTTCCACTGGCCCGTCGACCAGACCGCCGGGTGATAGTCCAGGGGCTGGATGTTCTCCTCGGTGATGAAGGTGTCCAGCCGGTGCAACTGCCCGGCATCGGCAAACTCGCCCAGCCAGGGCACGTTCAGCGCGACGACGTCGTATTCCGCCCGGTCCGCGCCGAGGCCGACCTTAAGCTCCGAATAGAGCGCAGGCAGCAACTTAAGCGCAAAGCTCCGGCGCGAGCCGAGGTTGTTCCGGTAGTCCGACCACATGTTGCGCATGGCCGCGAAGTAGTTGTCGTCGTTGACGAGGAATCTCAGCGGCTCGTTGCTGCTGGCGACCTTGAACTGAAGAGGCGGGACGGCGGCGATGTCGCGGGCGTAGTCGGCACCGCCGAAATAGAACTCATCCGCGTCCTCGTCTCCACGTACGCCGACGGTACGCGCCAGCAGGGACTTCATCCTGGTCACATAGGCGGTGAAGTCCGCCAGAAGCCGGGCGCTCGGCAGCAGGAAAAAGGACTTCTGCGTCTTGCTGCGGAACTTGCGGTCGATCAGGCCGGCCTCGATCAGGGCGTGGACGCGCCGCTGGGCGGTACCGTAGGGAATCCCGGAAACCTGGATCAGGGAACTGATGGTGATGGGATCGCCCGAGATGTAGCCCCTGATCAGAAAGGCGACCATCCGCCAGTCCGGGTCGGACTGGCCGACATGGACCTTCTCGTCGAACTCGCACCGGATCCGCTCGAGAAGATGGAGGATCCTGAGGTACTCGAGATCGCTCAGGTTGCCGGTGGCCAGATCCGGTTCGGTCACGGTCGATACCCCGCCAGACTGGGGCGAAGGAAGCTCGCGGACAGCGCAAGGGGCGGCTTGCGGCGGCGGCCTCGTTTCGTCGGCGGGACGGTCCGGAACGGGTTCTCTGCCCGGCGCGTGGCTGCGATCTCGGCCGGCCGGGAAAGAACAAAGGGTGCGTCGGCGCGTTTACGGTGCATGAGCAACGCCACCAGGATCGTGTCGCGACGGGCACATGCTGTGTGGCCAACTCGGCCCGAAGAAGCGGATGCAGGTCCACCGTATACACTGGCGGCGGGTTGATATGGGAGATCGCGGCGCAACTCAGGCGCCCGGTGAGACAATCAGCCGCGAACCCCGGCGCGACGGCCGACACACCGGTTGTCGGGCTGCGGAGCCACGATGCCCCGCAGTCCCATGCCGTCGCGGACGGGCCGACGCGCGCGCACGATCGCCAGCCACGCGTGCATCGGCCGCCTCACGTGTCGCCGCGCGTCCGGGAAGGACCGTCGGCGGAGCCTGTCGCCCCCGCGCCGAGGGCCCCCGTGGCCGTCTCGGCATGTGTAGCGGCATCGCTGCCCGAGCTTGCGAGGTCACAGGCCGCTCCATCCCTTGGATGCCGGGCATGCCAACCCCGATCGCCGCGGCGCCGAGACAGCAGCACGCCCAGGAAATGTCTCGTCTTCACAACCCCCGGCCGACGCATTCTCCGGCCTATGCGAACCCACTGCACCTCAACCGGGAGACGCCGCGTCGCCGCGATCGGCCCCGCCTGACCCGAAAGTCAGGAGTCTGCGAAAACCCAGGGGCGGAACTTCGGCTGGGCGGCGAAATACTTCCCTGGATACTGGGTCTCGGCACCGAGCTCCGTTGCCGCGTGCCACGCCCAGCGCGGGTCGTAGAGCGCGCCGCGGCCGATCTTGACCAGATCGGCCTTGCCCGAGGCGATGATGTCGTCGGCGACCTTCGGATCGGCGATCAGGCCGACAGTCGATGTGGTCACCCCGGCCTCGCGCTTGACCTTCTCGGCCATCGGCGCCTGATAGGCGACGCCGAACGGCGGCTTCTGGCGCGGATCGAGCCCGCCACCGGAGATGTCGACGTAGTCGATGCCACGCTCCTTCAGCGCCTTGGCCAGGACCACGGCCTCGTCCGGGGTGAAGCCCTCGCCCTCGACGTAGTCGGTGGCCGAGACGCGGGCGCCGATCGGCTTGTTCAGCGGCCAGCGGGCGCGGATTGCCTCGAACACCTCCAGCACGAAGCGCATCCGGTTCTCGAGGCTGCCGCCATATTCGTCCTCGCGCTTGTTGGTGATCGGCGACAGAAACTGATTCATCAGGTAGCCGTGGCCGCCGTGCAGCTCGATCAGGTCGAACCCGATGTGCTCGCAACGATCGACCGCCGCGACGAAGTCGTCCTTGATCTTCTGAAGGTCGTCCCTGGTGGCTTCGCGCGGCGTGTGCCAGTTCTCCGCGTAGGGAACGGCCGAGGGCGCGATGGTTTCCCATGCGCCCTGCTCGGCGGTCAGGGGCAGGCCGTCCTTCGCCGGCGGCAGGGTCGATCCCTTGCGCCCGGCATGGCCCAGCTGCACGCCGATAGCGGCGACGCCGAACTTCTTGCAGAAGTCGACGACGCGCTTCCAGGCGGCCTCGTTGTCGTCGCTGTAGATGCCTGCACATTGCAGCGAGATCCGCCCCTCCGGCGATACGTCCGTCATCTCGGTCAGCACGAGCCCGGCCGCCCCCATCGAGAGCGAGCCGTAGTGCATCAGGTGCCAGTCGTTCACGTTGCCGTCCTCGGACTGGTACTGGCACATCGGGGAGATCACGATGCGGTTGTTAAGCTGCAGGTCGCGCAGCTTGAGCGGAGAAAACAGCGAATTGCTCATGGCGTCCGATGCTCCTTGGGCTTTGCTTTGGACTATGCGGGCACTCGGCCGGCGGGATACGCCCGCCAATCGACAATGCCGGCTCGGTTGTCGCCGAGATTCCTATTCGTCCCCTCCGGCAGGGAACAGGGCAGGGTTATCCGCAGCGGATATTCTGCACCCCTCCCCTGACGGCGCGGACCCGCCAGGCGAGGGCCAGGCGGGGGGGGGGCCCGGGGGGG
>JAEWYT010000046.1 GCA_023458595.1 Pseudomonadota bacterium
CCTCTTCAAAGATCGGGAACAGGTCCGGATCGATGACATCGAACACATCGATGTCATCGTCGCCATCCACCACGGCCTGGGGCATCGCGGCATCGGATGGCGGCACCAGCGGCGCACTGCACTCCTGTGCCACGGCGGCAGCGTGCGGCAGGGGTTCGTCCAGCTCGGCCGGGGCTTGCGCCGCAACCGGGGCGGGCGCCAGTTCCAGATTGGCTTGCATCACGTCCTGCAAACGCTGCTGCACCTCGGCCGAAGCCGTGCGCAGGAAGCCGGCCGCAAACTGGTGCAGCAAACCACGGATTTCCTCCGCTGCCTGCACAAACACCTGGACCTGCTCGGCCACACCGCAGGCCTGGGGCTCCACGTGCTGCAGCGCGGCTTCCAGCTTGCGTGCCAGGCCCGACAGTGCCTGGAAGCCGACGGTGGCCGAGCTGCCAGCCAGCGAGTGAGCCCACGCGATCACGGAATCGGGCTGGGCTTCCTCCAGGTTCTCCTGCCAGGCAGTCAGTGCATCCAGCAAACGGTAGGACCAGCCCTCGGCCTCGCTCAGATACACATTGAACAGGGGCAGGGGCACCGACAGATCCCCGATCTGCTTGACCTGCGCGGCAGGCGGCTCCGCTGGCGCTGCGTCGTCCACTGAGATGGCCGCTGAAGCGGCGGGCACCTCGTCCACCCCGGACAAGGTGAGCTCGGGCTCGGCAGTGGCGGCCACATCCTCCAGCATCCCGGCTTCGGCGGTCGCCTCCACCGGCTCCGCCACCTCGGAAGGCCCGGACCGCTCCACCACCTCTTCACGCGATGGCGCAACCGGCAAGATGGGCGCGGAGATGCCGTCACCCGCCTCGTGCAACAGCGCATCGAACTCGTCAAAACTGATTTCCTCGGCCTGCGGCACCTCCATCGCGCGGGCCTCGGGCTCCTCCAGCGCAGGCAGCGCCACGGCTGGTTCCTCCGCCCATGCCTCGGTCACGGCCTCCGGCACCAGCGGCGCAGCAGCTTCTGCCGTCACGGGCACGTCGCCCGACAGTGCTGCCACGCCCAGGCTGTCGAACGCAGCCGGTGGTGCTGCCTCGGCATCCTCGGTCAACGCTGGCGCACTGGCCGCCAGGTCCTCGAGGTCCAAGGCCTGCGCTGCCGACCACTGTGCCGCATCGACCTTGGCCACCGGCGGTGCCACCTCCGTGGCTGCCGCGCCCGGCACCGCCTGCCTGTCCAGCGGAATGAAACGGGCGTCCAGGCGCATGGCATCGGCACTGGCGCGAAACGGTGCGGACTGCCAGTGCTGGTCCGCCTGGGCTTCGATCGCAGCGACCCAGGCCTCGAACGCATCCAGCGCCTGCCCGGACAGTTGCCGCATGGGCTCGGGCATGGCCTTCTGCTCGGCCAGCCAGGCGTTGAGCATCTGCTCCATGGCCCATCCGGCCTGCCCGAAATCGTCGAGCCCCACCATGCGCGAGCTGCCCTTGAGCGTATGGAAAGCCCGGCGCAGCACGGTTTGCTCGCTCAGGTTAGAAGGCTCCTCGGCCAGGGCCTGCAAGGCTGCACGGCCGTTGGACACCACCTCCCGGGCCTCTTCCAGGAAGATGCCCAGCAGCTCGCCGTCCGTATCTTCCGGCTGCACCTGCAACGCGGGTGCGGGGACAGGGGCAACCACGGCCTGGGGGTCCGCCACAGGCGGCGTGCTTGCGGCCTTGGACGCCTGTGCAAGGTCTGCGGATGGCTGCGGCACCGCCTCTGTGGCGGCGGCAGGCACCGCCTCAGGAGTGACTGGGACCTCCGGCGCGACCAGCTGCACAGGCGGGGGACTCTGTGGCTCGCGGGCCTGCATGGCCTCCCGGGATGCCGGACCCTCGCCATCGCTGGCACGGTGGCGCACGCGCCCCATCAACAGCTTCAGCTCGCCCTCTTGCTCATCGAACTCGTAGAGCTTGCGCGCCAGGTTGCGCTGGTAGCTGAGCATGTCGATCAGAAAGCCCAAGGCGCCCAGGCTGTTGCCCATTTTGTCGAACAGGCGGTGCTGTTCGTCCTCCGGCACCTGCTCGGTCTGCAGGCGCTCCACGTTCTGGCGCATGCGCACCATGGCCTGCGAGGCCTGGTCCAGCCCCAGGACCGACAGCACGCCACGCATCTGCGACAAATGTGCCGCCACCGGTGCCAGCACCGCCGTCTCGGCAGGGTTGCGGAAATACTGGTCCAGCAGTTTTTCGGCATCGGCCAGGGTGCCGCGCAATTCGCCCACCACGCTGCCCATGGTCTGCTGGTCGCTGACCTGGCGGTACAGCTGCTCCATCCAGGGCTCCAGCGGCTGGGCCGGTTGCCCGGCCAGCACCTGCAGCAGACGGCCCGCCAAGGTGTCGGCATGCGAAGCCATCGCATCGTCGGCCAGGTCCAGCGAGGCGAAGGCCGCCTGCAGGTACAGCACGGCCGTGGCCCCCTCCATCGCCACTTCCGGCGGCGGCGGCTGGGCCTGGGTGGCCCCGCTGTGCACGACCTGCATCAAG
>JAEWYT010000047.1 GCA_023458595.1 Pseudomonadota bacterium
AACACCCGACTTTGGCACTAATTCAGGTCAAAATCGGGTGTTTTGGGGTATAATCCATATTACACCGACCTTTTCTAACTTTTCTCTCCCTGCTTTTTGACGGAAAACACATTTTTAATTCGCTGTAAATAAATGAATTGAAAAATATTTTCAAGAAAAGTCATACCGACCTCGTTAGCGACTATTGAGAAACACCCGAACTTTGCAGTGAATCAATAAGTTGCAAATATGAAAGTGATAACCATAGAATCGGAAGCGTACAAAAGGCTGGTGCGAAAAATCGAATTGATTTATTCCGATATAAAAAAGCAGGCGAAAGAAAATGCCGCTCCGCAACCTAATCCTTCGGAAGTTTGGGTAAGCGACCAAGATGCCGCAACCATGTTACAGGTAAGTAAACGAACCATGCAACGGCTACGCAGTAACGGAGAAATAACTTATTCTATCAGGGGCGGTAAAGCGTGGTACACGCTGGAAGAAGTCAAAAGGATGTTGCCGGGACGAGTGGTAACAAACGATAATAAGAAAGGAGGCAAGCCATGAGTGAGGACGAAGGATTGAGAAATTTTATGCAGGAATGGTTCGAGCAATTCATGGGACGTTTTGACCGATTGGATAAATTCATGGATATAATGAGCGGACGGCATAACGTACTGAATGGGGAGCGACTTTTGGATAATCAGGACTTGTGCCAACTGCTGAACGTAAGTAAACGCACTTTGCAACGCTACCGTTCTGCGGGAGAACTGACCTACATAACCATTCACCATAAGATATTTTATACGGAGAAAAACGTAGAGAAATTTATACGCGACCATTTCGCCAAAGGCGATAATGACAGTGAAACAGAACTTGAACCAGAACCATCCGGTTAGCTTTTCTGATTTATCCATTGTTAAGACCCCGTACTGTGTCGAGAGATAGAGCGGGGTTTGTTATTTATGGCTGAACAGACAATAAAAAAAGCGGATTACTCCGCCTTAAAACCGTTTCGGTTAAGTTATGAGTGCCGGAACACATAACCGTCATCGAACCAGTAGTCGGTCATAAATAAATCGCGAGCGAACTTTTCATAGTCGAAGTAAGTTTTCGCAAATTCCGGCAGGTCGTAGCATTCTTCAACGACTTCGTAGGCATAATCTTCTTCATCCTTGTATGCGCCCTGAAAGTCATCCTCGAAAGAGGAAATCAGGTCGTTTATATCTTTGGAACTAAGATCGTAGCTTTCGTGGTTCAGCCAGACAGCGAATGCCTCTTTTTTCGTATCGTCCATATCGTCTATGGCTTAGATAATTTCAAATATGTTATCGGACAGCCAGTTTTCACCTATAAGACCGGAGGGTATATATTCCCAATCCTGAAACATTAATTCGGGGTCTTCCTCGTCCTTGTGCAACTCGCGGCAAGCCTCGTAAAATTCTTCTTTATCGGAATAATCCGAAAGGTCTAACCACTTACCTTCTATTGAACCTTCATTATACTTAGCGTAAGTTCCTACATAAATCCGTGCTTCTGATATATTTTCCATAACCTTAATTTTTAATCGGCATTTGCCGGGTTGATTTTTTATTCAGGTGCATTTCCGGTGTAGGAATTAGGGATGTCAAGTATTCACGGACAAAATACAACCTGCAAGCGTGGAGATTTTTCCGTGAACCTGCAAGGCTTGTACTTTACTGCCCGTTAAGATTCCGTAAACACCTTTGCGCCATGATAGAAAATAACCTGTCAGGCAGTTGCCGTATGTTTTAAGGTGGAAAATGAAAGAAGCCGGATTTTTAACGCTTACGCCTATGAATGATGGTTCTTATTTAATGATGTGGTTGCCTGCCGTAACCGATAAGGAAGATAAAAGAGGCTGCCGTTTCAACCGGACGAAAGGAAGAACCGTTAATCGTATAAGATTGAGAATACCCGGTTTATATGGGGGAAACGATGTCGCTTTATATATAAATGCGAGCCTTTGATATGGACGAAAAAAAGGCATCCGAAGCCTTGCCCCGGATGCCCACCACTAAAAGATCAATGATAAACGACTATTCCGAATCGTAAAACAAAGTCTTTCAGTGGCAAAGATACGATTAAGCGAGAACAGTGCAAAATTCATTTTAGCATTGTCGAGCGTGAGTATCTTATCAAAAGATAATGAAGATTTTATTTAGAGCATCGTTTTTTGCTGCCTCCTTTATTCTGCGGGAACTCAAAGATTGTTTTATAGTCCGCATCGAATTTGATTGCCGCCTCGAAAGTGCTTCCGGTTTTACTGCTTACGAAACCCTTGATAAAGGCGGTCTTGCCGTTCATCAAAAGGTCTGTCAGTTGCCCGTCCGTCAGTTCCTTTTTAGCAATGGAACGCCACACGGTAAGCCCGCAGTTCTCATTCTGACATTTGGCGACTTTATTATAGATAACCACATTCCCGCTCTTGCATTTCGGGCAAGGGCATGACTGGCGGTTATCCTGCCGTTCAAAGGTCATATCCAACAATTCGGATGTTATTTGTGAAGCGTAAACCTCTATTGCTTTATGGAATGTAGCGGCATCCATATCGCCTGATGCGATCTTATTGAGGGCTTGTTCCCATTGCCCTGTCATGGCAACGTCCGCTATTTTCTTATCCTTTACCGCCAGATAGACTACCAGCCCTTTGTTAGTCGGGACAAGGGATTTTTTCTCGCGTACAATATATTCACGGGAGAATAGGGTTTCGATAATACTTGCACGGGTGGCAGGTGTTCCGATACCGCAATCTTTCATCGCCTCGCGTTCTTCTTCGTTCTCTACCTCCTTGCCCGCACTCTCCATCGCCGCAAGCAATGAACTTTCCGTGTGAAGCGGGCGGGGTTTGGTTTGTTTCTCCTGTATTTCGCAATCGCGGATAGAAAGGCTGTCGCCTTCAATGAGGGCGGGCAGAACTGCCGTATCGTCCTCATCGTTTGGCTCGTCCTTAGAATTAAACACTGACCTCCAACCGGGGACGAGCGTAACGCTTCCTTTGCATGAAAAGTGTACGCCGCCCGCGTCAAGCGAAACGGTGGTGTTCTCTTTGATGCAACGTTCGCCGAAGGCTTCAAGCATACGCCCGGCAACCATATCGTAGATAAGCTGTTCATCTTTGGATAATCCGTTAGCCGGATCTTCCGTAATAATCAGCGCATGGTGGTCGGTAACTTTCGTATCGTCCACGCTGCGGGTATTGAGCGTTGTATCAAACCTGCTGTCGATATACGCACCGAAAAGAGGATGCGAACGAAGCGTGGCGATCAGGTGCGGTATTTCCTCCAGTACGTCTTCGGAGATATAGCGGCTTCCTGTTCGGGGGTACGAAATTTTTTTTGCTTCGTATAAAGCCTGTGCTATCGTCAGGGTCTTATCCGCCGAAAAACCATGCTTACTGTTGGCTTCCTTTTGAAGCGTGGTAAGGTCGTAAAGCAATGGCGGTTCCTGTTTGACCTCCTTACGCTCCACACCTGTAACCTTAACCGCTCCGGCAGCTTTGACCTGTGCCGTAACTTCCTCGGCAATGATTCGTGTAACGAATTTATCCACCGAAAGGGCGGGAAAAGCCACAGCATCTTTCGCCGTATGGAGTTTCAGGCGGAAATAGGTTTGCGGCTTGAAATCCTTGTTTTCAAGGTATCGGCTGCAAATAATCGCCAGTGTCGGGGTCTGTACCCTGCCGAGCGACCAAACGCCATAGCCTGCGGAGATAGAAAGTGCCTGACTTGCATTCAGTCCTACTAACCAATCGGCGGTACTGCGGGCTTTTGCCGAAGCATAGAGGTTATCGTAATCGCTTCCCGGACGGAGGGTTTGGAATCCGTCACGGATGGCACGGTCAGTCAAAGAACTAATCCACAAACGGCGGAACGGAAGGGAACTGCCTATATATTCAAATATATAGCGGAATATGAGTTCTCCTTCACGTCCGGCATCGGTAGCTACAATTATTTCATCCCCACGACCAAACAACTCTTTGATTACTTTAAGCTGTTTCATTACGCCGGGGTCATTCTTATACTCCTTGCCCTCTTTTACCTGTCGAGGTAATAGCTTAAATTCTTCCGGGAGTATCGGCAGGTTCTCACGCTTAAAGCCCTCGATGCCGTAATGCTCCGGCATGGCAAGCCCGACCAAATGCCCGTAAGCCCATGTAACGGCGTACCCGTTACCCTCTATATAGCCATCTTTTTTATTGTTTGCGCCTACTATGGCTGCTATACTCTTAGCCACAGACGGTTTTTCTGCAATTATAATTTTCATTTTAACATTGATTTTTTAGTGGTTGAAATAATAGATTACATCTTGCGCCCCTTGCCTTTCTTCGGAGCATCAGGAGATTTCTTTTGTTCCTTCTTCTGCTCCTTTTTCTCCGCCTGTTTCTCGGTGGGTTGCGACTGACCTTTCTTCAATGGTTCGATTGAATGCTTGGTCGCTTCGTTGGTCTTACCCTCGTTATTGACTGCGACCTGCGTTTTACTCTCGGCAGCGGGTTTGATGTTCTGCGTATTCTGCGCTGCCTGTTTTGCCTCGATAGCCCGTACCTGATCGGGGTGCTTAGTGGTATGACGAACCTTACCCCTGTTTTCGTCAATCCATACCCACGCATTGTACTTCTGCCCTTTCTGGTCGGTCGCTTCAACTTTTTGCGCCCCCGAAGCATCCGCCTGTTGTTTGGGCTTTTGCGATTCCATGTCTTTGACAAAGACAGGCTCTTTGTTGCACAGCTTGTCGAAATCCTCGCGGGAAAGTTGTACGCCGCCCTGTTTGGAATAGACCCATATCTCACCGAGTTTACGGGCTTTAGGCATTTTCTGTTCCTGACCTTCTGCTTGACCTTCGCCTTGCTTGGTTCGCCGCTCTTGGTTGAACTGCTGGCGTTGTTCATCGCTGAACTTAAAATCGAAATTCTTGCTTGCAGCGTTGTACTGCACGAAGCGGTCAATCTTCTGCGGCTGTTCGCCTTGCTTCACTTTCTTATCCATGCCCTCAATCCAAACGGCTTTACCCTCTTTCAGTCCTTGCTGTTGTTCTTCGGAAAGCGGGGCATTTTTCAAGGTCTGCGGAATATAAATATCCTTCAATGCCATAGCCTCAAAGCGGTTGGTAAGTTTATCAAGGGAAACAAGCGAAGGCACTTTTTCGCC
>JAEWYT010000048.1 GCA_023458595.1 Pseudomonadota bacterium
GAGCTGCCAGCGCGCGTCCATCCATTGTTTCGATGCCAAAAGCCTTGCAAATGACTGCAGGGCGAGCGCAGGTGGCTATACCTTTTAAGTCCGTCCCTCGACGGCGCGCTCGGCATAGCGCGTGAAGCGCCAGGCCTGGCCTTCGTCGGTGATGCGCCGCCACACGGCGCGCTTGGCGTACGGGCTCAACCCGGGCCACAGCTGCACCTCGGCAAAGCTGCGGCCACAGCCCTTGCACTGGTCATCGCCCTGGCTGGTCGAGCAGATCGCGATGCAGGGCGTGTCCGGCTGCGTGTCGTACCAGGCCAGCCAGGCCTGCAGCGCGGCGTCGGGCAGGTCCTGGATGGCAACCGCTGTGGTTTTGGCGCAAATCATGCCGGCATACACCTCGGCCAGGTGGGTGGTGGCCGGCGCCAGCGCCGAGCCGGTGCCCGCAGGGCTGCGGTCGCGCCAGTAATTGATGGCGGCTTCCAGATCCGTGATGTGAATGCTTTCCATGACGGCGACAGCGTACGCCAGGCACAGGCCGCACGCTGGCGGCATCCGCAAAATCCACATGCACATTTGTGCCCACAGGACTTTGACTTGTGTTTAAATTGCGGGCTTCAAAGGGGAGTAGCTCCCTGCTGGGTGGCGCAATTCAGCCGCCCCCCGGCAGATTGACAGGTCGTCAGTACGAAGCTTATGGCTTCCGGCTTGTTAGGCAAGGTTCTGCGGGAACTTGCGGGCAAGACCTTTGGGCGACTGACTACATGTGGTCTCCCAAGAAGCTCCCACAGTGCCCGGGCATTCCGCCGGGGTGACTCCCGCTTCTCTTTGGTGAGCCATGCGTAACAACTGCCGCATGGCGCTTGCGCTCGTGCGGTCTTCTACAGAGGTTTTATATGGATTTGGATTTCCTGACCCATGCCCCTTTCTGGATTGCGCTGGGGCAAATCATCATCATCGACATCCTGCTGGGTGGCGACAACGCGGTCGTGATCGCGCTGGCCTGCCGCAAGCTGCCCCCTGAGCAGCGCCGCAAGGGCATCATCTATGGCACGGCCGGTGCCATCGTGCTGCGCGTCATCTTGATCGCGTTCGCCATGGTGCTGCTGCAGCTGCCGTTCCTGAAGGTGGTGGGTGCGCTGCTGCTGGTGTGGATCGGCATGAAGCTGATTGCCCCCGAAGAGGAAAGCCACGACAACATCGAAGGCAGCGACAAGCTGTTCGCCGCCATCAAGACCATCATCGTGGCCGACCTGGTGATGTCCGTGGACAACGTGATCGCCATCGCCGGCGCGGCCCAGAGCTCGGGCGAGCACCAGCTGCTGCTGATCATCCTGGGTCTGCTGATCTCGATCCCGATCATCGTGTGGGGTTCGCAGCTGGTCATCAAGCTGATGGAGCGTTACCCGCTGATCATCGTCGCCGGCGGCATGCTGCTGGGCTGGATTGCCGGCGGCATGCTGGTGACCGACCCGCTGTTCGTGAACCCCGACCAGTGGACCTGGGCGCCCAAGCTGCTGGACTACAACGCTGAAACCAAGATGGCCGTGTTCAACGCGTCCATGCCCATCTACTGGGTGGCCCACGTGGGTGGCGCACTGCTGGTGCTGGCCATCGGCAAGATGGTGGCGGCCAAGCAGAAGAAGTCTGAAGCGACCCACTAAGCCCTGTGATCGGCCGGCAGCCCCCGTGTGCGGGCTGCTGGGCAGATCCCCGCAGCCCTGCTGGTGGCGGCAAATGGAACCTCAGGCCCATTTGTGAGTCCCAGCAGGGTTGTTTTTTCTTTACGAAGTCACCAAGGAGGGGTGCATGGACACCATCATCGTCTACGTAGATGACGCAGAGTACGCCAAACCATTGCTGCAGGCCATGGCCCAGGCACCGGGTGCGGACCGCCGCCACTGCGTGCTGGTGGCATGCGCGCCCCGCATCACGCACCGCGTCAGCCGTTTTGTCAGCAACCGCGCGCGCGAGAACTGGCGCAACAAGTGGGCCGACAAGCTGTTCGAAGCCTGTGCGCCCGCGCTGGCCCAGGGCAGTGGCCTGCAGGTCAGCACGATGCTGGCGCGTGGACCGCTGCCGGACGTGCTGGCCCAGCTGCAAGCCGAGCATGGCACGGCCGCACAGGTCGTGGACCTGCGCCGTCCCAAGCTGGAAGTGGCCGCCCCCAAGGCCGAGGCGCCGATGCTGCGCAAACTGGCCGGCACCCTGGCCGGCATTGGCGCGCTGTGGAGCGTGCTGATTGGCGAGACCCTGGCGGCTTAAGCCCCCTGTGCCCAGTTTCTGGCCCGGGATGCCGTGATGGCATCGCCGGGCTTTTTTGTCGCCTGGCCGTGCCGAGCCCAAGCGGCTGCTTGGGGCCTGGGGTCACGCGCCAACACCTGCGCGGGGTGGTGGGCGCATGCCCAGAGTCCAGGCCTTGTGTGCGCACCATGCTGCTATGCTGTGGCGCATGAAACTCTTGCTCAAATGGTTGTTGAATGCCGGGGCCCTGCTCCTGGTGGCAGCGATGTTCAGTGGCGTGCAAGTGGAAAGCTATGCCTCTGCCCTGTGGGCCGTGGTGGTGATCAGCCTGCTGAACACCCTGGTGCGGCCCTTGTTGGTGTTGCTGACCTTGCCGGTGACCTTGCTGACCGTGGGCCTGTTCCTCTTCGTCATCAACGGGTTGATGCTGTGGGCGGCCTCGGGCTTGCTGGGCGGGCTGCACGTGGCGGGCTTCTGGGCTGCCGTGTGGGGGGCGATTCTCTACTCCCTGCTGGGCATGGCCATCGACTCACTTCTCGCGCGCCTGTTCCCGCAATAAGGCCTCCACGGCGCGCAGGCGGGTGTCGATGATTGAAACCTCGATGTAGTCAGCGGCGCCCTGGCTGCGTCGCGCGGCATCCTGGCCGGCCTTGAAGCGGTCCACGGCCGCCGCGTAGTCGTAATGCGCCGCATGGGCCTCGGCTTCCGCACGGATGGCGCGCAGCGT
>JAEWYT010000049.1 GCA_023458595.1 Pseudomonadota bacterium
AGACAACGACACGCCGGACGGCGACCGGCTGCGGCTCACATACACCATGAAAAGTGTTCCGCTAGAATGTGCGGACGGAAGCACCGTCAGTGCGCCCGTCGTGGTGCCGTGCGAGGCCAAGGATAGCTCGCCTGAAACAGACCCGGAGCCGCAGGCGATCACGGCGATACAGCAAGCGGTGCTTGATGCGCTCCTAGAGGCCAGCGATGGCGGTCCTGTCACGGTCGCGGAGTGGCGCGCGCGGTACAACGCCAATGGAGACGCTGACGTTGGCGAGGGCACGCGCAAGAGGCGGTTCTATCGAGCCAAGGATACGCTTGAGGCAAACGGGCTGGCCTTTCAGGACGGTGACCTATGGTCCGCCTGTAGTGACACCAGTGACACCAGTGACATCAGTGACAGTGACATCGGAAACCCATGTCACTCCTAGAAAAACGGAAGTGACTTAACCTCGGGTGTCACTGCCCGCTGGCACGCGGTGACAAGTGACAGTGACGCCCCCTGTCCTATAGGGACAGGGGCGGCACGTCACTGTCGCGCGTTACCGCGTCACGGGCACCTTCGCCACGGAGGGTTGAGGCAGGCATGGTTGAGTCTCTACCGGCCTCCCTTGACTACCCGAAGCGCTCCCAAGGCCGGTGGCAGATCCGGCGGGCGCGGGAACCCCTCAAGGTCGATAAGCTTCGCGTGGCATCCGTCGTCGGCCTTGGGGCGAAGACGGTCGGCGCCTGTCCGGTATGGGCAATCTAGCGTGAGCCGTTTGACGATCGCCTCGACCGGTGCTTCCGGCCCAAGGGCGGCAGCGAGGCGGGCTAACCTATATCGGCCCTGGCGATGACAGCGCCGGCAATCCAGTCTGACGATGACGTACGGGTAATCGAGAATTCGCATGGTCCGGCGGTTGATCCGTAGCCGACGATGTTCTATCTTTGTTCCCATACAGCCGGCAGTCAAGGCATGCCCTCATGCTGCTATCAATGAACGTCGAAGGGGCGAGCGCGACCGAGATCGATCGCGGGCTTCGCGCGGCGCGCGCCGTATTCGACCAGGCGGGCGTGACGCCATACCGTGCGGCCATGGCACGGTTCAACGTTGAGGCCGAGGACGAAGGCTTCTTCGCAGCGGCAAGCAGCGCCGACTATGCGCTATTCCACCTATGGGATGCCGCCGACGTTGCGGCGCTCGACGCCTGTTGTACAGGATGGGACTCGGACCGGAAGCCCGACACCGCAAACCTGGAACTCGTCTACGACGATGAGCTTGCATTGGCGCCGTTGCGCAACGCCGACTGACGCCAACGGGTACCGGGGGCGGTCAAATCGCTAGAACGGCTCGACCTGCGTACCGACGGCCCCAGCCCACTTGTTAGAAACCGGGATAAAAAAAGCTATTTGTGATTTGATGGCTTGCCGCGTTCAGTACACATCCACGTAGCCACACTTCCTGCGGATCTTCGCTATGATAAATCCGGCATTTTTGAACTATCCCGAGGAAGAAGCTCTAGTTGGGCAGATGCTTCTTGGCTATTCGGATATTGTAATTTCGCTACTCATTGTATCCGGCGAAGCTATGAAACAAAAATTCGTTCTCCTTGAGGCGACCCATAAACTGCAATCAGAATCCCAGCGGATACGAATTGCCAGCACTATGGCTAGAGGGGCAATCGAGAAACTGGGGCTAGAACAAGACTACAGCGAAGCTGTTTCTGCGGTAAATTACTGCAAAGATATAAGGAATAACTATGCTCACTGTTTGTGGGGACTCCAGAATGGTGGACTTGCCTACACAAGTGTTGAAAAAGATTCATTCACCCATGCTATGAAGGATTTTATTTGGTATCCGGTTGATAAGACCCTACTTGAGAAGCAAAAATTATTTTTCGTATATACGAAAGAATGCCTTGCCCACCTAGAATCAAATATCACACCGCTACTTGTCGGGAAGGGCAGGAAATTAAAAATGCCAAATCGAAAAAATAGACCAAGAAAGCACAACTCCATACATTCTATATGAATATATTGTAATACTCTAATACCGACTTACCGCATTACCGACTCCACTAAACTTGTTTGACGATATTATTTCTTTCTGGAATCCTCCGCTCACTATCCAGCAACGGAGGACGGCATGAACGCCGAACACATCATCGAAGCCGCTGAACTTCTCGCCGACCTTTTGTTTCTCGACTGTGTAGACATCGAGCACGTCGCCGAAATCGACCAGGGCCAGCACGACGAGCTAGCCGAGCGGATCGAGCGGTTGAGGGCTGTTACGCGCCCTTGAACACGGCCCTGCCATTCACCATCTAAAGCCTGACACCGAAATGCCCGCAGCGTGTTTGAGGGTCACCGACGCGGTTAGAAAAAAACCCTCGAATAGCTGGCCTGTTGTGCGAAGGCGGGTACCGTAAGGGACCCTCGCACATAGGGATCGGAGGATGCCTATGATGGCATTTTTCTTTCTCGAAACCGGCCGGTCGGAAGGTAAAAGTACCCGTCTGGCTTTCGGGTGTGCTTTGCGCCCCGAGTTGGTTTCGACGGTGGTGCTGATCTTCCGACTTTTCTGAAGGAAAGGCGCCTCGGAAACGGGGCGCCTTTTCGATTCTACTTATGATTGAAATTCGTCGAGTATTTCGATTCTGCACGCATAGCGAAAGTTAAATATGGCAGAATCCTAGGTGCGACAGGCTGCCGCATGTATGTTGAAATCGCTTGGTAATTCTGTGAGCCCTATCACGGCGGCGTGATTAAATGTGCACTCAGTGCGTTAATTGTGTTCGAGTTGTGGCAAGAATGTGGGTCCAAAAGGCTATTAAGTAGAGGGTACTTTTCTGTAGCGCGCTCGATACCGGCCGCCGTTCACCTTCCCGATTTCCCTGAGCCCGGCGTCGCCGGGCTTTTTATTTGACCCGCCGAGGTTTCGGCAAACGCTTCAAATGGAGATTTATCAAATGGACGTTCGCAAATGCTGCGAACGCGCGTTTACGCTTGCCGAAACGGCGCGCGTGGCGCGCGTCCCCGAGTCAACCATCAGGACATGGCTTGCCCGGACGGAATCGGGGTTCGGCGAGAAGCGCCGGGGCAGAATCCTATTCAGCATGACCGATATGCTCGGTTTGCGGTTGGCCGGCGAATTGGTCGGCTGCGGCCACGAGCCTCAACGGGCAATGTGGACAGCCGAGGCTATGGCGGTCACAGCCTGCGATCCTGACGACGTTGCTTTCGTGCAGGGCGCCGATGTCAAGATTCGGAAAGCCGGGGAATTCCCGCCGGTCGACCGGACGACAGTCGTTATCCCGATTGGGCGCATGGCTGCGGACACGTTCGCCGAAGCTTCGGCGCTCTACGAGACACCCGCCGGCTAAGGCCGGCCTTCTCCAATTCCCGCAAGCGCGTTGACGCGCAACGACGCAACCGGCCGGCCGGGATTGCGGGCGATCCCATTTGCGCATTTTTCGAAGGAAACAGAATTGCAGATCCATTCCCTTATGGAGCAGCGCTCCAATCGCGTCAGCGAAATGCGGTCCATCGCTGACAAGGCGGAAGCCGAGTCACGGGACTACACCCCTGACGAAGACACGCGGCACAAGACCCTCAAGACTGAAATTGCCGAGCTTGAACGGAAGATTGAACGGGCGCGCGACATTCAGGAGGCCGAACGCGCGGCGCCGGCCGTCATCAGCGGCAACGGCCGCGACGGCGCCTATGAGGCTCGCGCCCGCGAATTCTCCGTTACGACCGCAATTCGTTCGGCGATGGGCGAGCGAGTCGATGACGGCCGCGAGCGCGAGCTTTCGGCCGAGCTTCGGCGCCGCGCCGGCAGGAGCTTTGAAGGCATCGCCGTTCCTGACCAGGTGTTTCAGGTTGAGCGGCGCACGCTGCTGACTTCGGGCGACGCGGCCGATCTTGTGCCGAACACGCACCGACCTGACCTTTTCATCGATATGCGCCGCAGCGCGGTCGTGACCGAACGCCTTGGCGCTACGGTCTTGGACGGACTTGTTGGTACAGTCGACATCCCGCGTCAGTCGGCATCGGGCACCGCTGCATGGATTGCCGAGGATAGTGCGCTGTCCGAAACCGACGCCGACTTCGACGACGTGAACCTTGCACCCAAGACAGTCGGCAGCATGACCAGCTACTCGCGGCGCACGATGATAAACGCCGTGCCGTCGATTGAGCAGCTTGTCCGCCGCGACCTAGCCGCAGTGCTGGCGCGTTCGATCGATTATCAGGCGCTCATGGGCAACGGCAGCGGAAACACGCCGACCGGCATCCTCAATGCGTCAGGCGTTGCTACGCCGTCGTTGGCCGGACCGACTTGGGCGCAGGTGCTTGGCGTCATTGCTGCGATCCAGTCCGCCGATGCCGATTTCGGTAGTATGGCGTGGGCGATGAATCCGAACGCGGTTGCGAAGCTGCGGGCGACGCCGAAGGACAGCACGAATGGCGGCGAGGGCTACCTTATGGAATCGGCCAACGCGATGGCCGGCTATGCGGCCGGTGTCACGACTGCAGTTCCGGACATCGGCGGTCCGCCTGCGACCGACCGTTACGCTTTCTTCGGCGACTTCTCGCAGCTTCTGATCGCCCGCTGGGAGGGCATTTCGATTTTGGTCAATCCCTTCGGCGACGCAGCCTATTCGCGCGGTCGAGTCCAGGTGCGGGCCATGCAGGATGTCGATGTCGGAGTCCGGCACGGCGCCAGCTTTGCAGTTGCCAACGATCTGCCGGTCTAAGGCTGGTATGGGGCGGGTTTCGGCCCGCCCCGTTTCCTCCGATTTCACCATCTTATTGAGGGTGCGCAATGCACACTAGAGAGACGCGCGCAGCCGCAGAGGTTCGCGCATCAGGGATGCAACTGACCGGCTACGCCGCAGTCTTTGACAGCCCTTCCGATGACCTGGGCGGCTTCATTGAGTACGTCCGCCGTGGCGCCTTCAGGCGCAGCCTTGAAGGCAACCGGGCCGACCCGTTGGCACTTATCCATCACATGCCGCACATGGTGCTTGGGCGGCGTTCGGCCGGAACGTTGCGCTTGGCCGAAGATACCCACGGGCTGCATTTCGAGATTGACCTACCGAACACGACGACGGCGCGCGATCTCGCCGTGAGCGTCGAGCGGGGCGATGTCAAAGGGGCTTCGTTCGCATTCGCGGTGGCGAAGGACGGCGACCGTTGGAGCACAGACTCCGGCAAAGCGGTTCGCGAATTGCTGGAGGTCGATTTGTTTGAAATCACCATCACGCCGGTCCCGGCATATCCCGACACCGAAGTTGCGCGACGCGCGCTCGCGACGTGCAAACCGTCCCCGCGTGTCGTCGCTGCACGTAGATGGTTGGAGGCGCTTTGACCATGTGGCCATTTACGAAAAGAGTTGAAAAGCGCGACGGCAGTTGGGACCGGCTGCAGTCGGCTCCGTACATGACGGCATCGGGCGGTTATGTGTCGCCGGAGAAGGCGAGCGGGCTTGCTGTGGCCCATCGTTGCATACAGTTGATTTCGGAGAACTTGGCGAGCGTTCCTCTGCGGCCGTATCGCCGGTCGGAAGACAACGGGCGGGAGCCGGCGACGGACCATCCGCTGTACAGGGTGCTGCACGACGATTTCAACGAGTCTTTGACCGCTTTTGCGGGTCGCGAAATGCTCGTCGCGTCGGTCCTTACAGCGGGGAACGGATACGCTCGAATTGAAAGGTCGCCACAGGGGCAGGTGGTCGCGCTGCATCCGATCCAGCCGGGCAACGTCTCGGTCGAAAAGCTGGCGAGCGGCCGGCTGCGATATCAGGTGGCGCTCGAGTCGGGCGGAACCGAAACGCTGTTGCAGGACGAGTTGATTCATCTGCGCTACCGGACCAAAGACGGCATCGCCGGCCTTAGTCCACTAAGTATCGCAGCGGCGACTTTTTCGCTGGCATTGGCGCAACAGGATCAGGCCGCCGCGCAAGTCGAAAACGCATTTTCTGCGTCCGGCATGCTGAGTCTTGACGGCAAACTGACATCAGAGCAGTACAATTTGCTTCGCTCGTGGTTTCGCCAAAGCTTCATCGGGTCGCGCAAGGCCGGTGAACCAGTAATTATGGACAACGGCGCGAAGTTCACGACGTTCCAAATCCCCAATAAAGACATGGAGTTCTTGGAGTCGCGGTACGCCAGCAACGAGCAAATCGCGATGATATTCGGCTGCCCTCCCACAAGCGTTGGGCTTGTTAAATCTGCTACGTATTCGAATGTCGAGGGCGAGACCAAGGCGCTCGTCGCGAGGTGCCTCGGTCCGATGTCGCGACGCATAGAGCAAGCCATGAATTCGGCTTTGCTGACGCCAGAGGCTCGCCGCGCGGGGCTTTATATCGAGCATGATTTAGGCGGCTTGCTTCGCGGCGATTTGGCAACCCGGTACGAAGCCTATCGCGTCGGGCGTGAGGGAGGCTGGCTTTCGCCGGACGAAATTCGGGCGATGGAAAACATGTCAAAAATTCCCGGCGGCGACACGTACTTGCAGCCGATGAATCACGTGCCGCTCGGCACGGCGAACGACAACGGCGAGCCGAAGCAGGGGGCAGATTGATGGATATCGAGATTACAAAAATCGAAGTTCTAACCGAGCACAAAAACAGCGTGCTCGCCTATTTCGACGCGACGCTTGCCAGCGTCATCAAGATTCAGAACGGCACCTTGGCGATGAGCGGCGACGGGCAATTTTGCCTTTATCCCTTTCCGTCGCGGGGCGCGAGGCACAAGGTTCGGTTCGCCGACACCCACGACCTGGGGCGGCTCCGTATGGCGGTCATTGAGGCATATCGCGAAGCCGGGGGGACGCAGTGATGGGTACGGTTGAGCGTGACGAAATCAAAATCACCGGCCTCACCATCATCAGGAACCCCCACACGGACTCGGCCGGCGGCAAGCTGTTGGCGCACTTCGATGTCGAGACGCGGGGCCTCCTGATGCGCAATGCGAGGCTTGTCAAAACGCCTCGCGGCGGGTTCGTCGCGAAGGCTCCCCGCGTCAAGGTCGACGGCAAGCCGAACGGGCTTTGGATCACGGACCCCGCCCTTGCGCACGCCGTGATGTCAGCCGCTCGCGACGTGTACCGGTTCATGGGCGGCACGGAAGCGGAGTGGACGCCGCGCGGCAGTGACGAGCCCGAAGACGGTGACGACGGGCCTCCCCCGCCTCCGCACCACGTCGGGTTCCTGGGTGGCGAGCTTGGGGGGACGCAGTGATGCAGGCGGACACGATTGCCGAAGATATCCTGAAGGGCGCCGACGCGATCGGCGCCTTTCTCGGTTTGAGCCGGCGGCAGGCCTATCACGCTGTTTCGGCCGGCCACCTACCGACCTTCAAGATCGGCGCGATTATCTGCGCCCGCAAGTCGACCCTGACAGGCTGGATCGCCGCACAGGAAGGCGCCGCAAACGACAACGGCCCGCCCGGTGACGCGGTGCATTGATGGGTATACGGATCTAGTGCAACATGCGACATGGGAATCGGAGATAGCCATGTCGATAAGCAAGCGCCGATGGGTAACGAAGGGCGTCGAAAAGGAAGCGTGGGTTGTCCGCTACACTGACACGGCGGGCAAGCGACGTTTGAAGACGTTCGCGAAGAAACGAGACGCGGACGCGTTTCACGAGCAGACGAAAACGGACGTGCGAAAGGGGCTGCACGTCGCGGACAGCGCAACCGTCACTGTTGCGGAGGCCGGCAAGCTTTGGCTGGCCTCTTGCGCTGCGCACGGGCTGGAACAATCGACGCTTGAGCAGTACCGGCAACATTTGGACTTGCACATCGTCCCGCATATCGGAGCCGTGAAGCTTTCGAGGGTTATGCGTCCGACCGTGCGGGCATTTCAGGACTCGATGCGCGAAGCCGGGGCTTCAACCGCAATGGTCCGCAAGGTGACCGTCAGCCTTGGCAGCATATTGGCTGACTCCCAGGAGCGCGGCTTAGTCGCACACAATGCGGTTCGTGAGATCCGACGCGGGAAGGCGCAGGGAGGGCGCCAGAAGCGCAAGCTTCAAGTTGGGGTAGACATCCCTACCCCGGCCGAAGTCGGCGCCATGCTCGGCCACGCACGGCCCGGCAAATGGCGTTCTGTTCTGACGGTGGCAGCCCTCACCGGAATGCGCGCCAGTGAGCTACGCGGGCTGCGGTGGGCGGACGTTGACCTTAAGGGCCGGCTTATCCACGTCCGGCAGCGCGCGGATCGATATCGGGCCATAGGGCTACCCAAGTCGGAAGCCGGACAGCGCGCTATCCCCATCGGCGCTACGGTCGTGAACACGTTGAAGGAATGGAAGCTGGCGTGCCCCAAAGGCGAGCTTGTATTTCCAAATGCAGATGGTGCCCCCCTCGCCTCTGCCAAGCTCGCAAGCTACGTGCTGTGGCCCCCGCAAGAGGCTGCCGGCCTCACTATCGAAACGGACAAGCGCGACGCGGAAGGCCAGCCAATCCGCAGCCCGAAGTACATGGGCATGCATGCCCTGCGACATTTCTACGCGTCGTGGTGCATCAATCGGAAGGCGGACGGCGGTCTAGAGCTACCGGGAAAGGTGGTCCAGGAACGGCTTGGGCATTCCTCGATCACCATGACAATGGACGTTTACGGTCATTTGTTCCCAAGCGGCGACAACGGCTCCGAATTGGACGCAGCCGAGAAAGCACTGTTGTCGGCAGGTTAACGGACCTAATCGGAGGAAATTTCCGGCCAGTCGACTATATCGAGAAAGGCCATTTCGGCGCGACAAGAACGCGACAAAATCCAAATACTCTAATGTTCTCAATATGCGAATCCGGACTGCAAATCCGTATACCCCGGTTCGATTCCGGGCGTGGCCTCCAGTTCCCTCGACAATACAAGGACCTTGCGACGGCGCTATTTCGCGCGGTGGTTGTCGTTGCGGCCGTTCGATTTGCCGTCTCCCCGGATTCCATTGGCCTTGCGTCCGAGATAGACCTCCGAACGCCGCCGAATGCGGCGGACAGCCGGCAGGTCGACCGACAGGATCACCAGGCCGAGCGGAATCATCCAGAAACCCAGAACCGGGAGGAACCCGAACACGCCGCCGAGGATGAGCAGCACGCCGGCGCCCAGGCGGACATGCGGCGAATCCGGGACGCGGAACTTGCGCCCCATGATCGTGACGCGCCGGCCGCTCCCGGCGCCGTTCGGCTGTTTCCGACCGCTGCCGCCCGTGTCCGCGCTCATGGCCTCCGCCGGTTTCCGTTCTCGCATTCCGCGGTCACCTTCCGCAGTCCATCCTTGAATGCCCGGAATTTGCCCTCATCTAGGCTCGACAACCTTTGCATCCGCGTGAAGGTTTGATATAGGCCCTGCCGTTGCGCTTCGAGCGCCCGCCAGTTCCCCGGTAGCTCAGTGGTAGAGCAATCGGCTGTTAACCGATTGGTCGCTGGTTCGAATCCGGCCCGGGGAGCCACCTTCCTTTCATATCGTCCCTGTCGGAAACTCCCGATCCGACGATCCGTTCGCGCGGACAGGACGTATGAACTGCGCAAGCCGATGAAAAGCCCTCACCTCGCCCGGTCGACAGAATCGGAAACTCCGGCCGCCGGCACGGGGTGCTCGCTGGTCTGGTTCCGGGACGATCTGCGGGTTTCGGACAATCCGGCCCTCGACGCTGCGGCGCGGCGAGAGCGGCCCGTCGTCGGCGTCTACGTGCTCGACGAGCAGAGCACGGGCATCCGGCCTCTCGGAGGGGCGGCGCGCTGGTGGCTGCACCACTCTCTCGAGCGCCTGGCGGAGAGCCTGGACAAACTGAACATCCCCCTCGTCCTGCGAAGAGGCCGGGCGGGAGCGATCCTGCCGGAGCTGGCCATATCGGCCGGTGCGTCCTTCGTCGCCTGGAACCGGCGTTACGGCGGCCCGGAAGCGGCCGTCGACACGGAGGCAGAGACAACGCTGAAGGGCTTCGGCATCGCCGTCGAGAGCTTCGCGGCGAGCCTCCTGCACGAGCCGTGGAGCCTCAAGCCGGCGACGGCGCCGCACTACCGGGTCTATACGCCGTTCTGGAAGGCCGCACTTTCCGCCAGCGAGCCGCGCCGTCCCCTCCCCGCTCCCCGCGCCGTGCCGGGATTCGAGGGCGCGATCCCCTCCCAAACGCCGGAGGACTGGGGCCTGTCGCCGCGCGAGCCCGACTGGTCCGGAGGGCTCGCCGAGACGTGGGCTCCGGGCGAGGCCGGCGCTTTGGCGCGGTTCGAGCGGTTCGTCGATAGCGGCATTGCCGGGTACTCGAGACTGCGCGACCGGCCGGATCTTGGTGCCACCTCGATGCTCTCCCCGCATTTGCGCTTCGGCGAGATCAGCCCGCATCAGGTCTGGCACGCGGTACGCGGGCACGGCGAGGGAGCGGGTGCCGACAAGTTCCTCGGCGAACTCGGCTGGCGCGAGTTCTGCTGGCATCTTCTCTTTCACAATCCCGACCTCGCGACGCGCGGCCTCGACGGGCGGTTCGACGAATTCCCCTGGCGCGACGACTCTGACGCGCTCGCGGCGTGGCAGCGCGGCCGTACCGGCTACGGGATCGTGGACGCGGGCATGCGGCAGCTCTGGACGACCGGCTGGATGCACAACCGCGTTCGCATGATCGCGGCATCGTTCCTCGTGAAGGACCTGCTCATCGACTGGCGGGCGGGCGAGGCCTGGTTCTGGGACACGCTGGTCGACGCGGACGCGGCGAACAATCCGGCGAGCTGGCAGTGGGTCGCCGGCTGCGGGGCGGACGCCGCGCCGTTCTTCCGGGTATTCAATCCCGATCTGCAGCAGCGGAAATTCGATCCCGACGGCGCCTATGTCGGCCGCTGGACGGGGGGCGACGTCGAGCCTGCGAAGCGCATCGTCGACCACGCCGCAGCGCGCGAGCGGGCGCTCGCTGCATTCCGGGCGACGAAGGCTTGAACGCGCTTCAGCGGGCCGTCGGAGCGCGGCCGGCGGGGCTCCCGGCAAGGATCATTGTCCGAATCAGGATGTAGAGCGTCACCGCGTTCAGCACGTGCCAGGCGTAGTGGGTGCCGATCGGGAACGACTCGCAAACCGCCATGTCGATCGACCGGAACGTGACCGAGACGAGGAACACGACGCCGGCGATAAGTACCGGCCTGCCGATGTCGGGCCGGCGGCGCAGTATCAGCGCGCCGACCAGCAGGATCACGAACAGCGCGGGAAGATACCCGACCGAACCGTTCAGGACATTGGAGGGAACCGCGCGGTCGATGACGATCGATATCACGAGGAACATGGCGGTAAGGACGAGCGACACCGCCAGTCCGAAGCCGAAGAACCGCCGCATGGCGAAGAAGAAGTAGACGTAGATGAAGATCGTGATCGGGATGACGTCGGCCAGGATCGACCACCGGTCGGCGAAGGTATGGAACAGGAACGAGCCGATGCCGATCGCGGTAAGGACGAGAATCAGGGCGAGCGCGGGCCAGTCCCTGGCCGACGACCGCCGCCACAGCACCAAGGCCGCGAGCGCGGCGATCAGGAAGGCCGCATTGCTCGCCGCATTCAGCGGCTCCGACCAGAACGAGGGGTCGGTCCGCTCGCAATAGATGTCGATAGATGCCGTCCAGCCCGATTCCAACATCGGCCTCCCGCTTGCGGGGACGCGTCAGGCCGCCATCCCCTGCTTCTGCTCGCCCGGATCTTCGGTCGCCGTGCCCATCGCCTCCACGAGCGCGACATAGGAGGGGGCCGGCAAGGGCGGGGCGAACAGATAGCCCTGCGCCGAGTCTACGCCGTGCGAACGCAGGTAGTTTACCTGATCGAGCGTTTCGACGCCTTCCGCGACGACGGCCATACCGAGATTCTTGGCGAGATCGACGAGACTGTCCACGATCGGCGCGCTCCGGGTGTCGGCCTGGATCGGGTCGATGAACAGCTTGTCGATCTTAACGATGTCCATGCCGAGCCTGTGCAGCATCGCCAGGCCCGAATGGCCGGTGCCGGCATCGTCGAGGGCGACCTTTGCGCCGATCGCCTGCAATTCGGCGATCACGCGGATGGCCGTCACGGTATCGTCGAGCGGGAAGCGCTCCGTCACCTCGAAAACGAGCTGGGAGGGGCTGATCAGGGAGCCGGAGAAAATGGTCTCGACATCGCGGACGACGTCGTCGTTCGTGAAATGATGGGCGCACAGATTGAAGGCGACCGACATCTTCGGGCGTTTCGAGTAGGCCTCGCCGAGCTCCACGATCGCCTGGCGCATGAGTTGGCGGGTGAGCGGCACGATCTGGCCGTCGGCTTCGGCCTGGGCGATGAAGGCGGCCGGTGACTGGATCGTGCCGTCCCGGCGGCGGCGGCGCACCAGAACCTCGCAGCCCTCGAGCTGCCCGGTCGTCAGATTGATGACCGGCTGGTAGTAGGGAATGAACTCGCCGGCCTTCAGGCCGTGATTGATGTCGTCGCTCGCCGACGGCCGCTGGCGGGCGATGAACACCGCGACGCCCAGAACAATCGCGGCGAAGATGCTCATCGCCACCAGTGCATAGGTCTTCAGGCTCTCGTAGTCGCGCATGACCGTCGTGCGGTCGACACGAACGTCGACGCTCAACGGATAGCGGTTGGACGTCGCGGTCGCGCCGATCGTGTCTTCGCCAAACTGATAGTCGGTATCGGTGCGGCTCGGTACGGTCTGGAACTCGGTGCCGTCGAGCAGGGTCAGCCGGGCTATGCCGGCCGACCGCCACCTGTCCGGCAACACGTCGAGGCCGAGGCTGTTGGGCGCGAAATGGGCGACGAGCGCCCTGTCCGCGGTCGGCCGGTAGCGTAGCGCCAGCGAGCGCATGAAGGTCTGCTCGTCGGTCACCACCGAAACGTCGATCGAGCGGTTCACGGTGTCCTGCCGCGACAGCGTCCAGCGCTCCGTCTTGAAGATGGTGTCGGCGCACACCGTGGTGCCGTCCGTGTCGACTACGGCGATCTCGCGCAGCACGTAGGTATCGAAGATCGCGCGCCGCATGGCGTCGATCGCCCCGGGGTCGCAGCGCGTCGCGCCGGCGGCGGCGAGGTCGGTCAGCGAGAGCACGCCCTGATCGATCGTCACCTCGAGGTGATCGACCATCCGGCGGGCGTAGTCGCCGAGCGTCTCCTGCGCGCTGGCGACGGCGTGGTTCTCCAGATAGCGCACGAACGCCAGGGGCGGCACACCCGCGATCAGCAGGCACGACGTAATCAGAACCAGCTTTAGCGGCTTCTTCTTCACGGCAATGGGAGCCCCAACGACGCTCGAATGATCGGTGACGCCAGTTAAGGGCAACTTAAGGTGTAGCGCCTTGAAATCTCGGCCTAATTTTTAGCCGGCGCTACTTCGTCTCCGCGTCCGTCGCGTCGAGAAGCTTCACGACGCGCAGAAAGCGGAAGAAGGAATTGATCATCGCGAAGGCGAACCCCTTGCGGCCACCCATGATGTGCCGGCGGAAGAAATAGTATTTGACGAAAGACAGCGGAAACTCGAACGGCAGCCGCGCCGTCAGCATCCAGCGACTCTGCTTCTTGATGCTCCTGGCCTGCAGGTCGCCGTAGGCATTGAGCTTCTCGACGAGGAAGCCGAAGGACCGGTAGGAAAAGTGCCAGGCCTCGCCCCGCAACGAAACAGGCTTCACGTCACCGGTCAGAACGGAGTCGTGGACGAGACTGTCGGAGAACCTGCCGACGCGCCGGTCGTAGAGGCGGATGCACGGGTTCACGTGCGCCCATCGGCGCGGCCGCTCGTCGCCCGGATAGACCAGCCGCATGCCGAACCGGTAGAAGGGATGGGCCGGTTCGCCGTCCCTGAACAAGGCGATGATCTCGTCGGCCAGTTCGTCGGTCACCACCTCGTCGGCGTCGATATTGAGGAGCCAGTCGTTGCGGCACTGCTCCTCGCCATAGCGCTTCTGCGGACCGAACCCCGGCCAGTCGTGATGGATGACGCGCGCCCCGAGGCTCTCGGCCAGCGCCTGGGTGCCGTCGGTCGAACCGGAATCGATCACCACGACCTCGTCGACCCAGCCGCCGACACTCGCGATCGCCGGCCCGATGCGATCGACCTCATCGAGCGCGATGATGAAGCAGGAGACCGGCAGGCGGGTATCTCGGGTGACGGGCATTCGTGCGACCGGTGGGGACGCCCTCAGGCCTTCTGGGCCTCGGCGACAGCTATCGCCGTCATATTTACCACGCCCCGCGCCGTTACGGAGGGCGTCAGGATATGTGCCGGCTTCGCGGTGCCGATCAGGATCGGGCCGATCGGCAGCGCGTCGGCCAGGCCCTTCAGAAGCTGATAGGCGATGTTGGCCGCGTCGAGGTTCGGCATGATGAAGACGTTCGCCTCCCCCTGCAGGCGTGATCGCGGCAGGATCCGCTCGCGCAGGGCCTGATCGAGGGCGACGTCGCCCTGCATCTCGCCCTCGACTTCGAAATCGGCGCCGCCGGACTGCAGGAGCTCCAGCGCGCGGCGCATCTTGCGCGCCGACGGCGTGTCGGCGGCACCGAAGTTGGCGTAGGAAAGGAGCGCGAAACGGGGCTCGATGCCCAGCAGCCGGATATTGGTCGCGGCGAGGCGGACCATGTCGGCGATCTCTTCGGCCGTCGGGTCGTAGCACACATACGTGTCCGCGATGAAGTAGATGCCCTTCGGCAGGATGACGAGGCTGAGCGCGGAGAAATCGTCGACGCCCTCCGACAACCCGACGACATCGCGGATCCAGCGGGCGTGGCGGTCGTAGCGGCCCTCCAGGCCGCAGATCATCGCGTCGGCCTCGCCGCGCTGAACGGCGAGCGCGGCGATGACGGTCGTGTTCGTGCGCACCAGTGTGCGGGCCAGATCGAGCGTCACGCCCTTGCGGCCGGTCAGGCCGACCAGCGATTCCACGTAGTCCCGGTAGCGCGGATCATCTTCCGGGTTGACGATCTCGAAGTCCCTGCCCGGCCGGATCGACAGCCCGAAGCGCTCCAGCCTGCTCTCGACCACGTGCGGGCGGCCGATCAGGATCGGCACGGCGATACCTTCCTCGATCGCGACCTGGGCGGCGCGGAGGATGCGCTCGTCCTCGCCCTCCGCGTAGATCACGCGCTTCGGCTCGGCCTTGGCCTTGGCGAAGATCGGCTTCATCACGAAGCCGGAGCGGAACACGAAGCGGTTCAGCCCCTCGTTATAGGCGTCGAAATCCCCGATCGGCCGCGTCGCGACGCCGGACTCCATGGCGGCACGGGCGACGGCGGGGGCGATCCGGAGGATGAGGCGCGGATCGAAAGGGTTCGGGATCAGGTTGTCCGCGCCGAAGAGCTGCGCCTCGCGGCCGGTCGCCTTGGCGGCGATGTCCGAGGAGGGCTCATGCGCGAGTTCGGCGATCGCCTCGACGGCGGCGAGCTTCATGTCCTCGTTGATGGCCGTGGCGCCGACGTCGAGAGCACCGCGGAAGATGTAGGGGAAGCAGAGGACGTTGTTGACCTGATTGGGATAATCGGAGCGACCGGTGCAGACCATCGCGTCCGGCCGGGCCGCGAGGGCCTCCTCCGGCATGATCTCGGGAACCGGATTGGCGAGCGCCATGATGAGGGGCTTTTCCGCCATCCGCTTCACCATCTCGGGCTTCAGGACCTTGCCGGCCGACAGGCCGAGGAAGATGTCGGCGCCGTCGATGACGTCGGCGAGCGTGCGGGCGTCGGTCGCCTGGGCGTATTTCGCCTTCCAGGGGTCCATGTTGGTCGCCCGTCCCTCGTGGACGACGCCGTCGATGTCGCAGACCCAGATGTTCTCGCGCCGCACGCCGCTCGCGACCAGGAGGTTCAGGCAGGCGAGCGCGGCGGCGCCCGCGCCGGAGGCCACGACCTTGACGTCCGCCGCGTCCTTGCCGGCGAGCTTCAGGGCATTGCGCACCGCAGCGCCCACGATGATCGCCGTGCCGTGCTGGTCGTCGTGGAAGACCGGGATGTTCATCTTCTCGCGCAGGCGCGCCTCGACCTCGAAGCACTCGGGCGCCTTGATGTCCTCGAGGTTGATGCCGCCGAAGGTCGGCTCGAGCGCGGAGATCACGTCGACCATGCGCTCCACCGACGCGGCGTCGATCTCGATGTCGAAGACGTCGATGCCGGCGAATTTCTTGAAAAGGACCGCCTTGCCCTCCATCACCGGCTTGGAGGCGAGCGGGCCGATCGACCCGAGGCCGAGCACGGCGGTTCCGTTCGAGACGACGGCGACCAGATTGCCGCGGGCGGTCAGGTTGGCGGCTTCGGCGGGGCTCTCCGCGATCGCCTCGCAGGCGACCGCGACGCCCGGCGAATAGGCGAGCGCGAGGTCGCGGCTGTTGCCGAGCGGCTTGGTCGCCCGGATCTCGAGCTTCCCGGGCTTTGGATGACGGTGATAGACCAGCGCCCCGCTGCGCAGTTCGTCGGACAGATCGGCCAAGGCTTACCCCTTCTTCCGCTGCCCCGATTAAACCGCAACGGTGTCGGCGGGAATACACCGATCCCGCACGGCCCGACCTTGCGCCGTCACCGCGGCAAAATCAGCTCTTCGCCGGCAACGCCAGGCGGATGTGCAGTTCCTTGAGCTGCCTCGCCGTCACTTCCGACGGCGCGCCCATCATCAGGTCCTGGGCCTGCTGGTTCATCGGATACATGACGACCTCGCGCAGGTTCTCCTCGCCGCAGAGCAGCATGACGATGCGGTCGACGCCCGGCGCGATGCCGCCGTGCGGGGGGGCACCGTACTGGAGGGCGCGCAGCATGCCGCCGAACTTCTCCTCCAGCACGTCCTCGCCGTAGCCGGCGATGGCGAAGGCCTTGCGCATGATTTCGGGCCGGTGGTTCCGGATCGCGCCGGACGACAGCTCGATGCCGTTGCAGACGACGTCGTACTGGTATGCCTTGATCGTGAGCGGATCCATCGTCTCAAGCGCTTCCAGCCCGCCCTGCGGCATCGAGAAGGGATTGTGCGAGAAATCGACCTTCTTCTCGTCGTCGTTCCACTCGAACATCGGGAAATCGACGATCCAGCAGAACTCGAAGCGGTCCTTGTCGATCAGCTCGAGGTCCTCGCCGACCTTGCGGCGCGCGGCGCCGGCGAAATCGGCGAAGACCTTCGGCTTGCCGGCGACGAAGAAGACGGCGTCGCCGTCGCCCAGGCCGAGCTGCGTGCGGATCTTGTAGGTGCGCTCGTCACCGATGTTCTTGGCGACCGGGCCCGCGCCCTCCCCGTCTCGGAAGAAGATGTAGCCGAGCCCCGGCTGGCCTTCGCCTTGCGCCCAGGCGTTCATGCGGTCGCAGAAGGCGCGGCTGCCGCCGCCCTTGGCCGGTATCGCCCACACCTCGGCGTCGGGGTCGTTGGCCAGGATGCCGGCGAACACCTTGAAGCCGGAGCCGCGGAAGGCGTCGCTGACCTCCTCCATGACGATCGGGTTGCGCAGGTCCGGCTTGTCCGTGCCGTACTTGCGCATCGATTCGGCGTAGGGGATGCGCGGGAATTCCCTGGTCACCGGCTTGTCGCCGCTGAATTCCTCGAAGACGCCGCGCAGGACGGGCTCGACGGCGGCGAAGACGTCGTCCTGGGTGACGAAGCTCATCTCGATGTCGAGCTGGTAGAACTCGCCCGGCGAGCGGTCGGCGCGGGCGTCCTCGTCGCGGAAGCAGGGCGCGATCTGGAAGTAGCGATCGAAGCCCGCGATCATCGTGAGCTGCTTGAACTGCTGCGGCGCCTGCGGAAGGGCGTAGAACTTGCCGGGATGCACCCGCGACGGCACGAGGTAGTCGCGCGCGCCTTCCGGGCTCGACGCGGTCAGGATCGGCGTCTGGAACTCGGTGAATCCCGACTCGATCATGCGCCGGCGCAGCGAGTCGATGATGTGCGAGCGCTTGACGATGTTGCGGTGCAGCTTCTCGCGGCGAAGGTCGAGGAAGCGGTACTTGAGGCGGGTCTCCTCCGGGTAGTCCGGCTCGCCGAACACGGGCAGCGGCAGTTCCGCCGCCGCGCTCAGCACCTCGATCTCGCCGATGAACACCTCGATCGCGCCGGTCGGCAGCGCCGGGTTGACGGTCTCGGCCGGGCGGTTGCGGACGGCGCCGTCGATGCGCACCACCCATTCGGCGCGCAGCTTCTCGGCGTCGGCGAACGCCGGCGAATCCGGATCGGCGACGCACTGGGTCAGGCCGTAGTGGTCGCGCAGGTCGATGAACAGCACGCCGCCGTGGTCGCGCACGCGGTGCACCCAGCCCGAAAGGCGCGCTTCGGCGCCGACGTCGGCCTCGCGCAGCTGGCCGCAGGTGTGGGTCCGGTAGGCGTGCATTTCGTCCTCGCGGGTGATCGATCGAACGGGGTGAAAACCGGGCCGGAAAGGCGCATAGGGGTACGGGAATGTCAATACCGGCGGCTGGACGTTAGCCCCGCGGCCCGGCTCTGCTATAAGGCCGTCAGATGACTCCGCTGCGACCGCTCGCCCCTCTTCTCCTGACCGCCGGAATCCTGCTCGCCGGCAACGGCGTGCAAGGAACGATGATCGCGCTGCGCGGGTCGATCGCCGGGTTCGACGCCTGGCTGATCGGGCTGATGGGAACGAGCTACTTCGGCGGATACATCGTCGCCTGCGTCTACGCGCCCCGTCTCGTCGAGACGGTCGGCCACATCCGCACCTTCGCGGCGCTGGCGGCGATCGCGTCGGCGGGCACGCTGGCGCTGGTGCTCGTCGTCGACCCCTGGGCGTGGATCGTCCTGCGATTCGCGATGGGGTTCTGCTTCTCGGGCCTGTTCACCGTCATGGAGAGCTGGCTGAACGCCAGCGCGGCGAAAACGGACCGGGCCCGCGTCCTCAGCGTCTACCGGCTCATCGACCTCGGCGCGGTCACCGGCGCGCAATACCTGATACCGCTGTTCGGCGCGGGCGGCTTCGAGCTTTTCGCCGTCGTCGCGATGTTCTTCGCGCTGTCGCTGGTGCCGGTCTCCGTCGCCGACCGCTCGCGCCCCGAGCCGCCCGAGGCGTTCCGGTTCGACCTCAAGGCCGTCTGGCGCATCTCGCCGCTCGCCTCCATCGGCTGCGTGACGATCGGCCTCACCAATTCCTCGTTCCGGCTGATCGGACCGCTCTACGCCCAGGACATGGGCCTCGACGTCGCCCAGATCGCCACATTCATGGGCGCCGGCATCATCGGCGGGGCGGCGCTGCAGTTTCCGCTGGGCATCTTCTCCGACACACTCGACCGGCGCTGGACGCTGCTCGCCGCCACCACGGGCGCGGTCGCCGCCGGGCTCTTTCTGACGACCGCCACGCCCGGCGTCGCCTGGCAGCTCTATCTCGGCATCTTCCTGTTCGGCGCCTTCGCCCTGCCGCTCTATTCCCTGTCGGCGGCACACGCCAACGACCTCGCAGAGCCGGGCCAGTACGTGCTGCTGGCCGCCGGCCTGACGTTCTTCTTCGCCGTCGGCGCGATGTTCGGGCCGCTGATCTCCTCGTGGATGATAGAACGCTACGGCGCGTCGACGCTGTTCGTCTTCACCAGCATCGTCCATAGCGCCTTCGTCGTCATCGCGCTGTGGCGCATCTGGGCGGGCCGGCGCGTCCCGCGCGCGGCGCGGACGCGGTTCGTTACCCTGCTCAGAACCTCTCCGGCAATATTCAGGCTCGCAGAACGCGCCGAAAAGCGCCAAAATCAAGTCCCCCGCTCATAGGATTCTCATGGAACTGATTGAAAAAACAAAAAAACTCGCCAAAATCTGCAACGACTTCGCAAAACACAAGTTCGTCGCCGTCGACACCGAGTTCATGCGGGACGTGACCTTCTGGCCGCGGCTCTGCCTCATTCAGCTGGGTTCCCCGGACGGCGAAGTGGCGCTAATCGACGCACTCTCCCCGGAAATCGACCTGAAGCCGTTCCTGGAGCTGATGGCCGACGAGAAGGTCGTGAAGGTCTTCCACGCCGCCCGGCAGGACGTGGAGATCATCTACCATCTCGGCGGGCTCATCCCGCACCCGCTGTTCGACACGCAGGTCGCCGCCGCAGTCTGCGGCCACGGCGAGTCGGTCGGATACGAGGCGCTGGTGCGCGAGGTGACCGGAGGCACGATCGACAAGAGCCACCGGTTCACGGACTGGTCGCGACGGCCGCTGAGCGAAGCGCAGCTCACTTATGCGGCCGCCGACGTGACCCATCTCGTGCCGATCTACGAGAAGCTGCAGGAAGAGGTCGAGCGTGTCGGCCGGCGCGAGTGGATTCGCGAGGAAATGGACATCCTGACCTCGCCGGAGACCTACTCGACCGATCCCGCACAGGCCTGGAAGCGGCTGAAGCTCAAGGTCCGCAAGCCGCGGGAGTTCGCCGTGCTGAAGGCGGTCGCCGAGTGGCGCGAGAAGGAAGCCCAGACCCGCGACGTCCCGCGCGGACGGGTGCTCAAGGACGACGCGCTCTACGAGATCGCCCTGCATCCGCCGGAGGCCGAAGCCGCGCTTGCCCGGCTTCGTGCCGTGCCGAAAGGCTACGAACGGTCCTCCGCCGGCCGGGCCATCCTGAAGATCGTCCAGGAAATCCGCAAGCTGCCGGCCGAAGCGCTGCCCGCCGTGCCGCGCAACGACGGGCCGCAGCGCATTTCCGGGCCGGTCTCCGATCTCCTGAAGGTGCTGCTCAAGGGCGTCGCCGCGCAGAACAAGGTCGCAGCGCGGCTCGTGGCGACCAGCGACGACATCGAGGCGATCGCCGCGGACGACGAGGCCGACGTGCCGGCGCTGAAGGGCTGGCGGCGGGAGATCTTCGGCGACATGGCGATCGCCCTGAAGAGCGGCGCGCTGTCGATCGCGGTCGACGGACACCGGCTGGTCATCGAGCCGCGCGAGGCCCCTCCTCCCTCGGAAAAATCCGCAAGGAAACGCAGGCCGCGCCGCCGGGGCAAAGGGAAAGCTCCGGACGGCTCCGAAAGCTGAGACGAATTCAGGCGGCCACGATCTCCGCGCGCCGGCCGATCAGCTTGGCGAGCTGCTTCACGCGGGACAGAACCCGCGGGCCGGCGAGATCGGCGAGCTCGCCCGGCAGATGCAGCGTCACCGTCCCGTGCTCGACGGCCAGCTCGGCCTTGCTGATGACCCCCGGCATGGCGCCGCTGATCAGGTAGGCGACGCGCAGCGCGCCGCCGAGGATGCGGGCCCGGTCGATCATCCGGGCGGAGGCGAGCTCGCGGATGCGCGGGCTCAGGTGCTCGTCGACCAGTCCGACATGACGGTAGAACACCGCGAGCGCCAGATAGGCGCGGCCGGGATGGTCGATGCCGGTGAAGGACGCATAGGCGATGATGTTCAGGCTGTGCTCGCCGCGATAGTCGGGGTGCGAGCGCCAGCCGATGTCGGCAAGCAGACAGGCCGCGTGGCGCAGGCGGCGCTCCTCGTCGGTCTCCTCCAGACCGCTCGACTGCATGAACTTGTCGGTCCACTCGCAGAGCTCGCGGGCGAAGCGCGGCGACCGCGAGCGCAGATAGCCGAGCTCGGCGCACGCGGCGAGCAACGGATCGGTGCGCTTCGTCTCGTCGTCGAGCAGCGTGTAGAGGAGGCCCTCGCGCACGCCGAGCGCCGACACGACGATCCGCTTCGGCTGCCCCTTGAGCATCAGGTGTTCGAGCACCATCGCGCCATAGGGCAGCAGATCGCGACGCGCCGAGGAGACCGCGTCGATGGAATCGAGCGAAGCGGGCTTCACGCGGCGTACGAGCTTGGCGAATTCCAGCGCCTCGGACGCCTCGAGCCGGTAGCCGTGCATGACGTGGAGCGGGTAGCCCGTCTGGGCCATGTGGAGGCGTGCGAGCGCACGGAAGGTGCCGCCGATCAGGTAGAAGTCCCTGTCCTTGCTGCTGGCGACGATGGCGGAGGCGCCGATCGACTCCGCCACGATCTTCTCGGCCTTCTTCATCGAGCGGCCGGCCACGTCGCGCAGCCGCAGGCCGCCGAGCGGCAGGGTTTCTCCGGTGCCGACGGCATGGCCGCTCACGCCGACGACCTCCAGGCTGCCGCCGCCGAGGTCGCCGGCGATGCCGTCCGGGTCGTGGATGCCGGCGATGACGCCGTAGGCCGAGTACTCCGCCTCCTGCGCGCCGGTCAGCACGTCGATCCGCGCGCCGAAGATCTTCTCGACCCGCCCGACGAAATCCGCGCCGTTCTTCGCCTCGCGCACGGCGGCGGTGGCGATGACGTGGACCGAGGCCACTCCGATCTGGCGGCTCAGCGCATGGAAACGGCGCAGCGAATGCAGCGCGAGATCGACCGCGGCCTCGTCGAGCACGCCCGTCGTCGCGACGTGACGGCCGAGACCGCAGAGCGCCTTTTCGTTGAAGATCGGCGTCGGCGAGCGCGTCAGGCCCTCGTAGACGACGAGGCGCACGGAGTTCGAGCCGATGTCGACGACGGCAACGGGCTCCAGGTGGTGAAGCCGGCTCGGCGCCTCGTTGAGCGCTATCGCGGCCTCAGGCGTCAGGGCCCGCGCCCGCGATCGGCTTGGGGGAATGTTGCTGGAGAGACTTTCCACGTCCCGACAAGCTCGGATTGGTCATGAAGTAGTGATGGACGTTGAACGGCGCCTCGCCGCCCGCCGGGATGATGCGGACCGAATCGCCGTCGGGCAAGAGGCGCCAGCTCTGCTGGTTGTCCTTCATGCAGGCGACCATGATCTGGTCGAGAACCTGGGCGTGGACGGTCGGGTTGGTGATCGGCGCCAGCACCTCCACGCGACGGTTCAGGTTGCGCGGCATCCAGTCGGCCGAGCTGATGTATACGAGCGCGTTGGCCGAGGGCAGCGGATGGCCGTTGCCGAAGGCGCAGATGCGCGAATGCTCCAGGAAGCGGCCGATGATCGACTTCACCCGGATGTTCTCCGACAGCCCGGGAATGCCGGGTCTGAGGCAGCAGATGCCGCGGATGACGAGATCGATCTGAACGCCGCCGCGGCTCGCCCGGTAAAGGGCATCGATGACGTCGGGATCGACGAGCGAGTTCATCTTCGCCCAGATCGCCGCGGGCCGGCCGGCGGCGGCATGGGCTATCTCCTCGTCGATGCGCTTCAGGATCGTCTTCTTCAGCGTATAGGGCGACACCGCCATCTGCTCGAGGCCCTGCGGCTCGGCATAGCCGGTGATGAAGTTGAAGATCCGCGCGACGTCCCGCGTGATCGCCGGGTTGACGGTGAAGTAGGAGAGGTCCGTATAGATGCGCGCCGTCACCGGGTGGTAGTTGCCGGTGCCGATGTGGACGTAGGAGGCGAGCTGGCCGGATTCGCGGCGCACGACGAGGGAGAGCTTGGCGTGGGTCTTCAGCTCGACGAAGCCGTAGACGACCTGCACGCCGGCGCGCTCCAGGTCTCGCGCCCAGCGGATGTTGGCCTCCTCGTCGAAACGGGCCTTCAGCTCGACGACGGCGGTCACCGACTTGCCGGACTCGGCGGCGTCGGCGAGCGCGCGCACGATCGGCGAGTCGTTGCTGGTGCGGTAGAGCGTCTGCTTGATCGCCACCACGTCCGGATCGGCGGCCGCCTGGCGGAGGAACTGCAGCACCACGTCGAAGGACTCGTAGGGATGGTGGACGACCAGATCCTTCTGGCGGATCGCCGCGAAGCAGTCGCCGCCATGGTCGCGGATGCGCTCGGGGAACCGGGCGGTATAGGGCTGGAACTTCAGTTCCGGACGATCGATCGCGACGAGCTGCGAGAATTCGGTAAGCGCCAGCACGCCGTCGACGATCTGCGTCTCGTCGGGCCCGACGCCCAGCTCCTTGGCGACGAAGGCGCGCAGCGGCTCGGGCATCTCGCCGTCGAGCTCCAGCCTGATCACCGACCCGCGCCGGCGCCGCTTCAGGGCGCTTTCGAAGAAGCGGACGAGATCCTCGGCCTCTTCCTCCAGTTCGATGTCGGAATCACGGATGACGCGGAAGGCGCCGCCGCCCTTGATCGTGTAGCCGGGGAACAGCCGGCCGGTGAACAGCTCGATCACGCCTTCGAGGCGCATGAAGCGCTGCGAGACCTTGCCGTTCCGGTCGGTCGCATCCGGCAACGGCACGAAACGCTCGACCTTGTGCGGGATGCGCACCAGCGCGCGCATCGTGCGGCCGTCCTCGACGCGCTGCAGGTCGAGCGCGACCGTAAAGCCGAGGTTCGGGATGAACGGGAAGGGATGGGCCGGATCGATCGACAGAGGCGTCAGGACCGGGAAGATGTAGTCGAGGAAGTACTGCTCGAGCCGCTCGCGGTCCTCCGGCGTCACCTGGTCGGCCTCGACGAGCACGATGCCGGCTTCGACGAGCTCGCGGCGCAGGACGGCGAGCGTCTTCTGCTGGTCCTCGGTCAGGTCGTGCACCGCCTCGCCGATCCTGGCGAGCTGCTGGCGCGGGGTGAGGCCGTCCTCGCTGGGCGTGGTGATCCCCTCGCGCTCCTGGCCCTTGAGACCGGCGACGCGGACCATGAAGAACTCGTCGAGGTTGTTCGCCGAAATCGACAGGAATCGGAGCCGTTCGAGCACCGGATGGCCGCCGTTGTCGGCCTCCTCGAGCACGCGTCGGTTGAACCCGAGCCACGAGAGCTCGCGATTGACGAACCGCTCGGGCGATTCAAACCACTCCTCGAAGGTCCTTTCCGGCGCCTCCGACGCAGCGGCCTCGCGATTTTCGACGACCTTAAGTGGCGATTCCATATGCTTTTTCCGCCTCTCCGGCTCAATATAGTACCGGCCAGTTGTGAAAAAACCTTGATCGCCGGGTCAGTCGGCTTTCCCGCCGGGTTCGCTCACGATACGCGCGGCGAGCGCCCGGGTCACGGGGCGCTTTTCCTCGATCGCCATTCTGTCGAGCCGGCCGACCGCGTCGCGGGCGGCGGCGAAGCTGCGTTCGAGCCGCGTCGCCAGGTATCGCAGCACCGCGGCGTCGACGCTCAACTGGCGGTCGGCGAACAGCTTCATCATCACCGCTTCGAGCAGCGAGTCGTCGGGCGCCTCGAGCCTGGCGACCGGCAGGCGGCTCATGCGGGACATCAGGTCCGGCAAACCGATCCGCCAGGCTCTGGGCTCCGTGCGGGCGGTCAGCAGGACGTCGAGGCCCGCCCTTTCCGCGGCGTTGAGGAAGTGGAACATCGCGGTTTCGTCGGTCCCGGGCCCGCAATCCTCGACGATCACGGCGGCGGTTCCGGCGATCAGGTCCTGCGGGTCGCCGGCGATTTCGTCCGCTAAAAGCCGGCGGGCGCCCGACATGGCGCGCCAGACCTCGACCAGATGGCTCTTGCCGCTGCCTTCCGGGCCGACGAGGACGAGGCCCGAATGCGGCCAGTCCGGCCAGGCGTCGATCGCCGCGACCGCGGCGGCGTTGGTGTCGGAAACGAGAAAATCCTCGCGGCCGAGCGCCTCGCGGTGCGGCAGATCGAGAGCGAGCTGGCGTTCCCCTGTCACGATCGGGCCGTCATGACTGGGGCGTGCCGCCGCCCGAGCCGGTGTAAAAGCGGCTTTCGAGATATTGCCGGAGCCCGAAGCGGGCCAGAACGCCGACGGCGGCGGCGAGCGGAACGGCGATCAGCATGCCGACGAACCCGAACAGGTAGCCGAAGGCGAACAGCGCGAAGATCAGCCAGACCGGGTGCAGGCCCACATGGCCGCCGACGAATTTCGGCTGCAGGATGTTGCCTTCCAGGAACTGGCCGACGCCGAAGACCACGGCGACTGCCGCGATCATGATCCAGTCCGGCCAGAACTGCACCGAGGCGACGCCGATCGAAACCACGAAGCCGACGATCGAGCCGACATAGGGAATGAAGCTGATGAGGCCCGCGCCCAGCCCGATCAGCAGACCGAAGTTCAATCCCGTGAGCGAAAGGCCGACCGCGTAGAATATGCCGAGCGTCAGGCAGACGAGCCCCTGCCCGCGCACGAAACCGGCGAGCGCGTCGTCGATCTGGCGGGCGAGCGCGCGGATCGTCTCGGCATGGTCGCGCGGCAGCCAGCTGTCGATCTGGGCGATCATCCGGTCCCAGTCGTTGAGGAGATAGAAGGCGACGACGGGGGTTACGGTCAGGAGGGCCGCGAGATTGACAAGGGCGAGACCGCCGGACAGCAGCGACTGCAGTATCTGTCCGACCCAGCCGGCGGCTTTGCCGATGATGTTGCTGTTGGCGATCGGCGAGGCGCCTTCTGGCCCGTTCATGCCGAGCAGGTCCCGCACCCAGCCTATCTGCAGCCAGCTGTGGCCTATCTCGCGCGCGATTTCCTGGAGCTTCTGGCCGTACTCCGGCAGCCGGTCGGCGAACTGGCCCGTCTGGTGGGCCAGAACAGGCACCAGAGCGATCAGGAAGGCGACGAAGATCAGCGCGAACACCACCAGGATCACGCTCGTTGCGACCAGGCGGGAAAGGCCCAGCCTCTCGAGGCGGTCGGCGAGCGGATCGAGCGCATAGGCGAGCGCCATTCCCGCGACGAAGGGCAGAAGCACCGGCCGAAGCGCGTAGAGCACCAGGACGAACGCCACCAGTCCGGCGGTCCAGAACAGCGCCTGCCTCTGGAAACTCATGGTTCCTGCCCCTGCCTCACGGTTTGCCGGGCGCGGCCGGACCGTCGCCGACGCCCATGTGGCGCAGCCACTCGACGAGATAGGCCGCCGCCGACAATACGGTGAGTCCGGCGACCAACAATACCAGACCCTGGCGGAACGCCTGCATCTGCAGTCCGAATCCCAGGTCGGCGAGCACGACGGCGGCGAGCAGTATCTGGCTGGCCGTATTCGCCTTGCTGACCATCAGCGGGGCCATCGCTACCGGGCGCGACAGCATCCAGGAGAGCATGACGGCGACGATGATGAAGACGTCGCGGCTCGCCACCAGGAACACGAGCCACACCGGCATCTCGCCGAAAATGCCGAGGGAGACGTAGATCGAGACGAGAAGCGCCTTGTCGGCGAGCGGATCGAGGTAGGATCCGAGCTCGGTCTGCCAGCGGAACCTGCGCGCGATGAACCCGTCGACCGCATCGGAGACACCGGCGACGACGAACAGCCAGAAGGCGCCCAGCGGCTGCCCCGTCACGATCAGATAGACGACCGCGGGGACGAGCAGAATCCGGCAGATCGTTATGAAATTCGGAAGATTCAAGTCGGCACCGCGGCGATGCTGTGCGCGCCGCGGGCTCAGCGGCCCGGGCCCGGCGTTGTTCTCCGGATGGAGGTAAGCGAGCGGCGGTCAAAGCTCAATAGGCCTGCATCAGCCATGCTCCGCCCGCCTCGAACAGGTCGACGCCCGCGCCCGAAAGGCGGGCGGGCAGGGCCTCGATGCTGCCGGTGAACCAGATCACGACATTCGCCTCGCTGCCGGTCATGCCCTCGACGGCGAGGCCGTTGACCGCGCCGCTCGTCTCGAGCCGGCGCTTCAGCGCCTCCCAATCCTCCGGTCCGCCCGCCAGCAGGACGCGCACGGGAAGGCTGTTGCCGAGCGCAAGGCCGATCGTGCCCTTGCCCATCGCCACGCTTTTCCAGCGCTCGGCGAGGATGTCGGCGACCGTTCTCGCCGCCGCCTCCAGGCCGCCCTTCGGCACCTCCACGGTTAGATCTATCGGCCCCGCAGCGTCTTCGCCGCTCAGGCCCAGCAGCATCCCCTCCCCGCCGGAAGTCCGGTCGAGCCTGGCGATCACGGCCGAATGCGCCCTGTAGCGGACGCGGAACTCGCCGAGCGTCAGATAGTCGCCTTCGATGAGCCTGTCGTGCCGGGCGGCCATGTCCTGCGCGGTGTTCACGGGCAGGCGGACCGGCGTCAGGCGGTCCTCCATGTCGATGGCGGCGAGCGCCGTCGACCACTCCCGCGCCTCCTCCCACCAGTGCTCCGCGCCGTCCGTGACGACCACGGGGATGAGCAGGACGGCGGGCGCGGGCTGGTCGACGACTCCGATGCCGTGCCGCGCCAGGAAGCCGCGCACGAGCATGGGCGAGTAGGTCATGGCGAAGGTCGCGGAGTAGCCGGTCGTGCCGACCTGCTCGGCCGAGTTCTCGTAGCTCGACAGCAGGTGTTCCGCCGTTTCGGCCGAGATCCCGGGGGGGTCCCCGTTGGCCGCGACGCGGCGCAGGACCTTGCCGGCCGACAGGACCAGCGCCTCGTCGAGCGCCTTCCTCTTGGCCGCCACGGCGTCCCCGGCGATCGCCGAAACCCTAATGTCGGCAACCAGATAGGGGTCGAACCGATCGGCGAGGGCCTGCGCGGCGGCCGGCATCGGCTGCCAAAGGCACAGGAGCATCCCCGCGAGGGCGCGATGCCGCCGTATCGAATCGAGGCCGAGGACCATGGTCCCAGTCGCGCCCATTCGCGACGCCCGCGCAAGTGGCCTCGCCGGGTTCGCCCAAAGGCCGCTTCCCCGCCGCCCAATACCCGCCCCCGCGTCGCCCGGCATTCCCCCCGGGGCGACGCGGCGGCGAATATTTCACTGCGGCCGTATGTTCTGGTTCATCCGGAAGCGGTTCTGCGGATCCCAGCGCTTCTTCACCTGGACCAGCCGGCCGAAATTGTCGCCGTAGACCTTTTCGATCCGGTCGGGCTCGTCGGCCGGGATGAAGTTGACGTAGCCGGAGCCGGTCGCGTAGGGGGCCGCGGCCTTGAACAGGGCCCGCGCCCACTCGACGCATTCGGTGTCCTGCTGCGGTTCGCGCCACCTGGTGTGGACGTTCATGACGAAATGCGCGTTCCGCGTCGGGTAGGCGGTCGCGTCGGCGGCCACCCGTTCCATGGCGCCGCCGACATGGGCGATGAACACCTCGCACTCCGGCCCGGGCAGATGCGAGACCGCGTCGGCGACGACCTCGATCGCCTCGTCCGAAAGCTCGGTGAAATCGTGGGTCTTCCAGTAGTTGCGGGCGCCGGGCGTCAGCAACGGATCGAACGCGGCCTGCCAGCCGACGAAGGGATGGGGGCCGAGCACGTCGGCGATCGGATCGCCGAGGGCGCGCAACGCCGCGGTCGCCTTCTCGCCGTCCTCATTCGAGCCGGCGTAGCACGCCGCGAAAATCAGGACTTCGCGGCCATGCCACTGCTCGGGAATGAACGGCAGCGGCGGGGCCTTGCGCATCACGGCCCAGACCGTCAGCTCGTCGGGAGCGTCCGCCACGACCCGCCGATACTCCTTCAGCAGCTCCTTGCCCCGGTCGAAGGGGTGGACGATCAGGCCGGAGAACACCTCCGGCCCGACGGGATGAAGCGCGAACTCGAACGAGGTGACGATGCCGAAATTGCCCCCGCCGCCCCGGATCGCCCAGAACAGATCGGGATTCTCGGCCTCGCTGGCCGTGACGAAATCACCGGAAGCGGTGACGACGTCGGCGGAGACGAGGTTGTCGACGGTCAGTCCGAACGGGCGCGTGAGCCAGCCGAATCCGCCGCCGAGCGTCAAACCGGCGATACCGGTCGTCGAATTGATGCCGGTCGGGACCGCGAGGCCATGGGCCTGCGTCTCCTTGTCCACGTCGGCGAGCGTCGCGCCCGGTCCGACCCAGGCCCGCCGCGCCTTCGGATCGACGCGGACGGACTTCATCGGCGAGAGGTCGATGAGGACGCCGCCGTCGGCGACCGCGTTGCCGGCGATGTTGTGGCCGCCGCCGCGAACCGCGATGCCCAGCCCGCGGGCGTTCGCGAACCGCACCGCCTGCGCGACGTCGGCGGCGCCGGCACACCGCACCGCAACGTCCGGAAAACGATCGATCATCGCGTTCCAGATCGTGCGCGCATCGTCATAGCCGTCGTCGCCCAGGCTGCAGGCCCGGCCGCGCAGGCCCGAGTTCAGTTGCTCCAGATCCTCCGGCGGCACCGCGACCCGGGACGGGTCGGCCTTTTGCGTGCTGATTGCCATTTTAGTTCCTCCTCCTACTATCGATCCGTTTCGTGCCTCACGGCGTTGCCGCTGAGGGCCTTACGGATTGCAGCGTGTAAGAGAGTGCGGCGACGCCCGGTCGGCAACTCCACGACCTGTACTGCCCGCAGCCGCGCCGCGATCCGCCGCTTCTCGCAACCCCTCGGCCGCAGTCGAAGGAGATTCGGTGCCATGAAAGAGAGCTACAAGCAGTTCTGCCCGGTCGCGATGGCAGCAGAGATCGTGTGCACGCGCTGGACGCCGCTCATCCTGCGGGAACTGGTCTCCGGCAGTACCCGGTTCAACGACCTGCGCCGGGGCCTGCCGAAGATTTCCCCAACGCTTCTGTCCAAACGGCTGAAACAGCTCGAGGAATGCGGCGTGATCCGGCGGGAGCGGGGGTCCGGGGAGGAAACCCATGCCTACCGCCTCACTCCGGCGGGCGAGGAGCTGAAGACCGTCGTCTTCGACCTCGGCATCTGGGGACAGCGCTGGATCGAGGCGCAGAGCTCGCTGAAGAACCTCGACCCCTCGCTTCTCATGTGGGACATGCGCCGCAATATCGACCCCACGCCGATGCCGTCTCGCCGCTGCGTGATACAGATTGTGTACCCCGAGCTGTCGCCGGGCGACCGGCACTGGTGGCTGGTCGTGGAAGGGCGCGAGACCGACCTCTGCAAGGTCGATCCCGGCTTCGACGTCGATCTCTACGTGTCGACCGATCTGCGCACGATGACGGCGATCTGGATGGGCATAACGACCGTGCAGGACGAGGTCCGCGCGAGGCGCCTTCACCTCACCGGCGACGCCGCCATCAAGAGCGCAATGCAGCAATGGCTCGGGCTCAGCCCGTTTGCGGGCGAAGCCAAGCGCGTGGCGCACTGACCGCACGGGCTGTTGACACGGGCAGGGAGCCGCTTGCCTTTCCCGCCGGGTTCGTTTGTATGGCGAAAACGCGAGGGAGATCCGATTGAGCGGACAGGACGCACGCGCCGGCGGGGGCGTCAGCTATGCCGACGCCGGCGTCGACATCGGGGCCGGCAACGCATTCGTCGACGCCATCAAGCCGCTGGTGAAATCGACGGCGCGCTCCGGAGCCGACGCGGAAATCGGCGGGTTCGGCGGCGTCTTCGATCTGAAAGCGGCGGGATTCGCCGATCCGCTGCTGGTCGCCGCCAACGACGGGGTCGGCACCAAGGTCAAGATCGCGATCGAGACGGGCATCCACGACACGGTCGGCATCGATCTCGTCGCGATGTGCGTCAACGATCTCGTCGTCCAGGGCGCCGAGCCGCTGTTCTTCCTCGACTACTACGCCGCGGGGAAGCTCGATCCGGCCGTCGGCTACGGCATCGTCAAGGGCATCGCGGAGGGCTGCAGGCAGGCGGGCTGCGCCCTGATCGGCGGCGAGACGGCCGAGATGCCCGGCCTCTACGCCGGGGGCGACTACGATCTCGCGGGCTTCTCGGTCGGCGCCGTCGAGCGCGAAAGGCTGCTGCCGCGCGCTGACGTCGCGGAAGGCGACGTTCTGCTGGCGCTCGCCTCGTCGGGCGTCCATTCCAACGGCTTCTCGCTCGTTCGAAAGATCGTTGCCGACGCGGGCCTCAAGTGGACCGATCCGGCGCCGTTCGCCGAAGGCCGCGCGCTCGGCGCGGCCCTGCTGACGCCGACGCGGATCTACGTCAAGCCGGTGCTGGGTGCGATCGGGAAGACCGGCGCGGTCAAGGCGCTCGCGCACATCACCGGCGGAGGCCTGACCGAGAACCTGCCGCGCGTCCTGCCGACGGCCCTTGTCGCCGAGATCGATCTGAGCGGCTTCGACCTGCCGCCGGTGTTCCGCTGGCTCGCCGACACGGCGTCGATCGAGGAAGGGGAGATGCTGCGCACCTTCAACTGCGGCGTCGGCATGGTGGCCGTCGTCGCGGCGGACAAGGCGGAAGAGGCGGCCGAAGCGCTGCGCGGGGCCGGCGAGGCCGTCTGGCGGCTCGGCCGGCTCGTCGCGGGCGACGGGCCCGCCGTGCGCTACACCGGGAGCCTCTCGCGGTGAACGGGCGCGTTCCGGTCGCCGTCCTGATCTCCGGGCGCGGCAGCAACATGGCCGCGCTGATCGAGGCGTGCCGGGACCCCGACTATCCGGCGGAAATCGTCCTCGTCATCTCCAACAACGCCGACGCCAAGGGGCTGGAGACCGCCGCCGCGGCCGGCATCGCCACGCGGGTGATCGCTTTCCAGGGCAAGGGCAGCCGCAAGGCCTTCGAGGACGCGGCGAACGAAGCGCTCGAGGAGGCCGAGGTCGAATACATCTGCCTTGCCGGATTCATGCGGCTTCTGAGCGCGGAGTTCGTCGACCTCTGGCGCGACCGGATCATCAACATCCACCCCTCGCTGCTGCCGTCCTTCCCCGGCCTCGACACGCACGAACGCGCCCTCCAGGCCGGCGTCAGGATCACCGGGTGCACCGTGCATTTCGTCCGCGCGGAGATGGACAACGGGCCGATCATCGCCCAGGTCGCGGTGCCGGTCTCCAGCCGCGACACGGCCGACACGCTCGCCGCGCGCGTGCTGAAGCACGAGCACCGGATCTACCCGCTGGCGCTCGCGCTGGTCGCTTCGGGACAGGCGCGGATCGCCGGAGACCGCGTCATCGTCGACGACGACATGGCGGACCTGCCGGCGCTCGCCGTGCCGCCGGTCCGCGCCTGATCCGGCCTACTGGCAGGAGGCCCAGGCGCTGTCCCACCGGCCCTTGACCGCCGAGGTCGGCTTCTTCCACTTGGCGATACCGGCCATCTCGTCCTGGCTCAGTTCCTTGACGAGCCTGGATGCCGCGCATTTGCACGTGTCGACGTAGGTGCCGTACTGGCCGTGCTTGCTCGATTCCTGCAGCACGCAGTAGTCGACCAGGGCGATACGCGCGCCCTCGTCCGGCGGAAGCTGCGGCGCCTGCTGCGCGACCGCCTGAAAGGCGAACGCCGCGACCGCCGGCCCCGCAAGCGCCAAGAGGCGCGCAAAACGCAATTCCCCAGCACCGAACCGCATCATCCGGTCTCCCAGTCTCCAGTCCATGAAGTAATTTAGCTAGCTTATCAGACGGCCCCGCGCAGCCAAACACGGTTGTCGTGGAATGCTGCACCGCCATATGGCGCTGCCGGATCGGCTCCGGTCAAGGTGTTGATGCCCTTTCCGTCGGCGAAGGCGTCGTTCGGCCACAATCCCTCCGAAATCAGCACCCCCCGGCAGACGCCGTCGAAGAGGCGGGCGTGCAACCGGATCTCGCCGCGCCGGTTTCCCATCCGCACGAAATCGCCGTCGGAAATGCCGAGGCCCGCGGCGTCGTCGGGATGGATCATCACCTCGGGCCGGCCTTCCTGCTTTCGCGACGTCGGCGTCTCGTTGAAGGTGGAGTTCAGGAACCGCCGGGCCGGAGAGGTGGCGAGCCGGAACGGGTGCTCGGCGTCGGCGTCCTCGATCACGGCGAAGTGGTCCGGCAGCTCGGGCATCGCCTGCCACGGCCCCATCGGCCCGTCGTTCGGCGCGGCGACCGCGGTCCAGTCCGGGCTGAAGCGGAACTTGCCGTCCGGATAGGCGAAGCCGCCGATGTAGTGGGCGGCTTCGAAGTCAGGCTGCAGATCGAGCCAGCGATTCGCCTCGAGCTCTTCGATCGTTCCGTAGCCGGACGCCTTCAGCATCCAGTCGACGTGCTCGCGCGCGCTCATGGCGAAGCCGGGGTGCTCGGCGCCGAGCCGTCTGGCGAGCTCGACGTGGACGAAATGGTTCTCGCGCGCCTCCCCCGGCGCGTCGACGACCTTGGGGCCGAATATCAGGTACTGGTGGCCGCCGCCCTTGTAGATGTCGTCGTGCTCCAGGAACATCGTCGCCGGCAAGACGATGTCGGCCATCGCCGCCGTCTCGGTCATGAACTGCTCGTGGACGCAGACGAACAGGTCGTCGCGGGCGAAGCCGGCCTTCACAAGGTCCTGCTCGGGGGCGACGGAGACCGGGTTGGTGTTCTGGGTCAGCAGCGCGGTGACCGGCGGTCCTCCGCGCATGGCCTCGCGATCGCCGGTCAGGATCGGGCCGATGCGCGACTGGTCGAGCATGCGGATCGAGGGGTCGCGCACGTCGCCGCCCTCGATCATCGTCTTGTTCAGGCGGTAGATCGCGCCGTTGTTGTGGAAGGCGCCGCCGCCCTCGTACTTCCACGCGCCCGTCACCGCGGCGATGCAGGAGGCGGCGTGCATGTTGGCGGCGCCGTTGCGGCTGCGCGAGAAGCCGTAGCCGAGGCGGAAATAGGTCTTCTTCGTCTCGCCGACGAGCCTAGCGAACTCCTCGATCCGGCCGGCCGGCAATCCCGTTATGGCCGCGCCCCATTCTGGCGTGCGCGCCTCCAGATGCGCTTCCAGATCGCGCGGGCGGTCGGTGTAGCTGTCCAGATATTCCCGATCGGCATATCCGTCGCGGAAGAGAACGTGCATGACCGCGCAGGCGAGCGCCCCGTCGGTGCCGGGCTTCAGGAGCATCGGCATGTCGGCCTGGCGCATGGTATCGTTCATGTAGACGTCGACGGCGGCGATCTTCGCCCCGCGCGTCTTGCGCGCCTTGACCGCGTGGGTCATCACGTTGACCTGCGTGGAGACCGGATTGGTGCCCCAGATGACGACCAGATCGGACTTCGCCATCTCGCGCGGGTCGGGGCCGGCGAGCTTGCCGGTGCCGGCGATGTAGCCGGTCCAGGCCATGTTGGTGCAGATCGTGTCGAACTGGCCGGAATAGCGCTTGGCATGGCGCAGGCGGTGGATGCCGTCGCGCTGCACGAGGCCCATGGTGCCGGCGTAGAAATAGGGCCAGACCGCCTCGCCGCCATGGCGGCGCTCCGCCTCCAGGAACTTCTCCGCGACGATGTCGAGCGCGTCCTCCCACGAGATCCGCTCGAAGTCGCCACCGCCCTTGGCACCCTTGCGCCGCAGGGGATGAAGGAGGCGGTCTGGATGATGGATGCGCTCGGCGTAGCGGGCGACCTTCTCGCAGATGACGCCGGCGGTATAGGCGTTGTCGCGGGCGCCGCGGACGCGGCCGATCGTATGGCTGTCGATCAGCTCGACATCGAGGGCGCAGGTCGACGGGCAGTCGTGCGGGCAGGCCGAAAAGCCGATCCGGGGGGCGAGCGGCTTGTTCATCGCGGGTCTCTCCTCCTGGCAGGACGGCAAACGGTAATTGGCGGCCTTGGAAAAGAAAAGGCCGGCCAAACGGCCGGCCCCTCGTCGAAGCGAGCGGGGAACGGCCGTCAGCCGACGATCTCCTCGGGCCGGAAGCACAGGGCGATCTCGCCCTTCGCGTTCTCGGCGCTGTCGGAGCCGTGCACCGAATTGCGCTCGATGTTCTCGGCGAATTCCTTGCGGATCGTGCCCGGCGCGGCGTCCTTCGGGTTGGTCGCGCCCATCACCTCGCGGTTCTTGGCGACCGCGCCCTCGCCTTCCAGCACCTGCAGGACGATCGGGCCGGACGTCATGAAGGCGACCAGGTCGTCGAAGAAGGGCCGCTCCTTGTGGACGGCGTAGAAGGCCTCGGCGTCGGCCTTCGACCACCTGGCGCGCTTCTGGGCGACCACGCGCAGGCCGGCACTCTCCAGCTTGTCGACGATCTTGCCGGTGATGTTCCGCGCCGTGGCGTCGGGCTTGATGATGGAAAGTGTGCGCTCGATCGCCATGTCGGCTCGACCTCGTCTGCTCATGTTGGGATTTGCCGGATACCGGCGCGTGGCGCGGCTTATAGCGGGCCCGTCCGGCGCTCGCAAGCGGGGACGGGAAGGTCCGGCGCGCCCGGCTCGCGCGGCTTTACGGTCGGCCGTTTTAATGTCAGTATTATTTACCTATTTTGCGGAGAGGTTCGTTTCATGAAATCGCCTTTCGGGATGATGGCGGGCTACAACGCCTGGGCAAACGGACGGATCTACGACGCGGCGGGGCGATTGCCCGACGCCGTCTACCGCAAGGAGCACGGCGCCTTCTTCGGCTCGATCCACCGCACCCTCAACCACATCCTCGTCGGCGACCGCATCTGGATGGGCCGCTTCACCGGCACCGGCGGGGCGCCGACCAGGCTCGACGCGGTCCTGTTCGACGATTTCGCCGAGTTGCGGCTCGCCCGCGAGGCGGAGGACGCCCGCATCGCGGGCTATATCGGGTCGCTCGGGGAAAGCGACCTCGCCGGCCGCTTCCGCTATCGCACGATCTCGAGCCCGGCCGACATCGAGCAGCCACTGGCGCCGGCGCTGACGCATTTCTTCAACCACCAGACCCACCACCGCGGCCAGGTGCATTGCCTGCTCACGCAGCTTGCCGGCGAGGCGCCGTCGCTCGACCTGATCATGTATCAGCGGGAAACCGGCGACGGGATGCGCTGACCGCTAGTCGCCGTACTTGCCGCCGGTGCCGCCGGAGATGCTCACCTTCTCGCCGGCGAGCGGCTTGCCGCCGGTCGTCACGTAGACCAGGTTGAGAATGTCGGCCTGGACGGGGTGCGGCACGACGAAGTTGAGCCAGCGGTTCTCGCCGGGCGCCGGGCAGTCCGAACGCTCCAGCGTGACGATCACGCGGGCGGCGCGCAGGGAGTTCAGCACCCGCGGATAGGGCGGCGGGTCGTCGAGCCGGGCGCCGACGAGCGTCATGCAGGCGAGATCGCCCGGCAGCAGCGCTGCGACATGGACCGGCCGGCCGCCGGAAAGATTGGCCGGATCGTCCGGGCCGGTCACATAGGCGTAGGTCACGCCCCAGAACGGCGGCGCGGCGACGGCGGCGACCGCGGAGGCCGCCACGACCGACGCGGCGGCAAGGAGACTGCGGAAACCCGGCAGATTCGAAAGCGGCATACACGCCCTCACAGATTCGACACGCGCCACTATGGCACGACTTGGGCCGCCAGCGCGATGCGACGGCCCGTCCGGCGTTCGTCTGGCAGACTAAAATGTCGAGATTGCGATTTTCTCAACCTTCAGAATGCGGCCCTGCGGATTGACGAAGAAAATCTGGATCAGTTCGGTGTCGAGCCCGGCGGTGAGGGTCACTATGCGGCGGACATTGCGGCTCTTGCCGCACCCCTTCGGATTGGGACCGATGACGATCGTGACCGGAATCACCCGTGGCGCGACGCCGCGCCCCGGCGGCACGCCGCGATTCGCCGCGAGCGCGGCCTGGCATGCGTCGGCGGCGGCGAAATTGGCGTCGAGCCGGATCACCGTGGGCGAGCCGTTCCAGTAGCGCGCGAAGCTGCCGGTCTCCGCCGAAGCCGGGAAAGGCAGGGCGAACAGCAGCGCGACGAGGGCGATTGCGACAGGGCGCATGGCGGTGCCTCCTCCGACAACTCGTCCGGCGCCCCCTCGCCGTCCGCGCCGACAATAGCAGCGGTCGCCGCCGGATTGTATCGCCCCTGCGCGCGAAAATGGGGCCGGCCCTTGTCGAAGACGCACCCAGAAGGCAAATAGGCGCCCATGTTGCAGATCGCCGACCTCACCTACCGCATCGCCGGCCGCACCTTGCTGGACGGGGCCACCGTGACCCTGCCCACGGGCTCGCGCGCGGGCCTGGTCGGACGCAACGGCACCGGCAAGACGACCCTGTTCCGCCTTCTGCTGGGCGAAATCTCCCCGGAATCCGGATCGATCGGATTTCCGGCGAACGCGCGGATCGGCACCGTCGAGCAGGAAGCGCCGGCCGGGCCGACGTCGCTGATCGACTTCGTGCTTTCGGCGGATACCGAGCGCACGCAGCTCATGGCGGAGGCCGAGACGTCGCAGGACGGAGCCCGGATCGGCGAGATCCATGCCCGCCTCGGCGAGATCGACGCCTATTCGGCGGAATCCCGCGCCGCCCGCATCCTGTCCGGCCTCGGCTTCGACCATGCCGCGCAGCAGCGGCCGCTGGATTCCTATTCGGGCGGCTGGCGGATGCGCGTCGCGCTCGCCGCCGTGCTGTTCACCGAGCCGGACCTGCTGCTCCTCGACGAGCCGACCAACTACCTCGACCTGGAAGGCACGCTGTGGCTAGAGACCTATCTCGCGCGCTATCCGCATTCGATGATCGTCATCAGCCACGACCGGGACCTGCTGAACACCTCGGTCGACACGATCGTCCACCTGGATCAGACCAAGTTCACCCTCTATCGCGGCTCCTACGACCAGTTCGAGCGCCAGCGGCGGGAGAAGCAGGTGCTCGCGGAGAAGGCGCGCAGGAAGCAGGACGAGCAGCGCAAGCACATGCAGGCCTTCGTCGACCGGTTCCGCTACAAGGCCTCCAAGGCGCGTCAGGCGCAGAGCCGGCTCAAGGCCCTGGCGAAGCTTCAGCCGATCGACGCCATCGTCGACGGAACCATCATCCCTTTCCGCTTTCCCTCGCCGGAAAAGCCCCTCGCCTCGCCGATCGTCCAGCTCGACGACGTGGCGGTCGGCTACGGCGAAAAGCCCGTGCTCAGCCACATCAACCTGAGGCTCGATCACGACGATCGCATCGGCCTGCTCGGCTCCAACGGAAACGGCAAGAGCACGCTCGCCAAGTTGTTGTCGGGCCGACTGAAATCCTGCGACGGCAGGATGCATGCGGCAGACAAGCTGTCCGTGGGCTTCTTCGCCCAGCATCAGCTCGACGAGTTGTCCGGGGAGATGTCGCCCTACGAACAAGTGCGCCGGCTGATGCCCGACGCGAAGGAGCCCGAGGTGCGCTCGAAGGTCGCGCAGCTCGGATTCAGCTACGAAAAGGCGGATATTCCCGCCAGGAAGCTGTCCGGCGGCGAAAAGGCGCGGCTTCTGCTCGGTCTCGCGACCTTCTTCGGTCCGCATCTGCTCATTCTCGACGAGCCGACGAACCATCTCGACGTCGACGCGCGCGAGGCGCTGGTGCAGGCGCTCGCGGACTACGAAGGGGCGGTGATCGTCATCAGCCACGACCGGCATCTCCTCGAGACGACGGTGGATCGCCTCTGGCTGGTGGCCGGCGGAACGGTCGTGCCGTTCGACGGCGACATGGAGGACTACCGCCGGCGGGTTCTGTCGGGCGACGAGTCGGTGCCGGAGACCAGGGAAACGGTCGTCATCGCCGCAAACCGCAACGACCAGCGCCGCTCCGCCGCGCAGAAGCGCGCCGAGCTGCAGCCGTTGCGCAACAAGCAGAAGGCCGCCGAGAAGCGGATCGAGACGCTGCAGTCGCTGATCACCGAACTCGACCGCTTCCTCGCTGATCCCGCGCTGTTCGCCAGGGACCCCGCCAAGGGCGCCGACCTCTCACGCGACCGCGCCCGCGCCGTCGAGGCGCTGGCGGCCGCCGAGGAGGAATGGCTGGAGGCCGGCACCGCGCTCGAGGAAGCGGCGGGTTAGAGCCGCTCGTAGACGGCGACGAAATGCCGGCGGGCGCTTTCGCCGAGCCGCACATCCTCGAACGAAAGCTCCGCCAGCCCGGCCGCCCTGAAGCCTTCGAGTTCCGACTTCGCCAGAGGCCAGGGCGGGCCGCTCGCCGGTTCGTTCTCGTCGCGGGCCATGCAGACGACGACGACACGGCCGCCAGGCGCGACCAGCCCGGCCACCGCAGCCAGCGCTTGCTGGCGCAGATCGGCCGGCAGCGCCTGGAGGGTGTAGACCTCGCCGACGAGACCAAAGGCGCCCGACCACTCCGCCGGAAGGGCGAAGAGGTCGGCGACGCGGTACTTCACGCGCGATCGCGGGAACCGGCGTTTCGCCCAGTCGACCGCGCTCGCCGACAGGTCGAAGGCCGTCACCTCGTAGCCGAGGCCCGCGAGGAACTCGGCGTTGTCGCCGAGGCCGCAGCCGACGTCGATCGCGCGGCCCTCGTGCCCGGACGACGCCTTCGCCCAGTGTTTCAGGCCCGGATGCGGGCCGGGGCGCGACCAGGGCACGTTCCCGGCATCGCCGCCGGCACGGCTGTAGAGCTCCTCGAACCAGGCGAGCCGCTCGTTCCTTCCGCTCTGGCCCGGCCCGCCCTCGTCCGGCCCGCTCACGCCTTGCGCTCCCAGCGGCCGGCGTCGTTCTGCTGCCAGTAGGTCACCGCGTGGCCCTGCCCGCTCGCCTGCTTCCAGTGCACGCGCGCCTGGGCGACCGCGTCGGAGTCGCGCCCGTCGAAGATGAAGATCGCCCGCTGGTAGCCGGCAAGGTCGGGCGGCTCGGCTCCGTCGATCAGGAAGCGGACCGTGGCGTCGTTGAGGTTGTCGGTGTCGGTCGTCAGGTAGATCGGCTGGAACGCCGGATCGCCGTCGGCGACGGTGCCGTGCGGGAGGAAGGAATCCTCCCGGTAGGTCCACAAGACGCCGTCGATCGCGTCGAGCCGCTCCGGCGAGCCGCCCTGCACCACCGCCTTCCAGCCCCGCTCGAGGCACTTCTCCAGGAGCGCCGGCAGCACCGCCTCCAGCGGGCGGCGTTCGAGATGGTAGAACAGGACCTCGGTCATCGCCCTCTCATCCGGCCGGGCCGGTGCGCTCAGCCCTCGTAGTTGTCGGCGACGAGCCGGTCGAGCAGCGCGACGCCGTAGCCGGACGCCCAGCTCCTGTTCACGTCGGTCTGCGGCGAGGCCATGCCGGTGCCGGCGATGTCGAGATGCGCCCAGGGAATCGCGTCGTCGACGAAGCGCTTGAGGAACTGCGCGGCCGTGATCGAGCCGGCGTAGCGGCCACCGGTGTTCTTGATGTCGGCGAACCTCGAATCGATCATCTTGTCGTACTCGGCCCCCAGCGGCATCCGCCAGACCTTCTCGCCGGTCGCCGTGCCCGCGGCCGTCAGGCGCGCGGCGAGCTCGTCGTCGTTGCAGAACATGCCCGCATACTCGTGGCCGAGCGCGACGATGATCGCACCGGTCAGCGTCGCCAGATCGACGATGAAGGCCGGCTTGAACTTCTTCTGCACGTAGGTCAGCGCATCGGCGAGCACCAGACGCCCTTCCGCATCGGTGTTGATGACCTCGATCGTCTGGCCCGACATCGAGGTGACGATGTCGCCGGGACGCTGCGCCTTGCCGTCGGGCATGTTCTCGACGAGGCCGATGACGCCGACCGCATCGACCTTCGCCTTGCGGGCGGCGAGCGCGTGCATGAGGCCGACGACGCAGGCGGCGCCGGCCATGTCGCCCTTCATGTCCTCCATTCCGGCGGCCGGCTTGATGGAGATGCCGCCGGTATCGAAGACGACGCCCTTGCCGACGAAGACGACGGGCTTCTTCTTCGAGGACTTGCCGAGGCCGTTCCAGCGCATGACGACGAGGCGGCTCTCGCGCTCGCTGCCCTGCCCGACCCCGAGCAGCGCGTCCATGCCGAGCTTCGCCATCTCCTTCTCGCCGAGCACGGTCACGCCGACGCCGAGAGATGACAAGCCCTTGGCGCGCTTGGCGAATTCGTCCGGGCTGAGGACGTTGGCGGGCTCGTTGACGAGATCGCGGGCGATCAGGGTGCCGTCGCTCACCGCGTCCAGGACCGAGAAGGCCTTGCGGGCGGCGGCGTGGTCGTCGGTGGCGATCACGATCGCGGCGGGCGGGGTCTTCGGCTTGTCGTCGTCGGATTTCTTCTTCTTGTAGCGGTCGAACCGGTAGGCGGAGAGCTTGGCGCCGACGCCCAGCAGCGCGGCGGCGTTCGCGCCCGGCGACTTGCCGTCGGCGAGTTGCATCACGACCGTCGCGGCCGAGACGCCGTTGGCGAGCCGCGCGGCGACCGCGCCGCCGATGTTCCGCCAGTCGAGATCGCCGAGCTTGGCCGGGTCGCCGGTGCCCACCACCAGGATCCGGTCGAGCTTCGGCTCGGCGGGCCCGAAGACCTCCAGGAACGTCTTCGATTTGCCGGTGAAGTCGGCTGCCTTGGCGGCGCGCGACAGGGCGCCCCCGGTCGCGGTGTCCAGGGCCTTGCCGACGGGTCCAAACGCCGCTCCGTCGCCGGCGAACAGCACGGCAACGCCCTTTTCGGGGGCGGACAGCTTCGAAAAACTCACTTTCGGCAGGTTCGACATGGCGGAGAAGCCTCGGCTGGTTCAAATGTGTTACGCGATGTTACAATCGCTTGATCGTTCGAGCGTCTCCCAATACACCATCCCAAGGAACGGTGCGAGTGGCGGCGCCCGGACCGGTGAATCGGCAGGGGGATGGGAAGGCACGAAAATGGCCCATTCTTGCCATCAACACCGACTACCCGAATGCAGTGCCGGCGCTCGCCGGCGCGAGTGCGAAGCGCGTTGAGGCTCCAGGCGGATGAACCTGATCGGTCGGTACATATTCCGCATCGTCGCCAGCGCCTTCGTGATCACGCTCCTGGTGCTGACCGGCGTCGTCTGGGTGACGCAGGCGCTGAAGGAAATCGACCTCCTCACCACCCAGGGCCAGACGCTCTTCCTGTTCCTCTACATGACGATGCTGGCGCTGCCCGCGCTGATCATGGTGATCGCGCCGGTGGCGCTGTTCATCGCCTGCCTCTACGCCCTCAACCGCATCAACGCCGACAGCGAGCTCGTCATCATCCACGCCGCCGGCTCGTCGCCCTGGCTCGTCTACAAGCCGTTCGTCCTGCTGGGGATATTCGTCACCGTTCTCACCGGCTTCATCAGCCTCTACGTGATGCCGGAAAGCGCGCGGACGCTGCGCAACACGATCGCCCAGATCCGCGCCGACGTCCTCACCTACATCGTCACCGAGGGCCTGTTCACCACCGTCGAGGACGGCCTGACCTTCCATATCCGCGACCGCAATCCCGACGGCACGCTCGCCGGCCTGATGGTCCACGACGAGCGCGATCCCGGCAAGGTGATGACCTACCTCGCCGAGGAGGGCCGGATCGTGCGCAACGGCGAGCGGGCCTACCTGACGATGTCGCGGGGCAGCATGCACCAGCAGGAAGGCAAGCCGGAGGAGATGAAGATCATCAACTTCGACCGGTACATCTTCGACCTTTCGAACCTGACGCTGGGCAGCGGCAAGGTGGAATACCGGCCGCGCGAGATGCGCATGTCGGAGCTGCTCGACCCCGATCCGAACGACACCTACTACCAGCAGTTCCCCGGCAAGTACCGCGAGGAGATTCACGAGCGCTTCTCGAGCATCCTCTATCCGCTCGCCTTCGTGTTCATAACGCTGGCCACGCTCGGCTACCCGCGCACCAACCGCACCGGGCGCGGCAACTCGATCGTGCTGGCAATCATCGCCATGGCGGTGCTGCGCACGGTCGGCTTCAGCGCGGCTAACCTCGCCGTGCGCGAGGCCTGGGCGGTCATCCCGATGTATCTCACCCCAATCGTCGGCATCGCCGGCGCGGCCTGGATGGCGTTCGGCCAGGGCCGGCGGATGGCGCTGATCGCCGATTCGATCCCGATGCCCAAGATCAGCATGGGCGACCTGAGCCCGGCGCGGGTCTGGGCGCACGTCTCCGCGACGGCGGCCGATTTCATGCACCGCACGGGCCTCGACGGCCGGAGGGCGTCGCGGTGATTTTCGACAAGACCATCGCGACGTACCTGTCCAGGCGGTTCATCCTGAACCTGCTCGGCGTGTTCGGCACGTGCGTCGCGCTGATCTTTCTGGTCGACACGGTCGAGAACCTGCGGCGGGCCGGCAACCACGACGTCGGCTTCGACGTCGTGCTGCTCCTGTCGATCTACCGGCTGCCGTCGCTGACGGAGCTGGTGCTGCCGTTCTCCGTGCTTTTCGCCGCCATGATGACGTTCCTGACGCTGACGAAGAGCCTGGAACTGGTGGTGGCGCGCTCGGTCGGCCTGTCGGTCTGGCAGTTCAGCGCGCCGACCCTGGTGATCGCCCTGGTCGTGGGGATCGGCGCGACGACGCTCTACAATCCGCTCGCCGCCGACTTCAAGGCGCGGCACGAGGCGCTGTTCGAGGAATCGTTCGGCGACTATTCGGGACCCCTGGCCTATGGCGGGCGGGCGGTGTGGCTGCGGCAGGACGGCGTGGACGGGCAATCGGTCCTGCACGCCAAGAGCGCCGCGCCGAACGGATGGAGGCTGCGGTCGGTGACGGCCATCGTCTTCAACGAGGACGGCGGCTTCCGCGAGCGATTCGAGGCGAAATCGGCGATCCTCGAGGACGGGCGCTGGCGGCTCAACAACGGCTGGCTGATCCAGCCCGGGATGGCGCCCCAGTTCCACCGGTCCTATCTGCTCAGCACATACCTCACGAAGACCCAGGTCTCCGACCGCCTCGCCTCGGCGGAAACGATCTCGTTCTGGGACCTTCCGAACCAGATCGATATCGCCAAAAAGGCCGGTTTGCCCGCGATTCAGTACCAGCTCCAGTACCAGACGCTCTTAGCGCGTCCTTTACTCCTGTGCGCGATGGTTCTGATCGCCGCTACTGTGTCGCTTCGCGTGTTCCGGTTCGGCAATATCGGACGGATGATTCTCGGTGGCGTGGTTGCGGGCTTCGTGCTTTATGTGATTACCAAACTCGTGGGGGATCTCGGCGCCGCTGGAGCGGTGACGCCGTTCGCTGCTGCATGGACGCCGCCTCTGGTGGCCATGCTCATCGGAACGACAGTGTTGTTGTACCAGGAAGACGGCTAGTGATGGCTGCCGATCAGCATTTTCTCGATCGGATTCGCTGCACGATGCCAGGCATTGTGGCAGTTTTCGCGGTCGCGGCGCTCAGCCTCGCGGCCGCGCCGGCGCTCGCCCAGGACCAGGCCCCCGCCGCCCCGGGGCAAACGTCCTCGGTGATGACCGACATGATCGCCAAGGACCCGAACGCGCGGATGCTGCTCGAGGCCGACGAGCTCATCTACGATCTCGACAACGACGTCGTTTCCGCCTCCGGCAAGGTCGACATCTACTACAAGGGCTATACGGTCGAGGCCGACCGGGTCGACTACGAGCAGGCCTCCGGCAAGGTCTTCGCCCGGGGCAACGTCAAGGTGACGGCTCCCGACAAGAACGTCATCTACGCCGACCAGGTCGAGCTCACCGACGAATTCCGCGACGGCTTCGTGCGCGAACTGACCCTCGTCACGGCCGACGAGACGCGGTTCGCCGCCGCCTCGGCCGAACGGTTCGACGAGAACGTCACGGTTTTCAACACCGGCGTCTACACGGCCTGCAAGCCGTGCCAGGAAAACCCCGAAAAGCCGCCGTTCTGGCAGATCAAGGCCAAGCGCATCATCCACAACCAGGAGGAACAGACCGTCTACTACGAGGACGCGCGTTTCGAGCTGTTCGGGATGCCGATCGCCTACCTGCCCTATTTCAGCCATCCCGATCCGACGGTGAAGCAGCGCTCGGGCTTCCTGCGTCCGAACTTCCTCTACAGCAAGAACCTCGGCTACGGCGTCGAGGTCCCCTACTATTTCGCGCTGGCGCCGGACTACGACATGACGGTTTCGGTGACGCCCTACTCGATCCAGGGCCCGCTCGGCGCGTTCCAGTGGCGGCAGCGCTTCGAGACGGGCTCCTACGATATCCGCGGGGCGGGCATCTACCAGCTCGATCCCGACCAGTTCGCCGCTAATACCGTCGACAACACCACCTGGCGCGGCGTCCTGCAGACCTCCGGCCAGTTCGAGATCAACAGCTTCTGGAAATGGGGCTGGAACGGCACGCTGATGTCCGACCAGACCTTCATGCGGACCTACGACCTGACGAACGCCCAGGAAGTGCGCGACAATCTCTACCTGACCGGCCAGAGCGCCAGGAACTGGTTCGACGCCCGCATCGTCCACTACCAGATCTTCCAGGACCCGATCCGCTTCAACGACGACTCCCAGCCGATCATCCATCCGGTGATCGACTACAACTACATCTTCGACGAGCCCGTGTACGGCGGGCGGCTCGCCTACAACGCCAACGCGCTGAGCCTCAGCCGGTCCGACGCCGAGTTCAGGCCGCTCTATCCGCAGAAGTCCCAGTTCGATGCAACCTACGGGTGCCCGTACGGGTATCTGAACAACCCGAACAACCTCGCTGCCCTGCCGTCGACCATGTCGGCGTCCAGCATCCTGCAGCTCGCCCGGTCGAGCACCTGCGAGCTCGTCGCCGCGCCGGGCAACACCAACCGCGTCGTCCAGGAGCTAAGCTGGGACCGCACGATCACCGATAGCGCCGGCCAGGTCTTCACGCCCTTCCTGTCGGTGCGCGGAGACGTCTACACCTACGACATCTCGGATCCCTACGTCAGCGACGGCTTTACGGCGGTCAGCGTCCTCAACCGGTTCATGCCGAACGGGGACGACACGATCCTGCGCGGCATGGCGACCGCCGGGTTCGAGTATCGCTATCCGATCCTGATCTCCAACAACTGGGGCTATCAGATCATCGAGCCGGTCGCCCAGGTCATCGCGCGGCCCGATGCCCAGGACAACGCGTCGATCCCGAACAACGACGCGCTGAGCATGGTGTTCGACGACACCACGCTGTTCCAGATCGACAAGTTCTCCGGCTACGACCGGATGGAGGGCGGAACGCGCGCCAATGTCGGGTTGCGCTACAATGCCCAGACCAACAGCGGCATCCGCGTCGGCGGCGTGTTCGGCCAGTCCTATCAGCTGGCCGGCGAGAATCCGTTCCCGGCCGGAACGGGCCTGGAGACCGACCGCTCGGACTACGTCGCCGCGCTCTACTTCTCGCCGATCTCCTCGCTGCAGATCGTCAACCGGATCCGGCTGGACGAATCCAACTTCGACAACAAGCGCTACGACCTGGAGGTGAGCGGCGGCTACGGCGCGATCAGCTCCTCGTTGGTCTACTCCAACATCGCCCCCGATCCGCAGCAGGGCTTCTCCGAGCGGCGCGAGGAAATCCAGGGACTGGCCAAGGTCAAGCTCGACGCCAACTGGTCGGTCTGGGCCGGCGGCCGCTACGAGCTCTCCGGCACGCCCGACACGTCGCAGTACCCCAACCATTCGCCGCAATGGATCTCGAACACCTTCGGCTTCGGCTACGAGAACGAATGCGTCACGCTGGCCATCGCCTATTCGCGCCAATATGCCCGCGATCTCGATCTGGAACCCGACGAGCGGATCATGTTCAAGTTCGCCCTGCGCACGCTGACCGAGGGCCAATTCTCGCAGTCCCTCAGCAACGACAGCAACTAGCGCGCCACCCTGGCGCCCGGCGGGACTGGCCCTCGCAGCCATTTGCCTGCCATAATCGAATGGCAAGCGTCATTCTGCGAATTTCTGGACGTATTGGATGAACAGCCTCCCCCGAGTTCCTGGATTTTGGCGGTTGTCCCGCGGCGCCCTGCTGGCTGCCGTGGTGGCGGCAGGAGCGGCGTCGGCGATCTGTTTCGGATCGGCCCGGCCCGCCCACGCGACGGAGATCGCCATTCTCGTCAACGACGATCCGATCACCGAGTACGACATCGCGCAGCGGCAGAAACTGATCGCCGCCACCAGTCGCGGCGGCGGGAACACGAAGCAGCAGGCGATCGACGAACTGATCGACGAGCGCCTGAAGATGCAGGCGGCGCGCCGGATGGGCATCTCTGCCGCCCCGGAGGAGGTCGACGGCGCCTTCGACATGATCGCGTCCCGCGTGAAGATGCCGCCGTCCCAGTTCGCCCAGGCGCTGCAGCAGATCGGCGTCAATCCGCAGACGCTCAAGAAGCGCCTCGAAGCGGATATCACCTGGCGCAACGTGGTGCGGGCGCGGTTCCGCTCCAACGTCAACATCCGCGATCGCGACATCGAGGTCGCCCTCGCCCGCAAGGGCGAGGAACTGCCGACGACGAGCATGGAAATCGAGTTCCAGCAGATCATCCTGATCATCCCCAAGGGAAGCTCGGATTCGTTCGTGCGTCAGCGCCAGGCCGACGCGCAAGCCTTCAAGGCCAAGTTCACCGGCTGCGACAGCGCCCGGGATCTGGCGAAGTCGTTCCGCGACATCGTCGTGAAGGAGAAAGTCCGGCGCAACGTGGCCGACCTGCCGCCGGACCTCGTCGAGAAGGCGAAGGAGGTCGCTATCGGCGGGATCATCGGGCCGACGTCGAGCCCCGTCGTCGTCGAGCTGCTCGGCATCTGCGACCGCGAGGAGATCCAGGACAGCTCCTCGGCCCGCAAGCAGGTCCAGTCGGAGCTGATGAACGAACAGGGCGAGCGCCTGGCGCGCCGCATGCTGATCGACCTCAAGCAAGCCGCCGTCATCGAGTATCGTTGAGCGGGGCATTCGGAGTGTCCCCCGGTCCCCTCGTCGTGACGATGGGCGAGCCCGCCGGCATCGGACCGGAGCTCGTCGGTCAGGCCTGGCTCGCCGGCGTCCGGCACGGGATGCCGCCGTTCTATTGCCTCGCCGACCCCGTTTTCCTGACGAAGCGGCTGGCGGCGGCGGGCGTCGACGCTCCTCTGGCGCTCGTCACCGAGGCAGAAGAGGCCGAAGCCGCGTTCCCGGACGGGGTGCCGGTGATCCCCCTCGACAGGACGGTGGTCTCGGGCGAGGCCGGCTCTCCGTCGGTCGCAGATGCGCCGGCGGTGCTCGAGGCGATCGAGCGGTCCGTCGCCGACGTGATCGCCGGCCAGGCGGCCGGCGTCGTCACGGCTCCGGTCCAGAAGGAAGCGCTCTACGACGCGGGCTTCGCGTTTCCCGGCCATACCGAATTCCTGGGCGATCTGGCCGTCCGGCACGGTCTTCCGGCTCGTCCGGTGATGATGCTGGCTTCCGATGCGCTGAGAGTGGTCCCGGTCACCATCCACGTTCCCCTCGTCGACGTGCCGCGGCTCCTGACGACGGACCTGATCGTCGAGACGGCGGAGATCGTCGCCCGCGAACTGACGGCGAAGTTCGGCATCGCAGCCCCGCGGCTCGCGGTTTCCGGGCTGAACCCGCATGCCGGCGAGGGAGGCCGGATCGGAACCGAGGATCGCGACGTGGTCGCCCCGGCGGTCGAGCGGCTGCGCGGCCTCGGCATCGACGCGGCCGGCCCGCAGGCGGCCGACACGCTGTTCCACGCGAGCGCGCGCACGGGCTACGACGCGGCCATCTGCATGTATCACGACCAGGCGCTGATCCCGATCAAGACGATCGCCTTCGAGGACGCCGTCAACGTGACGCTCGGCCTGCCCTTCGTGCGCACCTCGCCCGACCACGGCACGGCGCTGTCGCTCGCCGGCACCGGCAGGGCCGATCCGTCGAGCCTGATCGCCGCGATTCGCATGGCGCACGCCATGGCCGCGCGGTCATGACGGCGGGCGAGCCGGACCTGCCGCCGTTGCGGGAGGTCATCGCCCGCCACGGGCTCGCCGCCCGCAAATCGCTCGGACAGAACTTCCTGCTCGACATCAACCTGACCCGGCGCATCGCGCGGGCGTCGGGCGCACTCGAGGGCGTCATCGTCGCGGAGATCGGCCCGGGGCCCGGCGGGCTCACCCGCGCGCTGCTGCTCGAAGGCGCGAAGAAGGTCGTCGCCGTCGAGAAGGACGGGCGATGCATCGCCGCGCTCGAGGAACTGGGAGCCGCTTTCCCGGGGCGTCTCGAGATCGTTCCGGCGGACGCGACGAAGCTCGACCTGTCGACCCGCATCGAGACGCCGGCCCGCATCGTCGCCAACCTGCCCTACAACGTCTCGACGGTCCTTCTGGTCGGCTGGCTCGGCGGCGAGGACTGGCCGCCGTGGTGGGATTCGCTGACGCTGATGTTCCAGCGCGAGGTCGCCGAGCGGATCGTCGCCGCGCCGGGCACCAAGGCCTACGGCCGGCTGTCGATCCTGTCGCAATGGCGCTCGAACCCGAGGATCCTGTTCGACGTCGACCGGCGTGCCTTCACCCCGCCGCCGAAGATCACCTCGTCCGTCGTCCGTATCGAGCCGGGGGAGATGCCCCCGGGGGTCCGGTTCCGCGACCTCGAAAAGGTCACGGCAGCCGCTTTCGGCCAGCGTCGCAAGATGCTGCGGTCGAGCCTCAGGAGCCTGATCGGACAGCCCGAAGCGATACTCGAATCCGCCGGCATCGATCCGACGAGCCGTGCCGAGGACATTCCCGTCGAGGGGTTCCTCGCCCTTGCGAAGGCGTATTCGGCCTCGCTCAGCTGATCTCGGCGCCGAGGTCGCGGTCGAGCGTCGCGATGAAATCGGGCAGGTCGATCAGGCGCTCGCGGCGGCAGCGCTCGGCATGCAGGATCGCGCGCGCCCTGGCGATGCTGTCGTCCAGGTCGTTGTTGACGACCACGTAGTCGTACTCGACCCAGTGGGTGATCTCGTCGCGCGCGTTGGCGAGACGGCGGGCGATCACGTCCCTGTCGTCCTCGGCGCGCCGCTCCAGCCGGGCGCGCTGCTCGGCGGCGGTGGGCGGAAGGACGAAGACGGCGACGGTGTCGGCGCGCATCTTCTCGAGCACCTGGCAGGTGCCCTGCCAGTCGATGTCGAACAGGACGTCCTTGCCCTCGCTCAGGGCCTTCTCGACGGGCTCGCGCGGGGTGCCGTAGTAGTTGCCGTGCACCTGCGCCCACTCGAGCAGATCGCCGTGGTCGCGCATCGCCTCGAACTGGCCGGGCGTGAGGAAGATGTAATGGACCCCGTCCACCTCGCTCGGCCGGCGTCGGCGGGTCGTGACCGAGACGGAGAGATGGATGCTCCCTGGCCGGTCGGTGTTCTCCTTCTGCAGGACGGCGCGCGAGATGGACGTCTTGCCCGCCCCCGAGGGCGAGGAGAGGATCAGGATGAGGCCGCGCCGCCGTAGCGAACCGGCCCTGGCCGCCTCACTCGACATTCTGGACCTGCTCGCGCAGCTGATCGACGACCGACTTCAGCTCGAGGCCGATCCGCGTCAGGGCGACGTCGTTGGACTTCGAGCAGATCGTGTTGGCCTCCCGGTTGAATTCCTGGGCGAGGAACTCGAGCTTGCGGCCGACCGCGCCCGATCCCGAAAGCAGCGCGCGGGCGCCCGCGACATGGGCCTGGAGCCGGTCGAGCTCCTCGCGGATGTCGGCCTTGGTCGCGAGAATCACGGCCTCCTGATGGAGCCGCTGCGGATCGAGAGCCGGGGCCGCGTCGAGGAGCTGCCCGATCTGCTCCCCGAGCCGCACGGAGATCGCCTCGGGGGTGCGGGAGGGATTGGCGTTCGCCTCCTTCGCCAGCGCCTCGATCTCGGCGACGCGGGTTTCCAGGACGGCGGCGAGGTGCACGCCCTCGCCCAGGCGCATCTCGACCAGCCTGCCCAGCGCTTCGCCGAAGCTCTCGATAAGCCCGGCGTCCAGTGCGGCCCGGGTCTGCTCGTCCTCGATGTCCTCTTCCGTCTCGACCACGCCCTTGACCGCGAGGAGGCCGTCGGCGCGCGGCGCCTCGACCCTGCCGGAGGCCGTCAGCACCTCGCATGCGGCGAGAACGGCGTCGAGCGCCTCCTTGTTGATTCGCACGGCGCCGACCGCCTGGGCGCGGGCAAGCTGCAGGGCGATCGTCAGGGAGCCGCGCGCCAGCCGTTTCTGCGTGGCCTCGCGCAGGGCGGGCTCCAGCCGGTCGAAGCCCGGCGGCAGGCGCAGGCGCATGTCCAGGCCGCGGCCGTTGACCGAGCGAATCTCCCAGTGCCAGCGGTAGTCGCCAAAGGATCCCTCGACCCGGGCGAATCCGGTCATGCTCGCCAACGCCATTCTACGGTTCCGGATCGGCCTCTTCAGGAATGCGGACTCGAACGCCCGCCGGTTCGGCGCGGACCTTAGCCCGCGCCCGCCGGGGCGACAAGACGAGTGCGCCTGCCCCGGGCTGGATCAGTTGACCTTGAGATTGAGCCCCTTGAGCGAACCGGAACCGCCCTGCTGGGCGTCGTCGGCGGCCTTGCCCTCGGCTTCGAGCCGGGCGGCCTCCTCGGCTTCGGCCGCCGCGCGCTCGCGGCGCTGCTTCTCGAGCTCGCGCCACTTGGAGACGTTGCGGTTGTGCTCGTCGAGGCTCGCCGCGAAAATGTGCCCGCCGGTGCCGTCGGCGACGAAGAACAGCTCGTCCGTGCGCGACGGATTCGCCACGGCTTCGAGCGCGGCGCGCCCCGGATTGCCGATCGGCGTCGGCGGCAAGCCGTTGATCTGATAGGTATTATAGGCGTTCGGCGCGTCGAGCTCGCTGCGCGTGATGGTGCGCGGCTCGAAGAACGCCTTGCCGCCGTAGAGACCGTAGAGGATCGTCGGGTCCGACTGCAGCCGCATGTTCTTGTTCAGGCGGTTGATGAACACGCCGGCGACGCGCGGCCGTTCGTCGGCCCTGCCCGTCTCCTTCTCGACGATCGACGCGAGCACGACGAGCGCTTCCGGCGTGGGGACCGGCAAATCGTCCGCGCGGCGGTTCCAGATTTCCTCCAGGACGCGCTCCTGGGCCCGCTTCATGCGGTCGATCATCTGCGCGCGCGTGGTGCCGCGGTCGAAGCTGTAGGTTTCCGGCAGCAGCGTTCCCTCGGCGGGAACCTCGTCGATCTCGCCCACGAGGATCGGATCGTCGCGTAGCCTGGCGACGATCTGCTCGCTGGTATAGCCCTCGGGGACCGTCACCTGATGCAGGATCGCCTTGCCCTCGACCAGGATGTCCATCACCTGCCGCATGCTGGCATGCTCGGGGATCACGTATTCGCCGGCTTTCAGGGCGTTCTGCGCCTTGTTCAGGAAGATGCCGCCGACGAAGACCCAGGCCTGGTCGATGACGCCGTCGCGCTCGAGCTGCTGGGCGATCTCGCGAACGCCCTTGCCGCGCTGGACGTTGACGTTGGTGGCGGTATCGAGGGGGCCGGCCGAATCGAACTGGTACTTGCCGATGAACATGACCGCGCCGAGCCCGATCACGACCAGCATCAGGAAGGTGAAGATGCCGCTCGCCATGACGACGAACTTGTTCTTCGCCCGCCTCGATGCGCGGGGCGGCTGCGGGGCCGGCTCGGGCTGCAGGGCCTCGCGCGGGCTGCGCGGCGATACCCTTTGACCGCCGATCGGCTCTTCGGAATGGCCCTCGGTCACCTCACGACTCCTGAAAAGTCCGCGCACGAAAGCCCCCCGATCCTATCTCCGATTGCGGCGAAACGTTGAAATGCCCCGCCGCACGAGACTTCCGCGCGATCAGGCGTCGAGGCGACGCAGGATCAGGGAAGCGTTGGTGCCGCCGAATCCGAAGGAATTCGACAGGACCGTGTTGATCTCGCGCCTGCGGGCCGCGTGCGGCACGAGATCGATCGGGGTTTCCACCGACGGATTGTCCAGATTGAGGGTCGGCGGGGCGACGTTGTCACGGATCGCGAGTGCCGAGAAGGCCGCCTCGACCGCGCCGGCGGCGCCGAGCAGGTGGCCGATCGCAGACTTGGTGGACGACATGGAGATGCGGCCCGCGGCGTTGCCGACGAGGCGCGACAGGGCGCCGAGCTCGATCTCGTCGCCGAGCGGCGTCGAGGTGCCGTGGGCGTTGACGTAGTCGATCTCCGAGACGTCGATGCCGGCGCGCTTCACCGCCGCCTGCATGCAGCGGAAGGCGCCGTCGCCGTCCTCGGAGGGGGCGGTGATGTGATAGGCGTCGCCGGACAGGCCGTAGCCGATCACCTCGGCGTAGATCTTCGCGCCGCGCGCCTTGGCGTGCTCGAGCTCCTCGAGCACCAGGACGCCGGAGCCCTCGCCCATGACGAAGCCGTCGCGGTCGCGGTCGTAGGGACGCGAAGCGCGCTTGGGCTCGTCGTTGAAGTTCGTCGACAGGGCGCGACAGGCGGCGAAGCCCGCCAGTCCGAGACGGCAGACGCTGCCCTCGGTACCGCCGGCGACCATGACGTCGGCATCGCCCAGCATGATCATGCGCGAGGCGTCGCCGACGGCGTGGGCGCCCGTCGAGCAGGCGGTGACCACGGCGTGGTTGGGGCCCTTGAGGCCGTGACGGATCGAGATGTAGCCGGACGCCAGGTTGATGAGACGGCCCGGAATGAAGAACGGGCTGAGGCGCCGCGCGCCCCTCTCCTCGAGCTGCTTGGCGCCCGCGGCGATGCCGGCGAGGCCGCCGATGCCCGAGCCGACGAGGACGCCGCTGCGCGTCTGCTCGTCATAGGTCTTGGGATGCCAGCCCGCGTCGTTGAGCGCCTGTTCGGCGGCGGCCATCGCGAAGACGATGAAGTCGTCGACCTTGCGCTGCTCCTTCGGCTCCATCCAGTCGTCCGGATTGTAGGTGCCGTCGGTGCCGTCGCCATGCGGGATGCGGCAGGCGATCTTGCAGGAGATATCGGAGACGTCGAAGTCCTCGACCTTGCTCGCGCCGCTCTCTCCGGCGAGGAGCCGGCTCCAGGTCGGCTCGACTCCACAGCCCAACGGCGTAACCATGCCGAGGCCGGTAATGACCACACGCCTCATCTAGGACGATCCGGGTAATGAATTACTGACGGGAAAGCGGCGCGGGGCAAAGGTATGTCGGCGATTGCCCCGCCCGATGTCACGACGCGTTCTTCTCGAGGAATTTGACCGCGTCGCCGACCGTGAGAATCGTCTCCGCAGCGTCGTCCGGAATCTCGCAGCCGAACTCCTCCTCGAACGCCATCACGAGCTCGACGGTATCAAGGCTGTCGGCGCCGAGATCGTCGATGAAGCTCGCGTTTTCGGTGACCTTGTCCGCGTCGACCCCGAGGTGCTCGACAACGATCTTCTTCACACGTTCTGCAATGTCGCTCATCCTGTCATCCCCGATAGCGAATATCGTTTCCGTTGGTGCCGTTCAGATTATCGGGAAGGGCGCAAGGCGGACCAAGCCTCCTTCGGATGCCGCATCCGTATTCTGTCCGGGCGATCGACGCTTGAGATCGACACCCGAGGCTCGCGGCTAGTAACACACTTTCCCGATATTGACCAGAATTCCCCCGCCCCGGTCCAGCCTATACGGGACCGGCGGCGAAAGCATTCAGATCATTGCCATTCCTCCGTTCACGTGGAGCGTCTGTCCCGTCACATATGCCGCCTCGTCGCTGGCCAGATAGACCACCGCCGCGGCGATGTCGCCGGAGGTGCCGAGACGTCCGGCCGGAACCCGGCCGAGAACGACCTCGCGCTGCTTCTCGTTGAGCGCATCGGTCATGGCCGTCTCGATGAAGCCCGGCGCCACGCAGTTCACGGTGATGCCGCGCGAGGCGACCTCCTGAGCGAGGGATTTCGACATTCCGATCATGCCGGCCTTGGCGGCGGCATAGTTCCCCTGCCCAGGGTTGCCGGTGACGCCGACGACCGAGGTAATGCCGACGATCCGGCCGAATCGCCGGCGCATCATGCCCTTCACGGCCGACCGCATCAGGCGGAACGTGGCCGTCAGGTTCACCGCCAGGACGGTATCCCACTCCTCGTCCTTCATGCGCATGAAGATATTGTCCCGGGTGATGCCGGCGTTGTTGACGAGGATGTCGACCTGGCCCATCGCTTCCTCGGCCTTGCCGATCAGCGCCTCGACGGCCTCGACGTCCTGCAGGTTGCAGATCATCGGGTGAACCCGTTCGCCGAGTTCGCGGGAAAGCGCGTCCAGCGCGTCCTGGCGCGTGCCGGAGACGGCGACGGTCGCCCCCTGCGCGTGCAGCGCGCGGGCGATCGCCCCGCCGATTCCTCCCGTGGCGCCCGTCACGAGCGCGGTCTTACCCGTCAGATCGAACATGTTCCCTCCAATGGCGCGCCGGGGCTTGGCCCAATGCTTCCGTCAGGACCGCGAGGCCAGGAAGGCCGCGATATCCTCGGGCGAACCGATCGCGGCGGCCGAAAGCGACCGGTCGATACGGCGCGCAAGGGCCGTCAGCACCTTGCCGGCGCCGATTTCCTTCAGTTCGGTGACGCCATGGCCGGCCATCCACTGGACGCACTCGCGCCAGCGCACGGTGCCGGTCACCTGCTCGACGAGCCGCCTGCGGATCTCGTCGGGATCGGTCACGGGGCCGGCGGCCACGTTGGCGACGACCGGGACGGCCGGCGCCCTGATGTCGGCCTCCGCGAGCGCGGCCCGCATGACCTCCGCCGCAGGCGCCATCATGGCGCAATGGAAGGGAGCGCTCACGGGCAGCATGATCGCCTTCATGGCGCCCTTGGCGGTGGCGATCTCGCAGGCGCGCTCCACTGCCGCCCGGGCGCCGCTGACCACGACCTGGCCCGGCGCGTTGTCGTTGGCGGCCTGGCAGACTTCGCCCTGCGCCGCTTCCTCGGCGACCTCGAGCGCCTTCTCGTAGTCGAGGCCGAGCAGCGCGGCCATCGCGCCTTCGCCGACGGGAACCGCGGCCTGCATCGCCTTGCCGCGGGTGCGAAGCAGCTTCGCCGTATCGGAAAGGGTGAGCGCGCCGGCGGCGGCGAGAGCGGAGTATTCACCGAGCGAATGGCCGGCGACGTAGCTCGCCGCCTCGCCGACGCTCACGCCTTCGGCCTCGAGCGCGCGGACGACCGCCATCGAAACCGCCATAAGCGCCGGCTGCGCGTTCTCGGTCAGCGTCAGGCGGTCCTCCGGACCTTCCCAGATCACCGCCGACAGCTTGTCGCCGAGCGCCTCGTCGACCTCGTCGAAGACCGCGCGGGCGGCTGGATAGGCATCGGCGAGCGCCTTGCCCATGCCGACGGCCTGGCTGCCCTGTCCCGGAAAGACGAATGCGACTGTCATTTTCAAATAACCCGACTTCCAGTCCGGCCCCCGGGGGCCGGCTCGCGGCCCGCACAGACACGCTGGAGGCGAGCCTGTCAAGCCGTGCCCCCGCGTCCCTGTGCATACGCCGGGCCCTTTCCGGTCACGGCGCGAGCACTGCTCCGACCGGCCTGCGCAGTGACATCGGCATAGGTTCCGCGTAGCCGAATCGAACCACCAGGTCCGGGCGCAGATCGCCGATTCCGAGCCATTCGGCGAACTCCCGGCGGACCGAGGGCACTTCCACCGGCTGATTGACATGCGCGTGGCGGATACCGAGCGCGGTCGCCTGCAGGGCGAAGCGCTGATAGCTGCGACCGGCGTTCACCCAATGCGCCCTGTCCTCGGCCTCGCCGACGAAGACGGCGATCCCGGCGGAGGAGCGAATCTGCCTCGCGTATCTGTCGTTTTCTCCGCTTTTCGTGAAAACGAAGGGAAAAACGACGCGAGCGAGCCAGTTCGGCAACGAGGGATTGCCCGAACAGCCCGAAAAGAGGCCGTCGCGGGTCAGAAGCGCCGATTCCGGGTTGAAGCGGATCCACGCCGCCAGTTCCTCCATGAAGGCGGGGTCGTCCATCTGGGCCGTGTTCGCCTCGATCACGAACCCGGCCGCCTCCTCCATGCGCGCCTCATCGGTAATGAGGATGACGTCGACCCCTTCTACGTCGGCGGCCTGCTCGAGACGGCGCAGGTGGTCGGCGCTTACGGAGCGGCCCTCGTAGAGGCTGCGCGTACACTGGCGCTTCGGGATCGCCCCGAACAATTCGCTCACGGCGGTCCTGCCCGCGGCGAGATCGACGGCTACGCGCCCCGCGCCGACATCCTCGAAACGCATTTCCGCCGTCAGACCGAGAGCCTGGACTGCGAGCACGAAGTTCTCCGCGGCGCAGCCGAGGCTCGCGAAAAGGTGGTGATCGTCAGGATCGACCGCGGGCAGCCGCCGATCGGGATCCGGGGCGATGAAGGTGCGGTCGTCACCGAGATCGAAGCGCCAGGGCTGGGAATTGTGGCTGTTCGCCGCGAGCGTCGCGTAGCGCACGGCTTCGACGAGCGGCTCGCCGCGCTGGAGCGGCGCCCGCGTGCGGCGGACCTCGGCTTCGTATTCGCTCATGGCGTCGGCGCAACCGGCGAGCGACACCGCGGCGGTGGCCGCGGAACCGGACAGGACGGTTCTTCGCGTAAGCACTGGCTGTCTCCCGCGGCTCGCATCCCGCACTATACCGGTATGGGCCCGATCGGCCGATTCCGTGGCAGCGCGCGCAGCGGCCGGACGCTTGCGTTTTCGGCCGAAACGAGTATATCAGCGCCTTCCGGTCGTGCTTTGGCCGGAGGCTGAACGGAAGGCCGGTTCCAGAACCGGCAGGGCGAAACGCCCAGCTTCCCGTGTCTCCGCTCTCGAGACCTTGTTTCGAACGCCTTTCCTCTAAGGGTTCGAAGAGGCTTTGCGCCGAAGGCGACCCTGGTTGAAACGGAAAGGCTTAAGAATGCCACTCTACGAGCACGTGTTCCTGGCGCGCCAGGACGTGTCGGCGCAGCAGGTCGAGGCGCTGACCGAGCAGTACAAGTCCGTCATCGAGCAGAACGGCGGCAAGATCGCGAAGGTCGAGTACTGGGGCGTGCGTCCCCTCTCGTTCCGCATCAAGAAGAACCGCAAGGCGCATTATTCGCTCATGAACATCGACGCTCCGCACACCGCGGTCGCCGAGATGGAGCGCCAGATGCGCATCAGCGACGACATCCTGCGCTTCATGACCATCCGCGTCGAGGAGCACGAGGAAGGCCAGTCGGCGATCCTGACGCGGCGCGACCGCGACGACCGTCGCGGCGACCGCGGCCCGCGCGACCGCTTCGATCGTGGTGACCGCGGAGACAGGGGCGATCGCGGAGACAGGGGCGACCGCGGGGACCGGGGTGATCGCGGCGAGCGTCGTCCGCGCGCCGAGGCCAGCAATGAGGGGGACGAGTGATGTCAGTGCCGAATATCGCCCAGCTGCCGGTGCGCCGGCCCTTCCATCGCCGCCGCAAGACGTGCCCGTTCTCCGGCGCCGACGCCCCGAAGATCGACTACAAGGACGTGAAGCTCCTGCAGCGCTACATTTCCGAGCGCGGCAAGATCGTCCCCAGCCGCATCACGGCGGTCTCGCAGAAGAAGCAGCGCGAGCTCGCCCAGGCGATCAAGCGCGCCCGCTTCCTGGGCCTGTTGCCCTACATCGTGAAGTAAGAACGTTTTTCGCCGCGCCGCGGGGCGAACTCGCGGCGCATCTGGTTGGGTCGGCATTCGCAGCGAATAGCCGGCTCTAACCGCCGAACCGGCGGGACAGCTGAGACGATGACCGACACCATCGTACCGAAAATGCCGAGCAATGCCGCGCCCGCACAGGCGCGGACCCTCGGCGCTCGTCCTGCCGGAGCCGCGGTCCTCCAACCCGTTCCGGGAGTATAAAGGTCATGGAAGTCATCCTTCTCGAGCGCATCGCCAAACTCGGCCAGATGGGCGACGTCGTGCGCGTGCGCGACGGTTTCGCGCGCAATTACCTGCTGCCGCAGAAGAAGGCGCTGCGCGCCACCGAGGCCAACCGCAAGCAGTTCGACGCCCAGCGCGCCCAGCTCGAGGCCCGCAACCTCGAGCTCAAGACCGAGGCCGAAGCGGTCGCCGCCAAGCTCGACGGCCAGTCGGTCGTGCTGATCCGCCAGGCCAGCGAGCGCGGGCAGCTCTACGGCTCCGTGTCGAGCCGCGACATCGCCGAGGCGCTGACCGAAGCGGGCTTCTCCGTCGCCCGCGGCCAGATCGTGCTCAACGCCCCGATCAAGACGCTCGGCCTGACCGAGGTGCCGGTGCGCCTGCATCCGGAAGTCGAGGCGAAGGTCGCCGTCAACGCCGCCCGTTCCGCCGAGGAGGCGGAGCGCCAGGCCCGCGGCGAGGACGTGACGATCGAGGCCGAGGACGCCGAGGAGACGGAGTCCGAGACCTTCTTCGAGGAAGGCGCCGGCGCCGAGGCCGAGGAAGGCGCCGAAGAGGCGGCCGAGGCCACCGAGGAACCCCGATAGCGACAGCTCGGCGGCCCGGAAAATCCGGCCGCCGATTTTCGTCCCCCCGATTGAACCCGGACGCGGCTTGGTGCTTTAATTGCAAGTCGCAGTCTGGATCGGGTTTATCGGGGGATATGAGCAGTCTGCTTCACTACGCGATGTCGAAGGTCGCGAAGGACGGTGACCTGCACGTCACCGACCATCGCGGCATCACGCACGTTTACGGCGACGGCACGGGCGAGCCGGTCCATGTCCGCTTCACGACGGCGGCCGCCGAGGTCCGCGTGCTGACCAATCCCGAGCTGAAGCTCGGGGAAGCCTACATGGACGGCACCTTCGTCGTCGAAAAGGGCACGATCTACGACTTCCTCGACATCGTGCTGCGCTACGACGATCCGGCGCACGTGCCGTGGTGGGTATTGGCCGAGCGCGGCTACCGCTACGTGACGCGCCGCGTCCGCCAGTTCAATCCGATCGGCAAGGCGAAGGCCAACGTCGCGCACCACTACGATCTCGACGGGCGGATGTACGACCTGTTCCTGGACGCGGACCGGCAGTACTCCTGCGCCTATTTCGAGACCCCGACGGCGACGCTCGAGGAAGCGCAGCTCGCCAAGAAGCGCCACCTCGCCGCCAAGATGCAGATCGAGAAGGGCCAGCGCGTCCTGGACATCGGATCCGGCTGGGGCGGGCTCGGCCTCTATCTCGCCGAGACCAATCCGGTCTCCGTCGTCGGCGTGACGCTGAGCGAGGAACAGCTCGCGCTCTCCCGCTCGCGCGCCGAGAAGAAGGACATGGGCGACCGGGTCGACTTCCGCCTGCAGGACTACCGCACGCTCGAAGGCAAGTTCGAGCGGATCGTCTCCGTCGGCATGTTCGAGCACGTCGGCGTCGGGCACTATCGCGAATACTTCGAGAAGGTGCGCGACCTGCTGACGGACGACGGCATCATGGTGCTCCACTCGATCGGCCGCTTCGGACCGCCCGGCGAGACGAACTCGTGGATCCAGAAATACATTTTCCCCGGCGGCTACATCCCGTCCCTGTCGGAGGTGCTGCCGGTGATCGAGAAGACCGGCCTGTACGTCACCGACGTCGAGATCCTTCGGCTGCACTACGCCGAGACGCTGAGGGAATGGCGGCGCCGGTTCATGGCGAATTGCGAGAAGGCCATGAGCCTCTACGACGAGCGCTTCTGTCGGATGTGGGAGTTCTATCTAGCGGGCTCGGAGATCTCGTTCCGCAACCAGGGCATGATGAATTTCCAGATCCAGCTCTCGAAGAAGCTCGAGACCGTGCCGCTGACACGCAACTACATCGGCGACGCGGAAGAATCCCTGCGCAAGCGCGACGGCGCCCTGATTCCCCGCAAGGAAGCGGCGGAGTGAAAAATCAAGGCGCGCTCCGAGTGAATTCCTCCGACTGTTGATAAGGCGGAAATACGGGCAGAAACTCGGCCTGTGATTCGCGCGCGGTGCCGATTCACCATACTCCGAAAAGATGACGATCCAGGCCCTCCCCCGCCCGCTCGACGAGCGGCAAGACAGCGACTATCGCGCGGCCCCGCACAACATCGAGGCCGAGCAGGCGCTCTTGGGCGCGATCCTCGTCAACAACGAGGCGTTCTACCGTGTTTCCGACTTCCTCGCGCCGGAGCACTTCTTCGAGTCCGTGCACCAGCGCATCTACGACGTCGTCGGCCGGCTGATCCGCGCCAACAAGACGGCGACGCCGGTCACGCTGAAGACCTTCCTCGACCGCGACGAGCCGATCGGCGACGTGCCGGTGACGCAGTACCTCGCCCGCCTCGCGGCGGCGGCGACGACGATCATCAACGCCGAGGACTACGGTCGCACGATCTACGAGCTCGCCACCCGCCGGCGGCTGATCTCGATCGGCGAGGACATGGTCAACATGGCCTACGACGCCCCCGTCGACATGGCGCCGGCGCAGCAGATCGAGCAGACGGAGCAGCGGCTGTTCGAGCTCGCCGAGACGGGCAAGTACGGCTCGGGCTTCCTGCGCTTCGCCGACGCCTTGAAGGACGCCATCGACATGGCGAGCAAGGCCTACCAGCGCGACGGGCACCTGTCCGGCATCGCCACGGGCCTGCGCGATCTCGACGACACGATGGGCGGCCTGCAGCCTTCCGACCTCATCATCCTCGCGGGCCGCCCGGCGATGGGCAAGACGGCACTGGCGACCAACATGGCCTTCCACGTCGCCGCCCGCTACAAGGCGCACATGCTGCCCGACGGACGCCACGAGACGCTCGACGGGGGCATCGTCGGTTTCTTCTCGCTCGAAATGTCGGCCGAACAGCTCGCCACCCGCATCATCTCCGAGCAGGCGACCGTCGCCTCGGAGACGATCCGGCGCGGCAAGACCACGCGCGAGGAGTTCGACCGCCTCGTCGAGGTCGCCACGCGCCTGCAGTCGATCCCGCTCTATATCGACGCGACCGGCGGCCTCACCATCGCCCAGCTCGCCGCCCGCGCCCGCAGGCTGAAACGCCAGAAGGGGCTCGACATGCTGGTGATCGACTACCTGCAGCTGCTGCAGGGCTCGAGCCGGCGCTCGCAGGAGGGCCGCGTGCAGGAGATCACCGAGATCACCACGGGCCTCAAGGCGCTGGCGAAGGAACTGCAGGTGCCGATCCTCGCCCTGTCGCAGCTGTCGCGTCAGGTGGAATCGCGCGAGGACAAGCGCCCGCAGCTCGCCGATCTTCGCGAATCCGGCTCGATCGAGCAGGACGCCGACGTGGTGATGTTCGTCTACCGCGAGGAGTACTATCTCAAGAACAAGAAGCCGCGCGAAGGAACGCCGGAGTTCGAGATCTGGCAGGACGAGATGGCGCGCGCGCACGGCCTCGCCGAGGTCATCATCGGCAAGCAGCGTCACGGCCCGACCGGCACCGTCAACCTGTCCTTCCAGGCCGAATTCACCCGCTTCGAGAATCTGGCGGCCGACGCGCGGCTGCCGGAACGGATCGAATGACCGGCCGCAAGCACGACTTCCCCGAGGATCACCAGGACTTCGAAGTCGCCGGCCGCCTCACCATCGACCTCGGCGCCATCAAGGCGAACTGGATGGCGCTCGCCCGCCGGGCCGAGCCCGCCGAGACTGCCGCCGTCGTCAAGGCGGACGCTTACGGCCTCGGCATCGAGCGCGTCGTGCCCGCGCTCGCGGAGGCGGGATGCCGGACGTTCTTCGTCGCGATCCTGTCGGAAGCCCGTCGCGTGCGCGCCGTCGCTCCCGACGCGACCGTCTACGTGCTCGAGGGGCTTGCCTACGGGGCGGCGTCCGTGTTCCGCGACTTCGCGCTGCGCCCGGTGCTCGGCAGCCTCGAGGAGATCGACCACTGGGCCGCGCACTGTCGCGAATGGGGAAAGCCCCTGCCGGCCGCGATCCATGTCGACACGGGCATGACCCGGCTCGGCCTGACGCCCGACGAGGCGAAGGCGCTCTATGACGATCCATCGCATTTCGACCACTTCCGCCTCGCGCTGGTGATGAGCCACCTCGCCTGCGCCGATACGCCGGACCACCCGCTGAACCGCGAGCAGATCAGGCGGTTCGGGGAACTGCGCAAACACCTGCCCGACGCACCCGCCTCGCTCGCCAACTCGGCCGGGACGATCCTCGGCGGCGATTACCGGTTCGATCTGGCGCGGCCCGGCGTCGCGATCTACGGCGGCCGCGCCGTCGAGGGCATCCCCAATCCGATGCGTCCCGTCGTCACCGTCGAGGCGCGCGTCATCCGCATCCGCGAGGCGGCGGCCGGAACGCCTGTCGGCTACGGGGCGGCCGAGACGCTGAAACGCGACAGCCGGCTCGCGATCCTCTCGGCGGGCTACGCCGACGGCTATCTGCGCGCCGCCGGATCGTCGGACGAGCGCAGGGGCGCGGAGGCCACCATCAACGGCAGGCCCGCCCCGGTGATCGGACGCATCTCGATGGACCTGATCGCCGTCGACATCACCGATTTCGCCGAAAATGACGTCAAAACAGGCGATTACGTTGAATTGCTCGGAGACCGATTCACGGTCGACGACCTCGCGGAAAGGGCCGGCACGATCGGATACGAGGTGCTCACCAACCTCGGCCGGCGCTTCCGGCACGTCGTGAAGGGGGGCTGAGGTGGCGCGGCGCTCGGCTCAATATGTCTGCCAGGCCTGCGGCGCGGTCAGCTCCAAGTGGACGGGCCGTTGCGAGGCCTGCGGCACATGGAACTCGCTCGTCGAGGAATCCGACGGCGGTCCGCTCGCCGCGCCGGGCCCGAAACCGGGCAAGGGCCGCGTCATCGACCTGCAGCCGCTCGCCGGCTCCACCGAGGACGCGCCGCGCACGCCGAGCGGGATCGGCGAGTTCGACCGGGTGACCGGCGGCGGCTTCGTGCGCGGCTCGGCCATCCTGATCGGCGGCGATCCGGGCATCGGCAAGTCGACGCTGCTGATCCAGACGGCAGCGGCAGTCGCGGCGACGGGCAGGCGCGTCGTCTACGTCTCGGGCGAAGAGGCCATCGGCCAGATCAGGCTCAGAGCCGAACGACTGGCGCTCGGCGAGGCGGCAGTCGCGCTCGCCGCCGAGACCCGTATCGAGGACATCCTGGCGACCGTCTCCTCGGGCGAGGCGCCGGACGTGCTGATCATCGACTCGATCCAGACCATGTGGACGGACACGGTCGAATCGACGCCCGGCACCGTCACGCAGATCCGGGCGAGCGCGCAGGCGCTGATCCGCTTCGCCAAGAAGAGCGGCACGACCGTGATCCTCGTCGGCCACGTCACCAAGGACGGCCAGATCGCCGGTCCCCGGGTGGTCGAGCACATGGTCGACGCGGTGCTCTATTTCGAAGGCGACGGGGCGCACCGCTTCCGCATCCTGCGCTCGGTCAAGAACCGCTTCGGCCCGACCGACGAGATCGGCGTGTTCGAGATGTCGGGCAAGGGGCTGATCGAGGTGCCCAATCCGTCCGCGCTGTTCCTGGGCGACCGCGATGCGGCGAGCCCGGGCGCGGCGGTCTTCGCCGGCATGGAAGGTACCCGGCCGCTGCTCGTCGAGATGCAGGCGCTCGTCGCCCCCTCGCCGCTCGGCACGCCGCGGCGCGCGGTGGTCGGCTGGGATTCGAACCGGCTCTCCATGGTGCTCGCCGTGCTCGACGCCCATTGCGGGCTCAAGCTCGGCGGCCATGACATCTACCTGAACGTCGCCGGCGGGCTGCGAATCATCGAGCCGGCGGCCGACCTCGCCGCCGCCGCCGCCCTCGTCTCCTCCCTCGCCCAGGCGCCGCTGCCGTCGGACGCGGTGTTCTTCGGCGAAATCAGCCTGTCGGGCGCGGTGCGGTCGGTGCCGCACGCTTCCGCGCGGTTGCGCGAAGCTCAAAAGCTCGGCTTTTCCAAGGCGTTGGCCCCGGCCGGCAACATCGCCGAGACGGGCGACGCGGCGCCGGTCCCGATCGATCCGATCGAATCGCTCACCGCGCTGGTCGCTCGGATCGCGGCCGCGGCGCCGAAACGCGACGAGGATTGAGGCGACGGCTGGGGATTGCGCGCGCGACGCGTTTGCGCCATCTCGAAATTCGGCGTAATTAACGCCGGCTCGCGCAACGGAGGCTCCCCGCGAAAATGGTGATTACGGGGCTCGATTTCATAGTCGTGGCGATCATGCTGATCTCGGCGCTGCTCGCGATGGTGCGCGGGCTGACGCGCGAGGTGCTGTCGATCGCCTCCTGGGTGGTCGCCGCGGGCACCACGCTCTACTTCTTCCCGCGCTTCCAGAGCGACGTGCGCGGGATGCTGCAGCCCAACTGGCTCGCCGACATCTCGCTGGCAGTCGGCATCTTCGTGATCACGCTGATCGTGGTCTCGTTCATCACGATGCGGATCTCGGATTTCATCCTCGACAGCCGGATCGGGGCACTCGACCGGACGCTCGGATTCATTTTCGGGCTGTTCAGGGGTCTACTTATCGTCGTGATCGCCTATATGTTCCTGGCCTGGCTCGTGCCGATCGAGAACCAGCCCAACTGGATCCGCGACGCCCGTTCGGCGCCGATCCTGAAGCAGACCGGCGACGCGATCATCGCGCTGCTGCCCGAGGATCCGGAGAAAGCGATCCTCGACAAGCTGCGCAAGCACGAGGACACAGGCGAGGAAGCGCCCGCGCCCGAGGGCGACGATGCTACCGGCGACGGGGCCACCGGCGACGGGGCGACAGGGAGCGGCGAACAGGACCAGAGCTATCAGCCCACCGAAAGGCAGGGCCTCAACCAATTGCTCGACAGTACGCGTGGCGCCAACCAGTGATGGTCTCCGGCGGGCACGCATACCGCGCGGAGCCGACCGGGAGCACCCGATGAACCAGCCCGACGAGGGTCGAAACGCCGTCCGCGAGAATGCGAACGGCGATTTTCTGCGTGAAAAGTGCGGCGTCTTCGGCGTTTTCGGACATGCCGACGCCGCCGCGTTCGCGGCACTGGGGCTGCACGCCCTGCAGCACAGGGGCCAGGAGGCGGCAGGCATCGTCAGCTTCGACGGCCGGCATTTCCATTCCGAGCGGCGCATGGGGCTCGTCGGCGACCACTTCTCCAAGGCCGCCGTCATCGATCGGCTCGCCGGCGATTCCGCGATCGGCCACTGCCGCTACGCGACGACCGGCGACACGATCCTGCGCAACGTCCAGCCTCTCTACGCCGACCTCGCCGGCGGCGGCATCGCGGTCTGCCACAACGGCAACCTGACCAACGCGCTCACCCTGCGCCGGCAGCTCATACGCGACGGGGCGATCTGCCAGTCGACGTCCGACACCGAGGTGATCCTGCACCTGATCGCCCGCAGCCCCAAACAGAAGCTCGTCGACAAGTTCATCGACGCGCTGCGCCAGATCGAGGGCGCCTACTCGCTGGTGGCGCTCACCAACAAGAAGCTGATCGGCGCCCGCGACCCGCTCGGCATCCGGCCGCTGGTGCTCGGCGACCTGAACGGCACGCCGATCCTCGCCTCGGAGACCTGCGCCCTCGACATCATCGGCGCCCGCCACGTGCGCGACATCGAGAACGGCGAGGTGGTCGTGATCTCCCGGGACGGCGTCGAATCCCACAAGCCCTTCCCGCCGCAGAAGGCGCGGCCCTGCATCTTCGAGTACATCTATTTCGCCCGGCCCGACTCCGTCGCCGGGGGAAAGAGCATCTACGAGGTGCGCAAGCGGATGGGCGCGGAACTCGCCGCCGAGCAGCCCGTGGCCGCCGACGTCGTGGTGCCGGTGCCCGATTCCGGGGTTCCCGCGGCGATCGGCTACTCGCAGGCGTCGGGCATGCCCTTCGAGCTCGGCATCATCCGCAACCACTACGTCGGCCGCACCTTCATCGAGCCTACCCAGCAGATCCGGGCGTTGGGCGTCCGCCTGAAGCACAGCGCCAACCGCAGCCAGATCGCGGGCAAGCGCGTCGTGCTGATCGACGACAGCCTAGTGCGCGGCACGACCTCGGCGCGCATCGTGCAGATGATCCGCGAGGCGGGCGCGAAGGAAGTGCACATGCGCATCGTCAGCCCGCCGATCACGCATCCGGACTATTACGGCATCGACATGCCGGAGAAGGAGAACCTGCTCGCCTCGCAGATGAGCCGCGAGGAGATGCGCACGTTCATCGGCGCGGACACTCTGGAGTTCCTTTCGGTCGACGGCATCTACCGGGCGATGGGCCACAACCGCCGCGATCCCGAGCACCCGCAATACACCGACCACTACTTCACCGGCGACTATCCGACACCGCTGACGGACCTCGCCGCCGCCGAGCGCGACGAGCATCTTTCGCTGCTCGCCGAAACCGGCTAGTTCCGCTCGTATGGAAAGACGTCTCGAAAGCCGCATCGCGGTCGTCACCGGTGCGTCGCGCGGCATCGGCCGCGCCGTCGCCGTCGCCCTCGCCCGCG
>JAEWYT010000050.1 GCA_023458595.1 Pseudomonadota bacterium
GAATCCCTGCCTGGTGCTCCTTCAGCACCGCAATGATCTGACCCTCACTGTATCGGTTCTTCTTCATCTCCGTCTCCTTCTGACGGAGTCCAGTTCAAACCGAGGCACTTCAGGGGGCAACGTCACCCTTACTCACATAAAGACGAGGATTTTCCTCCTCTGACCGCCGGGAAGGTCTTCCAGATCATGGACGCCTTTGTCGACGTGTGGCCAAAAGTGCATCTTCCTTCCAGCTGGGGGTCGGGAGACCCTGAGGATGAAACAGCCTATCGCTTTCTTCGCGACTGCGTCTGGAAAATCGTCAACGACATGCCGGTCAGACGTATCCCTGTTCTGGATCGGATAATCGCCGATCCGAAATTTGCAGATTTCGGTGACGTCGCGCGGACGTTGCGGGCCGAGGCGGTCCGGGCCATGGCGCTTCAGAATTTCCGCGCGCCGCATCCCTCGGAGATCAAGAAACTGCTCGACGACAATCAGGTGGTCTCCGTCGAGGATTTGCGCGCTTTGATGGTTGAGCAACTGGGCGAATTGCAGAAGTGGCTCCACGGCTCGGAAACCGATCCGCTGGACACCTTTTATGCTCATGGCGAACGGGTCGACGAAAATACCGCGCGCAACCGTATCGTGGACCAGCTGCGGGGCCAAATGACCGCTCTGGGTCTGTCCATTGATATCGAACGCCACATGTCTGGCAGCAACCGCTGCGACATCGCAATTTCAGCGGCAATTGAGGGCGTCAACCGCCTGCTCCTGATTGAAGTGAAAGGGCAGTGGAACAAGGAGCTATATGCCGCCGCGTCTGAGCAACTCGACCAGCGCTACGCAATCCACCCGGACGCTGCAAAACAAGGGATCTACCTCGTGCTTTGGTTCGGCAATGGTGAAAAGATCCAGGGCCGTGCTAGTCGATCGATCACTACAGCTGCTGAATTGAGAGCTCAGATTGTCTCAGGCATGCCCGAAGACTTGCGAAGCCGAGTCGATATCGTGGTTCTCGACCTGTCTCGACGTCAGTAGGCACTGGGTGTCGTTCATGGCCCGCATGCATTGTCCAAGATCGCTTCAGTTGCAATAACGCTTCCCCCACCTTGCACCCCCCGCGCGCCGCGACTACGTTGCGCTTCGCCCCGGGGCGGCGCGGCCAGCCCATCCGCGCGGGCCGACTTCCCGAAACGACGAGGACGACAACGACGATGACGAAGACGGTGAGCCCCCAGGAAGCGCTCATCTATGTGATGGTGACCATGTCGGCCGCCGATCGCTCGATGACGGACAACGAGCTGAGGCGCATCGGCGGAATCGTCAAGAACCTGCCCGTCTTCGAAGGCTTCGACAAGGAACGCCTCGTCGCCGTGGCCGAGGATTGCGGCGCGCTGCTCAACGAGGACGACAGCCTCGACGGCGTGCTCGCGCTGATCGCGGCCTCGCTGCCGGCGAAGCTCTACGACACGGCCTATGCGCTCGCCGTCGACGTCGCCGCCGCCGATCTCGACGTGGAGCAGGAGGAACTGCGGCTCCTGCAGCTCATCCGTGACCATCTCGACCTCGACCCGCTCGTCTGCGCGGCGATCGAGCGGGCGGCGCGCGCCCGCTTCCGCAAGCTCTAGGGCCGCGCCATGAGCGGCGAGCAGAGGCCGGCGACCCGCAACGCGCTCACCCGCTTCTTCGGCGGGCCGCCCGGCTGGGTCGTCGTCCGCCTCGCCGTCATCTCGCTGATCGTCGGGCTGATCTTCTCCGCGCTCGGCATCAGCCCGATCGACATCGTGCGCAATTTCGAGCGCATCGTGCGCGGCATCTGGAACATGGGCTTCTCGGCGCTGGCCGACCTCTTCCGCTATTTCCTGCTCGGCGCCGTCGTCGTCGTGCCCGTGTGGCTGGTGATGCGGCTGACCAAGGTCGGCAAGGGCGGGAACGGGGAGTAGGCGGGGCGGCGGGGCCGGTCCCGCATTGCGCTCACGCTCCATGCGGGCTCCAGGGCATCCGAGAATATCAGGGCCGTAGCCCGGATGGAGCGAAAGCGAAATCCGGGGGCCTGTGCGGGGGGCGGTGCCCCGGCGCCCTCTCACCCGGGCCTTTCGGAACACTTGACGGGCGGCGGGCGAGGCGTATTGGTCTTCGGCTTCGCCCCGACGACACGTCAAACGCCGCAACATCAAGCGCCCGGCATCAAGCGCCCATGTCGACCGTCCGCCCGTTCGAGGTCACCCATCGCGGGGTGCTCGCCATCGCCGTGCCGATGACGATCGCCTACCTGTCGACGCCGATGCTCGGCATCGTCGACACGGCGGTGATCGGCCAGCTCGGCCGCGCCGACCTGCTCGGCGGCATCGCGGTGGGGGCGATCCTGTTCGACGTCATCTTCACCACCTTCAATTTCCTGCGCGCCGGCACGACGGGACTCACCGCCCAGGCGCTCGGGGCCGACGACAGGACCGGCCAGACGGCCGCCCTCTACCGCGCCGGCCTCGTCGGGCTGATCGCCGGCATCGCGGTGATCGTGCTGCAGGCGCCGGTGCTCGCCGCCTCGCTGGCGCTGATGGGGGCGAGCCCGTCAGTCGAGACGGCGGTCACGGAGTATTTCGCGATCCGCGTGCTGAGCGCGCCCTTCGCGCTCGTCAACTACGCGATCCTCGGCTGGTTCCTGGGGCTTGGGCGGGCCGGCACGGGGCTTTCGCTGCAGCTCCTGCTCAACTGCCTGAACATGGCGCTCAACGTCACCTTCGTGCTGTGGCTCGACTGGGGCGTGGCGGGCGTCGCGTGGGGGACGGTGATCGGCGAGACGGTGACGGCGGCCGCGGGCGTCGCGCTGGCGCTGCGGGCGCTCGGCGCCGACGTCGCGATCCCCTGGGCGGCGGTGACGGAGAAGGCGGGGCTCCTGCGCACCTTCGCGGTCAACCGCGACATCATGATCCGCTCGTTCTCGCTGCTCTTCGCCTTCGCGCTGTTCACGTCGGCCGGCGCGCGGCAGGGCGACGTGGTGCTGGCCGCGAACGCCGTCCTGATGAACTTCTTCCTTCTCGGCGGCTATTTCCTGGACGGCTTCGCCACCGCGGCCGAGACGCTCGCCGGGCGCGCGGTCGGGGCACGATACCGGCCGGCGTTCTCGCGCGCCGTCAACCTGACGCTGGTCTGGGGCTTCGGGCTCGCGGCGGCCCTGAGCGCCGTCCTGCTCGTCGGCGGGCCGACCTTCATCGACGCGCTCACCACCAATCCGGAGGTCCGCGAGGTCGCCCGCACGTTCCTGATCTGGGCGGCGCTGACGCCCCTGTTCGGCGTCGCCGCCTTCCAGTTCGACGGCGTCTTCATCGGCGCGACGTGGTCGGACGACATGCGCAACATGATGCTCGTCTCGCTCGCCGCCTTCCTCGCCGTCTGGCAGTTCGCCACGCCCTTCCTCGGCAATCACGGCCTGTGGCTCGCGCTCGTCACCTTCCTGATCGTGCGCGGGGCGACGCTCGCGGCGCGCTATCCGGTGCGGCTCGAGCGAACCTTCGCCGGCGTCTGACGAGAGGCGCGGGCGCGCACCTGCCGTAACGAAATAGAATCATTTACCCTTCAGAACAGGTCCGACAGGGCCAGCGCGTGTTTTGAGTTCGCCGCCCGAGCGATGGAACACCGAGGGCCCGCCGTGACCGCGAGCGACAGCAAACCCAAGCCTAACCGCCGCGTCGCCCTGGCGTCGCCCATCGTTCTCTCCCTCCCGCTCGGGGGCTGCAACTCCTCCGCCTGGCCGGTGCTCAATCCCGACGGGCCGATCGCCGATCTGCAGCGCGAGCTCCTGTTCACCGCCTTCGGGCTGATGCTGGTCGTCGTCGTCCCGGTCTATCTGCTGGCGATCTGGGTCCTCGTCCGCTACCGCGCCTCGCGGCAGAACCCCGACTACCGGCCCGACTGGCAGTCCAACAGGGTCGACGCGGTCGTGTGGGCCGGGCCGGCGCTGATCGTCATCGCGATCGGCACGATCGTCTGGGACTACACCCACCGGCTCGATCCCTACAGGCCGATCGCGTCGGCCGAGGCGCCGGTGCGGATCGAGGCCGTGGCGCAGGACTGGAAGTGGCTGTTCATCTACCCGGACCAGGACGTCGCCGCCGTCAACGAGTTGGTGATCCCGGCGGAACGGCCGGTCTCGTTCCGGATCACCTCGGACACGGTGATGAACGCCTTCTACATCCCAGGCCTCGCCGGCCAGATCTTCGCCATGGCCGGCATGCAGACGCGGCTCAACCTGCTCGCCGCCAGGGCCGACACCTACGTGGGCCGCAACACGCAGTACAGCGGCAGCGGCTTCCCCGACCAGCAGTTCACCGTGAAGGCGGTGAGCGGCGAGGACTACGAGGCCTGGCTGAAGACGGTGCGCGCGTCGCCCGACCGGCTCGACCGGGACGCCTACGAGCGGCTCGCCAAGCCGAGCGAGAAGGCGCCGGTCGCCTACTTTTCCGGCGCCGAGCCCGGCCTCTTCGACGCGATCATCGAGAAATACACCGGACCCGGAGGCCACCGGATGGCCGGGCTCAACCAGTTCGCGGGCGAGTTCATCTGCGGACCGGCCGACCGGACGGAGGCGCGCTGATGCTCGGGAAGCTCTCCTACGAGGCCCTGCCGTTCTACAGCCCGGTCGCGCTCGGCGGGGCGCTCGGCGAGGTCTTCGCCGCGCTCGCCGTCCTGGCGGTCGTCACCTACCTGCGCGCCTGGGGCTACCTGTGGCGGGAATGGCTGACGAGCGTCGACCACAAGCGCGTCGGCATCATGTACATCGTGCTGGCGCTGGTCATGCTCCTGCGCGGTTTCGCCGACGCGATCCTGATGCGCACGCAGCAGGCGATCGCGCTCGGGGGCGACGGCTACCTGCCGCCCGACCATTTCGACCAGATCTTCTCCGCGCACGGCACGATCATGATCTTCTTCATGGCGATGCCGTTCCTGTCGGGGCTCATCAATTTCGTCGTGCCGCAGCAGATCGGCGCGCGCGACGTCGCCTTCCCGTTCCTGAACTCCGTCAGCCTGTGGCTCACCGCCTCCGGCGCCGGGCTCGTGCTCGTCTCGCTCGTCATCGGCAAGTTCTCGACCGCCGGCTGGACCGCCTATCCGCCCTATTCGGGCATCGGGTACAACCCCGGCGTCGGGGTCGACTACTGGCTGTGGGCGGTGATCCTGTCGGGCGTCGGCACGACGATGACGGGAATCAACTTCCTCGTCACCGTCCTCAGGCGCCGCGCGCCGGGCATGACCCTGATGCGCATGCCGATGTTCACCTGGACGGCGCTCGTCACCAGCGTCCTGATCGTGTTCGCCTTTCCCGCCGTCACCGTCGTCGGCGCGCAGCTCGCGCTCGACCGCTACCTGGGCATGCATTTCTTCACGAACGGCGACGGCGGCAACATGATGAACTACATCAACCTGATCTGGATCTGGGGCCATCCGGAGGTCTACATCCTGATCCTGCCCGCCTTCGGCATCTTCTCGGAGGTCGTCGCGACGTTCTCGCGCAAGCGCCTGTTCGGCTACGAGTCGCTCGTCTACGCCACCGCCGTGATCGGCCTCCTCTCCTTCACCGTGTGGCTGCACCACTTCTTCACGATGGGCTCCAGCGCCGACGTCAACGGCTTCTTCGGCATCACCACGATGATCATCGCGGTGCCGACGGGCGTGAAGATCTACGACTGGCTCCTGACCATGTACGGCGGGCGCATCACCGTGTCGGTGCCGATGCTGTGGACGCTCGGCTTCATCCTCACCTTCGTCATCGGCGGCATGTCGGGTGTGCTGCTCGCCATCCCGCCGGTCGACTACCTGATGCACAACTCGACCTTCCTGGTCGCGCATTTCCACAACATGCTGATCCCGGGCGCGCTGTTCGGCTATTTCGCCGGATACACCTACTGGTTTCCCAAGGCCTTCGGCTTCCGGCTCGACGAGACCTGGGGCAAGCGCGCGTTCTGGGCCTGGATCGTCGGCTTCTATCTCGCCTTCATGCCGCTCTACGCGCTCGGCTTCATGGGCATGCCGCGCCGCATGGAGCACTACGACATGGCCGCCTGGCAGCCCTGGCTGGTGGCCGCGGCGCTCGGCGCCCTGCTGATCCTTCTCGGCATCGGCTGCCTGATCATGCAGCTCTTCGTCAGCATCCGGAACCGCGCCGCGCTCGCCGACACGACCGGCGATCCCTGGGACGGGCGGACGCTCGAATGGGCGACCGCCTCGCCGCCGGCGCCCTACAACTTCGCCCGGATCCCTGTCGTCCACGACCGCGACGAGCTGATCTGGCGCAAGGCGCATCCGGACCAGGCCGCGAAGGACGACATCGCGACGGGGATCGAGATGCCTGACAATACCGGGGCCGGCATAACGATCGGCGTCGTCGCCGGCGTGTTCGGTTTCGCCATGGTCTGGCACATCTGGTGGCTCGCCGTTCTCTCGCTCGCCGCGATCCTCGCCGTGCTCGTCGCGCGCGCCTTCTCCGACGACGACGAGCATTCGCTGTCGGCCGGCGACGTCGCCGCCCTCGAGAACCGCGGCAGCGGCCCCCTGCTCGGCTACCGACCATGACCACGCAACACGGACCATCGCAGCGCCCATGACCGCCGAGGCAACCGCCGGCCGACACGAAGACGAGCGGAACGCCGCGCTCGCCGACCGCGATTTCGGCTTCTGGATCTACCTGATGAGCGACGCGATCATCTTCGCGCTGCTGTTTGCGACCTATCTCGTGATGCTGGCCGGCACGGCGGGCGGGCCGACGGGGCACGATCTCTTCGATCTCAGGCGAACCTTCGCCGAGACGATGATGCTGCTGACCAGCTCCGTCACCTTCGGCATGGCGAGCGTCGCGGTCGCCGCGCGCAACAAGTCGGGCGCACTCCTGTGGCTCGCCGTGACCTTCCTGCTGGGAGCGGGCTTCGTGTTCCTGGAGTTCGGCGAGTTCTCGGGCATGATCGCACAGGGCGCGGGGCCGGACCGCAGCGGCTTCCTGTCGGCCTTCTTCACGCTGGTCGGCACGCACGGCCTGCATGTCAGTGCCGGCCTCGTCTGGATCGCGGTGATGGTCGCGCAGGTGCTCGTCAAGGGCCTGAGCGGGCCGGTCGTCTCGCGCCTCGGCCGGCTCGGCCTGTTCTGGCACTTCCTTGACATCGTCTGGATCGGCATCTTCTCCGTCGTCTACCTGCCGGGAGTGCTGTGAGATGAGCTTGACGACCAAGTCCCCGGCCGAGATGCGGAACGCCTATCTGATCGGCTTCGTGCTCGCCCTGATCCTGACCGCGATCCCCTTCGCGATCGTCGCCTTCGGGCTGATGCCGGCGAAATCGGCGCTCGTCGCGATCGCGGTCCTGGCGGTGATCCAGGTGCTGGTGCACCTCTACTTCTTCCTGCACATCGACCCGCGCACGGCGCCGCGCGAGAACGTGCTGACGCTCGCCTTCGCCGTCGTGCTGATCTTCATCATGATCGGCGGCTCGCTGTGGATCATGTTCGACCTCGCCTACCGGATGATGATCTAGGGCATGATGCATCCCGGTGGAATCGACCGGGCACATTCTGCAGTTGCAGCAATCGCCGGATCGGCCCCGGATCAAGTCCGGGGCACGCGGCCCGAGGGTGCGGCAAGGTTTTGCCACATGCAGAAGATGCGTGTCCCGGACTTGATCCGGGACCCATCGGCGGCAGGCGATTCGGGTGCGGCGATGCGTAGACCCGAAACCAAATTGCTTTGGGCCTCGAGTGTTTCGCCCGTGGCTCGGGACGGGCTCACGGCCGTCCGCCGCCCGATGTCGGCCGCGTCTCGAAGGACAGGCCGGCCACCGCTAGAGGATGTCGAGCACCGCTTCCGGCGGGCGGCCGATCGCCGCTCTGCCGCCGGCGATGACCACCGGACGCTCGATCAGCACCGGGTCGGCCGCCATGGCCTCGACGATCCTGTCGTCGGACAGGCTCCCGTCGGCCAGGCCGCGCTCCTTGTAGGCCACCTCCGTCGTGCGCAGGAGATCGCGCGGCTTCAGGCCGAGCTTCTTCAGGGTCGCCTTTATCGTCGCCGCATCCGGGGGGGCCTTGAGGTATTCGACGATCTCCGGCTCGACGCCCCGCGACCGCAGGAGTTCCAGCGTCTGGCGCGACTTCGAGCAGCGCGGATTGTGCCAGATGATGACGGTCATTCGATCGCTTCCCTTGCCCATTCTCCCGTTTCGGTGCCGACCGCCTCGCCGATCGACGCGAAGCCCTCGCGCGCCAGGCGCTCGACGAGCCCCTGCTTGACCGTCTCGACGAGACCGAGGCCCTCGAAGATCAGACCGGTATAGACCTGCACGAGCGACGCGCCGGCGCGGATCTTCTCGTAGGCGGTGTCGGCGGAGTGCACCCCGCCGACGCCGATCAGCGGAATCCCGGGCGCGAGCCGCTGGCGCATGCGGGCGAGCTGCACGGTCGAGCGGCGGAACAGCGGCTGTCCCGACATGCCGCCGGCCTGCGACGCCTGCCGGTCGGTCAGCCCCGCGCGGGACAGCGTCGTGTTGGAGACGATCACGCCGTCCAGGGCATGGCGCGCCACCGACGCCGCGATGCCGTCGAGGTCGGACTCCCCGAGGTCCGGGGCGATCTTGAGGAGCAGCGGCACCGGGCGGCCGAGCCGCGCGGCCTGCCGGTCGCGCTCGGCCGAAACGCGCGAAAGCAGGTCCTCGAGCGCCTGCTCGTGCTGCAGATCGCGCAGGCCGGGCGTGTTCGGCGAAGAGACGTTCACGGCCAGATAGGAGGCTTGGCCGGCGAATACCTCGACGCCCTTCACGTAGTCGGCGGCACGGTCGTCGCTGTCCTTGTTGGCGCCGATATTGACGCCGACGATGCCGCCGAAGCGCCGCTTTTTCAGGTTGGCGAGGACGGCGGCGTGGCCGACCGTGTTGAAGCCGTAGCGATTGATCACCGCGCGGTCGCGGGAGAGCCGGAACACGCGCGGGCGCGGATTGCCGGGCTGCGGGCGCGGGGCGACCGTGCCGACCTCGGCAAAGCCGAAGCCCAGATCGAGGAGCGCGTCCGGCACCTCGCCGTGCTTGTCGAAGCCCGCCGCCATGCCGAGCGGATTGGGGAAATCGAGCCCGAACAGGCGCGTCGCGAGCCTCGGGTCGTCCGGGCCCGCGCCGCCGAGCAGACCCGTCCTCAGCCCCTTGACGGCAAGATCGTGCGCCCGCTCGGGATCGAGCGCGAGCAGGAGGGACCGGGCGAACGCCGTCAGCGCGCCGATCACGTGGCGGCCCCGCCGGCGGCGTCCTCGATCGGCGCCACGTCGACGACCGCGGCCATCGGCAGCGATCCGTAGAGATGGGGGAACAGGGCGCCGCCGCGCGAGGGCTCCCATCTCAGCGCCTCGCCCAGCGCGCCGGCATCGACGCGGACGAGAAGCAGATCGTCCCGGCCGGCGTAGTGCCTGGCGAGCGTGCCGGCGACCTGGCCGGCGGCGGAAAGATGGATGAAGCCGTCGCGGGCATCGTCGGCATTGCCGGAATAGACGCCGGCGGCCTCGGCCAGCCGCCATTCGTCGCGCCCGCAGATCTTGAAAACGAAGTCCGTCATCGCGCGCGACCGTATATCCGGCCCGCCGGACCGGCAAGCCGCCGGCGCGGACGCCTCAATCCCGCGGCACCCGGCCCGGGCGGCGGGGGAAAACCGAGACCGTCGCTTCGCGCGACGGGCCGAAAAAGCGCCCCGGCATCAGACGAGGTCCGCCGGCGCCCACGAGGGGCCCGGCAGGCCCCTCGCCGATGCCGGGACCAGTTCGGCCTGGCGGCACCCTATCCGACCAGGCTCGGTTTTCCCCCGACGCGCCGGGAGACGACGTCGGACGTCGACACTACTTCGCCGAACAACGCGGCGATTTCCACCACAACGCCATGCACGTTCTCTTCACAATAGTCACCCAGCGCGCGGCTGTCTGATGCATCCGCAACCAGTACGGCGCGGTGGCCGCGGTGATGCGAGTCCATGACCGTCGACAGGCAACTGCTCTCTCCGGTGAGGCCCGCCAGCAGGTAATAGGGGCGCGACAGGCTCTCCAGGAGTGTAGCGAAAGACTCGTTCGAATAGCATGACGGCATCGAGCGCTCGAACACCATCTCGTGCGGCCGCGGCCTGAACTCGTCGATCCAGTCGGCGAAGGGCATGGTGCGGTTGAAGAACGGCTCGCGCCGCAACTGCCGGAAATGGACGACCGAAAGGCCCTGGGCGCGCGCATGCTCGAGCAGGCGCAGGCAGTTCGTCCACCACGGCTCGCGCCGCGACAGGGCCGGCGCGCGTCCCTCGGTGACGTACTCGCGCTGCAGATCGACGAAGACGACCAGCGGCTTCTCGAACTCGCCGTCGCCGCGCGGAAACCGGATCACGCCCATGACACCCCCTTCACGCCGCCTCGTGATCGCGCAACGGCGCGGTCGCCGCGCGCGCCGCCGACGTCTCGAGAACGCCGGGCCGGTCCCATTCGCCCTCCGGCCGGATCAGCTCGTAGGGATCGCTGTCGAGCGTGAGCGGATCGGGGTGGGGCTCCACCTGCAGGAGCATCTCGGTGTAGGAGAAGTCGGAGAAGACCAGCTTGCGGCCGCCCTCCATCGGGCGGGCGCCGAACCGGCTCCAGAACTTCACCAGCCGGTCCTGGGCGTGGCCGTAGATGGTCGTGTAGCCCTTCTTGCGGGCGATCTCTATGCCCGCCCAGACGATGTCGAAGGACAGTCTGGTGTTGCGGTACTCGTGGCGCACCGCCAGCCGTTCGAGCTTGGCGAAGGAGGCGAAGTAGCGCACGCGCAGGCAGGCGACCGGCTCGCCGCCGACATAGCCGATCAGGTGGGCGGCGCAGAAATCGTTGCCGTCGAACTCCTCGCGGTAGGGGCAGCTCTGCTCGCCCATGAAGACGGCGGCGCGGATGGCGACGACCTTCATCATGTCCTCGATCGAGCGGGCGACCCTGATCTCGTAGCGGCGCCGGCCGGCCGCCTCGCCGCCCTCGGCGCTGTCCTGGAAGTCCGCAAGCTTCACCATGCCCATCGTCGCACTCCCCGGTTTCAGGCGGCCGCGGCTCGTCCGACGCGGTTGGCGTGGCGGACGTAGCGATGCAGGTCGGGAAGGCCGGAACGCACCGGGCGGAAGCCCAGATTGGCCATGATGCGCTCGCCGCCCATGGTCGTCGGGCGGGCGAAGAGGTTGGCGCTCGCGTAGGCCGGCGCCTGCAGCATGCGGCTGATCGCGCAGATGCCCGCCGACGCCGTGCCCGGGGCGACGACCGCCCACTTGTAGATCGCCGCCGGCGCCCCGCCCGTCTCCACCGTCGCGCGCGGATCGGGGACGGCGGTGTCGAGCTCGCCGAGCAGCAGCCGCTCGAGCCCTTCCCCCGACAGATGCAGCATCGCGTAGATGCCGACCGGCGCGGCACCGCGCCGGAAGACCCAGATGCTGTCCCGATTTCGCTCGGCGACGCGGGCGACCGAGCCGGCGGCCGCCGACAGGGCCGGAATCTCGTTCGCCGCGAAGGCGAGAAGCGCGGGTATCTGCCGCGGCTCGACGCGCCATGCCGAAATTCGCGACTGGTTCACCGCCGCCAGCCGGTCGAAGTCGCGCCGCTGCGAAATTGCATCGCCCGCGCGCACGAGACGCAAAACAGCACGTTCATCCGGTTGCATGTCTTGCTCCGATAAACCATCGGTTATTATGCTATCGTCAGGCGTGCCGAAGGGCTGCCCAAAATCCTGCAAAGGGGTGATGCGAAAATGGAACGGCGCGCGGCGGACAGACAGCTCCACAACGTCTCCTGGGACGACATCCGCGTCTTTCTGGAATGCGTGAAGGCCGGCAGCTTCCGCCGCGCGGCGGTCGCCCTGCGGGTGAGCTCGTCGACGGTGGTGCGCCGCATCGACCGGCTCGAGCACGATCTCGGCGTCGCGCTGTTCAACCGCATCCCCGACGGGGTGGTGCCGACCGAGGAGGCCCGCTCGATCGTCGACCACGCCCGGCGCATGGAGACGGCGATCTACGACGTGTACCGCCGCGTCGAGGCGCAGGACACGACGACGCGCGGGGTCGTCCGCGTTTCGGTGACGGAAGGGATCGGCACCTACTGGATCATGCCGCGGCTGGTCGAGTTCCAGCGGCAGTTCCCCTTTCTGATCATCGACATGCGCTGCGCCATGGAGAGCGCCGACGTCCTCAGGATGGAAGCCGACATCGCCGTCCAGTTCGAACGCCCGACGGCGCCGGACCTGATCGTCACCAAGCTCGGCCGGCTCCACGTCTATCCCTTCGCCTCGCGCGGCTACGAGAAGATCTACGGCCTGCCGACGTCGATCGAGGAGATGAAGCGGCACCGCCTGGTCGATCAGGCCGCGCCGCAGCTCGACAGCGGCGCCTGGGCACGCCTGCTCGGCCTCGAGGACGTCGAGGGCATCGTGTCGCTGCGCACCAACGCCAGCTCGGCGCTGCTCTACGCCATCGAGAAGGGCGCGGGCATCGGCGCCCTGCCGACCTACGCGCCGGCGCTCGGCGCTCCGGTCGTTCCCGTCGACATAGGCATCCACCACGCCATGGACATCTGGATGACCTACCATCCGTCGGTGAGGCGGACGCGGCGGGTCATGCTCGTCGCCGCCTGGATGAAACGGATCTTCGACCCCGACAGGTTCCCCTGGTTCCGAGACGAATTCGTTCCGCCGTCCGAGTTCGTCGGGGCGCTCCCGGCGGACTCGTGGGTCAATATCGGCGAGGGCTTCGCGGCCGTCGTCCCGCCGAGCGACGAGGAAACCGGCGCCGATCCCGCGCCGCGCCGCAGGCGGGAGGCGGGATAGCGGCCTTCCCTGTCGCACAGAGAACGACCGGCCGCCGGTTTTGAACGCAGGGCCGGCGGCTCTTCGGTCTAGCGTATCCCCTCTCTGCTGGTCGCAACGCTACGGGAGGAGCGGATGGCCGGTGTACCGGACGAGGACAGACCGGCGGCGCGGCAACGCACGGGCAGGCGCGCGGGACGGCAGCGCGCGGGCGTCGCGGCGCCGGCCTACCTGACGCGGGTCATCCCGCCGTACGAGATCCTGTCGGAAGAAGGCCTTCGGCGCATCGAGGCGGCGACCGACCGCATCCTCGCCGAGACCGGCATCGACATCCGCGGCGATGAAGACTCGATCCGCCTGTTCCGGGCGTCGGGCGCGAAGGTCGAAGGCGAGCGCGTCCGCTTCGAGCCCGGTCATCTGCGCGAGATCCTGAAGACGGCACCCGCCGAGTTCACGCAGGTCGCGCGCAATCCCGCCCGGAACGTGCGGATCGGCGGCCGCGCCACCGTGATGGCGCCAGCCTACGGCTCGCCCTTCGTCATGGACCTGGACAGGGGCCGGCGCTACGGCACCATCGAGGACTTCCGCAACTTCGTCCGTCTCGCCTGCACGGCACCCTGGCTGCACCATTCCGGCGGCACCGTGTGCGAGCCGGTGGACCTGCCCGTCAACAAGCGCCATCTCGACATGGTGCACGCCCACATGACCCTGTCCGACAAGGCCTACATGGGCTCGGTGACGGCGCCGGAGCGGGCCGAGGACTGCATCGAGATGAGCCGCATCCTGTTCGGCGCCGGCTTCCTCGAGCACGACTGCGTCATCCTCGGCAACGTCAACGTCAACTCGCCGCTCGTCTGGGACGGCATGACCACGAAGGTGATCCGCGCCTATGCCCGGGCGAACCAGGGATCGGTCATCGTCCCGTTCATCCTCGGCGGCGCGATGGGGCCGGTCACCAATGCCGGGGCGATCGCCCAGTCGATCGGCGAGGCGATGGTCGGCTGCGCGCTGACGCAGCTCGAGCGGCCGGGCGCGCCCTGCATCCTCGGCAACTTCCTGTCGTCGACGGCGCTGAAGTCCGGCTCGCCGACCTTCGGTACGCCGGAGCCGGCGATCGGCTCGTTGGTCGTCGGCCAGCTCGTGCGCCGGCTCGGCATCCCGCTGCGCTGCTCGGGCTCGTTCACGACCTCGAAGCTGCCGGACGCCCAGGCGATGGGCGAAAGCGTCATGTCGATGCTGGCGGCGATCCACTGCGGGGCGAATTTCCTCCTGCACTCCGCCGGCTTCCTCGACGGCCTCCTGTCGATGTCCTATGAGAAGTTCGTGCTCGATGTCGATTTCTGCGGGGCGCTGCATGCCTACGCGAAGGGCGTGCCGGTCGACGACAACCAGCTCGCCCTCGACGCCTTCGCCGAGGTCGGGCCCGGCAACCACTTCTTCGGCTCCGCCCATACGCTCGCCAACTACGAAACCGCCTACTGGGACTCCGATCTCGCCGACAACGATCCGTGGGAAACCTGGAGCGAGCGCGGCTCGCTCGACGCGGCGACGCGGGCCAACGCGCGCTGGAAGAAGCTGCTCGCCGAATACGAGCCGCCGCCGATCGATCAAGCGACCGACGAGGCGCTACGCGACTTCGTCGACCGGCGGAAACGAGACATGCCGGACGCTTGGCATTAGTGGGGGGTGGGATGGCGTCGACGGCTCGGCGGCCGCGCGATGACGGGCGCTTGCTTTCCACTCCGGTCATGCCCGGGCTTGTCCCACGGCTGTCCGGTTTAAATTTGTGGACTGGGCGCACGGTGTTGATTCTACTCGTGTTCAGACGTTTGGCGCGTCTACTGGACACGAGAACGGAGGCAACACCGTGCGGCACCACAATAGCGTTT
>JAEWYT010000051.1 GCA_023458595.1 Pseudomonadota bacterium
GCTCCAACGGCCACGCCTGTAGCCTTAGCTATTTCAATGTCAATCATCTGCGATAGAATGTCAAATAGTATATCGATCATAGTATCGGCAAATGATTCCATTGCATTCTCTTGATTACTTAAAATCATACCGACTGTTTCGCCAATCTGCTCACCATATTGTCGATACTGTTCCGCTTGCCTTTGTAATCGTTGTTTGTCGCGTTCCTTTAATTCTTCTTTTTTCTTCTGGTCTTTTTCAGTCAGTTTGATTCTTTCTTTCTCTTCATCCTGCATGCATTTCACTTTAAAGTCAAGTAGCTGTTGAGCGATAGCACGTTGTTGTTCCGAGTCAAGTCCGGCAATAGATAACATTCTCTGTAAATGCATGATGGTTAGCTGTTCCATTGCTTCATTATATGCCTTTTCCGTATTTAGATTTTCATCCTGTCCGGATGCGTACAGAGTCTTGAGCTCAGCCTGCTGATTCTCAAATAAGATTTTCTCATTTGCTGTTTCTTTTTCTACTTGAGCGATTCTTTGCTTAATTTTTATATCGTTAATTTGGTTCTGATATTCAAGGCCCTCTTTGGTTGTAGCTCCAACGATTTCCATTGAACGAGCTAAATGTTCAAGCTGCAGACGTTCAAGCTCCGTATTATATTCTTTTTCGGTTTTAGTTCCTTCCAAATATTGCTTTTTAAGATCCGCTTCATGTTTTTCGTACAGAGTTTTTTCAGCATCAAGCTTTTTCTTAAGTCTTTTTTTCGCAGTATCGTCGTCGTCACCTCCTAATCCCAAAGGAGTTGGTTTCTTAATTGGCTTTTCTGTTTCAAGGTCTATCATTTTTTGACGAGACTCTTCGATGTGTGTATTAAGAGCAACGATTTCAGTATCAATTTCACGAATGTCATTAACGGCAGCATTGGTATACTCATTTAATATTTTATCGGCCCACTGGTCTGTTGGTAAAGATAAAGACGTTTTAAACCCATTCAACATTTTGGCAAATCCGGCTGCAGTACTATCCAGAAAAGAATGGTCAACACCATTATCAATTAATTCTCTTCGTTTACGATTTAAATCATCAATCTGTTCTTGTGCTAATTTTATTTCTTGCAAGAGGATCAAACTGTCGATGTAGCGCTTGACACTCTTTGTCGCTTCTTCAGTATTGATTTTCTCAAGAGTCAAATTCCCAAGGTAATCAGGCGACAATTCATTCAGTTTTCGAATTGCAGCTTCACGTTCTGCCTTGGTTTTAGTTTCATCTCGAGCAATAGCCATAAGTTGCTCGACTTCCTGTTTCTCGTTGGCGATAGAATCAATTGCTGATTTACGAATATTATTAAGAGATTGCTCTATTTTTTCAGAAGATGTCAATTCTTTATTTAAGTCCTTCAGATAAGCAATAAGTGCCAATACAGCCACTGCAACGACAGCGTATGGATGCCTAACCATTAGTTCATATAGTCTTTTCGTTGTCGCTATAACCTTATTAGTCCAAAATAATTTTAATTTTTCTTCGATGATTTGAGCTTTGGTTATCAGTATGTAGCCGGCTATGGCAGTGACAAGAACTCCAATGGTTCTCTTATGGTCAACCATCCATCCAATCAGAGCAATAAGTTTTTGTGTCCAGTTTACCGTTTTGTTAATAACACTTGTAAGAGATGGACTTAATTTATTCATCATATCAATGGCAATTCCTTCCATCGTATTTTTCGACTGATCTAGCTTAGCTGCAGCAGTATCGGACTTAATCACGGCTTGTTCGACTGCTACTGTTGTGTCTGTGACTGCTTGAGTGTAATACTTCACTTTATCAGCTTCATTAATAAGAACTGATGCGACGTTATAGCCTTCCTCTCCAAACATTTTCTTGATTTGCGCGGCAGATAGTTGTTTCTTTTGCAGATTATCAAGAGCTTTTTCAAGCCCTACAACGCGAGGGTTAGTTTGATCAGCACCAGTCTGAAGAGTTAAGAAGAATTTCTTAAGGCCGGTACCGGCTATTTCATCTTTGATGCCTTTCTCTGCAAGTGTTTCAATGCTACCAACGAGTTGCTCTATCGGAATGCCAGCTGAAGATGCAGCAACTCCTGATTTAGTGATAGCGCTTGTTACAGATTCTACAGCTGCAGCACCAAATTTAGAACCGGCGGCCATCACATTCGTGTAACGCGATGCCTGATCAGCGCCGTCTCCATATTGATTGAGTGATAATGTTACTGCGTCAACGGCTGATTTAAGGTCCATGTCCGAAGCAGAAGCTAATATCAGTGTTTGTTTAGTGACCTCTGCAAGAGCCTCTTTATTTTCCAGCAATTCGGGTTTAGCAGAACCGACCAACTTAAACGCATCTAATATTTCGGTCGCTGACTTTCGAATCCGGATTCCGGATTCGTCCACAGTAGTGGCCATTTTTTTTGCCTCGTTTTCAAGCCAGGCTATGTCTTTCTTTGATAATCCGGTTAAGGCTTCAACATCGGCAGTGGCTTCTTCTCGTTTATTTCTTTTTTCTCGTAGTTGGTTTAGTTTGATTGACACGCCTGTAATGGCAGCTATAGCGGTAGCGACTACACCAATGTATTTGTTTACCCAATCAGCAGAACGACTCCACATAGTTCCTTGAGAACCAACTTGTACACGCATGGCGGCTTGTGCC
>JAEWYT010000052.1 GCA_023458595.1 Pseudomonadota bacterium
GAATCCCTGCCTGGTGCTCCTTCAGCACCGCAATGATCTGACCCTCACTGTATCGGTTCTTCTTCATCTCCGTCTCCTTCTGACGGAGTCCAGTTCAAACCGAGGCACTTCAGGGGGCAACGTCACAGAGGCTCGTATTTGTCCCGAGCCGAGGCGAACGCAATGCAGCCGCCTTCCTGTTGATCGGGAGGGCGGCTGCTCTCTTTTCCGGGCGCGCCGGATCGTCGCCCGATGACCGCTCGTCAGGCCCCGCCAAGCGGATCCGGTCCGAACCGGTTCTCGCCAGCGGTTCCGCGCAGGAACCCGCATTCGATCAGATACCAGAACGGGCCGACGACCGGCACCAAGACGATCAGCATCCACCATCCCGACTTGTCCCGGTCGTGCCAGCGCTTGATGCCGACGGCGAGCGCGGGATAGAGCAGGACGAGCGGAACGACGAGGATGACGATATTGGCCGCGTACTCGCCGAAGATCGCGTACGAGATCCCGGCCAGCCCCCAGTTGACCGCCCAGAAGATCAAGGTGGCGATCCAGAACGGCTGGCGGGAAATGCGGCCTTCGAAGCGCGTGAAAAGATAGTTCCAGTCCATGACTGCCCCCTTGCCGGCGACGCGGAAGATCCGCGTTTGCAAGACGGCGAAACTACGCCGGACGCGCCGATTCGTCTGCCGCAAAATAACCTTGCGTCAGGGGGCGTCAGTCGCGCAGGAGCTCGTTGATCGAGGTCTTCGAGCGGGTGCGCTCGTCGACGCGCTTGACGATCACGGCGCAGTAGAGGCTCGGGTTCGGTTTGTTGCCGGTCGCCGGCTTGTCGGAGGCAAGCGTGCCCGAGACGACGACGGAATAGGGCGGCACCTCGCCGTAGAGGATCTCGCCGCTCGCCCGGTCGACGATCTTGGTGGAGGCGCCGAGATACACGCCCATCGACAGGACCGAGCCCTCGCGCACGACGACGCCCTCGGCGACCTCGGCGCGCGCGCCGATGAAGCAGTTGTCCTCGATGATGACCGGACCCGCCTGCAGGGGCTCCAGCACGCCGCCGATACCGGCGCCGCCCGAGATATGGCAGTTCTTGCCGATCTGCGCGCAGGAGCCGACGGTGGCCCAGGTGTCGACCATCGTGCCCTCGTCGACATAGGCGCCGAGATTGACGAAGGAGGGCATCAGCACCACGCCCTTGGCGATGAAGGCCGAGCGGCGAACGACGCAGTTGGGGACCGCGCGGAAGCCGGCGTCGCCGAACTCGCCGGCGCCCCAGCCGTCGAACTTCGAGGGCACCTTGTCCCACCACGACGCCTCGCCCGGGCCGCCGGGGATCACCGCCATGTCGTTCAGCCGGAACGACAGCAGCACCGCTTTCTTCAGCCACTGGTTGACGACCCAGTCGCCGCCCTTCTTCTCGGCGACGCGCCGCTGGCCGGAATCGAGCAGGGCGAGTGCTGCCTCGACGGCTTCGCGAACCTCGCCGGTCGTCGCCGGCGTGACGTCGGCCCGGTTCTCCCAGGCGGCTTCGATGGTGGCTTCGGCGCGTTCGGCGTCCACGATTCTCTCCCGTCTCGATTTGTCGGAGGCGGACCTTATTCGGGGCAGCCGCCCTGTCAATCTCGCCCGACGGCCTCGGCCGCGTTCACGAGGAAACCGGCGAGGTCGGCGGTGACGTGGTCGATGTGGCCCGCGTCGCCGATCTCGACTTCCCAGCGCTGGCGGTGGGCGAGGGTCTCCTGAGCGGTGTCGAAAGCGGCGACGACCAGAACCGTGCGCATGCCGAGTGTGTGCGGCACCTCGAGATTGCGCGGCAGGTCCTCGAACATCGCCGAGCGGCCGGGGTCGATGTCGTATCTGGAGATGAATCGGTCGTAGGGCGGGCGCGCCGGCTTCGGCTCGAAGTTGGCGGCGATGATGTCGAACAGATCCTCGAAATGCTCTTCGATGCCGAGGCGCCGGACGATTGCGTCGGCATGCGCGCGCGAGCCGTTGGTGAGGACGAACTTGCGGCCGGGAAGCAGGCTCAGCGCCGCGCCGAGCGCGGGGTCCGGCTCGATCGGCGAATGGTCGATGTCGTGGACGAAGGCGAGGAACTCGTGCGGGTCGACGCCGTGCTCCGTCATCAGCCCGCGCAGCGTCGTCCCATACTTCCTGTAGAACGACTTCTGCACCTTCCTGGCATCCGCGAGATCGACGCCGAGCAGCCTCGAGATGAAGGCGCCCATCTTCTTGTCGACCTGCGCGAACAGGTTCGAGTGCGGCGGATAGAGCGTGTTGTCGAGGTCGAAGATCCAGGTGTCGATGCCGGAGAAGGCATCGCCCCGATCGCCGTGCCCTGATCCCGTCACGGCGTGATCAGGGTGCCGGCGCCGTGCTCGGTGAAGAGCTCGAGCAGCACGGCGTGCGGCACCTTGCCGTTCAGGATGACGACGCCTTCGACGCCCCTCTCGACCGCTTCGATGCAGGTCTCGACCTTGGGGATCATGCCGCCCGAGATGGTCCCCTCGGCGATCAGCTTCCTCGCCTCGGCCACCGTCAGCTGCTTGATGAGCCGCCGGTCCGAGCCGAGTACGCCATCGACATCGGTCAGGAACAGGAGCCGCTTGGCGTGCAGCGCCCCGGCCACGGCGCCGGCGAAACTGTCGGCGTTGACGTTGTAGGTCTCGCCGTCCTCGCCGGGCGACACCGGGGCGACGACCGGGATGAGGTCCTCCTTGGAGACCATCTGCAGGACCGCCGGGTTCACCTTCTCCGGCTCGCCGACGAAGCCGAGGTCGACCACCTTCTCGATGTTGGAGTCGGGATCGACCACGGTCCGCGTCACCCGGCGCACGGTCATCAGGTTGCCGTCCTTGCCGCACAGGCCGATCGCCTTGCCGCCCTCGCGGTTGATCGCCTGGACGATCTCCTTGTTGATCCGCCCGGCGAGCACCATCTCGACGACCTCCACCATCGCCTTGTCGGTGATCCTGAGCCCGGCGCGGAACTCCGACTTGATGCCGAGCTTTTCCAGCATCGCGCCGATCTGCGGTCCGCCGCCGTGCACGACGATCGGGTGGATGCCCGAGGTCTTCAGCAGCGTGATGTCCTTGGCGAAGGCGCGGGCGAGATCGGGGTCGCCCATGGCGTGGCCGCCGTACTTCACCACGACCGTCTCTTCGTCGTAGCGCAGCATGTAGGGCAGGGCTTCGGCCAGGATCCGGGCCTGCGCCTGCGCCTCGGCCATCTTGTCGTCGGTCATCGGGTGTTCGGTTCCCAGAGCGCGATTGTCGGCAGCCGTCATATCCGACGATCGCCGCGGGCTCAATGCGGCTTCGCCGAGGGCGGGACCGTTCGGGGCCGGATCGCTCAGGCGACCAGCGCGGCGATCTCGGCCCGGAGCTCGGCGATCCCCGTCCCCTTCTCACTCGACGTCGCGAGGATGACGGGATGTGAGGCCGGACGCTTGGCGAGGATCGCGCGAACCTTGGCCGTAACCTCGTCCAGCGCCGTGGCGCCGATCTTGTCGGCCTTGGTCAGCACCACCTGGTAGGAGACGGCGGCGGTGTCGAGGAGTTCCATGATCCGCTCGTCGACCGCCTTGATGCCGTGCCGGGAGTCGATCAGCAGGAACACGCGCCTGAGGTTGGGGCGGCCCTGCAGGTACTGCTTGATGAGCCGCGTCCACGCGTCGACCTTGCCCTTCGGCGCCTCGGCGTAGCCGTAGCCCGGCATGTCGATCAGGCGCAGCGCGGCGTCCTCGCACTCGAACACGTTGATCTCCTGCGTGCGGCCGGGCGTGTTGGAGGTGCGGGCGAGGCCCTTCTGGCCGGTGAGGGCGTTGAGGAGGCTCGACTTGCCGACGTTCGATCGGCCGGCAAAGGCGACCTCGATGCGATCGGCGGGAGGAAGCGTCTCGAGCTTGACGACGCCGAGGCGGAACACCCACCGGCGGGCGAACAGCAGCCGCCCCGCCTCGAGCCCGGCGGCGGTCCGTTCGGCGTCCTCGTCTGTCCCGGTCATGCGCGATTCCGGGAGGCCGGCCTCATTCGCCGGCCTCGGACCCCGCCGGCTTGCTCGGCTTCGACTTCGCCTTCTTCTTCTTGGCGGGCTCGGGCGGATTGGCCTCGAGCTCGGCCTTCAGGGCCGCCTTGCGCTTCTCGGCGTCGGCCTTCTGCTTGGCGGCTTCCTTCTCCGCCAGTTCCTCGCGCTTCTTCGAGCTGAAGCTGGCCAGCGCGTTGCCGAATATGTCGGGCTTCACGCCCTGGCGTCGCATGATCGTGTACTGCTGCAGCACCGAAAGCGTGTTGTTCCACGACCAGTAGATGACGAGCCCGGCCGGGAACGATGCCAGCATGAAGGTGAAGATCACCGGCATCCAGTTGAAGATCATCGCCTGGGTCGGGTCCGGCGGCGGCGGGTTGAGGCGCATCTGCACCCACATGGTGATACCCATGATCAGCGGCCAGGCGCCGAGCATCAGGAAGTGCGGCGGATCCCAGGGGATCGCCCCGAACAGGTTGAAGATGGTGGTCGGATCGGGCGCCGAGAGATCCTGAATCCAGCCGAAGAATGGCGCGTGCCGCATCTCGATCGTGACGAACAGCACCTTGTAGAGGGAGAAGAACACCGGGATCTGCAGGACGATCGGCAGACAGCCGGACAGGGGATTGATCTTCTCCTTCTTGTAGAGCTCCATCATCGCCTGCTGCTGCTTCAGCTTGTCGTCCTTGTAGCGCTCGCGCAGCTCGACCATCTGCGGCTGGACGAGCTTCATCCGGCTCATCGATACGTAGGACTTGTTGGCGAGAGGGAAGAACGCGAGCTTGACCAGGACCGTCACGATCAGGATCGCGATGCCGAAGTTGCCGACGAGGCGATAGAAGTAGTCGATCGCGTAGAACAGCGGCTTCGTCAGGAAGTAGAACCAGCCCCAGTCGATCAGGAGGTCGAACTTCTTGATGTCGTACCGGTCCTGATAGCCATTCAGGACGTCGACCCGCTTGGCGCCGGCGAAGACGCGCTCGGTGACCTCCGCCGTGGCGCCCGGCGCGATGGTGATCGCCTCGCGCAGGAAATCGGCCTGGTAGGTCGGACGCCCGTTGGCGGTGCCGGAGATGAAGCGTCCTTCGAACGGCTTCTCCTGGTTGGGGACCAGCACCGCGGCCCAGTACTTGTCGGTGATTCCGAGCCACCCGCCGGTGGCCGAGAAATTCTGCGGACCGTCCTCGTCGAGATCCTTGTACTTCACCTCGATGAGGCCGTGCTCGCCGAGCACGCCGATAAGGCCCTCGTGCAGGATGAAGAAGCCCGACGTCGTCGGAAGGCCGTGCCGGGAGACGAGGCCGTAGGGCAGCAGCTTCACGGAGCCTGCGCCGGCGTTTTCCACCGTATCGGTGACCGTGAACATGTAGTCGCGGTCCACCGCGACGGTGCGTCGGAAGGTCAGTCCCTGGCCGTTGTCCCAGGTGAGCGTCACCGGCGCGTCGACCGCCAGCGCGGCGCCGGCCGGCGCCGTCCACGCCGTCTGGGCGTTCGGGACGGGCGTCTTTCCGTCTTCCGAGACCCAGCCGAATTCGGCGTAGTAGGGGTCGGGGCTTCCCGACGGCGACAGCAGCACGATGTTCGGGCTCGTCGGATCGACGGTCTCGCGATAGCCCTTCAGCACGACGTCGTCGATGCGCCCGCCCTTCAGGTTGATCGAGCCCCTGATGGACGGCGTGTCGACGGGTACGCGGGGGCTCTGGGCCAGCGCCGCCTCGCGGGTCGCGGCCGTCGTCGCGGTCTCCGTGCCGGGAACCTGCGCGGTTCCCTGGCCGGCGGCCGGCGCGGTCGTGCCGCCGCCCTGGCCCGTGGCCTGCGGCACCTGGGCCTGGCCGTCGCCGATCTGCTGGCTCTGGGTCTGCTGCTGGCGCGACTCCTCCTGGGCCTTCTTCTTCTCCATCTCGGGGATGGCGTAGAAATACTGCCAGGCAATCAGGATGATCAGCGACAGAGCGATCGCCAGGACGTAGTTGCGGTTCTCACCCATCATTGGTCAGTGGCCCCGTCAGGCTGGGTTCCAGGCGGCGTTCCGTGGACTTTCCGGAATGCCGCTTCGAGATCTGTGAGGATACGGGCGAACGGCGTCGTCAAGGCGGCGCGCCGGCCGATGATGACGTAGTCGTAGCCCGTCCGCACGAAAGCGCCGGCGCGGCTGCGCACGGCTTCGCGCAATCTGCGGCGTACCCGGTTGCGCTCCACGGCGTTGCCGACCTTGCGGCTCACGGTGAAGCCGATGCGGACGCTCTGGTCGTCCCCGTCGCGGCGGCGTGCCTGCAGGACGAGCGAACGCATCGCCGCCTTGCGGCCGCAACGGGCAACGTCGAGGAAATCGGCACGTCGGCGCAGCCGTTCAAGGGGCGCCGACTGCGCCATCGCTTCGGCAAGCGCGTTGGCGCCGCCAGGCATGGGCGTGGCCGCGCCGCTGCCGGTCAGGCCGACAGGCGCTTGCGGCCGCGCGCGCGCCGGCGGGCGATGACCTTGCGGCCGCCCTTCGTTTCCATCCGCGCACGGAAGCCGTGGCGCCGCTTGCGCACCAGCTTCGAAGGTTGATAGGTCCGTTTCACTGCCGCACTCCGACGTTTCGGCTGGATTGGGAAGACGCCGCGCCGGTGGAGATTGTCCAGCAGGCGGGACTCCGGCCCTGAAACAACCGAAACCGTCCCGGCCCGCAGAGGCGACGCCAAGTCGAGCGGGCTTATACGGGACAGCGGCGGGGCAAGTCAACGCGGCTCCGGCGCCGTTCCGGACCCTCGCGACGCCGGATCACGGCCGATCACGCTTGCTGCCGGCCCATCACTTCCCGGTGAAAAGACGGGCGGACGGACTTCCGTTTCGCTACCTTGCGGGCCAGAAACGAGTTTTCGCGAGCCCGAGGCCGCCGCGACGATGCGGCACACCGGGCGGAAGACAGGTGAACATGAGCGCGTCGGAACGTCCCGAGTTCGCTCCGGTGGAGGAGACGCATGCCGAAGCCGGCCGCCCGCCGTCCAGGTCCTACTGGCGCTGGTTGCCGCTCGTGCTGGTCGTCGGCGCGACCGCGTTGGTGCTTTCGCAGGGGTGGCAGAAGCATCTGACGCTGGAAGCCCTGGTCGCCCACGAGGCGCAGTTGCGGTCTTTCGTCGGCGGAAACACGGTCGGGGCGCTGGCGATCTACGCGGCCGTCTATATCGCCGTGGTGGCTCTTTCTCTGCCCGGCGGCCTGATTCTGTCGCTCGCCGGCGGCTACCTGTTCGGCTGGCTCCTCGGCGGCCTGGCGACGGTCGTTGCGGCAACCGTCGGCGCGACCGTCATCTTTCTGGTCGCGCGGTCCTCGCTCGGCACCGTGCTCGCCGATCGCACCGGCCCGCGCCTCGCCGCGCTCCGCCGGGGCTTCAACGACGATGCCATGCACTACCTTCTGTTTCTGCGGCTCGTGCCGGTCTTCCCGTTCTGGCTCGTCAACATCGCCCCGGCGCTGCTCGGCGTCAGGCTGTCGACCTACCTGATCGGCACCGTCGTCGGCATCATCCCGGGCACCTTCGCCTTCGCCTTCGTCGGCGCAGGGCTCGACAGCGTCATCGTTGCGCAACGAAGGAGCTTCGAGACCTGCGTCGCGCAGGCCTCCGCCGACGGTTTCGATCCGGCGACCGCCTGCGAGCTCGGCATAGACCCCTCCGCACTGGTCACGCCGGGCCTGATCGCGGCCCTCGTCGCGCTCGGCGTCCTTGCTTTGGTGCCGATTGCGGCTAAGAAAGTGCTGGGGCGCCGCTCCGCCGGCTGACTCACGGGACGGCGCGGGCGGCTTGAAAGCGGCGGGGCTTCTCACGATGACCGATACACTGAGACCGGATATCTGCGTGATCGGCGCGGGCTCGGGCGGCCTGTCGGTTGCAGCCGCCGCGGCCGCTTTCGGCGTTTCGGTAGTGCTTGTCGAGAAGGGCAGGATGGGTGGCGACTGCCTGAATACCGGCTGCGTTCCCTCCAAAGCGCTGATCGCATCGGCCAGACGCGCCCAGGCGATGCGCGACGCCGCCCCCTTCGGCATCGCCGCCGTCGACCCCCAGGTGAATTTCCGCAAGGTGCACGATCACGTCCACGACGTGATCGACGCCATCGCCCCGACCGATTCCGCAGAGCGGTTCCGCGCGATGGGCGTCGTGGTGATCGAGGCGGCCGCCCGCTTCGAGGACCCGGCGACCGTGATCGCCGGCGATACCCGCATCGAAGCACGGCGCTTCGTCGTCGCGACGGGCTCGAAGCCTTCGATCCCGCCGATCCCCGGCCTCGACGAGGTGGCCTATCACACCAACGAGACGGTCTTCGACATAACCCGCAAGCCCGCTCACCTGATCGTCATCGGCGGCGGACCGATCGGTCTCGAGCTCGCCCAGTCGTTCCGCCGGCTCGGCAGCGAGGTCACCGTGCTCGAGGCCCTTGAGGCGCTGGGCCGCGAGGACCCGGAACTCACCGGGGTGGTGCTGAACCGGCTGGCGCTCGAAGGGGTTAACGTGCGCGCCGGCGCGAAGGTCTCCCGCGTCGAGAAGCGCGGCAGCAACGGCGTGAAGGTGATCGTCGAAACGGCGGGCGGCCCGGAAGAGATCGACGGCTCCGACCTCCTGGTGGCGGTCGGCCGCGTCGGCGTGACCGAGGGGCTCGATCTCGAGAAGGCGCGTGTCTTCGCCGACGAGAAGGGCATCCGCGTCGACCGCAAGCTGCGTTCCTCGAACAGGAAGGTCTATGCGGTCGGCGACGTCGCGCGCGGGCCCCAGTTCACCCATGTCGCCAACTATCATGCGGGGATCGTCGTCCGGAACATCCTCTTCCGGCTCGGGGCGAAAGTTTCCTACGATCATATCCCGCGCGTGACCTATACCTCTCCCGAGCTCGCCCAGGTCGGGATGACGGAAGCCGAGGCGGCCGATCGCTACGGCCGCATCCGCATCCTGCGCTGGCCATACGGCGAAAACGACCGCGCCCGCGCCGATCGCGAGACCGACGGTTTCATCAAGGTCGTCACGACGAAGGGTGGCAGGATCCTCGGCGTCGGCATTGCCGGCGCCCAGGCCGGCGAGATCATCCAGATGTGGGGCCTCGCGATCCTCAGGGGCCTTAACGTCAAGGCGATGACCTCGTTCGTTTCGCCCTATCCGACGCTGACGGAGATCGGCAAGCGGGCGGCGATCGAGTTCTACAAGCCGAGTTTGACGAGCCCCGTGGTCCGGCGCATCATCACGTTCCTGCGCAGGTTCGGGTAGATCGACCCGGGCGCCAAGCCGGCGGACGGAAAGCCGTGAGCATTCGCAACGAGCCGGAGGAGAAATCGAGGCCGCGGGCGAAGCGCCCGCGCGGCCCCGGACTGTCCGGCAAGCTTCTGATGCTGACGATCGTCTTCGTGATGGTCGCCGAAGTGCTGATCTACGTGCCCTCGATCGCCAATTTCCGCCGCGGCTGGCTGAACGACCGGCTGAGCGCGGCGCAGACGGCGGCGCTGGTGCTGGAAGCCGCGCCCGACAACATGGTGCCGAAGGAGCTCGAGCTCGAACTCCTCCGTCAGGTCGGCGCCTATACGGTTGCGCACAAGCGCGGCACGACGCGCCGGCTGCTCGCGATCTCCGACATGCCGCCCGACGTGCAGGAAACGATAGACCTGCGCGAGATGAGCATTCCGCGCGAGATCTACGAGTCCGTCATGACGCTCGTTTCCGCCAGCGGCCGCACCATCCGCGTCGTCGGCGACGCACCGACCGGCGGCGAGTTCATCGAGATCGTCATGGACGAGATGCCGTTGCGCGACGCCATGATCCACTACTCGGTGAACATCCTGACCCTGTCGATCATCATCTCGGTCATCACCGCCGCGCTGGTCTATCTGGCGATCAACTGGCTGCTCGTGCGGCCCATGCGGCGGATCACCGCCAACATGGTCGCCTTCGCGGAGAACCCGGAGGATGCCGCGCGCATCATCCAGCCCTCCGGCCGCATCGACGAGATCGGCGTCGCCGAGGGCGAGCTCGCCCATCTCCAGCACGAGCTGATCGGCACGCTGAACCAGAAGAACCGGCTCGCCGCGCTGGGTCTCGCCGTCTCCAAGATCAACCACGATCTGCGCAACATGCTGGCCTCCGCCCAGCTCGTCGTCGACCGCGTCGGCGAGGTCGACGATCCGCTGGTCAAGCGCCTCGCGCCGAAGCTGATCCGCACGCTGGACCGCGCCGTGGAGTTCTGCACGAACACGCTGAAATACGGTTCCGCCCATGAGTCCCCGCCGGAGCGGCGCAGGCTGGCGCTCGATGCGATGGTGAACGAGGTGGGCGACACGCTCGGCCTCGACGGCCATCCGGGCCTGCGCTTCGTCAATGCCGTGCCCGCGGGCCTTGAGGTCGACGCCGACGCCGACCAGCTGTTCCGCGTGCTCGTCAATCTCGTCCGCAATTCGCTGCAGGCGCTGGAAGGCCGCGGCGCCATGGATCCGGTGCGCGACATGATCCGGGTGTCCGCCCGCCGCGACGGTGCGGTGGTGACGATCGAGGTCGCCGATACCGGGCCGGGCGTGTCGGAGAAGGCGCGCAGGCGCCTGTTCGAGGCCTTCCAGGGGTCGACGCGCCCCGGCGGCACGGGTCTGGGCCTGGCGATCGCCGCCGAATTGGTGCGCGCCCACGGCGGCACGATCCGCCTCGCCGAAGGCACGCTCGGGGCGACGTTCTCGCTGGAGATCCCCGACCGGGTCGTCCAGCTCAAGCCCCGCCAGGGCGAACGCCGCAGCGCGGGATGAGCGTTCTTTCCCGCGGCCATCCTTCGAGACGGCCGCTCGCGCGGCCTCCTCGGGATGAGGGCGGCGGCCCTGGCGAGCCGGGAAACCTCATGGTGAAGTAAGCGGGTTTGCCGCATTACACCTGTTGTCGTGCCCGGAACAGGTCCGGCGACGACGGTCCGAGCAAGAAGCGCTGCTTCGCCGGCCTCTACGGCTCCACCAGCCCGCGCTTCTTCAGGAGGGCCTGGGGTGTCGCCGCGCGGCCGCGGAAGGCCTCGTAGGCGGCGTTCGGGTCGCGGCTGTTGCCCGCCGAGTAGACGTGCGCGTGCAGCCGCTCGGCGGTCTCGCCGTGGAACGGGTCGCCGGCCTCGATGAACGCGTCGAAGCCGTCGGCGTCGAGCACCTCCGACCACAGATAGCTGTAGTAGGCCGCGGAATAGCCGTCGCCGGAGAAGACGTGGGCGAAATGCGTCGGCCGGTGGCGCATGACGATCGCCGCCGGCATGCCGATCTCGCAAAGCGCCTCCTCCTCGAAGCGGGTCGCGTCGATATCCTCGGCCTCTTCCAGCATGTGCAGCTTCATGTCGACGAGCGCCGAGGCGACGTATTCGACGGTGGCGAAGCCCTGGTTGAAGTTGCGCGCCGCGAGCAGCCGCTTCAGCAGGTCCTCCGGCATTGGCTCGCCGGTGACGTGGTGGACGGCGAACTGCTGCAGGATTTCCGGCCGCTCCAGCCAGTGCTCGAAGAGCTGCGAGGGGAACTCGACGAAATCGCGCGTCACCGCGGTCCCCGAGATCATCGGATAGGTTACGTCCGAGAGGAGCCCGTGCAGGGCGTGGCCGAACTCGTGAAAGACGGTACGCGCGTCGTCGAAGGACAGCAGTGTCGGCGCGTCGCCCGAGGCGCGGGAGAAGTTCATCACGTTGACGACGATCGGCCGGATGTCGCCGGACAACTTCTCCTGTGTGCGGAACGAGCTCATCCAGGCGCCCGAGCGCTTCGAGGGCCGGGCGAAATAGTCGCCGAGGAAGACGCCGACATGGCGGCCGTCCTTGGCCCTGACCTCCCAGACGCGAACGTCGGGGTGATAGACCGGCACGTTCTTCTTCTCGGTGAAGCTCAGGCCGAACAGCCGCGAGGCCGTGTGGAAGGCGGCCTCGACGACCTTGTCGAGCTGCAGGTAGGGCTTCAGCCGGCCCTCGTCGATGTCGTAGTCGGCCGCGCGCAGCTTCTCGGCGTAGTAGCGCCAGTCCCAGGCGGCGATCTCGTGGTTGCCGCCTTCCGCCGAGGCGAGCGCCTGCAGCGCCGCCTGCTCGCGGCTCGCCCGGTCGCGGGCGGGCTCCCAGACGGAGGTCAGCAGGTCGAGCGCGGCTTCGGGGCTGCCCGCCATCGAATCCTCCAGCCGGAAGTGGGCGAAGGAGCCGTGGCCCTGCAGCCGCGCCCGCTCGGCGCGCAGCCGCACCATCTCGGCGATGATCTCGCGGTTGTCGGTGTCGCCGCCGGTCTCGCCGCGGGCGATCCAGGCCTTGAACGCCGTCTCGCGCAGGTCGCGGCGGGCGGAGAACTGCAGGAACGGCTCGATGCTCGACCGGGACAGGGTGACGACGTGCTTGCCCTGAAGCCCCCGGTCGGAGGCGGCGCGGGCGGCGGCGTCGCGCACGAAGTCCGGCAGGCCGGCGAGATCGGCTTCCCCGTCGAGGACGAGCGCGTAGGCCTTCTCGTCGGCGAGCACGTTCTGGCCGAACCGGATGCCGAGGCTCGAAAGCCGCTCGGAGATCTCGGCGATGCGCTTCTTGGTCTTCTCGTCGAGGCCTGCGCCGCTCTTCACGAACGCCTTGTGGTAGCGTTCCAGCACCCGCGCCTGCTCCCCGGTCAGCCCGGCGCCGTCCTGTCCCTCGAACACGGTCCGCACCCGGGCGAAGAGATCCTCGTTCATGAAGATCGCGTTGTAGTGGCGCGTCAGCTTCGGCGCGATGTCGCGCTCGATGGCCTGCAGTTCGTCGTTGGTGTTCGAGCCCGACAGATTGAAGAATACGGCCGATACCCGCCGGAGCGGCTTTCCGCTCAGTTCAAGCGCCTCGATGGTGTTGCGGAAGCTCGGTGCGGCCGGATTCCGGATGATTTCGGTGATCTCCGCCTCGTGGCTCTTGAGCGCGGTCTCGAAGGCGGGCGGAAAGTCGGCTTCCGTCACGTCGCCGAACGGCGGCACGCCGTAGGGGGTGTTCCAATGGCTGAGAAGCGGATTGGGGTGTTCGGTCTCGGGCATGCTCATGGGGCCATTTCGCTGCGGGGAGGGATCGGTCTGTGTAGCCTAAGCGATATAGGAGCGTCCCGCCCGGTTTGCATCACGGTGGACGAGCGCACCGCCGGCCGAGGGATCGGCTTGCAATCACGGGGCGTTGCGATTAGGTATGCCGCTCGCCGCGGCCGGTTCAGGGTCCGCGCGGCGGGATATCGGTCCGGAGAACGGTCCGATGTCCTCTTCTCAGGGCGCCGGTAGCTCAGCTGGATAGAGCACCAGACTACGAATCTGGGGGTCGGGGGTTCGAATCCTCCCCGGCGCGCCAACTACTTAGCACCGTTTCAGCCTTTCCGTTTTGCGGAATCGGTGCTCAATACGTTCTCCGTTTTGGCGATTGCGCTGTCAGCCATTGTGCTCGTGCGAGCCAGATGCTTGTCGAGGATGTCCTGTGCCCGGCGCGCCATTTTTCCGGTGACCCGAAACGAACGGCCGTCTTCGCCACGCGGCCGCATCACGACCCCGCCCCAAGCTGCCGGGCCTTCTCCAGCCCCGCCATGAGCGCCTCCACGATTTCGTCGGTCGCGCCGTGCCGCCGCAGATACTCGGCGGGATCGTTCGCGAGGGGCGCATATCCGGACATCCTTCGAAGCGCCTCCCGCACCGCGTCGCGGTTTTCGAGGGCTCCATTCGCGATGGCGAGCAGCAACTGGCTTATTCCCGATCCCTCGCCCGCCGATTGCTCGGCGGCTTCGAGCATGCCGGCGTAGTCGCCGTTCAGACAGAGATCGACCGCGATGAGGTGAAAGTACCAGCCGGGCGGATTGGCGGTGCGCTCGATGGCACGCTTCAGGATCGGTATCCCCTCGTCGAAATTGCCGCGCACGGCCAGGCGCCAGCCGAGCTGCGCCAGCGTGTCGGGGTCGTAGGGATTGAGCTCCACGGCCCGGCGCGAAAGCCGCTCGCCGTCCTCGAAGCGGCCCATGTAGTGGTTGATGGAGGCGAGCGCCTTGAGCGCCAGCACGTTGTCGGGGGCCAGGCTCACGGCTCGGGTCGCCGCCGAAAACGCCTCGTCGTACTCGGCCCGCCGGGTGGCTTCGTCGTCGTCGGAGAACCGCCCCGCGTCGAGATGCAGCCAGCCGAGCATGGCCCAGGCGTCGCTGTAGCCCGGCTCGCGCCGCACGGCGTCCTGCAGGCACGCCAGGACCGGGGCGTACTCCGCCCGCGAGAACGACCGGCGGTAGACATAGGCCCGCAGCACGCAGACGTAGCTCTGCATCGAGGAGACCGCGGCCGTCGCCAGGCGTTCCTCCAGATCGGTGTTCACGACGCCGTAGGGCGAGCCGATCGCGGTGGCGATCTCTCCGGCGAGGTCGGTCTGCACGCGGATCAGCGCCTCGGGCTGCAGCGGCCGGTCGTAGGTCCCCACCCACAGGACCTGGCCGGTCGCCGCGTCGTGCATCTGCGTGGCGACGCGGATTTCGTTCCCGTCCGCCCGCACGCTGCCGCTCACGACGTAGGCCACGTCGAGATCGCGCCCGAGCTTCGCCGGCTCGGGGTTTTCCTCCGGCCGGAAGCCGATCGGCAGGGTGTACAGCCGGAAGCTCGGAAACCGCATCAGGTTGCCGACGAGTTCCTGGCCTATGCCGTCGGCGAGGTACGTGCTGTCGTTCGTGGAGCCCAGCGCCTTGAACGGCAGAACGACCACGGACGGCCCGTGCACGGTATCGGCCGAGGCGGCCGGGACTTTTTCCGTCTGCCCGGACTTCAGCAGCCAGCCCGCCACGCCCGCCGCGCCGAGGAGGACGGCCGCCAGCGCGCCCGCCAGAAGATATCGGGGCCAGGCGCGACCGGCCTCTGCTCCGGGACCGGGCATTCCGGCAGCGTCCGCCGGTGCGGGGTGGCCGGGCCGGTCGTCCGCCTCGGCGGGAACCGCGGCCGGCGGATGCGATCCCCCGTGCCACTCGAAATGCGGAACATAGGACCCCTTGGGGATCGAGATGCGCACGGGATCGTCGCTGCCCGCGTCGACGTAGTAGCAGTCGAGGTCCCGCCGCAGGCGCCGCGCCTCGAGCCGCACCACCGGATCCGACTGGGAATCGAACGTCTCGTCGCGGCCGAAGACCGCGAGGGCGATGGTGTAGCCCTTGAGCCTTTCCGCCCGTCCCGCGAGCGTCTCCTCGACGATGAACCGGAGAAATGTCCTTCGCCGCTCGCTTGCCGGGAGCCCCGGGCTCGAGAGCATGCGTTCGAGTTCGGATAGAACGTCGGCCCCGGAAGGCCCGCCCGGGTACGCGGATTCGGCGGTTGCGAGATTATGACTCTGCACTCAAGCGCCCTCGAACCTCAACGCGCGATCCCGCCGGCAATCGACCCCCCGAACCGCGCGGTGCCCCTTGCGCAGGTTCCGCCCGACCGTTCATGCCGGTATGGCCAGGTTCTTCGATATCACCAACCATAGCGGCGATGAACAACGTCGCCTAATGAAAATACCGGCGGACGGCGGGGCGGATGTCCTGTCCGCCACAGTTGCGAACATGTTCGTACCTCCCCGGACGGATGGCAATGGCGCAAACATCCCGAAGGTTCAGGAGCTGGTGAAGCGAGCCGCGAAGTCGCGCAGAGACGCGGGGCGGCGAGGCGGGAGAAACGATTCTGCCGGACCTCGGACAGGTGCCATGGAGGATATCCGCTCGATCCTAGCCCGGTTTCCGATGCGCGAGCTGGAAATCCGCCGCCTCTGCGCCCGCGACGTACGATTCCGGTCCGTCTGCCGCGACTACGAGGAAGCCGCCGCGGCGCTTCGCTACTGGCGCAACGTGTCGTCCGACTACGCGGCGAGGATCGAGGAGTACGAGAGCTTCCTGGGCGAGCTGGAGGCCGAGATCCTGGGCCGGCTGGAGAGTGCCCGGGCTTCCGAGAAGGCCTGAAGTGTACCGCCCCGCGGCGATCGCACCCAACGAGGAAGAGCACCAAGGAGGACGGACAGATGAGACGGCGAGAGCACTTGCCCCCCAAGACCCCCAACCGGAGACGGAGTATGAACCGAACCGCACTTTCCATTCTTCCTGCGCTCGCGCTCGGCTTCGCCGCGTTCGGCACCCTGCCGGCGCAGGCGCAGTCTGCGGCCGGCAGCAAGCCCAACATCCTGCTGATCGTCTCTGACGATACCGGCTGGGGCGATCTCGGCCCCTATCTCGGCGGCGAGGGGCGCGGCATGCCGACCCCGAATTTCGACCGTCTGGCCGACGAAGGCATGACCTTCACCAACTTCTACGGCCAGCCGAGCTGCACGCCCGGCCGCGCCGCGATCCAGACAGGTCGCATTCCCAACCGCAGCGGCATGACGACCGTGGCCTTCCAGGGCCAGGGCGGCGGTCTGCCGCACGCGGAATGGACGCTGGCCTCCGTCCTGAAAGAGGCGGGTTACAAGACCTACTTCACCGGCAAATGGCACCTGGGCGAGAGCGACTACGCACTGCCGAACGCGCAGGGCTATGACGTGATGAAGCACGCCTTTCTCTATCACCTCAACGCCTACACCTACACCGATCCCGAGTGGCACAAGGGCATGAGCCCGGAACTGCGGGCGATGTTCCAGAAGGTGACCAAGGGCTCGCTGTCCGGCAGCGCCGGCGAGCCGGCGAAGGAAGACTTCAAGGTCAACGGCGAGTACGTGAATACGCCGGACAAGGGCGTCGTCGGCATTCCCTTCGTCGACGAATATGTGGAGAAGGACGCGATCGAGTTCCTCGAGGACGCGGCGAAGGACACGGGCACGCCGTTCTTCATCAACGTCAACTTCATGAAGAACCACCAGCCGAACATGCCGGCGCCGGATTTCGAGGGCAAGTCGATCTCGAAGACCAAATACGCCGACTCCGTGGTCGAGCTCGACACCCGTGTCGGCAACATCCTCAAGAAGCTCGACGAACTGGGCCTCGCCGACAACACGGTCGTCTTCTATACCGTCGATAACGGCGCCTGGCAGGACGTCTATCCGGACGCCGGCTATACGCCGTTCCGCAGCACCAAGGGTACGGTTCGCGAAGGCGGCAGCCGCGTCCCGTCGATGGTCCGCTGGCCCGGCCACGTGAAAGGCGGCACCGTCAGCCACGACATCCTCGGCGGTCTCGACCTGATGGCAACCTTCGCGTCGCTTGCCGGTCAGACGCTTCCGGAGAACGACCGCGAGGGCCAGCCGATCGTCTTCGACAGCTACGACATGACGCCCGTCTGGACGGGAACCGGCAAGTCGGATCGCAAGGACTGGTTCTACTTCACCGAGGACGAGTTGAGCCCGGGTGCCGTTCGCGTCGGCAACTTCAAGTATGTCTTCAATCTGCGCGGTGACGACGGCGCCCAGACCGGCGCACTCGCGGTCGACACCAATCTCGGCTGGAAAGGCCCGTCCAAATACGTCGCCACCATCCCGCAGGTGTTCGACCTCCTGCAGGATCCGCAGGAGCGCTACGACATCTTCATGACCAACTACACGGAAAGCACGTGGGCCGTCGTTCCGGCCAACGATGCGGTCACGAACCTGATGAAGACGTACGTCAAATATCCGCCGCGCAAGCTGCAGAGCGAGACCTACACGGGTCCGATCACGATCTCCGGCTATCAGCGGTTCAAGTATCTCCAGGAGGGGCTCGCCAAGGACGGCTTCCAGATCGGACTGCCGACCGGCAACTGACGACAAGAATACGGTTCGCCCCGCTGTCTGGTGGGGCGAACCGTTTTGACTTATTACTTTGCCGTGTTTGTTTATCGGGAGGCGATGTCATGCGGAAGCATACGGTAGTTTCGGCATTTTTTGCCGGTGTCATCGGAGTATTTGCCTTCGCGGCCTCTGCGGGCGCCCAGACCGACCCGCTGCCCTCGTGGAACGACGGCGCGAGCAAGCAGGCGATCGTGGAGTTCGTCACCGCGGTGACGAGCGAAGGCGGGCCGGACTATGTCGCGCCCAAGGACCGGATCGCGACCTTCGACAACGACGGCACGCTGTGGAGCGAGCAGCCGATATACGTGCAGCTGGCCTTCGCGCTCGACCGGGTCAAGGTGCTGGCGCCCGAGCACCCCGAATGGAAGGACACCGAGCCGTTCAAGTCCGTGCTGGCGGGCGACATGAAGGGCGTCATCGCCTCCGGCAAGAAGGGCCTCGCCGAGATCATCGCCGCGACCCACGCCGGAATGTCCACCGAGGATTTCGAGAAGATCGTGACCGACTGGATCGCGACCGCGAGGAATCCGGTCAAGGACATGCTCTACATCGAGATGATCTACGAGCCGATGCTCGAGCTGATCGGCTACCTGAAGGCCAACGGTTTCGACGTCTTCATCGTGTCGGGCGGCGGCATCGAATTCATGCGGCCGTGGACCGACAAGACCTACGGCATCCCGACCCAGAACGTCGTGGGCTCCTCCATCAAGCTGAAATACGAGGAGACCGACAAGGGGCCGGTCATCATGCGCCTCGCCGAGCTGAACTTCGTCGACGACGGCCCCGGCAAGCCGGTCGGCATCCAGAGCCATATCGGCAAGCGTCCGATCGCCGCCTTCGGCAATTCGGATGGCGATTTCCAGATGCTCGAATGGACGACGAAAGGTCCGGGAAGGACGCTCGGCATGATCGTCCATCACGACGATGCCGCGCGCGAGTTCGCCTACGACCGCGACTCCCATATCGGCAAGCTCGACAAGGCGCTGGATGCAGCGCCCGGCGAGGGCTGGCACCTGATCAGCATGAAGGACGACTGGAAGCAGGTCTTCCCGAGCGGCGTCGCGAAGGCGGAATGATCGCGGTGGCCGTTCTCGAACGAACGATACGACGTGAAAAGCGGAGGCAGACATGAGACGGGTTCGTCCGAAGGGGTTCGGTTTGGGCGCCGGTTTGAAAGCGGCGCTCGCCGCGTCCTTGGTCGTTGCTTCGGCGGCGGGTGTTCTGGCGCAAGAAGCGACCAACAAGCCCGCTACTGATGCCACGAAGGCGGCAAACGCGAAGCTGCTGAGCGAACTTCCTTTCGACAACACGAAGGCGTTCGAGGACGCCAAAGCCGGCTTCATCGCTCCGCTGCCCGACAACGGCGTGATCAGGAACGCCCAGGGCCAGCCGGTCTACGACCTGTCGAAGTTCTCGTCGTTCATCGGGCAGGACAAGCAGTCGCCCGACACGGTCAATCCGAGCCTGTGGCGGCAGTCCCAGTTGCTGATGCTCAGCGGTCTGTACGAGGTCGCCGACGGCATCTACCAGGTGCGCGGCGCCGACCTTTCCAACATCACCTTCATCGAGGGTCCCAACGGCATCGTCGTCGTCGATCCGCTGATCTCCGAGGAGACGGCCAGATACGCCCTCGACTTCTACTATCAGCACAGGCCCAGGAAGCCCGTCGTCGCCGTCATCTACACGCACAGCCATGTCGACCACTACGGCGGCGTGCGCGGCGTCGTCTCCGAGGACGACGTCAAGGCAGGCAAGGTGAAGATCTTCGCGCCGGAAGGGTTCCTCGACGCGGCGGTGTCGGAGAACGTGATGGCCGGCAACGCCATGAGCCGGCGCGCCAGCTACATGTACGGCAACCTGTTGCCTCAGGACGCGACGGGGCAGGTCGGCGCGGGTCTCGGCCCGACCACCTCGTTCGGCACCGTGACGCTCATTCCGCCGACCGACATCGTCAGGCAGAACGGCGAGATGCACCGGATCGCCGGCCTGCGCTTCGAATTCTGGATGGCGCCGGACTCCGAGGCCCCGGCGGAAATGTTCTTCTACATTCCCGCGATGAAGGCGCTGTGCACCGCGGAAGACGCCACCCACACGCTCCACAACACCTATTCGCTGCGCGGCGCCAAGATCCGCAATCCCCTGGCATGGTCCAAGTATCTCAACGAGGCGATCTACGAATGGGGTGGGGACGTCGAGGTTCTGTTCGCGCCGCATCACTGGTCGATGACCGGCAACGGGCGGATCGTCGAGCACCTCAGGCGGCAGCGCGATCTCTATCGCTACGTCAACGACCAGGCCCTGCGGCTCGCCAACCACGGCTACCACATGGTCGAGATCGCCGAGATGCTGCAGTTGCCCGACGGCCTTGAGAAGGACTGGTCGGCACGCGGCTACTACGGCAGCGTCAACCACGACCTGAAGTCGACCTATGTCAAGTATCTCGGCTGGTTCAACGGCAATCCCGCCACCCTCCACGAGTATCCAGAGCGGATCGCCTCGACCAAGTACGTGGAGTTCATGGGCGGCGCCGACGAGGTCCTGAAGAAGGCGAAGGACTCTTACGACAAGGGCGACTACCGCTGGGTCGCGCAGGTCGTGAACCATGTCGTCTCCGCCGATCCGGACAACGAGGCGGCCCGCGCGCTGCAGGCCGATGCGCTCGAGCAGATGGGCTATCAGGCCGAGAGCGGTCCGTGGCGCAACTTCTACCTGAGCGGCGCCAAGGAACTGCGGGAGGGGGTCAAGCAACTCGGGACGCCCAGCACGGCGAGCCCGGACACGATCCGCTCCATGAACCTGGGACTGCTCTTCGACTACGCGGCGATGCGCGTGAACGGCGACAAGGCCGCCGGCACGTCGATGAAGCTCAACTGGAACTTCACCGACACCAACGAGCAGTTCATCCTGGAACTCGAGAATTCCGCGCTGAGCCACATCGCGGGCCATCAGGCGAAGGATGCCGACGCCACCGTGACGCTGACGCGGTCCAGGCTCGATGACATCCTTCTCGGCCAGACCACGTTCGAGAAGGAGGTCAGCGGCGGCAGCATCACCGTCGATGGCGATGCCGGCAAGCTCGGCGAGCTCCTGGCGATGCTCGACAAGTTCGAGTTCTGGTTCAACATCGTCACGCCGGTCGCGATGCAGAAGTGAGCACGGATCGGACCGGGGCGCCTTGGGCGCTCCCGCTCCCGGCTTTGGAGGGGATGAGATGTCGTATCGGCCCATGACGTTCGGTGCGTTGGCCCTGGCGGCGGGCGTTCATGGCGCGATGGCCTGCGGCTATCATCCCGGTCTGTCCAGCGCGACGTTCGAAACCGTCCACCCGAAGTCGCTCGCCGTCGCCGTCGCCATCCGTCAGGCGAAGGACGGCGGCCTTCTTCCGGCCATCCCTGGGAGCGCGTCGCTGCCGACATTCGCCGGCGTCGGCTATCGGAACGCCGTCGCCGAGCTGCGGCAGCTGCGGGACAGGCTGGCACATGCCGCCTCGACGGCGGAGACGGGCAGAGATGTGCGTTTCGCTCTGGTGTTTGTGCAAACCCGGCTCTGGACGCAGTTCGCGATCGCGCCGGGCGCGACCGAGGCCACGATCCACGCGCCGCCGGCCGGCGACGGCGAAACGGTCGTCCTCACGGACGAAGCCGTCCTCGAGGCCATCCTCGAGGAGCGCATGTCCTTGGAGGTGGCCGTCGAACGCGGTCTCGTCCAGTTCTCGAACGATCGGGACGGCGCGGCCGCGGCGGTCCTGCGCGCCGCGCTTTCGGGCGGGCCGTCTTCGCCTGCCGGGACGTCCACGCATGGATAGCGAGCCCTCGGCCGTCGTCGCCCGGTCGTCGCCCGGTCGTCGCCCGGTCGTCGGCTGGAGACGACGTGATCTGATCGATCCGCGAAAGGCCAGGTAGCAATGATGCGAATCCTCCGAATTCATGTGTTTGGTCTCCTCATCGGCCTCGCGATCCCGGCACTCGCCTCGGCCCAGGACAGCGGCTCCGACCTCGCCAAGAAGCTCTCGAACCCGGTCGCCGATCTGATCAGCGTTCCCCTGCAGTTCAACGGGGATTGCTGCTTCGGCCCGAAGGACGGCAACAAGTTTCTTCTCAATGTGCAGCCGGTCATCCCGCTGACCCTCGACGACGACTGGAACCTGATCGTCCGGACCATCCTGCCCCTGCAGAGCCTGCAGAGCCCGATGGACGGCGTGCCGACCCGCTCGGGCCTCGGCGACACGGTCCAGAGCTTCTTCTTCTCGCCGAAGTCGACGGAAAGCGGCATCGTCTGGGGTATCGGGCCGGTGTTCCTGTGGCCGACGGGGAGCAACGGCTGGAGCTCCCAGAACTGGGGCGCCGGCCCGACCGCCGTCGTGCTCTACCAGTCGCACGGCTGGACGGTCGGCGCGCTCGCCAACCACATCTGGGGCTATGCCAAACCCGACGGGACCCCGGAGGTGAACGCGACCTTCCTGCAGCCGTTCGTGTCCTATTCGTTCCCGGACACGACGACGATCACGCTGAATTCGGAGTCCACCTACGACTGGACCAACGAGACCTGGAACGTGCCGATCAACCTGATGGTCGGAAGGATCATCCCGATCTTCCACCAGCCGGTGAATTTTCAGGTCGGCGCGCGCTATTACGTGGAAACGCCGAACGGCGACCCCGACTGGGGCGGCCGGTTCGCGATCACCTTCCTGTTCCCGAAATAGGGTCGGCGCGATGAGCAAGAGGCAGAGGCCGCGATTCGGCACGATCGGTCCCGGAAACGGAGACGCGCCATGAAACCGGCCGCCAAAGCCGCGATTGTCGCGTTCGCGCTGATCCTCGGCGCGAGCGACTTTGAGTTCGGTGGCCGCGGGGCCGTGACCGGGGTGGCCCTGGTACCGGGAGCCGAAGCCCGGGTCGGCCGGCCGTTGACGCCCGTCAGCGTCGCCGGCGTCGCGCGTCGCACCACGCGCCGGACGATCCGCCGCGGCGCGTTCATCGCGGCGATCCCGCCGGGCTGTCCGCTCGGAACCTACTACGGCTACAGCCTTTACTACTGCAGCGGCACCTACTATCAGCGGTCGGGAAACGGATTCGTCGTCGTCTACTTCTGACAGGCGAGGCCGATCGGCGAGGGCCTCGACCGACGGCGATCCTACCTGGTGGGCGCGGCGTGCCCGCGATCGGCCGCGGAGAGGGAAGAGGAGTGACCATGACGACCGGGGAATCCATAGCGCGTGCGGCGATGGCGCTTTTCGTCGCCGCGTTGCTGTCCGGCTGCAACGGGACATCGCAATCGGACGAGTCGCCGCCGCCGCCGGATGCCCTGCAGTCCCTGGACGATCTGCCCGGTGGCATCGGTCCGAGCGACGAGACGCCCGACGCGCCGCCGCAGCCCGATTGAGCGCCACGTGTTGCCGCGGGGCGACAATCGGCCGAAAGGCGTCCGGTCGGTCGTCAAGTTAGCTGCCTTTGGATAGCGAGTGTGCTAGGCCTCGGAGGCAAGCCGGTCGAATGGAAGACCGGAGAAGACGGGGGACGATCATGGGCGTGAGACACCTGGGGCTGCTGGCTTTGGCCCTTCCTTTGGCGTTCGCGGCGCCGGCCTCGGCGGCGGACATGGCGCAGGACGATCAGGTCCTGTTCGATCAGCCGCCGCCCTCGTCCTGGACGTTCACCATCGCGCCGTATTTCTGGATGGCCGGTCTCTCCGGCGATGTTGCCGCCTTCGGCGCGCCCACGGTCCATGTCGATGTCAGCTTCTCCGACATCCTCGACGACCTCGACTTTGGCGGGATGGCGGTCGCCGAGGCCCGTTACGAGCGCTTCTCGCTCTCCTCCGACCTGCTCTACCTCAAGGTCTCCACCGGCAGCGCGACGCCGTTGGGTATCCTCGCGACGACCGTGAAACTGGAAACCGAGACGTTCGAGTTCACCGCGCTCGGCGGTTATGCGCTGATCGACACGGCGAACGGCCACCTCGATGTCGTCGCCGGTGCCCGCGTCTGGTCGGTGGACAATTCGCTTTCGTTCGCCGGCGGGCTGCTGAACGGCCGCGCCGTCAGCGACGGCGCCACCTGGGTCGACGCCATGGGCGGCCTCAAGGGCAAGGTCAATCTGACCCCGAAGGTCTACCTCACGGGCTGGGCGCTCGCCGGTGCCGGCGGGGCGGATATCGACTGGGACCTCTTCGGCGGCGTCGGCTACGCCTTCAACGACCGCTTCTCGGGCTTCCTCGGCTACCGCGCCGCGGGCGTGGACTACAGCGACGGGCCGTTCGTCTTCGACGTCGTCATGCAGGGACCGGTGGCCGGGCTGGCGATCAGGTTCTGACCGCCGCGGGGCGGCGTCCTCAGAAGCGCCGCGTGAGTTCGAACGTGCCCGCCCAGGCGCCCTGCGCGTCCTGCACCCCCGCAACCGTGGGATCGAGGTCGAAGCCGCGATAGTCGATGCGGCCGTAGTGGATGTCCAGCATGAAGGTCGTGCGGGGTGTCGGCTGCCACTGCACGTTCGCGAAGCCTTCCAGGCTGGCGACATCGAGAGCGGCGGGGACCGCCGGCTGCCCTTTCAGCGCCGTGCCGGCCGCGCCGTAGTCCGTTTGCGAGTAGCCCGCGCCGAACGATGTCGAGATTTCGCCCGTCCAGTAGTGGGTGAGCGAGGAGACGGCCGACCACTTGCGCACCCGGTCGAGGATGCAGTTCGTCGGTCCGCACCGTCCCCAGACGACCGCCGTGCTGTCGCCGTAGAAATCCTGCAGGTACTGGCTCGCGCCGTCGGTGTAGTTCGCGAGGAACGTGAACTTGTCGCCCGTTCCCGTCGGCAGATCGAGCGCGAGGCCGCCGAGCAGCGCGTAGCCGGCGGAGCTGTCGTTGGCGACCGGAACGCTCGCCCCGGCGATCGTCAGCGTCTCGACGTAGCGGTTCTGGTGCATGGCGGCCGCGATCTGCGCCGAGCCGACGCCGGGCCGGTCCCATTTCAGCGCCGCCACCAGGTCGGGCATATCGTTGCCGTCGGTCGTCACCGACAGGGCGGTCGCCGGGGCGGGTATGACGGGCGCGTTCGCGCCGAGGCCGACGATCGCCGCCGGCGGCGATTCGTAGTTCTGGTCCTCGATGGCGACGGCGAGCGAGAACCCGCGGCCGAGAGTTTGCGTGTATCGCAGCTGGTTGCGCCGGATCGCCGTGGAGTTGTCGCCGACGACCGTGTAGGGGTCGGAGTAGGAAGGCCCGGAGTCCAGATGCAGGAACGTCGACCATGTCTTGCCGAGCGTCCAGTTGCCGAACTGCACGTAGGCATGCCGCAATCCGAACGGGCCTCCCGTCCTCGTCTCGTCGTCGACGGCTTCCAGTTCGACGAGCGCGCGCACCGTGCCGTATTCGGTATCGGAACGCACTTCGGTGTGGATGCGCGCCTCGCTGTATGCCTGGACCGTGTCGTACTGCATCCCGGGATCGATCGTCGGCACCACGCCGCTCGGGGCGACCGAGCGGCCGTTGACCGCGATGTCCGCGACCACGTAGCCGTCGGTGCCGAGCCAGTTCTTGTCGATCGCGCTCATGTCGAACCGCACGAAGCCGCCGAACTTCATGCAGATGTCGCTGTCCGGCACCGCTTGCAGCCCGGCGGTCTCGCATCGGTCGAGGGTCTGCCGCGCGGGCTGAAGCGCCTTCAGATCCGCGGTGGCTCCGGTGCCCGGCGCCGACAAGGATGCCGCCGCCAGCGCCGCGATGGCGGCCGGCGAGCGTGGCGGTCGTCGGATCGGATCGAGCATCGTTTGCCGGTCCCGGCTGTCGGGAGGTGTCCTCAGTGCAAGTCCAGCGCATTGCCGCCGGTGCTCCGGCGATGTCGAATCCGCCCCGTTTCCGTTATTAGCCAATTCATCGAATATTGGAAGAACCGGCGGGGCGTGACAGAATGAACGTCCGGCCGCCCGAAGTTCGTCGGGCCGGCGCGTCGCGTTCGACGGGAGACGAGTAGCGAAGCATGTCGGACCGTCGATCCTCCGGAGCCTGGACCCTGCTCGCCGGGGCGCTCGGCTCGGCGCTCTTCGTGCTTGTGGCCGGCTTCTTCCTGACCGGCGGCGTCGCCGATGCCGACGACACGGCGGTGGCCGCGGCGCCCGCCGGGAGCATCGCCTACGTCTCCGACGGCGCCTGCGCCGGCTGCCATGCCGCGGAGGCGGCGGCGTGGTCGGATTCGCACCATGCGCACGCCATGGAGAAGCCGAGCGAGGCCTCCGTCCGCGGCGATTTCGGCGATGTCGCGTTCGAGGGTCCTTCCGGCCGCTATCGCTTCTTCCGCCGGGACGGCGGCTATTTCGTCGAGGCCGAGGGCGAGGACGGAAGGGTCGGCGAGTTCGAGATCGTCTACACCTTCGGCTGGACGCCGCTCCAGCAATACCTCGTCGAACTGGATCGCGGCCGCCTGCAGGCGCTCTCGGTCGCCTGGGATACCGAAGAGGGCCGCTGGTTCGATCTGGCCGAGGATCCGGTCGGGCCCGGCGACCCGTTCCACTGGACGGGGCGCGAGTACAACTGGAACTTCCGTTGCGCCGATTGCCATTCGACGGATCTCCAGCGCCACTACGACCTCGCCTCGGACAGCTACGCGACGACCTATTCGGCGGTGAATGTCGGCTGCCAGTCCTGCCACGGCCCCGGCAGCGCCCATGTCGCCTGGGCGGAGGGCCGGCCGGCCGGCACGGAGTACGGCGCCGCGGTGGAAACCGGCCTCGTGGTGGACCCGCGCGGCGACAGGCAGGTCGAGACCTGCGCCCAGTGCCACTCCCGCCGCCGGCAGATCACCGACCACCATGTCGCCGGGGCTCCGTTCCTGGACGATTACACGCCCTCGCTTCTCGACGACGGCCTCTATTTTCCGGACGGCCAGATCCGCGACGAGGTCTACGTCTACGGCTCCTTCCTGCAGAGCCGCATGTTCGCCGAGGGCGTGGTCTGCTCGGACTGCCACGATCCCCATTCCGGCACGCTTCACGCCGACGGCAACGCCGTCTGCACCGCCTGCCACAACGAGACGCCGCCCGAGCGGTTCTCGGGCATCAGGCCGCTCGCCTACGATTCGCCCGCCCACCATTTCCACGAGACCGGCGAGCCGGGTTCGTTCTGCGTCGACTGCCATATGCCCGAGCGCACCTACATGATGGTCGATCCGCGCCGCGACCATTCCTTCCGCGTCCCGCGTCCGGACCTCGCCGCGCGGACCGGATCGCCCGACGCCTGCACGGGCTGCCATGCCGGCAAGGATGCGACCTGGGCGGCGGCGCGGATCGAGGAATGGTACGGGCCGGACCGGCGCAGGGAGCGGCGTTTCGGCGAGGCTCTGGCGCTCGGCCGTTCGGGTGCGCCGGGGGCGGGCGAACGGCTCGCCGCGCTCGCGACGGACCGGGCGCAGCCGGCGATCGCCCGCGCGTCCGCGGTCGAGTCGCTCAGGGCCTATCTCGACGCGACGACCGGCCAGGCGGTCGCTTCCTCGCTCGGCGATCCCGATCCCATGGTCCGCGTCGCCGCGCTTCGCAGCCTCGAAGGCGTGCCGCCCGACGCGCTGGTCGACCTCGCCGGGCCCCTGCTGAACGATCCCGTGCGGTCCGTCCGGATCGCCGCCGCGCGCGTCCTGGCGTCCGCGCCGGGAGAGATGTTCCTGGGCGACCGCCGCAGCGCCTATCGGGCCGCGTCGGACGAGTACGTCGCCTCGGAGCTGGCCGCGGCCGAGCGTCCGGAATCGCATCTGAACCTCGGCACATGGTGGGCCGAGCGCCGCGATCCCGAGAAGGCCGAGGCCGCCTACCGGACCGCCCTGCGGCTCGCCCCCGGCTTCGTTCCCGCGCTCGTCAATCTGGCCGAGCTGAAGCGCGCGCTCGGGGACACGGCCGAGGAGGCCGTGCTGCTCGAAAGAGCCCATTCGCTGGAGCCGGAGAATGCCGACGCCGTCCACGCGCTGGCCCTGCTCAGGGTGCGTCAGGGGCGCCGCGAGGAGGCGCTGCCGCTGCTCGCCGAAGCGGTCCGGCTCGCGCCGGAATCGGCCCGTTACGCCCATGTCTACGCAGTCGCGCTGGATTCGCTGGACCGGCCGGAGGAGGCCCGCGAGGTCCGCGTGGCCGCGCTGGAATGGCATCCCTACGACGTCGAGCTCCTCGCCGGGCTGCTTCGCTACCAGCTCGGCGCCCGCGATCGCGCCGGCGCCCTCGACACCGTGAACCGGCTCCTGGCGCTGAGGCCGCAGGACTCCGAGCTCGCCCGCCTGAAGACGCAGCTCGGCGGCTAGCCCGCGTTCGACGGGCTCACGGCATCTTCGATTTCAGCTTGATGGTCTCGCCGTCGACGACGAACGTGCCGTAGCCGTGGTGGTGGATCGTCCTCGGCGTCTTGCGCTTCGCCGCCCGCCACGCCTGCACCACCTCGAGGACGAACAGGTTGTACTGCGGCACCAGCCGCGTATCGACGACGCGGCATTCGAGGTTGGCGAAGCACTCCTTGACGAGCGGCGCGGAAACCCGCCCGGCCGGCAGCGGCGTCAGGCCGATCTCCGCGAACTTGTCGGTGTCGCGGCCCGAGCAGTTGCCGACGGCGACGACCTTCTCCGCCATCTCGACCGGGGGGATCGCGATCACGCACTCCTTCGTCGCCTTCAGCGCGGCGAAGCTGTAGTCGCCGGCGCTGACGACGCAGGCGACGAGCGGCGGCGTGAACTCGACCATCATGTGCCAGGACATGGTCATCACGTTCGGCCTGCCCTTCCGCGCGGTCGTCAGCATCACGACCGGGCCGGGCTCGAGCAGCTGATAGACCTCGGAAAGCGGGAAGTCCCTCATCGCGGTTGGGTCCTCGGATATTGCCCCGCGCCGGAGCGGGCCTCGGTGGAGACGAGCGGTCCGCCGGGCGCCCGGGCGGCGGCGAACGGGATATCGGCCATGTCGCACCGCCTCGGCGAAGGCCGGCCGGGGGCGGCCAACAATGCCCCGTTCGCCCGATCGCGGCAAATCGTTTACCCTTGATTCACTATCATGCCGCCCAACATTCGAGTTCACCGACGGAGCGGAGACGATGCGGACGACAGGCAAGATCGCCCTTTTCCTGAGCCTGACGGCGTTTGCGGCCGGGCCGGCCGCCGCCGAGAGCTTTTCCTCCTGCGTCGCCGGCCTCAAGTCGGCGGTGATCAAGGCCGGCGTGAGCCGGCAGACCGCCTCGCGCGCGCTCGACGGGCTGCAGCCCGACGAGAAGGTGCTGCGGCTCTCGAAGGTTCAGCCCGAGTTCAAGACGCCGATCTGGGACTATCTCGGCTTCCTCGTCGACGAGCAGCGCGTCGCCGAGGGCCAGGCGATGATGCGCAAGTACGATGCGGTCCTGCGCTCGGCCGAGCGCAATTTCGGCGTCAACCGCTTCGTCATCGCCGCCGTCTGGGGCGTGGAGACCGACTACGGTCGCGAGGTCGGCACGAGCTACCTGCCGCAGGCCCTGTCGACGCTGGTCTGCCAGGGCGGCAACCGCACGAGCTTCTGGCGCGGCGAGCTGGTCGCGGCTCTGAAGCTCGTCGACCGCGGCGACCTGCGCCTCGAGGAGCTGTACGGGTCCTGGGCGGGCGCCTTCGGCCAGACCCAGTTCATCCCCTCGACCTACCAGCGCCTCGCCGTCGATTTCGACGGCGACGGCCGCCGCGACCTCGTCCGCTCGACCGCCGACGCCCTGGGTTCCACCGCGAACTACCTGAAGCGCGCCGGCTGGGCGCCGGGCGAATCCTGGCTGATCGAGGTGAAGGTCCCGGCCGGCTACAACGGCCCGACCGGGCGCAAGGCGAAGGCGCCGCTGTCGACCTGGGCGAGCCGCGGCATCGTGCGCGCCGACGGGACCCGGCTTTCGGGCGGCGCCCAGGCCGGCCTGCTGCTGCCGGCGGGGCCGCACGGGCCCGGTTTTCTCGTCTTCCGCAATTTCGATGCGATCTATTCCTACAATCAGGCCGAATCCTACGCGCTGGCGATCTCCCATCTCGCCGACCGGCTCGCCGGCTATCCCCCGTTCCGCACGCCCTGGCCGACGGACGATCCCGGCCTGACCCGCGCCCAGCGCCTGCACCTGCAGAAGCTTCTGATCGCCAAGGGCTACGACATCGGCGAGGCGGACGGGAAGATCGGCCCGAAGACCCGCGAGGCGATCGCCGACGCCGAGAAGCGCTTCGGCCTGCCGGAAACCGGCCGCGCCGGGACGAAGATCTACAAGGCGCTCGGCGGCTGAACGGCCGCTTTCCCGCCGCCGCGTCCGGTCGCGGTAGCGCCACTTTCGGCCGATAAGGCTTGCGAACGGCCGCGCCGTGGCGGAACATCGGGTCCGGGTGGAAACCCGAGCCGCGCGCGGCGGCGGATGCGCCGTTCGCGCGGCCCGTATCGGGAGAGAAAGATGCGCCTTGCCCCCCTCGCCGAAATGGCCGTCCTCGGGATCGCGATCGTCGCCGGCGCCGCGCCGGCCCTGTCGGCGCCGGCCGTCACCACCGCGAACGTCAATTTCCGGGCCGGTCCGGGAACCGGCTACGCGAGCATGGGGACGCTGCCGCAAGGCACCGAGGTCGACCTCGGCGACTGCAGCGATTCCGGCGCCTGGTGCGCCGTCGGCTATCAGGGCAAGTCGGGCTTCGTCAGCGGCCAGTACGTGACCGCGACCGAGGATCAGAACGCCTGGCCGCGCGCCTACACGACCGACGGCGGCGCGACGATCGTCCTCCACCAGCCCCAGATCACCGCCTGGGACGACTTCACCACGATCGACGCGCTGATCGCCGCCGAATACAAGCCGGACAAGGACGCGAGCGCGGTCTTCGGCGTCATCGGCGTCTCGGGCAGGACCCAGGCCGACGACGAAGCCGACGAAGTCGTCATCACCGACGTCAAGGTGACCGAGCTGAACTTCTCGGTGCTGAGCAGGGAACAGCTTGCCGGTCTCGCGCTCGAGGTCGGCAAGCTCGTGCCGACCGACCCGATCACCATGTCGGTCAATCGGGTGACCGCGAGCCTGGCGGCTTACGAGCAGCTCGGCGACGTCCAGGGCCTGAAGGACGATCCGCCGCCGATCTACGTCTCGCAGACGCCGGCGATCCTCGTCCAGACCGAGGGGGACGCGGTCGAGGCGCCGGTCGAGGCGGTCGACGGGCTGAGCTTCGTCGTCAACACCAACTGGGACCTGTTCAAGGTCGCCGCCGACGGCGCCTACTACCTGCGCGACGAGAAGTCCTGGCTGACCGGCAAGTCCCTCGGGGGCGACTGGCAGCCCGCGGCGAGCCTTCCCGAGGTGCTTTCGAAGCTTCCCGACGACGAAAACTGGAAGGACGCCCGCGAGGCCATGCCGCCGACCCCCTTCGAGGCCGGCAAGGCGCCGAAGGTCGTCTATTCCGACAAGCCCGCCGAGCTGATCCAGATCGACGGCGCCCCGCAGCTCGAGGCCGTGGCGGGCACGGACCTGGAGTGGGTCAGCAATTCGGAGAGCGACGTCTTCTTCCTGAAGACGACGAAGACCTGGTACGTGCTGCTGTCCGGCCGCTGGTTCTCGGGCCCCTCGCTGGAGGGCCCCTGGGCGAGCGCGACGACGAGCCTGCCGGACGACTTCCGCAAGATCCCCGACGACGCGCCCTACTACACGGTGCGCGCCTCGGTGCCGGGAACCTCCGAAAGCGACGAGGCGCGGCTCAAGGCGATGATCCCGCAGATGGCCCGCGTCGCCACCGACGGCACCGTCACCGGCTCGGTCGAATACGACGGCGAGCCGGACTTCCAGCCGATCGAGAACACCGCGCTCGCCTATGCCGCCAATACCGCCGACCAGGTGATCCGCGTCGGCTCGCAGTACTACCTGCTGAAGGACGGCATCTGGTTCGTCGGCGACACGCCCACCGGGCCCTTCGCGGTGGCGACCTCGGTTCCCGAGCCGATCTACGAGATCCCGCCGTCCTCGCCGGTCTACAACGCCACCTACGTGCGCGTTTACGAGCAGGAGCCGGGCTACGTCTGGTTCGGCTACACGATGGGCTACCTCGGCGCCTATCTCGCCTGGGACAGCCTCGTCTACGGCACGGGCTGGTACTACCGGCCCTATCTCGGCTGGTACGGAGCGGCGCGCTACCCGATCTTCTATCCGCGTCCGCTCACGTACGGGTGCCTGTGCTACTACAACCCGGTTCGCGGCATCTACGGGCGCTACGGCTACGGCTACGGCCCCTATCGCGGCCTCGGACGGTCGGCCTGGTACAACCCGCGCACCAACCGCTACGTGCGCGCGGGCTATTCCTACGGACCGGCCGGCAGCCGCGGCTTCGTCGCCGCCTACAATCCCTATACCCATCGCGGCGGCGTCGTCGCCGGCGGGCGCAACGTCTACCATTCCTGGAACGCGGCGGGCGTCACCAACGGCGTGACCTGGGCGCGCGGCCGCGGCAACATTTCGAACGCGCAGGCCAACCGGTGGCGCACGTCCGTCGGCTCGGCCGGCTTCTCGGCGGGCCGCCGTCCCGGCGACAACGTGTTCGCCGGCCGCGACGGGCAGGTCTACCGCAACAAGAACGGCCAGTGGCAGCAGCGCACCGGCAACAACTGGGGCGCGGTGCGCAGCGGCCAGGCCGTCGCCTCGCGGCCGGGCGCGCAGAACAGACCGGCGGTGCAGAACCGGCCCGCGGTTCAGAACAGGCCGGCGGTGCAGAACAGGCCGGCGGGCCAGCGCCCGGCGGCGGCCCGGCCCAACAAGCCGCAGAAGCCGAACTTCCAGCCGCGGCCGCAGGCGCCCTCGCATCCGAGCGTCCGCGTGCCGCAGAACCGCAACGTGCCGCAGCACCTGCGCTCCGACCAGTTCGGCCGGCAGTACGGCAACAAGGTCACCCACCAGAGCCGCGCGCAGGCCCGCCCGCCCGCGCAGTTCCACGCGCCGAGCCGTGGCGGCGGCGCGCCGCGCGCCCATGCCGGCGGCGGGCGCAGGCGCTAGCCGTCGTCGAGGAGCGCCTCGAGCGCCTCGATCCGGTCGGCATCCGCGGGGCGCTTGTCCCAGCGGATGCGGCCGACGCGGGGAAAGCGCATGGCCAGGCCCGATTTGTGCCGCGTCGAGCGGGCGAGCGCCTCGAAGGCGATCTCCAGGACGAGGCCCTCGTCGGGCTCGTGCGTCACCTCGCGCACCGGGCCGAACCTGTCGATCGTGTTCTGCCGGACGAACCGGTCGAGGCGCCTGAGCTCCTCGTCGGTGAAGCCGAAATAGGCCTTGCCCACCGGCACCAGCTCGGTGCCGTCCGGCCCCTCCCGCCAGACGCCGAACGTATAGTCGGAGTAGAAGGACGAGCGCTTGCCGTGTCCGCGCTGGGCGTACATCAGCACCGCGTCGACGTTGAACGGGTCGCGCTTCCACTTCCACCAGTGCCCCTTCGGCCGGCCGGCGAGATAGGGGCTCGCGAGACGCTTGATCATCACGCCCTCGACCGCCTCCGCGTCCCCGCCGGCGCCGTGGCCGGCCGGGTCCGCGCGCGCTTGCGTCAGCGCCTCCCAGGTCTCGAACGGCACGAGCGGCGACAGGGTGATCCGGTCCGTGTCGATCCCGCCGACGAGCGCTTCGAGGCGGGCGCGCCGCTGCGCGAAGGGGAGTTCGCGCAGGTCGCCGGCGCCTTCGACCAGGAGGTCGTAGGCGATCAGGTGCGCCGGGAACCCGGCCGTCATCTTCGCCGTCACGGCCTTGCGGTTCAGCCGTTGCTGAAGGGTGTTGAACGACTGCACGCGGCCCTCGCGCACGATCAGCAGCTCGCCGTCGATGGCCCCGTCGAAATCGAGCGCCTCGAGAAGGTCCGGGAAGGCCCGCGAGATGTCGTCCCCGGTCCGGCTGTACAGCCGTCGCGCCGGACGGCCGTCGTCGCCGGTCGCGGCCACCGCCTGCACGCGGATGCCGTCCCATTTCCATTCGGCGGCGAAGTCGGCGGGATCGAGCGTGTCGAAGTCGCCGTCCTCGACCGCATGGCTCAGCATCGGCGGGCGGAACGGCACGGGATCGCGGCTCGCCGGCCTCTCTCCCCGGCCTTCCGCCCAGGCGAACAGCGCCTCGTAAGGGGGTTCCAGCCCGTGCCAGACCTCCTCCACGTCGCGCGGCTCGAGGTCTCCCATCGCCGCGACCGCGGTCTTGGCGAGCCGTGCCGAGACGCCGACCCGCAGGCCGCCGGTGATGAGCTTCAGGAGCGCCCAGCGGCCGGTCTCGTCGAGCCGGTCGAGGAACGAGGCGAGCAGGCCGGGCAGCTCCGCCTTGCCGGCCGTGTCGAGGGCGGCGACGATATCGGGGAGGGAGAGAGTCGGGGTGTTGTCCTGAGTGAGCGGGCGGATGTCCCCGGGGTTCTTCCCGGCCGGCTGCGCCGGCAACCCCTCTCCCCATCCCTCCCCCGCAAGGGGGGAGGGGGCCACTTGGTTGCCGCCTTCAGTGGAGATGGATGAGGCATTCTGCGTATCAAAGGTTGCATGCGGTTGTGATCGAGCTCCATGCCCGCCGCTTGCTCCCCCCTCCCCCCTTGCGGGGGAGGGATGGGGAGAGGGGTTGGACAAAACGACATCGCCGAAGGCGCCCGTCTTCCCAGGCCACATCAGCGCGACCGTCTCCGACAGGTCGCCGACATAGTCGTAGGACATGCGGAACAGCACCGGATCGGTGCGCTCCTCGATCAGCGTCCGGATGACGCCGGGCTTGGCGTGGCGGAAGTCGAGGTCGCCGGTGAGCGCGGCGAGCGCAACCCCCCGCGCCGGATCGGGCGTCCGGCGGAAATAGTCGGCGATCAGCGCGATCTTGGCGTTGCGCCGCGGTTCGTAGGCGAGCCGGTCGAGAAGCGCCGCGAAGCGGTTCATGTGTCCTCGTTGAACACCGTGGCGATCTTCCAGCCGTCCGCTCGCTCGATCAGCGCGTAGTGGCAGACGAAGGCGAGCGCCGCCTCGCCGTCCTCGCGCTCCTGGGACCAGTCGAGGGTCACGAACGTGACGCAGCCGGCCGGCACCGTCTCGACGATCTCGAAGGCGGAATGGACGATCTCCTCGCGCTCGTAGACGGCGAGCAGCGCCTCGATGTTCTCCAGGAGTTCCTCGCGGTCGGCGAAGACGTTGCCCTTGCCGAACTGCCAGATCGTGCAGGGGTAGGCGAAGCGGTCGGCGACCGCCTCCGCGTCGAAGTCGTCGAACCCGGCGGCGTAGGCGGCGAAGAGATCGTCGACCTCGTCCTCGAACTCGCGCGTCGTCGCTTCCATGATGCTATCTTTCCCGGGACGGCCTTTTGCCGGCATGCTGAGTATCGACGAACCGGAACGCAAGGCGAAGATGAGCGAATCCCCGAAATCGCCTGTTGCCCCGCGCGGCTGGGTGCCGTCGGACACCGGTGGCCATGGCGGCAAGCTCCATGCTCCCGCGGTCGAGCGCAACACCGCGCCGATCCTGGAGGTTCTGATCGACGTGATCGGGAGCGCGGACACCGCGCCGCGCTACGCCCTGGAGCTCGCCAGCGGATCGGGCGAGCACGCGCTGGCCTTCGCGCGGGCCTTCCCGAAGGTCGTCTGGCAGCCGAGCGAGCGCGATCCCGCGGGCCTCGCCTCGATCGCCGCCTGGCGAAAGGAGGCCGGTCTCGAGAACCTGCTGCCGCCGATGCCCGTCGATCTCGACGATCCCGACTGGGCGACGCGCCTGGAAGGCCCGTTCGACCTGATCTTCGCCAGCAACGTCCTGCACATATCGCCCTGGCACGTGACGCTCAACCTGCTCGCCGGCGCCGCCCGGCTGCTCGACGAGGCCGGGGCCGTCGTCGTCTACGGCTGCTTCAGCCGGTCCGGCGACTTCGTCTCCGAATCGAACTGGTCCTTCGACCGGTCGCTCAAGGCCCGCAATCCCGCCTGGGGCGTGCGCGACACCGACGCCGTCTCCGGCGAGGCCGAGAACGTCGGCCTGCGGCTCCAGCGCATCGTGCCGATGCCGGCCAACAACACGGTCCTGATCCTGCGGCGCGCCTGATCTCATTCGCTCTCGCCGGGCGGCGGCTCCGGCTCGCCCTCGTCGTCGTAGCCGACGAGCCGCAGGGGCTTCGCGCGTATGCCCCGCGTCCCCGCCCAGTGCACCAGCGCGTCCTCCTGGCCGTGCGTGACCCAGAGCTCGGCACAGCCGGTCTCGATCACGGTCGCGCAGAGGTCGTCCCAGTCGGCGTGGTCGGAGACGACGAGCGGCAGTTCCACGCCGCGCTGGCGGGCGCGCGCCCTGACGCGCATCCAGCCCGAGGCGAAGGCCGTCACGGGATCGGCGAAGCGGCGCGACCAGACGTCGGTCATCGAGCCCGGCGGGGCCACGACGATCTCGCCGGCGAGGTCGCCGCCGGCCTCGCGGACGGGAACGAGGGGCCCGAGCCGGACGCCCTCGGCCTCGTAGAGCGCGCACAGCGCCTCCAGCGCCCCGTGGATGAAGATCGGCCCGTCGAGGCCGGCCTCGCGGATCAGCGCGATCACGCGCTGCGCCTTGCCGAGCCCGTAGGCGCCGACGAGATGGGTGCGCTCCGGGAACAGCCGCGCCGAATTGACGAGCTTGGCGATCTCTCCGCGCGCGCAGGGATGGCGGAAGACCGGCAGTCCGAACGTCGCCTCCGAGATCAGCACGTCGCACGGCACGAGTTCGAAGGGGGCGCAGGTCGGGTCGGCCTCGCGCTTGTAGTCGCCGGTGACGACGATGCGCAGACGCTCCGCCTCGACGGCGATCTGCGCCGAGCCGAGCACGTGGCCGGCGGGATGGAAGGACACCGTCACGCCGCCGATCCTGATCGCGTCGCCGGGTCTTGCGGCCTGCGTCGATCCCGCGAAGCCGGCGCCGTAGCGCGCCCCCATCACCGCCAGCGTCTGTGCCGTCGCCAGCACCGAGCCGTGTCCGGCGCGGGCATGGTCGGAATGGCCGTGGGTGATCAGCGCGCGGTCGACCGGGCGGACCGGATCGATGAAGAAGTCCCCGGGCGGGCAATGGAGGCCGCGCGGGGTCGGGATGAGCAGTTCTTCAGGACGCATCCCGACCAGGATAGGGAGAAAGGCGCCGGCGGGCGAGACCGGCGCCTTTCGGGCGTCGCCTGGGCGACGTCCGGGCGACGTTCGGGCGGTGGCGGGGCGATGGGCTTTCGCTCAGGCCGCGACGGCCTGGGCGGCGACGGCATGCGCCTTCGCGGTCGCGTCGTTCACCGCCTTCTCGGCTGCCTCCGGGCTGAAGATCGAGCCCTCGACGCGCACGATCTCGACGTCCGTCAGCCCCATGAAGCCCAGCATGTGCCTGAGGTACGGCGCCTGGAAGTCGATGGCGTTGCCCGGCGCGGCGCTGTAGACGCCGCCGGTGGCCAGCACGACGTAGACCTTCTTTCCCGTGACGAGACCGACCGGATGGCCTTCCTCCGTGTAGCGGAAGGTCAGGCCGGCGCGGGCCAGATGGTCGAGCCACGACTTCAGCGTCGAGGTGATGGAGAAATTGATCATGGCCGAGGCGATGACGACGATGTCTGCGGCCTTCAGCTCGCCGATCAGTTCGTCGGAAACGGCGACAGCGGCGGTCTGCCCGGCCGTGCGCTGGTCCTCGGGCGTGAAGAAGCCGCCGAGCTGGTCGGCGCCGAGATGGGGCAGCGGATCGCTGCCGAGATCGCGGGTGACGACGGCCGCGCCGGGATGGCCGGCCTTCAGGTCCTCGAGCAGGGTCTGGGCGACCTGCGTCGATAGCGAGGCCTCGCCGCGCGGGCTGGTGGTGACGAAAAGAATGTTGGTCATGGCTGGGTTTCCGGTTCTCTTGCTTGCTTCACACGGCCCGGATCGCTATATGTTACCGATCGGTACCGTGGCTATAGGTACTGACCGGTAACACCTCTGTCAAGGGGGCGCTGCCGCTTGCTATGTCTGAAGACGTCGCGGAGACGGATTCGAGCGATGCCCGAACACGAGACCCATGCCGGGAAAATTGCCGAGCCGGCCGGCGCGCGCCCCGATGCGCCGCCGCGCGAGCGGATTCTCGCGGCCGCGCGTGACCTGTTCTACCGGCAGGGAATCCGTGCCGTCGGCGTCGAGGCGATCGCCGAGGCCGCCCACACCAACAAGATGACCCTCTACCGTCATTTCTCCTCGAAGGACGAGCTGGTGGCCGAGTACCTGCGCAGTTTCGTCAAGGAGGACGAGGCGGTCTGGGACTGCATCGCCGCCGCCCATCCCGACGACCCGATGGCCCAGCTGCGCGACTGGATCCGCCGCATGGCCGAGGCGATCTCGGACCCGAAGTCGCGCGGCTGCGCGGTCGCCAATGCCGGCGTCCAGATCCCCGAGACCGAGCATCCCGCCCGCTGCGTCATCGAGCGCCACAAGCGCGCCCTGCGCGAGCATGTGCTGGGCCTGTGCAGGGCCGCGGACCTGCGCGATCCCGAGCTCGTCGCCGACGGCATCTTCCTGATCCTCGAAGGCGCGCGCGTGAATATCCAGAGCGAGGGCCACGGCGGCCCCGCCTGCCGGTTCGTCGCGCTGTCGGAAGACCTGATCGCCTCGCACAGCAAGTAGCGGAGAGGCGGCAGGCTCGGCGCGGGCCACCCCGGATTCCCGCTTTCGCGAGAATGAGCGGACAATAGAGAAGCCTCGCCCCAAACCCAGGCTGTCATTGCCGGACCAGTTCCGGCAACCCATGAACACCGACATCGGCGACTGTGGCCATGGATGTCCGGAACAAGTCCGGGCATGACGGCTACGGATTGAGGCGCGGCTTCTCTATTGTCCGCTCATTCTCGCGAAAGCGGGAATCCAGGGCCGTAGAGCAAAGCTTAGCGACTTCCGCCGCTAGTGCGTCGGCAGGTGGAAGTGCTTGGAGAGCTTCAGGCCCTGGGCCTGGTAGTGCGAGCCGATGTCGGTGCCGTAGAGCGCCTTCGGCCGCTCGGTCAGCCGCTCGTAGACGAGGCGGCCGACGATCTGGCCGTCCTCGATGATGAACGGCACGTCGCGGCTTCTGACTTCCAGAACCGCTTTCGCCCCGTGCCCGCCCGCCGCGGCATGGCCGAAGCCCGGATCGAAGAAGCCCGCGTAGTGGACGCGGAACTCGCCGACGAGCGGGTCGAACGGCACCATCTCGGCCGCGTAGGTCGGCGGCACGTGCACCGCTTCCTTGGACGCCAGGATGTAGAACTCGTTGGGGTCGAGGATCAGGGAGCCCGGATGGCGCATCTCGATCGCCTCCCAGAAGTCGAGCACGTCGTAGCCGGCCCGCTTGTCGACGTCGACGACCGCCGTATGCCGCTTCGCCCGGTAGCCGACGAGCCCGACCGTGCCGGCGAGGTCGACGCTGACGGCGATGCCGCCGGCGATGTCGGGCGCGTCGGTATCGACCAGCCGCTCGGCGGCGTGCAGTTCGCGGGTCTCCCGGTCGGTCAGGAGCGCATGGCCGCGCCGGAAGCGGATCTGGGCGAGACGCGATCCCGTCCGCACGAGGATCGGGAAGGTGCGCGGGCTGATCTCCAGGTAGAGCGGCCCCTGATAGCCGGTCTCCACCTTGTCGAAGGCACGGGCGCTGTCGGCGATCACGCGGGTGAAGATGTCGAGACGGCCCGTCGAGCTCTTCGGGTTCGCGTCGGCGGCGATATGGGGGGGCAGCCGCAATTCCTCGAGCAACGGCACGATGTAGACGCAGCCCGTCTCCAGCACCGCGCCCTGGGTCAGGTCGATCTTGTGCAGGCCGAGCAGGTCGAGCCGGTCGCGCACCGTGCGGGCCGGCCCGGGCAGGAAGCTCGCGCGGACGCGGTAGGCGGTGCGTCCGAGCCTGAGATCGAGGCTCGCCGGCTGGATCTGGTCGCTCGCCAGGTCCCCGCCGGGGATGATCTGGCGGTTGTCGACGAGCCGTCTGATCGCCTCCGCCGGCAGGATGCCCGGCGCGCGGCTGCTGTCGGCGGCCGCCCGTCCGTCGCTGTTCTCGCCAGTCTCGCCCATCTCCGGCGCCCTCGTCCGCGTATCGTCCTGCTTGGTCTAGCCGAGCCGGCGCTTGACGCCAAGGCGTCACGGCGATAGGAAGCGGGTGTCAATCGTGGTGATTTGGGCCGGCCGGCTTGCAGCCACGTAAAACAAATCGCTAAAAGGCCGGGTCGAAGAACCCGGTGCGCCGAGTGGACGAGTCCACGTCGCCTCCGGGCTTTTTTCTTCCCGGCCCTCCGTCGGAGGACCGAAAATGAACGAGCACTTCACCCCCGATACGTCGGCTCCCGAGGACGAGTTCGGCCTCGAGACGCTTCTCGTGCATGGCGGCACGGTCCGCTCCGGCTTCGGCGAGACGTCCGAAGCGCTCTTCCTCAATTCCGGCTTCGTCTACGAAAGCCCGGAGGCGGCGGAGGCCCGGTTCAAGGGTGAAGCCGCCGGCTTCGTCTATTCGCGCTACGCCAACCCGACCGTCGACATGTTCGAGAAGCGCATGGCGCTGATCGAGGGAGCGGAAGCCGCCCGCGCGACGGCGAGCGGCATGGCCGCGGTCAACGCCGCGCTGCTCTGCCAGTTGAAGGCGGGCGATCACGTCGTCGCCTCGCGTGCCCTGTTCGGCTCCTGTCTCTACATCGTCGAAGACCTGCTGCCGCGCTACGGCGTGTCCTGCACGCTGGTCGACGGAACCGATCTGGACCAATGGAAAAACGCCGTCCGGCCGGAGACCAGGGTGTTTTTCCTGGAGACGCCGACAAACCCGACCCTCGACGTCCTCGATATCGCGGCGATCGCCGACATCGCCCACGATGCCGGCGCGCGCCTCGTGGTCGACAACGTCTTCGCCACCCCCCTCGGCCAGCGCCCCTTGAAGCTTGGCGCCGACGTGGTGGTCTATTCGGCGACCAAGCATATCGACGGGCAGGGCCGCTGCCTCGGCGGCGTGATCCTCTCCACCGAGGAGTTCATCACCAAGGAGCTCAAGGACTTCTACCGCCACACCGGCCCCTGCTTGAGCCCCTTCAACGCCTGGGTGATGCTGAAGGGCCTCGAGACGCTGGCGCTGCGCGTCGACCGGCACTGCACCAGCGCGGTGCGGCTCGCCAGTGTCCTCGCGGAACTGCCCGGCGTCCGTAAGGTCATCTATCCCGGCCGCGCCGACCATCCGCAGTCCGACGTCGCGGTCCGTCAGATGGCGAACGGCGGGCCGATGGTCGCCTTCGAGGTCGAAGACGGCAAGGCCGGGGCCTTCCGCTTCGCCAATGCGCTGAAGATCGTGAAGATTTCCAACAATCTCGGCGACGCCCGCAGCCTCGTCACCCATCCCGCGACGACGACGCACCAGCGCCTGACGCCGGAGGCCCGCGCCGCCCTCGGCATCACCGACGGCATCCTGCGGCTTTCGGTCGGCCTGGAAAGCCCGCGCGATCTGGAAAAGGACCTCATCCGGGCCGCGGCGGCCGTCTAGGTGCCTTTTCTGAGGCGGCTGAGCCACACCTGCCTCAAAACCGCCATCCCGGCCGCAGCCGGAGCGTGGCGATTCCGGGTTCAGGCCCTAAGATCGGCCGCATGTACAGAGCGACGACCCGCGGCATCGAGGTGACGGTAGAGCCGGCGTTCAGCGCGGAGCGTTCGGCCCTCGAGTCGGGCGCCTATTTCTGGACCTACACGATCGAGATCGTGAACAAGGGGCCGGAGACGGTGCAGCTCCTCAACCGTCACTGGAGGATCGTCGATGCGCTCGGCAAGACCTTCGAGGTGAAGGGACCCGGCGTCGTCGGCGAGCAGCCGATGCTCGATCCCGGCGACTCCTTCCGCTACACGAGCGGCGTGCCGCTCGGCACCCCGTCTGGCATGATGTCCGGCACTTACGAGATGCGTACGGCGGCGGGCGAGAGTTTCCTCGCCGAGGTGCCCGCTTTCTCGCTTGACAGCCCCGGCGTCTTACCGACCATCAACTGATCCTTCGTCGTTCCCGCCGGGCGGTGGCTGTTGCTCGATTTCAGACCGATCTTCCTCGTCATCGGCGTGCTCCTGGCGACGCTCGGCTGCGCCATGCTGCTTCCCGCCCTGGTCGACGTGGTGTTCGCCAACGACGACTGGATCGTCTTCCTCGCCTCGTCGGTGATCACCGTCTTCATCGGCGTCGCCATGTGGGTGACCTGCCGGGGAGCGCAGGCGCGGCTCGGCCTGCGCGAGGCTTTCGTCCTGACCGCTTCGGTCTGGGTCGTCGCGGCGGGGTTCGCCGCCTTGCCGTTCTCGTGGTCGCGGGTCGATCTCAGCTACACCGACGCCTTCTTCGAGGCGATGTCGGGCCTTACCACCACCGGCTCGACGGTCATCGTCGGGCTCGACCGGGCCCCGCCCGGGATCCTGTTCTGGCGCGCCTTCCTGCAGTGGCTGGGAGGGCTCGGGATCGTCGTCATGGCGGTCGCGGTGCTGCCGATGCTGCAGATCGGCGGAATGCAGCTTTTCAAGGCCGAGGCCTTCGACACGCCGGACAAGATCCTGCCGCGCGCCGCGCAGATATCGGGATCGCTCACGGCGCTCTTCGTCGGTCTGACGGGTCTGTGCGCGGTTTCCTACGGCGTCGCCGGAATGCAGGTCTCGGACGCGGTCATTCACGCCATGACGACGGTCGCGACCGGCGGCTTTTCGTCGCGCGACGCTTCCATCGGCGCTTTCGGGTCGGCGGCGGTCGAATGGGTCAGCGTCGTCTTCATGATCGCCGGCTCGCTGCCGTTCCTGCTCTACATCCGGGCGATCCAGGGCCAGCCCATGGTGATGATCCGCGACGAGCAGGTGCGCGCCTTCTTCGTGATCCTGCTGACGCTGTCGGTGCTCGCCTGGTTCTCGGAGGATCAGGAATCCGTCCACGCCGGCGCGATCCGCTTCCGCGAGGCGGTCTTCAACATGACGTCGATCATGACCGGCACCGGCTACGCCTCGGTCGACTACAACGCCTGGGGGCCGCTCGCCGCCGGCGTCTTCCTGATGGCGACCTTCATCGGCGGCTGCGCGGGCTCGACCTCCTGCGGCATCAAGGTGTTCCGGGCCGTCGTGCTGTTCGAGGACATCCGCCAGCACGCCCGCCGCATCGTCTATCCCTCCGGCGTCTTCGTGAAGCGCTACAACGGCCGCCCGCTGCCCGACAACGTCTCGGCGGCGGTGCTGAGCTTCGTCTTCCTCTTTGCCGCCAGCTTCGCCGTCATCAGCGTCGCGCTCAGCATGATCGGCCTCGACGCGGTCACGGCGATATCCGGCGCGGCGACCGCGATCTCCAATGTCGGCCCGGGCCTGGGCCCGATCATCGGCCCGGCCGGAAATTTCTCGACGTTGCCCGACAGCGCCAAATGGCTGCTCGCGATCGCCATGCTGGTCGGCCGGCTCGAGGTGTTCACCGTGCTGGTGCTGTTCATCCCCGCCTTCTGGCGGCGGTGACCGACGGTTGCCGGTCCGCGATTAGCCTGTCCGCGGCGACGATGCGGGTGTAGCATAGTCGGCTAGATAAATGGGCGATCGGGTGGGTTCTCGCCATGACGGACACGGCACGACATGACGCCTGGCAAGCCGGTGACAGCTATGACAGCTACATGGGAAGGTGGAGCCGGCTGATCGCGCCGCGCTTTCTCGAATGGCTCGATCCTCCTCGCGGACGCGACTGGCTGGAAGTGGGGTGCGGAACCGGCGTGCTGACGGCGGCAATCCTCGCCCGGTGCGATCCGAAGAGCCTGATGGCGATCGACCCGTCGGAGGGGTTCCTTGCCAAGGCGCGAGTCAACGTGCCGGACGGCCGCGCCACGTTTCGGGTCGGCGATGCCCAGTCGCTTCCCGCGATGACGGGGACCGCGGACATTGTCGTCTCGGGGCTCGTGCTGAACTTCGTTCCCGACAGGGACAAGGCGCTCGCGGAGATGAAGCGGGTGGGGCGACCGGGAGCGACCGTCGCCTTCTACGTCTGGGACTATCCGGGCGGCGGCGTCGAATTCATGCGGGCGTTCTGGACGGCGGCGGCGTCGCTCGATCCGGGCGCGCGGGAGCTTACCGAAGATCGGCGCTTCCCGTTCTGCACGCCCGACGGGCTGACCGGCATGGTCGAGGATGCCGGGCTTCAGTCGATCGAGTGCGTTCCAATCGAAGTGCCGGCGGTCTTCCGGGATTTCGACGATTATTGGCATCCGTTCACGCTCGGCGCCGGTCCGGCGCCAGGCTATTGCATGAGCCTCGAGCCGGACGCCCGGGAGCGCTTGAAGGCAAGGCTCGATGCCAGCCTCCCGCGCGACGACGACGGGTCGATCCCGCTGAAAGTCAGGGCCTGGGCGCTGAAAGCCGCCGTCGCCTAGCTGATTCCCCGCCGCTCCGCCGGGCATTGTCATATATTTGGCGGCAAAGCGGTTGGCCGGTAAATGCGGGGGAGGTGCTTGATGCCGACGCTCGTGAAATTCATGAAGGCGACGATTGTCGGCGGCCTCTTTTTTCTGTTCCCGGTAGCGCTGTTCGTTGTCGTGGTCGAGAAGCTTGTCGGATTTCTGCGTCCGGTCGCCTCCGGCATAGGCCACGCATTCTATCCGCTCGGAATAGGGGTTGTCGCGGAAATCGCGATCATCGTGGCGGCGCTCCTGCTGGTCGCTTTCGTAGCCGGCCTGTTCGCCAGCACAGTCGTCGGAAGGGACCTGCTGGAGTGGATGGAGAATACGCTGCTTGGCCGTTTTCCGGGCTACAACATCGTCAAGACGGCGGCCGCCGATGCGGCGGGGGGCCTGGCGCGGATCGACCGCTCGACCCGGTCGAACGCCGTTTTCGTCCGGGACGGCGACGTCTGGCGAATCGGATTCGTGATGGATCAGGCCACCGATGACCTTTTCACGGTGTTTATCCCCGATGCGCCGAGCCCCACGACCGGCGAGGTGCGCTTCGTCGGCCCCGATCAGTTCGTCGATAGCGGCCTGACGCTCGCGGAAGCGATCCGGTGCCTGCGCCAGCTCGGTGCGGGATATTCGCGAATGGTCGAAGCTCCTCCGCCTTGAGCGTCTCGTTCGGCAAGGCCCGAACTCCGGCGATGCGGTCTCATTCCGCCGGCGTCGCCGCCGGCCGGCGTCCGAGGCGCATGTAAGCGGCGCCGAGGCGGGAGATGTCGTCGCCGATGCCGATGATCGCCGGCACCAGGAACAGGACGAAGCTCGTCGCGACCGCGAGCCCGAACACCAGCGTCGCCGCCATCGGGATCAGGAACTGGGCCTGCAGGCTCGTCTCGAACAGGAGCGGCACCAGGCCGCCGATCGTCGTCAGAGACGTGAGCAGCACGGCGCGCAGGCGGTCGCAGGAGGCCCCGACCGCTGCCTCGGAGATGCTTTCTCCCTCTCCCAGCCGCTCGTCGAGCCGCGACACAAGGATGATCGAGTCGTTGACGAGGATGCCCGACAGGCCGAGCAGGCCCATCAGGCTCAGGATGGTCAGGGGGGAGCCCATCGCCATGTGGCCGAGCACCGCGCCGGTCAGCCCGAACGGGATGATCATCATCACCGCCAGGGGCCGACCGTAGCTGGCGAACACCCAGGCGAGGATCAGATAGATCGCGCCGAGCGAGATATAGGCGCCGAATATGAGATCCTCGAAGGACTTCGCCCGTTCCTCCTCGCGGCCCGAGAACTTGTACCTGATGCCGTATTTCGAGGTGATGGCGACGAGCGGTCCGGCGTCGAGGGCGGCGACGAGCTCCACGTTGGTGGTGACGTCCTGGTCCACGTCGGCGGTGACGGAGACGGCGGTCTCGCCGTCGATGCGCTGGATGATCGCGTAGCCCTGCTTCTCGGTCAGATCGACGATCTCCGACAGCGGCACGAACTCGCCGGAGGGCGCGCGCAGCGACAGGTTGCCGAGCGCGGCCAGACCCGGCACCGCCTGCACGCGGCGCACCCGCACCGTCACCTCCTCGTCGCCGGCGGGAACGCGGCGGGCGATCGCACCCTCGAAGGCATTGCGCACCTGCTGGCCGACGGACTCCGCGGTGAAGCCCAGTGCCGCGCCGCGCGGGGTGAGCGTCATGACGATCTCCGGCTTGCCGTAGGGCAGGTCGTCGTCAACGGCGCCGACGCCCGGGTAGCCGCTGACGAGTTCGCGGATCTCGAGCGCCGCCTCTTTCAGCACGTCCGTCGGCGCGCCGGTGAGCCGGATGTCGAGATCGCGTCCGGGCGGGCCGCCGCGCCGCCCGGTGACCGTCGCGGTCTCCAGCCCCGGGATCTTCGGTATGGCTTTCCGCCACGCGTTGACGATATCGCCGGACCGCACCGTCCGGTTCTCCGAGACGGTGAGCTGCGCGTCGACCTCGGCGAAATTCATCCCCCGCGAGAAGCCCGACCGTCCGATCGAGGCGAAGGTCGCGACGATGAGCCGCTCGCCTTCGGGGGCGATCGCCCGCTCGGCCTCGCGAAGCGCTGCCTCCACCCCCGCGACGCCGGCGATCACCACCTCCTCCGGGGTGCCGGCGGCGAAGGTGAGGCTGGCGGTGATGTTCTCCGGCTCGGCGGTCGGGAAGAACTGGAAGCCGACGCGCCCGCCGGCGATGACGCCGATCGCCACGACGAGGCTCGCCAGCGACAGCGCGACGGTCGTGTAGCGCCAGCGGAAGGAGAGGGCGACGAAGGCGCGGAACGGCCCGTCGCGCAGGCGCCCGAAGCCTGAATCGAACCAGCGCCGGAACCGGCCGGGCTCTGCCCGCATGGAGGTCAGGCTGTGGCGCAGGTGGCCGGGCAGGATGAACAGGCACTCGATGAGGCTCGCCGTCAGCACAGCGATGACCACCTGCGGCAGCGCCGTCATGATCTGGCCGATCACGTCGCGGATCATGGTGAGCGGGAAGAAGGCGACCTGGGTGGTGAGCACCGAGGCGATCACCGGCCACATCATCTGTCCCGTTCCGCGCTCGGCCGCCTGCACCGGATCGTCGCCCATCGCGTAGCGGGTCGCGGTGTGCTCGCCGACCACGATCGCGTCGTCGACGACGATGCCGAGGCACATGATCAGCGCGAACAGCGAGATCATGTTGATGGACTGGCCGGTCACCCACATGAAGCCGAGCGTCGCCATCATCGCCGTCGGCACGCCGACGGCGACCCAGAACGCGATGCGCGCGTTGAGGAACAGGAACAGGATGATGACGACGAGCACGAGGCCGGACAGGCCGTTCTTGACCAGCAGGTTGATGCGGTCGACGAGGCTCGCCGCGCGGATGTCGTAGACTTCGAGCTGAAGCGTCGGCGGCAGCGTCGGGCGGATCGCCTCGAGATAGGCGTCGAGGATCTTCGCCGTCGCCAGCGTGTCGGCGGTGGTCGAGCGCTCCACCTGCAGCTCTATCGCCCGGTTGCCTCCGCTGTAGCCCGTCGTCTGGTCGCGCTCGAAAGCATCGTGCACCGTCGCGATCTCGCGCAGGAGTACCTTCTCGCCGGTCTCCCGCGAGACCGTCTCGATGGCACCGATCTCCTCGGCGGTGGTGCCGTCGCCGAGCGACCGCAACTGCTTCTCGACGGCGCCTTCGAGCGTGCCCGACGGCCTGTCCTGCGTTGCGGCGGAGACCCGTGTGGCGATGTCGGAGAGCGTCACGCCGAGCCGCCGCAACTCGCGCTCCGGCACGTCGATCCACACCTCGGGCTTGCGGAAGCCGACGAGGTCCACCTTATCGATGCCGGCGGCGAGCAGCCCGTCCCGGATCTCCTTGGCATAGGTTTTCAGCGCGGTTTCGCTGAACGGTCCCGAAAGCGAGATGTTGGCGACGCCTTCGTACCAGATCGTGCGGCGGATGACCGGCGTCTCGATGTCCTCGGGAAGCGTCGTCACGCCCGAAACCGCAGACTCCACCTCCGACAGCGCCTTCTGCATGTCGGCGCCCATGGCGAACTCGAGCGTGATCGAGCCCGCGCCTTCGCGGGCGTACGAGGTGACCTTCTCGATGTCGTCGAGATAGCGCAGCTCCGGCTCGACCGCGTGCAGGATGTTCTTCTCGACATCCTCCGCGCTCGCGCCGGGCCAGGCGATCGTCACGCTTATGCGCGGGATGTCCGTGGTCGGGAAGAGCTGCGTGTTGAGCCTGAACACGCTGACGATGCCGAACAGCACCATCATCGCCATCAGGAGGTTCGAGGCGTTGCGATGCCGGACGAAGAATCGGATCGGCGCGGACGTCTCGTGGTCAGCCATCGTTGGAGCCCGATGCTTCCGAGGTCTTGGCCGATGGTTTGGCCGGCACCGGGGAGGGTGGGGCAGGGAGGTCGCCCGCGTCGTGCTCGTTGACTTTCAGTCCGTTGCCGGCCTCGGTGATGCGGGTGACGACGATCTTCTCGCCGCCCTTGAGGTCGCCACGGACCAGTACCTCGGCCGCGTCGTACCCGACGATCTCGATGTCGCGGCCGGAGAGACGGCCGTTCTCGACGACGTAGATCCGGTCTGTGCCGTAGACGGCCGTCGCCGGCACGCTGACGACGTTCCCGTAGACCTTGTCGTCGAGCAGCACCTCGACGAAGGCGCCGGGGCGGAGCTGCGCCTGACCCTCGGCCGGCTCGATGCGGGCGTAGACGTCGACGCCGCCGCGCTGGGCGGCGATCTCGGGAGCCACGCGGACGATTCGCGCCTCGTAGACCTGCGGGCTGCCGCCGACATACCAGCGCACGTCGACTGGCCGGTCCAGCAGTCCTTCCTCGACGATCCGACCGTATTGTGCGTCCGTCAGCGCGAAACGGACGTCGAAGCGGTTGCGGTCGTAGAGCACCGCGACGACGTCGTTGACGTTGAGGAGCTTGCCGACTTCCGCCGCAACGGTGCCGACATAGGCGTCGAAGGGCGCCTTGAGGGTCACGTCGGCGAGGTTGCGGTCCGCCTGCCTGAGCTTCCATTCGAGCCGCTCGATCTGCGCGCGAAGCTGCGCGATCTGCGCGCGCTGGATGTCGAGCGTCGCCTTGCCGGAATCGACCGCCGCGCGGTTCTGGAGCAGCGTCATGTTGCGTGTATCCAGCGCCTGCGCCGACATCGAGCCCCTTTGCGACAGGGTCTGGGCGCGCTCGTAGTCGCGCTCGGCGATCTCGAGCTGCTGCTGTGCCCGTTCCAGCGCCGTCGCCTCGAGTCCGAGTCGCGCCTGCGCCTCGTCGAGCTTGGCGCGCGCTTCGTTCAGGTTGGCGGTCGCCTCGACGACGGCGCCTTGATAGTTGAAGGAGTCGACCTCCACGAGCGGATCGCCGGTCTGGACCGTGCCGCCCTCACGCAGACCCTCGCCGACGGAGACCACCTCGCCGGCGACGAGCGCCCTCAGCGCCACCTGCCGGCCGGCGACGATGGTGCCGTAAGCGGTGATGCGCGGCCGGTAGGCGGCAGGTTCCGCGACGAGCGTCTCGACCGTCCACGCGCGCTCCGTCGCCGGGCGGCGCGGCACTTCCGGCTTCGAGGCCTTGAGATACTGGAACGCGGCGAAGGCCGCCGCCAGCACCACGAGCGGCACCGCCGCCTTGACAGTCAGGCCGGCGAGGCGGCCGACCGTCCAGGCCGGCGTCGTTCCGGGAATACGGTCAGGCGGCTTCAAGGCTCATGCTCTCCGACAAAACCGGGTTGTTTGCCGCACCCGGAAACCAACCGGCACGCATTTTTACAATTATTCCGGCGGCTTTGCATGGACCAGTATGTCTCAATTCGTATCGCCTCGAGCACCGTGGTTCGCGGGATCATGAGTAATTCCGCCGCGTGAAGCGCCCTCCAGTCCCTCCGACGATTGCCCGCTGTCGGCCCCGGAAAGCTTGACCATGGCTTCGGACGCCTCGAGCAGAAGCCCGCGCTCGGTCTCGGTAAGCATCGTCGACATGGCCTCCTCCAGCCATCGACGGCGCGCGTCCAGGTCCGCCCGCAGGACTTCGAGCCCGTGCGGGGTGACCGAGATGACGATCTCGCGCCCGTCGGTCTTGCTCTGCGTCCGGTCGATCAACCCGCCCCGCTCCAGCGCGTGGATGAGGCGTGTCAGCGATTGCGGCTGCAGTCCCTCCTCCGCGGCGAGCCGGACCGCCGGCATCGGACCGAGACGCCACAGCGTGCTCAGGATACCGACGCTCGCCAGACTGACAGAGCCGGCCGGCCGCGCGGACCTCAGCCTGCGGGCGAGGGACAAAACACCACGAATGATCAGGGCGCTTTGATCGTTCACCGGATTTCGCTCACACCTCTCCGACGCATTATGATACGCATAGCGTATTAACTATGCAAAGTCCAGCAGCCTCAGAAACGGCAGAGATGATACGAGCTAGCCACAGAGAGTATCTCGCGGATGCGATCCGCTGGGTGGACGACACCTATGTGGACCCGGTCGCCGCGCTGACTGCCGGTATCGGCATGTCGGGCCCCGTCCTGCTGGCGGCGGCCACAGGCGACGCAGCGCCGGGTCTCGCCGCCGCCCTTGGCAGCCTGATGATCGGCGGCATCCCGGCCGCGACAACGCTGCGTGACCAGGCGCGGCAACTGCTCACCGTGCTCGTTCCAGCCGTCGCAGCCACGGTCGTTGCGGCAGTGATCGCCGGTCACGGTTGGCTGACGGATGTGGCGATGATTGTCTTGGTCGCGTTGTCCGCCCTTCTGGGCGGCCTCGGTCGTCTGGCGGCCGTCGTGACGACGCTGTTCAACCTGTATCTGATCATCGTCCTTGCGGTCGCCGTGCCGGAGACGGGGCATCTTCGGTTCGCCGCGCTGGTGCTGGCCGGCAGCCTGTGGACGATCGTCGTCGGTGTCGCCCTCGGCGCGGCCGCGCGCTGGTGCCGGCGCCAGGCCGGTCGCGGCGATACAGGCGGGTCGGCGCATCGGCAGGCGCCGCGGCCGACGCGCCCCCGGAGCCATGCCCGTTGGCGCCGGTCGCTCCGCCGGCCCGAGGGCTGGCAGTTTCCGATCCGGCTGGCCGCGTGCCTCGGTATCGCTGTCGTTCTGCGCTGGCTGTGGCCGGACGATCATCTCCACTGGATCGCACTGACCGTGGCGTTGCTGTCCTCGAGGGAGATCGAAGCGTTTCCCGTAAAACTGACCCAGCGCGCGCTCGGAACCGCGCTCGGCGTTGCGGCGACGAGCCTTCTTCTTCTGTTCGACCTGCCGGGCTTCGCGATGGCGGCCGGCATCGGCGTGCTCGCGGCGGCGCGGCCGATGCTCCGTGCGCGGAACTATCTAGCCTATTCCGCCGTCATGACGCCGCTCGTCGTCGTCGTCATGGACGCGGGCCGGCCGCTCGATGCCGACGTTCTGATCGACCGTCTGGTCGCGACCCTGATCGGCGCGGGTCTGGTCATCGCGGCGAACGCGGTCGCCGGACGCCTGCTCGTTTCGCGCGGCATGGTCTGACCCGGGCGCCATACCCGCTCGCCTGCGGCAACGTCCGAGAAGGTGCTTTGACCGCACGGCCTTTCCCGCTAAGTATCACGAACTCGGTTCCACCGATGCAGGACAGGCAATTGACGGGTCAGATATACCCCCCGAAGGAGATGATTTCGCGTCTCGTCGCCTTCGATACGACGAGTTCGAACTCCAATCTCGAGCTTATCGGGTTCGTTCGCGACTATCTCGCCGGTCACGGCGTCGAATCGACGCTGGTGCCGAACGAGGACGGCGACAAGGCGAGTCTCTTCGCGACGATCGGCCCGAAGGATAGGGCCGGCATCGCGCTTTCGGGTCACACCGACTGCGTCCCGGTGGAGGGACAGCCGTGGTCGACGGACCCGTTCGAGGTGGTCGAAAAGGACGGCCGTCTCTACGGACGCGGCACCTGCGACATGAAGGGCTTCGTCGCCATCGCGCTCGCCATGGTGCCGACCTTCGTCGACAAGCCGCTGGCGACGCCGATCCACCTTGCGCTGTCCTACGACGAGGAGACTGCCTGTACCGGCGTGCGCCCGATGATCGCCGAGCTCGGCGAAAGCCTGCCCATGCCGCGCGCCTGCATCGTCGGCGAGCCGACCCGGATGGGCGTCGTCGACGCGCACAAGACGATCACCGACTATGTCACCGTGGTCACCGGCCACGAGGCGCATTCCTCGCTGATCGACAAAGGCGCGAACGCCATTCTCGCGGCGGCCGAACTGCTGTGCGAGCTCGCCCGCATGCGCGACGACATGATCGCGCTGGGCGATCCGAGCGGCCGCTTCGACCCACCCTACACCACGGTTCATACGGGACTCATCAGCGGCGGCACGGCGCACAACATCGTGCCGCTCAAGTGTCGCTTCGAATGGGAGGTGCGCTCGCTGCCGGGCTTCGATCCGGACACGCTCAAGGAGCGGTTACGGATGTTCGGCGAGGAGCACGTCCTGCCGAAGCTGCGCAAGGTGGCGCCGACGACGGACATCGAGACGACGACCCGCATCGACGTGCGTGGTCTCGCGCCCGATCCGGGCTCGCTCGCCGAGACGCTCGCCATGCGTTTCGCCGAAAGCAACCGGACCGAGGCCGTCGCCTATGCGACGGAGGCCGGGCTGTTCCAGGAGCACGGCGTACCGAGCATCATCTGCGGACCCGGCGACATAGCCCAGGCGCACCAGCCCGACGAATATCTCGAGGTCGCGCAGGTGGATGCCTGCGTCGCCTTCATGCAGCGGCTGGCCGACGCGGCCCGCGCGGGGATCTGAATCTCGGGTAACGGCGCCGGGATCTCTGCGGATGACGCGACAGGAGCGGAACCGCACGCGGGTGACATCCCAGGACGCAAGCCGTCGCGTCTGCGCGCAAGTGTCGGCCGGGCGCCGGGTCAGGCGTCGGACTGAAGCGTCGCCGGGTCGACGTGGTAGCGCGTCGAGCAGAACTCGCAGGTCACGACGATCTCGCCGTCCTTGACCATGTGATCCTGGTCGTCCTCGGAGAAGCCCTTCAGCATCTCGGTGATCCGCTCCTGCGAGCAGCGGCAGCGCTCGACGATCTGCGTCGGCTCGAACACCCTGACGCCGCGCTCGTGGTAGAGCCGGATCAGGAGGTTGCCGGCCGAGATCGACGGGTCGATCAGCTCGTGATCCTCGACGGTTTCCAGGATCAGCCGCGCCTCGGTCCACTCGTCGGCCTCCTCGAACTCGGGGATCTCGGTGCCCTCGGGGACATCGCCGGGCGGCAGGTCGCGCGCGCGGCCCTGTCCCGCCGTCGGCAGATGCTGGACGACGACACCGCCGGCGCGCCAGTGATAGGCGCGGTCGTGGTCCCTGCCGCCGCGAAACGCGCGCGCCGCGGCGAGCCGCACCGTCGTCGGGATCTGTTCCGACTGGCGGAAATAGGTGTGCGCGGCTTCCTCGAGCGTGCCGCCGTCGAGCGGCACCACGCCCTGGTAGCGGTTCGCCTGCGGGCCGGCGTCGATCGTCATGGCGAGATGGCCGTCGCCGAGCAGCGCGCCGTCGGGAACCCCGCCGCCATTGGCGCTGTCGTGCGCGACCTCAGCGACCCTCTCCGCGTCGAAGGTGGCACAGGCGCGGATGCGGTCCGGCATCTCGAAGTCGACGACCATCAGCCGCACCGGTCCGTCGGTCTGCGTCTGCAGGATGAAGCGGCCCTCGATCTTCAGCGCCGAGCCGAGCAGGACGGTGAGGGTTACCGCTTCGGCGAGCAGCGCGGCGACGGCATCCGGATAGTCGTGACGCGACAGGATGGTGTCGATCGCAGGGCCGAGCCGCACCACACGACCACGCACGTCTAGGCCCTCGACCGCGAACGGAACGACGAAATCGTCCGCCGAGGTGTCGAGCACCGCTCCGGCCGGTGCGGGAGAGGACATCAGGCCGCGCCGGCGCCGAAGCACCAGGCCAGGATTCCCTTCTGCGCGTGCAGGCGGTTCTCCGCCTCGTCGAAGACGACAGACTGCGGGCCGTCCATGACCGAGTCCGTTACCTCCTCGCCGCGGTGTGCCGGCAGACAGTGCATGAAGATCGCCTCGGGCGAGGCGGCGGCCATCAGCGCGTCGTTGACCTGATACGGCTTCAGCAGGTTGTGACGCCGCTCCCGCTCGCTGTCGCCCATCGACACCCAGGTGTCCGTGACGACGCAGTCGGCGCCGGCGACCGCCTCGAAGGGGTCGTCGAATACGCTGACGTCGGCCTTCTCGCGCTCGCACCAGTCGAGCAGATCCTCCTTCGGCTTGAGGCCGTCGGGGCTCGCGATCTTCAGCGCGAAATTGAACCGGGCGGCGGCATGCGCCCACGAGGCGGTGACGTTGTTGGAATCGCCCGTCCACGCGATCGTGCGCCCGGCGATCGGGCCGCGATGCTCCTCGAAGGTCATCACGTCGGCCATCACCTGGCAGGGATGGGTGAGCCGCGTCAGGCCGTTGATGACGGGTATCGAGGCATTGCCCGCGAGTTCCAGCATCGCCCTGTGATCGAGGATGCGGATCATGATCGCGTCGACGTAGCGCGACAGCACACGCGCGGTGTCGCCGATCGTCTCGCCGCGGCCGAGCTGCATCTCGCTGCCGGTCAGGAAGATCGTCTCGCCGCCGAGCTGGCGCATGGCGACGTCGAAGGAGACGCGCGTGCGCGTCGACGGCTTGTCGAAGATCATCGCCAGGATCTTGCCGCTGAGCAGCGGCTGGCGGCCGTCGTTGTCCGCCTTCATCTGGCGGCTGTGGTCGATGATGCGGCGCAGGTCCTGCGGGGAGACCTCCGTCAGGTCGACGAAATGCCGGGGGGCCATCGCGGTCATTCTCCGGCCTCCACGGCTTCCCGCGCGACGGCGGCGCAGGCGGCTTCGATCCGGTCGAGCGCAAGGTCGATATCGGCGTTCCCGATGACGAGCGGCGGCACCAGCCGGATGACGTTGTCGCCCGCCCCGACCGAGAGCACGTGCTGGTCGCGCAGCGCCGCGATCACGTCCTTGCTCGGTACCTTGCACTTGATGCCGAGCATCAGGCCCTCGCCGCGCACCTCGTCGACGACGCCGGGATGGGTGTCCTGGATGCGGGCGAGGCCCTGGCGGAAGCGCAGGCCGGCGTCGCGCACGTGGTCGAGGAAGCCCGGCGCCAACACGATGTCGAGCACCGCGTTGCCGACCGCCATGGCGAGCGGATTGCCGCCGAAGGTGGTGCCGTGCACGCCGTGCACCATGCCCTTGGCCGCATCGCGGGTGGCAAGGCAGGCGCCCATCGGGAAGCCGCCGCCGATGCCCTTGGCAATCGCCATGATGTCCGGCGCGACGCCCGACCACTCGTAGGCGAACAGCTTGCCGGTGCGCCCGACGCCCGACTGCACCTCGTCGTAGATAAGGAGCATTCCGTGCTCGTCGCACAGCTGGCGCAGCGTCCGCAGGAAGGCGTTCGGGAAGGCGCGGATGCCGCCCTCGCCCTGCACCGGCTCGAGCAGGATGCCGGCCGTCTGGGGGCCGATCGCGGCCTTCACCGCATCGAGGTCGCCGAACGGCACCTGGTCGAAGCCGTCGACCTTCGGTCCGAAGCCCTCGAGGTACTTGGCCTGGCCGCCGGCGGCGATCGTCGCCAGCGTGCGGCCGTGGAAGGCGCCCTCGAAGGTGATCAGCCGGTAGCGCTCGGGCTGGCCGTTCGCATAGTGGTAGCGGCGCGCCGTCTTGATCGCGGCCTCGACGGCCTCGGCGCCGGAATTGGTGAAGAAGCTGACCTCGGCGAACGTGATGTCCGCCAGTCGCTCGCCGAGGCGGGCCTGTTCCGGAATCTCGTAGAGGTTCGACACGTGCCACAGGCGCTTGGCCTGTTCGGTCAGCGCCTCGATGAGATGGGGATGGCTGTGACCGAGCGAGTTGACCGCGATACCACTGGCGAAGTCGAGATATTCCTCGCCGTCCACGGTGAACAGCCGAATGCCTTCGCCCCGCTCGAAAGCGAGGTCGGCCCGCGCGAAGGTTGGGTACAGCGCAGACGTCACGGCTCTAAATCCTGATCCAGAAACGAAATATGCCGCCTGCGCAGGCGGCACTGTCGTAATTCTAGGCAGAGCGCGGGCGATGTCAATTGCGCCCGTAAGCCGGATTTTTCGCCGCTTCCAGGTGCTGCAGGGCCTCGCGCATGGCCTCGGCGAACTCTGGCCGGTCGTAGAGATCGTTGTGACCGGCTCCCTGAATCTCCGTCGAATGGACGAGCCGCTTCGCCGCCGCCCGCACCGGCGCCGACCGGGCGGCGGGCACGATGGTGTCGTTCTGCGCGGTGATGATTGCGACCGGCGCGTCGACGGAGCGCAGATAGTCGGCGGTGTCGATGTGGTTGAGCAGCAGAGCTCCGACCGGCGCCCAGGGGTAGTGGTGACGGGCGAGCGCCTCCAGGCTGTCGAACGGCGTCACCATCAGCAGGCCGGAGACCGGTCGCTCGGCGGCCAGATGCGCGGCGACGCCGGCCCCGATCGAGAAGCCGACGGCGACGATCCCCTGCGGCGCGTCGAGGTGGTCGTGGACGGCCACGGCGTCTGCAAGCAGCGCCTTCGCGCTCGGCCTGCCGCCGCTCGGCCGATAGCCGCGGTAGTAGACGGCCATCACGTCGTTTGAAGGAAACAGCCGATGCAGGAGATGGGCGACGGATGCGGCGTTCCATGCGTTGCCGCCGAAGCCGAGGATCAGCGGCTGCGTCGCCGCCGGGGACCGCGCGGCGATGCGCAGCGCCGCGATCTCGACGCCGTCCGGCATCGCGATCCTCGTCAGCTCGGCACCCGGCGGCAGCGTGTCGGGCGTGCTCCCCGAGGCACCCGTCGGGAACAGGATCCGGGTCTGCACGAGGTAGCTGACGGCCACCAGCGCGGCGTAGGCGAGGGCGAGACCGAAGGCGAGTTTCACGAGCCACATGCGCCATTGTTCCCAGCAACGGACCGTCGCCGCAACGTCCGTCCGGGTCGCGTCGGAGGGGCGAGTGTTGCATTCGCGACTCACTTCGGCGCGATCGTTGGGGAAATCGTTGACGAATGGTTTATGCGGGGTTTACGCCGAGTCCGCCGGTATTGTAGCGTGCAGTCGTTGAGTACGACATTTCGTGCGGCGGACCAGTCTAGTCACCCAGATTTAGTGGGAATCGCGGATCGCAATTCGGCGAAGTCGCGACGGACTCGGAGTCTGTCCGCAACCCGGACATGGAGCGGCGGATGTCTTGGACTGATGAACGTGTCGAACTCCTGAGAAAGCTCTGGACGGACGGGCTGAGCGCCAGCCAGATCGCGGCCGAGCTTGGGGGTGTGACGCGCAACGCGGTGATCGGCAAGGTGCACCGGCTCGGCCTTTCGGGCCGCACCAAGACCACGCGGCCATCGGCGCCGCGCGTGCGCAAGGTGCGTCGTCCCTCGATGCCGCCGCGCCCGTCGACGCGTGTGATCGGCAACACCGCGCTGAAGCTGAACGTGGTCGCGGATCAGCAGCTCGACGCCGAAGTGGTGCCGATGCGCGCGCTCGCCCCCGTCGAGGAACTGTTCATCCCGCCGGAGGAGCGCGCCACGATCCTGCAGCTCACCGAGCACACCTGCAAATGGCCGATCGGCGATCCGGGCCAGGAGGATTTCTATTTCTGCGGCCGCCGCTCGATGAGCGGACTGCCCTATTGCGAGCATCACTGCCGCGTGGCCTATCAGCCCGCCTCCGACCGGCGGCGGTCGAAGTCGGCGGACTGAGGTCGGCCGGCCGTCTCAGGACGTCCTGACCGGCCAGGTGTCGCTCAGGCGATAGCCGTTCGGCCACGGATCGTCCGGGTCCAGCATGTGCTGGTGCGTTCCGGTGATCCACGCCCGTCCCGAGATCTCCGGAACGATCGCATCCAGTCCGCCGACTTTCGCCTCGGCGACGATCCGCCCCGTGAACCGGGAGTCGATGATCGACTCCGCGATGAACGTGTCGCCGACCTGCATCAGCCCGCGGGCGCGCAGAAGCGCCATGCGCGCCGACACGGCGGTCCCGGTCGGCGAGCGGTCGATCTTGCCGGGCTGGATCGCGACCGCGTGGCGGGAAACGGTCGCGCCGTTCTCGCGGCGCAGAGGTCCCGCCATCAGGCAGAACGAGATGTGGGCCCAGTCCGGGTTCTCCGGGTGGCGGAAGCCGAGCTGCTCGTTGGCCGCGTTGGTGATCCTAATCCCCGTGTCCGAGAGGTCGCGCGCTTCCGGCGCCTCGAGCGCGAAGCCCAGCGCGTCGGCGTCGACGACGACGAAGCTGTCGCCGCCGTAGGCGGTGTCGACGTTCAGCGTTCCCAAGCCCTCGACTTCGAGCGGCACCGACATCCGGTCCGCGAAGGCCGGAACGTTGCGCACGACGATCCGCTCCGCCTTGCCGTTCCTGCATTCGGCGGTAACTTCGATCAGGCCGCCGGGCGCCTCCAGCGTCATCGCCGTCACCGGCTCGTGCATCTCGATGATCCCGCTGTCGAGCAGCACGGTCGCCACGCAGATCGAGTTCGATCCCGACATCGGCGGCGTGTCCTCCGGCTCCATGATGATGAAGCCCATGGCCGCGCGCGCATCCTTCGGCGGTACCAGCAGGTTCACGTGCCGGAAAACGCCGCCGCGCGGCTCGTTCAGGAGGAACCGGCGCAATGCCTGGTCCTGCGCGATCCAGCGAGACTGCTGCCACAGCGTCTCGCCCGGCGGCGGCGCCACGCCGCCGACGATCACGTCGCCGACCTCGCCCTCGGCGTGGCAGCTGACGACGTGGATGACCTTGCTCGCGCGCATGGGATCGTTCCCTCTCCGGCCTGTCCGGACAGGGAACCGCGAACCCGGTCGCGATACAAGTCAGGCGGTGACGAACTGCTCGTTGAAGGCGTAGCCGGCCCCGCGCACCGTGCGGATCGGGTCCGCCTTGCGTCCCCGGTTGATCGCCTTGCGCAGCCGGCCGATATGGACGTCCACGGTGCGCTCGTCGACATAGACGTCGCGGCCCCACACGCCGTCGAGCAGCTGCTCGCGGGTGAACACGCGGCCCGGGCTCTGCATCAGGAACTCGAGCAGGCGGAACTCCGTGGGGCCGAGATGGATCTCGCGCCCGGCCCGGCGAACCCTGTGGGTGTCGCGGTTGAGCTCGATGTCGCCGGCATTGAGCACGGTCGCGATCAGCTCCGGCTTGACACGGCGCAGGAGCGCCTTCACCCGCGCCATCAGCTCGGGGATCGAGAACGGCTTGACCACGTAGTCGTCGGCGCCGGTGGCGAGGCCGCGTATGCGTTCGGTCTCCTCGCCACGCGCCGTCAGCATGATCACCGGCAGGCCCGTGGTCTCCGGCCGCGAGCGGATGCGCCGGCACAGCTCGATACCGGAGATGCCGGGCAGCATCCAGTCGAGCAGCACCAGGTCCGGTACCCCTTCGCGGATGCGCGTCTCCGCCTCGTCGCCGCGCCCGACCGCTTCGACGTCGTATCCCTCCGATTCGAGGTTGTAGCGAAGCAGCAGCGTGAGCGGCTCTTCGTCCTCGACGATCAGAACCTTGGCGTTCATCGCCTCGACCTTCCGGCTCCTCAATCGTCGCTCTGCGGGTAGTCCGCGCGCGTGAAGCTGGACGCGTCCTGCTTGGGCCGCGGCTCCCGCAGCTTTTCGCCCCTCACCAGATAGTAGACCATCTCCGCGATATTGGTGGCGTGATCACCGATCCGCTCGATGTTCTTGGCGGCGAACAGCAGGTGCGTCGAATAGGTGATCGAGCGCGGGTCCTCCATCATGTAGGTCAGGAGTTCGCGGAAGATCGAGGTGTACATCGCGTCGAGCTCGGAATCGCGGTGCCAGACGGCCATCGCCTTGTCTACGTCGCGCTGCGCGAAGCTGTCGAGCACGTCCTTGAGCTGTTCCGAAGCGATCCGGCTCATGTGATCGATGCCGACGATCGTGCGCTTCGCGACGACTTCCGATTTGATCGCCACCGCCCGCTTGGCGATGTTCTTGGCCATGTCGCCGATCCGCTCGAGCTCCGAGGAGATCTTGATCGCGGCGATGATCTCGCGCAGGTCGACCGCCATGGGCTGGCGCTTGGCGATCATCAGGATCGCGGCTTCTTCGACCTCGTGGTCGAGCAGGTCGATCTGCTCGTCCAGCTCGATGGTCTGCAGCGCCAGCTCCTGGTCGTTCTGGTGCAGCGCGATGATCGAGTCGTTGAGAAGCTTCTCGGCGAGCCCGCCCATCCGTGTGAGCTTCACCGCGAGGTTCTTCAGTTCCTCGTCGTAGGAAGAAACGATGTGTTCCGTCATCTCGGTCTCCTCGGCTCCGTTCGGTGGCCTGTCTGGGCGATCAGCCGAAGCGGCCGGTGATGTAGTCGTGGGTGCGCGTGTCCTTCGGATTCGTGAAGATCTGCTCCGTCGGGCCGACCTCCACGAGAATGCCGAGATGGAAGAACGCGGTACGCTGCGAGACGCGGGCCGCCTGCTGCATCGAATGGGTGACGATGATGATGCAGTAGTTCTCTTTCAGCTCGTCGATCAGCTCCTCGACCTTGGCCGTGGCGATCGGGTCGAGCGCCGAGCACGGCTCGTCCATCAGGATGACCTCCGGACTGACCGCGACCGCGCGGGCGATGCACAGCCGCTGCTGCTGCCCGCCGGAAAGGCCGGTGCCCGAGTCGTCGAGCCGGTCCTTCACCTCTTCCCACAGGCCCGCCTTCCTGAGGCTCGTCTCGACGATCGCGTCCATGTCCTGCTTGCCGCGGGCGAGCCCGTGGATGCGCGGTCCGTAGGCGACGTTCTCGTAGATCGACTTCGGGAACGGATTCGGCTTCTGGAACACCATTCCGACGCGCGCGCGCAGTTCCACGACATCGAGGGTGGGGTCGTAGATGTCGCGCCCGTCCAGCGTGATCTCGCCGGTCACGCGGCAGCCCTCGATCGTGTCGTTCATCCGGTTGATGCAGCGCAGGAAGGTCGACTTGCCGCAACCGGACGGGCCGATGAAGGCGGTAACGGACCGTTCGGGGACGTCGATCGAGACGTTGAAGAGCGCTTGTTTCGCGCCGTAGAAGACGGAGACGTCGTTTGCCGACACCCGGATCGGGTTCATGTTTGGATCGTCGACGACGACCGTGGCGGTCTTCGCCAGGCTCTCTGCAATCGCTGCATCGCTCATTGTTCGCGCTCCCGTTGGCCTACCACGTCCGCTCGAGGCGCTGACGCAGGAATATCGCAATGCCGTTCATGATGACGAGGAAGCCCAGAAGCACCAGGATGGCCGCCGAGGTCCGGTCGACGAAGCCGCGCTCCGGGCTGTCGGCCCAGATGAAGATCTGGGTCGGCAGGGCGGTAGAAGCGTCGAGCAGCCCTCCCGGCGGCGAGGTGATGAAGGCGTTCATGCCGATCAGCAGCAGCGGTGCCGTTTCGCCGAGCGCCTGGGCGAGACCGATGATCGTGCCGGTCAGGATGCCGGGCAGGGCGAGCGGCAATACATGGTGCGTGATCACCTGGTGCCGCGACGCCCCCATGCCGAGCGCGCCTTCGCGGATCGACGGCGGCACGGCCTTGAGCGAGGCGCGCGTCACGATGATGATCGTCGGCAGCGTCATCAGCGACAGCACCATGCCGCCGACGAGCGGCGCCGACCGTGGCAGCCCGAAGAAGTTGAGGAACACGGCGAGGCCGAGCAGGCCGAACACGATGGAGGGCACCGCCGCGAGATTGTTGATGTTCACCTCGATCAGGTCCGTCCACCTGTTCTTGGGTGCGAACTCCTCGAGATAGACCGCCGCCGCGATGCCGACCGGGAACGAGATCAGGAAGCAGACGAGCAGCGCGTAGAGCGAGCCCACGATCGCCCCGGCGAGGCCGGCCAGTTCCGGGAAGCGGCTGTCGGAGTTGAAGAACAGTCCCCAGTTGAACGGCGTCGAAATCCGCCCCTGTTCGACGAGCTGGTCGAACCAGCCGATCTGCCGGTCGTTGATCTTGCGCTGGTCCTCCGGCAGGTCGCGGTTGAGCACGCCCTTCTCGAGCTGGTCGAACGGGTCGGAGACCGGCACCGTGATGTTGATCGTCTCGCCAATCACGCTCGGGTCGGCGACCACGCGGTCCCGGATCATGAACTGGAAGTTGTTCGTGAGCAGCTGGCCGAGCTCGCGTTCGTCCCTCGGCTCGGTCACGTCCGGGAACAGGGTCTTCAGCGTGTCCTTGACGATCGCCCGGTAGTTGCCCTTCGCGGGATCGTCGTCCTTGACGTATTGCGGGTCGATGTAGACCGGCACGGTCGCCATCGTCTGCACGAAGGAGCGGTAGCCTGTCGCGACGAGGGACGCGATCAGGATGCCGAGCAGGCCGATGGCGATCAGGATCGCGCCGATGCCCAGCCACCTGAGGCGGTGATCGGCAATGTGCCGGCGCCTGCGTCGCGCCGCAGCGGCTTCGCTCGACCAGTCGAACTTCACGGGCAGGCTGGCGTCCGCGGTGCTCATTCGTACTGCTCCCGGTATTTCTGCACGATGCGCAGGGCGACGATGTTGAGGCAGAGGGTCACGACGAACAGCACCAGGCCGAGCGCGAAGGCGGCCAGCGTTTTCGGGCTGTCGAACTCGGTGTCGCCGACAAGCAGGGTGACGATCTGCACGGTGACGGTGGTGACCGAGTCGATCGGGTTGAGCGTCAGCGTGGCGATGAGGCCGGCGGCCATCACCACGATCATCGTCTCGCCGATGGCGCGGCTGACCGCGAGCAGGATGCCGCCCATGATGCCCGGCAGAGCCGCCGGCAGCATGACCTTGATCATCGTCTCCCCGCGGGTCGCCCCGAGCGCGAGCGACCCGTCGCGCATCGCGCGCGGCACGGCTTTGAGCGCATCGTCGGAGAGCGACGAGACGAACGGGATGATCATGATGCCCATCACGCCGCCGGCGGCGAGCGCGCTGTTCGGCGATACGGCGAGGCCGAGCACCGAGCCGGCCTCGCGCACCGCGGGGGCGACGATGAGGACGGCGAAGAAGCCGTAGACGACGGTCGGGATGCCGGCGAGGATCTCCAGCACCGGCTTGACGGTCGCGCGGATGCGGTCGCTGGCGTACTCGACGAGGTAGATCGCCGTGTAGATGCCGATCGGGGTGGCGACGAGCATCGCGATCAAGGCGATGAGCATCGTGCCCACGAACACCGGGATCGCGCCGAACGCGCCCTTGCCGGCCACCTGGTCGGCGCGCAGGGCGATCTGCGGTTCCCAGCGCAGCCCGAACAGGAACTCGTGCACCGGCACGCGCTTGAAGAATTCCCAGGCCTCGAAGAGGAGCGAGGCGATGATGCCGATGGTCGTGACGATGGCGAGCATCGAGCAGAAGATCATCAGGCCGGAGACGACGCGTTCGAAATTGTTGCGGGCCCGGAAGCGGGGGGAGAGCTTGGCGCGGGCGACGACCATCGCGACGATCATCGCGCCGAGCGCCGCCACCACCATCGCCCAGCGGGCAATCGCCTCCCAGCGGTTGTAGAGCGCGGCGGCCTCTTTCACGGCTTCGCTCGGCTCGCCGAAGATGCGGCCGGCGGCGACGTTCTTGATCTCGGAGAGCACCAGCGTCGCGCTGGCGCCCGATCCGGCGTTGACGTAGCCCTCGGGCAGGCTCGACAGCAGGAGGTTGTCGATGATCGGGCCCTGCAGGAACAGCCACAGCAGCACGAGGACGAAGGCGGGCAGGCCGACCCACACCGCCACGAAGGCGCCGTGGTAGCCCGGCAGCGAATGGACCTCTCGTCCGCCGTCCGCAGTGACGAACCGGCTGCCTGTCGACCGGCCGACGAAATAGCCGACGATCGACAGCACGAGGATCAGAAGAAATGCGTATCCAGCCACGATGCCCCCTTCATCCGGATCGGCGCTGCGCCCCGGAACTTTGGCGGGTGGAGCCCCGGG
>JAEWYT010000053.1 GCA_023458595.1 Pseudomonadota bacterium
GGATGGCGGTGTGCTCGGGGTCGCTGTGCTTCCAGGAGGTGGCGATGCCCTGCAGTTCCGGCAATGCGATCTGCTGCTCGGTGTTCTTGGTCTTGAAGATCACGCGGCCGTCCTTTTCCAGCAGGACGTAGGCGATGTTCTTGGCGGCCGGCTTGGAGGACTTGCCCGCCGTGGGGACATCGATGTTGCCGGGCGTGAGCATGGGTGCCGTCACCATGAAGATGATGAGCAGCACCAGCATCACGTCGATGAAGGGCACCATGTTGATTTCCACCACGGTGCGGCGGCCTTTGCCGAGGGAGCTGACTGCGGGCATGGGGTGGCTCCTGCGCTCAGTAACCGGACGCGGTGGAGCTGGCGGTGGGGCCGCTCACATTGCGCTGCAGGATGTTGGAGAACTCTTCGATGAAGGTCTCGTGCACATTCGCGATGCGGTCGATGTTGTGGGCGTAGCGGTTGTAGGCGGTCACGGCGGGAATCGCGGCAAACAGGCCCATGGCGGTGGCGACCAGCGCCTCGGCGATGCCGGGGGCCACGGTGGCCAGGGTGATCTGCTCCATGCTGGCAAAACCGGTGAAGGCGTGCATCACGCCCCAGACGGTGCCGAACAGGCCGACGTAGGGCGAGACGGAGCCGACGGTGCCCAGGAAGGCCAGACCGGATTCGACCTCGTCCATCTCGCGCTGAAGGCTGGCGCGCATGGCGCGGCGCGTGCCATCCATCAGCGTGCCGCTGTCGTTGATGCGGCGCTCGCGCAGCTTCTTGTACTCGCGCATGCCGCTGGCGAAGATGCGTTCCATGGGGCCGCCGCTCTTGGCGTTCTGGGTGGCGCTGTTGTACAGGTCGTTCAGGCTCTGGCCCGACCAGAAGTCCTGCTCGAAGGCGTCATTGAGCTGGCGCACCTGCTTGAGCGCCTGGGCCTTGCGGAAGATGGTGGCCCAGCTGGCCACCGAGGCCACGACCAAGATCAACATGACCAATTGCACCACCCAGCTGGCCTGGATGATGAGGCTGAGGATGGACATGTCTTGGGCTGCGTTCATGAGAGTTTTTCCACGATGGAGTTCGGAATACGGGCAGGGCGCATGGTGGCGGAATCCACCCAGCCGATGCGAATGCTGCCTTCACATAACAGTTGCGGCGTGCCATCGGATGACACGGGCCGCAAAAAAGCCTGCTGGGCGATGGTGATGGAGGCCCGGCCCGCCGACTGCAGCACGGCCGTGACCTCCAACAGATCGTCCAGGCGCGCAGGCCGCAGGTAGTTCAACTCTGCCTGTGTGACGACGAACATGCCGCCGGCTTCGTCGCGCAGCTTTTGCTGCTCCACGCCCAGATTGCGCAACCATTCGGTGCGTGCGCGCTCAAAGAACTTGAGGTAGTTGGCGTAGAAGACGATGCCGCCGGCGTCGGTGTCTTCCCAGTACACCCGGATGGGAAAGGTGAATGCCATGAAAGTTCCCCCTGTGGCCGGACTTTACGCGAACAGCCGTTGCATGCGGCGCACGGCTTCCTGCAGCTGTTCCATGGAGTTGGCCGTGGAAAAGCGCACGTAGCGGGCGGTGTCCGCGGTGCCGAAGTCGCGCCCGGGCGTGATCGCCAGGTGGGCGCGCTCCATCAGCGCATAGGCAAATTCCCAGCTGTCTTGGACGCCCAGCTTGGCGCACAGCGGCGTGCAGTCGGCCCACGCGTAGAAGGCGCCGTCGGGCATGACGTCGATGCCAAAGCCCAGCTCGCGCAGCGCGGGCAGGAAGTAGTCGCGGCGGGCCTTGAACTCGGCGCGACGGCGTTCGAACTCGGCGATGCTGTCGGGGCTGAAGCAGGCCAGGGCGGCGTGCTGGGCCACGGTGGAGGCGCAGATGAACAGGTTCTGCGCCAGGCGCTCGACCACGGGCACCATGGCCTCGGGCACGACCATCCAGCCCAGGCGCCAGCCGGTCATGTTGAAGTACTTGCTGAAGCTGTTGATGCTGATGATGTCGTCGCTGATGGCCAGGGCGCTGTGGCCGAAGGCCTCGTCGTAGGACAGGCCCAGGTAGATCTCGTCGACGATGGTGATGCCGCCCTTGGACTGCACCACCTCGTGGATGCGGCGCAGCTCGGCCGGATCGATCGAGGTGCCCGTGGGGTTGGACGGCGAGGCCAGCAGCACGCCGCGGGTCTGTGCACCCCAGTGGGTAGCCACGTGCTCGGCGCTCAGCTGGTAGCGTTCGGCAGCGCCGGTAGGGATCAGCTGGGCCACGCCCTCTGCAGCGCTCACGAAGTGGCGGTTGCAGGGGTAGCTGGGGTCGGGCATGAGGATTTCATCGCCCGGATTGATCAGTGCCAGGCAGGCCAGTTGCAGCGCCGCCGAGGCGCCCGCCGTGACCACGATGCGCTGGGCCGGCACCTGGATGCCGAAGCGGCTGCAGTACCAGTCGCTGATGGCCTGGCGCAGTGGTTCCAGGCCCAGGGCGTTGGTGTACTGCGTGCGGCCGCTGGCGATGCTCTCTTGCGCGGCCGACTGGACCTGGGCCGGGGCCGTGTAATCGGGCTCGCCGATGTTCAGGAAGATCATCGGCTCGGGGCCGTGGGCCACTTCCTGGGCCAGCTGCTGGGCGGCCTTGGCCACTTCCATGACGTAGAACGGGGAGATTTTTTCGGCGCGCTTGGAAAACTTCATGGACTGGCACAGCGCGCGGGGCGCTGACAGAAAGAACAAACGGGAATCGAAAAAGGCAGCGGCCGGTGGCGCGCTGCCTGGGGGGGGGGCTGTCAGGCGTTCTTGCCGGCCTTGTCGGCCTGGACTTCGGCGGCGCGCAGCTCCGGCGCCAGCGCGTTGAGCACGCCGTTGACGTACTTGTGGCCGTCGGTGCCGCCAAATTCCTTGGCCAGCTCGATCACTTCGTTGAGCACGACGCGCCAGGGCACGTCCTGGCAGTACATCAGCTCATAGGCGCCGATCCACATGCAGGCCTGCTCGATGGGCGACAGCTCGCCCAGCTGGCGGTCCAGCTTGGGGGCGATCAGCGCGTTCAGGTCGGCTTCCAGCTTGATGCAGCCGTGCAGCAGTGCGTCGTAGTGCAGGGCGTCGGACTTGTGAAAGCCGGCCAGGTCGCGCGTGAACATGTCGATCGCGGTGGCCTCGTTGCGGCCCACAAGGTGCTGGTACAGGCCCTGCAGCGCAAATTCGCGCGAGCGGCTGCGCGCCGACTTGGAGGCGGCCTTGCGCACACCGGTGCTGGTC
>JAEWYT010000054.1 GCA_023458595.1 Pseudomonadota bacterium
ACACCCACGGCAGATAGGGACCGAACTGTCTCACGACGTTCTAAACCCAGCTCACGTACCACTTTAATCGGCGAACAGCCGAACCCTTGGGACCTGCTCCAGCCCCAGGATGTGATGAGCCGACATCGAGGTGCCAAACGATGCCGTCGATATGGACTCTTGGGCATCATCAGCCTGTTATCCCTAGAGTACCTTTTATCCGTTGAGCGATGGCCCGTCCACGAGGGACCACCGGATCACTATGGCCGTCTTTCGACTCTGCTCGACTTGTCAGTCTCGCAGTCAGGCAGGCTTATGCCATTGCACTCACCGGTTGATTTCCGACCAACCTGAGCCCACCTTCGCGCGCCTCCGTTACACTTTGGGAGGCGACCGCCCCAGTCAAACTACCCACCATGCGCTGTCCCGGACCCGGATAACGGGCCGCGGTTAGACAATCATGTCAATAAGGGTGGTATTTCAAGGGTGACTCCACCACGGCTGGCGCCGCGGCTTCAAAGTCTTCCACCTATCCTACACATATCGGCACAAGTGCCAGCGCAAAGTTGTAGTAAAGGTTCATAGGGTCTTTCCGTCTGACCGCAGGAACCCCGCATCTTCACGGGGAATTCAATTTCACTGAGTTGGTGCTGGAGACAGTGGGGAAGTCGTTACGCCATTCGTGCAGGTCGGAACTTACCCGACAAGGAATTTCGCTACCTTAGGACCGTTATAGTTACGGCCGCCGTTTACCGGGGCTTCGGTTCAAAGCTTGCACCTCTCTCCTTAACCTTCCGGCACCGGGCAGGCGTCAGACCCTATACGTCGCCTTGCGGCTTCGCAGAGCCCTGTGTTTTTAGTAAACAGTCGCCACCCCCTGGTCTGTGCCCCTCGATCCTGGTTGCCCAGGGCCGAGGCCTGCTTATCCCGAAGTTACGCAGGTAATTTGCCGAGTTCCTTCAGCACCATTCTCTCAAGCGCCTTGGTATTCTCTACCAGTCCACCTGTGTCGGTTTAGGGTACGGTCTCATGTGGAGGCTATTTCCTGGAACTCTTCGGCTGCCGGGAGAAATCCAGTAATCCCCGACAACTTTCCGAATTCGTCACCATCCACTGGCCCAGGAATATTGACCTGGTTCCCATCGACTACGGCTTTCGCCCTCGCCTTAGGGGCCGGCTAACCCTGCGCCGATTAGCGTTGCGCAGGAACCCTTGGACTTTCGGCGGGAGTGTCTCTCACACTCCTTGTCGTTACTCATGTCAGCATTCGCACTTCCGATACCTCCAGGAGCCCTCACGGGTCTCCCTTCGCTGGCATACGGAACGCTCCGCTACCGCGTGCACGTGAGTGCACACCCGCAGCTTCGGTGCGTGGCTTAAGCCCCGTTACATCTTCGGCGCAAGAACCCTTGTTTAGACCAGTGAGCTGTTACGCTTTCTTTAAATGATGGCTGCTTCTAAGCCAACATCCTGGTTGTTTTGGGATTCTCACATCCTTTCCCACTTAGCCACGACTTGGGGACCTTAGCTGGCGGTCAGGGCTGTTTCCCTTTCCACGACGGACCTTAGCACCCGCCGTGTGTCTCCCGCGCAGTACTTCCCGGTATTCGGAGTTTGGTTAGGTTTGGTAATCCTGTGGGGACCCCTAGCCCATCCAGTGCTCTACCCCCGGGAGTATTCACGCGAGGCGCTACCTAAATAGCTTTCGCGGAGAACCAGCTATTTCCGAGTTTGATTGGCCTTTCACCCCTAGCCACAACTCATCCCCGGCTTTTTCAACAGACGTGGGTTCGGTCCTCCAGCAAGTGTTACCTTGCCTTCAACCTGGTCATGGCTAGATCACTCGGTTTCGGGTCTAATCCGACGAACTGAACGCCCTGTTCAGACTCGCTTTCGCTGCGCCTACGCCTACCGGCTTAAGCTTGCTCGTCAGACTAAGTCGCTGACCCATTATACAAAAGGTACGCCGTCACCCAGGACGAACCTTGGGCTCCGACTGTTTGTAGGCATCCGGTTTCAGGGTCTCTTTCACTCCCCTCGTCGGGGTGCTTTTCACCTTTCCCTCACGGTACTTGTTCGCTATCGGTCGACAAGGAGTACTTAGGCTTGGAGGGTGGTCCCCCCATGTTCAGACAGGATTTCACGTGTCCCGCCTTACTCGAGGACAAACGCTCGCATTACCCGTACGGGGCTGTCACCCGCTATGGCCCTGCTTTCCTGACAGGTTCCGGTTGTCTCGCGCTTGCCACTGGCCTGGTCCGCGTTCGCTCGCCACTACTAGCGGAGTCTCTGTTGATGTCCTTTCCTCCGGGTACTGAGATGTTTCAGTTCCCCGGGTTCGCCCCGTACACCTATGTATTCAGTGCACGGTAACCCCGAAGGGCTGGGTTTCCCCATTCGGAAATCTGCGGGTCAAAGGTTGTTCGCACCTCACCGCAGCTTATCGCAGCGTACCACGTCCTTCATCGCCTCTTGTCGCCAAGGCATCCACCGAATGCCCTTAAGGCACTTGATCGCTCTCATTATCGATGTCCACCCTCGGAAAGGCGGATGGCCATCGACTTTGATCAAGTCGCTTCTCGGATCGATCCGACAACGGTGCGGTCAGCACCCGTCTGCGCCCTTTGGTCAAGACCAGGGGTGGGCGCTGTCGGACAGATCTCCTCTTCACGATGTCTAAGAGCTCGCTCGCGCCCATAGGGCCCGGCGAAACTGTGTTCTCACGCGGACGGTTCTGCCGGCTTCCCGATCTCTCGACGCCTCTCGATCCGCCGGCTTTTGGTGGAGCCAGACGGGATCGAACCGACGACCTCCTGCTTGCAAAGCAGGCGCTCTCCCAGCTGAGCTATGGCCCCTGATTGAGATGGTCTTAAAGTCAAGAACGGGAGGATGGTGGGCCTGGGTAGATTCGAACTACCGACCTCACCCTTATCAGGGGTGCGCTCTAACCAACTGAGCTACAGGCCCCCCGTTCGGTAACCACGGGGCGCCCAAAGCGATGGCCAAGCGTGCCGGCCTGACGTCCAGCGTGGCCTCGTCCGCGAAGAAAGAGAAACGAAGACGGCGGTTTCCCGCCCTTGTTGAGCGGCATCGATCTGACTGATCGATACCTTTGTTCTAATAAAGACTTCGAAGGGCATCCGGATCGGATGGCCTGGTCGAGGTCTTCCTTAGAAAGGAGGTGATCCAGCCGCAGGTTCCCCTACGGCTACCTTGTTACGACTTCACCCCAGTCGCTGACCCTACCGTGGTCGCCTGCCTCCCTTGCGGGTTAGCGCAGCGCCTTCGGGTA
>JAEWYT010000055.1 GCA_023458595.1 Pseudomonadota bacterium
GATACCCGCCACCCATCCACCGGCCGGGCGGGCCCCCGCCGGGCCGTTTCGTCTGTCAGGCGAGGGCTTCGGGCATCCGCGAGGTCCGCACGACGACGCGGGCGCCGTTCTGCACCCGGTCGTGGAGGTCGATCACGTCCTGGTTCAGGAGGCGGATGCAGCCGGACGATACCGCCTTGCCGATCGACCAGGCCTCCGGCGAGCCGTGGATGCGGTAGAGCGTATCCTCGCCGTTCTGGAACAGGTAGAGCGCGCGGGCGCCGAGGGGGTTGTCCGGTCCGGGCGGAAAGCTGCCGTTGGCGGCCGAATACTGCACCAGCTTCGGGTCGCGCGCGATCATCTCTTCGGGCGGCGTCCATTTCGGCCAGCGCCGCTTGTACTGCACCTTGGCGTCGCCGGCCCACTCGAAGCCCGCGCGCCCGACGCCGATACCGTAGCGCATCGCCGTGCCGCTGGGCTCGACGAGATGAAGGGTATAGGCGTTCGGATCGACGACGATCGTGCCCGGCGCCTCGCCGGTCGGGTCGGGGACCCGCTGGCGCCAGTAGCGCGCCGGCACGACGTTCGGCGGGACGGCCTCGACGGGATAGGGTTCGCCTTCGACGGCGCCGTACATGGCCGGCATCGCCGGTGAGAGGGGTGCGGGCGGGGCATGGGCTTCGGTTGCGAGGTCCATGCACCCGGCGAGGCCTCCCGAAAGGCTCGCTGCCGCCACGACCCCGCCGCCCTTCAGGAGGGTGCGACGTGTCAACATGATGTACTCCAGTCTGATCGGATGGGAATGCGGCCCGTGGGCCGTGGATTCAGGCGATCAGGCGGAGCGGGGAGGGTCGAGGAGCCCCTTCGGCCGGAAGGGTTTCAGCCAGCGCGCCCAGGTCTGGTCGACGCCGGCGGATTCGGAAACGGACCAGGCGCACGGCACGGCGGTCAGCATCGCGAAGCCAGCGGAGCAGGGGGCAGGCGTGACGCCGGGCAAGCCCCGCTTGCACCCGATCTTTACGGGCTCGGCCGCCGGCACGAGGGGGGCAGCCGAGTCCTGCGCGGCGTGGACGGCCCGAACGCCCGATCCACCGGGTGCGACAGATACCTCCGAACGCACCACCGAAAACGCGAACAGGATGGCAAGGACGGCGAAAAGCGTGGAAACGGCCCTCATGTTGCGGTGCATATAAGGCGCGTGCGGCGAAAACAAGGTCCAAAAGGCCGGATCCGCCGGCGTTCACGCCGATGTGTTCCGGTCGCAATCCGTCGCTTGCCGTACATCGGATCCGCAGCACGATTTCCTGATGGCTGTCGGGCCGTTCCGGGTGCGTGTGGCGACGGCGACGGTCAGCTTCGGCGACTGACCGCCGATCGTGCCGCCCCGGGATCGCGCAGGGAGCGCAATCCACGCAAGGCCCGCAGCCAGCGCCCGAGCAGGCTCTCGCGCCGTGGATCGGCGGAACCCGAATGCCGGGGCGGCTTTCTGAGCAGCAGTGTCGCCACCGTCTGGTCGGCTGCTCCGGGCGGGCCGGGGATCAGCATGCGCATAAGGTCGCGCGCCAGCGGTGACGGCCTCGGGCCCCGGCCCCGGCGACATCCGCACCCCGCCTCGCGTTGATTGAAATTGTCTCTATCCATGTTACTCAGCTTGGCGCAAAATGGAGCCAAAACAATCGCGATTACTTCAATGAGCCGTTGAGGAAAATTCAATAGCCGCATCATGACCCGGCTTCCCTCCCTCCGCGGCCTTCAGGCCTTTGACGCGGTTGCCCGCACCGGCAGCCTGGCCGGCGCCGCCGAGGCAATCGGCATCACGCCGAGCGCGGTGAGCCACCGTGTGCGCGGTCTGGAGGCGGAGCTCGGGGTCCGCCTCCTGCAGCGTCTGCCGGGCGGACTCGAGCTCACCGATGCCGGCGCGCGCTATCGGCGCGGGGTGGAGGATGCCTTCGCGCTGCTCGCGAGCGCGACCGACGATCTTGTCGGCCGCGACGCATCGCGTCCCCTGACCGTCAGTCTCTCCTCGGAGTTCGGCCTGCGCTGGCTGATGCCGCGATTCCACCGCTTTCGTGCGCAGCACCCCGACATCGACATCGCGCTATTGACCACCTATCAGGTTGTCGATCTCGCTACCGGCGACGCCGATATCGCGCTGCGCTACGGCTTGGGCAGCTGGCCGGGTCTCACTGCCGAACCGGTGCTGCGCTTCGTTGTAAGCCCTCTCTGCGCTCCGGGCGTCATGGAAGGGATCAAGGGTCTGACGGTCGCCGAGGCGCTGGCCGAAACGCCTCTGATCGGCGTCGACTATGACGACTGGACCGATTGGCTTGCAGCCGCCGGCGAGACGCACGTCAAGTTGCGGCGCCGACTCCGCTTCGCCGATTTTTCCCATGGCGTCACCGCCGCGATCAACGGCGACGGCCTGATCCTTGGCTACCGGGGCTACGTCGAAACCGAGATGGCGGCCGGCCTGTTGGTCAAGCCGTTCGAGTTGGAAGTGCCGACGGAGAAGGGTTACCACCTCGTGTACGCGCCGGACCGGCTGGCCGACCCGAAAGTCAGGGCGTTTCGCGATTGGGTAATGGCGGAGAGCGTCCGGTCGTAGCCCGCCGCGTGCGATCCGCCGTCTCGCGACGGCGGCGTCGCGTTTGCACCCCGCCGGCGACGGCGCCTCAGATCGCCTCTGCCCCGAGTTCGTCGCGCCAGTGCTTCTGGCGCTCGCGCAGCACATCCTGCGGAAAGCTGCCGAGTCGCTCCCGGTCGATCCGCTCGACGACCTCGAACACGAGGCCATCGATCCCGTGCGCGCGAGACGCTTCCATGAGCGAGCGGTGCGGGTTGTTGCCGTGGCGCAGGTCGAAACGCAGCCGGGTCTCGATGGTCGAGAGGTCCGGGGCGCGCCCGACCCACTGCTGGCCGGTCGCCGGGCAGCGCACGACGAAGATGCCGGCGGAGACGTCCCGCTCCTTGTAGGCCGTTCGCACGGCGCGCCTGTCCTCTGACTTCACGGCTCGTCTTCCTCGAATTGGGGCGATGGCGGCGGACTATAGGCAATCGCAGCGGTATTTGTAATGTCCGGTCACGGCCGTCGACGAGGGCCGCCCGTGCGGAACGCCGAAACGGAAGGCGACTTACGCGGCGACCTTCGCCAGCGCCTCCCGGTATTCCGCCGTCAGCCGCGCACAAAGCTCCGCCGCCGACGGGATGTCCGTGATCGAGCCGACGCCCTGTCCCGCCGACCAGATGTTTTTCCAGGCCTTGAACTCGTGCTGGCCGACCTCGAGCTCGCCCGGAGGCGGCAGGTGGTCGGGGTCGAGACCGGCCGCCTCGATGCTCGCACGCAGGAAGTTCGCGTTCACACCGCTGATCGAGGGCGTGTAGACGATGTCGGCGGCGCGTCCCTGGAGCAGCATCTGCTTGTAGGCGTCGGGCGCCATGCTCTCTTTCGTGGCGATGAAACGCGTGCCGAGATAGGCGAGATCTGCGCCGAGCGTGCGCGCCGCCGCGATATGGGCGCCCGTCGATATGACGCCGGAGAGGATCACCGTGCCATCGAACATCTGCCGGATCTCCGGGATGAGCGCGAAGGGGCTCATGAGGCCCGCGTGCCCGCCCGCGCCGGCGCAGACCGCGATGATACCGTCGACGCCGGCCTCGGCCGCCTTCTCGGCGTGGCGGATGTTGATGACGTCGTGGAAGACGAGCCCGCCGTAGGAGTGCACCGCGTCGACCACGTCGCGTACGGCGCCGAGCGACGTGATGACCAGCGGCACCTTGTGCTCCACCGTTATCTTGAGATCGGCCTCGACGCGCTTGTTGGTGCGGTGGACGATCAGGTTGACGCCGTAGGGCGCCGGACCCGGCCGGCCGTTGCAGTCGGCCGTCGCGAGGCGCTCCTCGATCTCCAGCAGCCAGTCGGCATAGCCCTCGCTGGTGCGCTGGTTGAGCGCGGGAAAAGTGCCGACGACACCCGACCGGCACGTTTCGACGACGAGGTCGGGGCCGGAGACCAGAAACATCGGCGCCGCGATGGCGGGGACCGCGAGGCGGCCCTCGAAGGACTTCGGCAGGGGCATGCTTGGATCCGTGATGGTTGGTGCTTCTTGGTCGGTGCAAGGCACCTTTACCCGACGCGATGGTGCCGGGACAACATGTCCCCGAGCCGTTTGAGCTATATAGTCGGGCCAAATGCGGCGCTCCGAGCCGCGAGAACACGCTCGAGGGGGGATGCCAGAGGTGCCAGACAGCTCTTCGATCGGTACTTTCGACTACATCGTCGCCGGCGCCGGCTCTGCCGGCTGCGTGCTGGCGAACCGCCTCTCCGCCGACCCCGGGAACCGCGTCCTGGTTCTGGAAGGCGGCGGCACGGACGACTGGATCTGGTTCCACATTCCCGTCGGCTATCTCTTCGCGATCGGCAACCCGCGCTCCGACTGGATGTTCCGCACGGCCGAGGAACCCGGCCTCAACGGCCGTTCGCTCGCCTATCCGCGCGGCAAGGTGATCGGCGGCTGCTCGGCGATCAACGCCATGATCTACATGCGCGGCCAGGCCGCCGACTACGACGGCTGGCGGCAACTGGGCCTGACCGGCTGGGGCTGGGACGACGTGCTGCCGTTCTTCCTCAAGCACGAGGACCACGCCGCCCCGCCGAACGACAAGCACGCCTCCGGCGGCGAGTGGCGCGTCGAGCATCCGCGCGTGCGCTGGGATGTCCTCGACCGTATCCGGGAGGCGGCCGTTGAGGCGGGCATCCCCCGGATCGACGACTTCAATTCCGGCGACAACGAGGGCGTCGCCTACTTCCACGTAAACCAGAAGACGGGCCGGCGCTGGAGCGCCGCGCGCGGCTTCCTGAAACCCGTGCTGAACCGGCCGAACCTGCGCCTCGAGACTGGCGTCAAGGTCGAGCGCGTACTGTTCGAGGGCAAGCGGGCGGTCGGCGTCGAGTTCGTCAGGGACGGCCGGCGGATGACGGCGAAGGCCGACGGCGAGGTGATCCTGTCAGCCGGATCGGTGGCCTCGCCGGTGATCCTCGAAGCCTCCGGCATCGGCGATGCCGAGCGCCTGAAGGAGCAGGGCATCGAACCGCTCCATCACCTGCCCGGCGTCGGCGAGAACCTGCAGGACCACCTGCAGATCCGCCCGATCTACAAGGTCACCGGCATCGAGACGCTGAACGATATCTACGGCAACCTGTTCCGCCGCGCCCTGATGGGGATCGACTATGCCGTGCGTCGCAAGGGGCCGCTGACCATGGCGCCCTCGCAGATGGGGGCCTTCACGAAATCCTCGCCCGACTATGCGACGGCCAACATCGAGTTCCATTTCCAGCCGCTGTCGCTCGATGCCTGGGGCGAGGGCCTGCATCCCTTCTCCGCCTTCACCGCGAGCGTCTGCAACCTTCGCCCGGCAAGCCGCGGCAGCGTCCATCTGAAGCGGGGCGGGGAGGGGGCTGCCCCGGATATCCGGCCCAATTACCTCTCCACCGACGAGGACAGGCGGGTCGCCGTAGACGGCCTGCGCATGGCCCGCAGGATCGTCTCGCAGCCGGCGCTGAAGCCCTATTCGCCGGAGGAATACAAGCCCGGCGCCCACGTTCAGTCCGACGAGGACCTGGTAGTCGCCGCCGGCGATCTCGGCACGACGATCTTCCATCCCGTCGGCACCGCCAAGATGGGGGTCGACGAGGATCCGACGGCGGTCCTGGACGGACGCCTCAGGGTGCGCGGCGTCGAGCGCCTGCGCGTGATCGACGCGTCCGTCATGCCGCGCATCACGTCGGGAAACACCAATTCGCCGACGATGATGATCGCCGAGAAGGGGGCCGCAATGATCCTCGACGACGCGAGGGGCTGAGCGTCAGACGACCTCGCTGGTATAGGGCGTGATCGCGTGCATCATGTCGATGGCGATCGCCTTGGCCACGGCGTCGACCATTCGGGCGGCATCTCGGCGTTCTATGCCGGGCACGCCGCAGATCACGCCACTGAACAGAGTGAGAATCTTCAGATAGGAGAGGATGTAGAGATCCTGCGGCAGGCCTATCTCCATGTGCCGGATAGCGATGCGCCGCGCCGTGTTCTCGTAGGACGTATCGAACGTGCCCTGGAAGAGGTGCCGCCAGTGTTCCTGTTGGTATTTTTTCAGCTTGGCGCGGTTCGCCCCGTAGTTTTCGGGCGCTGCATCCAGCGTCGCGAGCGAATCGTAGAATTCGTCGAGGATCTCCGCAAATTTTGGGCGAATATAGATATAGGCTTCGAGGAGTAGTTTTCGGTCTTTTTCGTCGAAATCCAGAAATGCAATGCCCGTCGAAGACTCCATCCCCGCTCTCCCCCACGGCTGCAGTCAATTCTGGTAATCTCGTGTCCGGCGCCTCCGGAATCGCCCTTTCGAGAGCCGCCTGATATTCAAATACAGAATATAAGATATCAATTACCCGCGTGAATGTCATCCGATATTCCCCGCGGGCCGGTTGCGAACACGGCGTCAGGCGGGTGAAGAGCAGGTTTCGCGCCCGTTTCAGCGATCCGAGCCGCAGACAGTTCGGCGTCCAGTTCTCGTCGCGGGCCCGTCGCGGCTGACGAACCATATTCACTCGCTGGCCGCCGTGCTATGAGGCGGTGCAATGAGTGGTGCAAGGAAAACGCCGGCCTATTGCGTGCAATGCCGCTCGCGATGCGGATGCACGGCTGTCGTGGAGGACGGCCGCATACTGGGGATCGAGCCGCTGCCGGGCCATCCGAGCGGGGAGAAGATCTGCCCGAAGGGCAAGGCGACGCCGGAACTGGTCTACCATCCGGACCGTCTGACCCGTCCGCTGCGCCGGACCTCGCCGAAGGGCGCGGCCAGGACGACCTGGCAGGCGATATCCTGGGACGAAGCATTCGCCGAAATCGCGGAACGCATGAACCATGTCCGCGATTGCCACGGCGCCGAGCAGGTCGCCTTCTCCGTCACGACGCCGAGCGGCACGCAGATCTCCGACGGAATATCCTGGATCGAGCGCTTCATCCGCGCCTACGGCAGCCCGAACACGATCTACGCGACGGAGCTGTGCAACTGGCACAAGGACGTCGCCTCAAAATTCACTTACGGGTGGGACATCGGCACGCCGGACTTCGCCGCGAGCGACTGCATCCTTCTTTGGGGACACAATCCCGCCGCGACGTGGCTTGCCCGGTCGGTCGAGGTGCAGAAGGCGTTGAAACGCGGCGCCGGCCTGATCGCCGTCGATCCGCGCCCGACCTTGTATGCCCGCAAGGCGGACTGTTGGCTGCGGGTCAGACCGGGGACCGACCAGGTTCTCGCATTGGGCCTCGCCGGTCTGTTGATCGCAAATGGGGGATACGACGAGGGGTTCCTGCGCGAGTGGAGCAACGGCCCGCTGCTCGTCCGTACCGATACCGGCGCCTTTCTTCGACAATCGGACCTGTCGGAAGGCGGTGATCCGAATGTCCTTCTGGCGGTGGATCGCGACGGTGCGTTGCTGCGCTACAATTCCGCGAAGCGGCTCTGGCTGGACGATTTTAGAAGGGCGGAACTGGACATCCGACACGTCGCCGTTTGCCCGGCCGGCGGGATCGCATGCCGTAGCGCGTTCGGCGTCTTCGCCGACTCCGCGGCGTCGCTGACGCCGGAACGTGTCGAGGCGGTCACGGGAGTGCCGCCGGCTAATCTGCGTGCCGCCGCGGATTTGCTCGCGCGCAGCAGGTCGACCGCCTATTACGCATGGAACGGCGTCGGCCAGAGCACGACGGCCACGCAGACGGACCGGGCGATCTCGATCCTCTATGGGTTGACGGGAAGCTACGGCAACGTCGGCGGCAACGTCCCCGGCGCCGCCGCGCCGTTCGCCGACATCTCCGGCCACGATCTGCTGAACGACGAGCAACGCGCCAAGGCGCTCGGCCTGGACGAGAGGCCGCTTGGTCCGCCACGCACCGGCTGGGTCACTGCCCGCGACGTCTATCGCGCGATCCTTCAGGGCGAGCCCTATCCCGTCCGCATGCTGTTCTCCTTCGGCACGAACCTGCTGGTCAGCCAGCCCGACACGGACCGGGCCCGGCAGGCTCTGGAGGGGCTGGAGTTCCACGTTCACGCCGATTTCTTCCTGAACGCGAGCGCCGAGTACGCCGACATCGTGCTGCCTGTTTCCACTTCTTGGGAACGGGAGGGCTTGCGGACCGGCTTCGACACGAGCCTGGCGGGCATGCGCAGGGTACAGCTCCGCCCGGCGGTCATCGATCCCATCGGCGAGAGCAGGAGCGACACCGATATCGTGCTCGGGCTCGCTTCTCGTCTCGGCCTGTCCGAAGTGTTCTTCGGCGGCGAGAAGGACGTGGGCTACGAGCGCATTCTGGCCCCGGCGGGCGTGACGGTCGATCAGCTTCGCGCGTCCCCCGAGGGTGTCGACCTTCCCGCATCGGTGCCGTATCGGCCTTATGCCGAGCGGAACGGATCCGATTTTCCGGCCGGTTTCCCGACGCCGACGGGGCGGCTCGAGATTTATTCGCAGGCGCTGCGCGACAAGGGCTACGATCCCGTTCCGAGCGTAGAGGTGGGGCCCTCCGCCGGATCGCCGGACGACTATCCGTTGCGCCTCAGTTGCGCGAAGACCGTCGCGTTCTGCCACAGCCAGCACCGAAACATCCCGTCGCTGCGGCGCCTGATGCCCGATCCCGTTCTGGAGATGTCGGAGGACAGTGCCCGGAACCGGCAGATCGCGCAGAACGACTGGGTGCGGATCCGGACCCGGGGGGGCTCGTTCGTCGCCCGCTGCAAGATCGTGAAGCACCTGGAGCCGGACTCCGTGTTCTCGCAGCATGGCTGGTGGGTCGAAGGACCCGACGGCACCCCCTACGGTCCGGGAACGAGGTTGGCGGCGAACATGAACCAGGCGGTAGACACCTCCCTGGCCGATCCCGTCAGCGGATCCGTGCCGCTCAGATGCTCTCCGTGCGAAGTCGAAAGGCTTTAGGCGCGGCAATCTGCCCGCCCGGCCGACAGAGCAATCAGTAGCCGATCTCGCAATCGATAGTGTTTTCGAGCGGCTTGCCGGTGCGCAGGCGCCGGACATTCGCGGCGATCTGCTCGGCGATACGGCGCGGCTTCGCCAGCGCGGACATGTGCGGCGTGACGAGCACGCCCGGTTCCGCCCAGATCGGATCGTCCGGCGACAGGGGCTCAGTCTCGAAGACATCGATGATTGCGCCGCGCAGATGGCCGGTACGCAGCAGCGCGACAAGATCGGGCCGCACCAGATGCTCGCCCCGGCTGCACAGGATCAGTGCCGCCCCACGCGGCAGCCGCGATAGTGTCTCGGCATTCAGCAGGCCGCGCGTTTCCGGCGTGAGCGGCAGGAGACATACGAGTACCTGCGAAGCGGCCAGCACCTCTCCCAGTCCATCCGGACCGGTATGGCAGGTGACACCGTCCAGATCGCGAAAGCGGCGCGACCAGCCGTGGACCGGGTAGCCCGCGTCGCGCAGCCGCTTCGCGACGACGCTCCCGATCGAGCCGAGGCCGAGAATGCCGACCGGCACCGCGGAGGCCGGCTGCTGCGGGAACCGCTCCCATTTCCGCTCGGCGGCATTCTGCAGGATCCGGTCGAACTGGCGCTGGAACCAGAGCGTGCCCCAGTGGACGTACTCGGCCATGGCGACGGCGAGGTCGTCGTCGCGGATGCGGCATACGGGCAGGCGCGGCAGATCCGGATCGGCGATCAGGTTGTCGACGCCGGCGCCGATCGAATGGATCAGCCGCAGGTTCGGCATCTTCGCCAGGGTCCCGTGCACCGGGTCCCAGCAGACGGCGACCTCCGCCTCCATCGCGCCGGCGTCGGGCCAGTGCAGGATCTCCGCCTCGGGCAGGACTTCCCGCAGGCGGTCCTCTATGAAGTCCAGTCGCCCCGCGCGCGTCATCAGTGCCAGTCGCATTGCCTGATCCCTGTCGTTCGGCACCTTTCTAATTGCTACGAGATCGGTGGCCTGCCTATCGCTTGCGGGCAATGTGCTGTCGCGTTTGAGCCATATGCGGCCCCGCGGGGCCGCGATTGGCCCGCTGGCTACACATCTTGGCCCGTTCGCGCGTCCCAACCCTGCGGCAGCGCGTAACATCTTGTCCGAGCGAGCCGGATCGGCAGGCGCGGCGGACGGCGCCTCCAGGACGGGGGCAAGAGTGACACGAGCGACTACGGACCAACAGGAGCCAGTCATGAATCGACGTGAATTCAACAAGATGCTTCTCGCTGGCGGCGCGATTTCCGGTCTCGGGCTGATGGGTGACGAAATGGTCTATGCGCAGACCGCAGCCGGCGGCCTGACGTCGATCATCCAGCCTGAACCACCCATCCTCGTCCTCGCGCTGAACCAGCAGACGCCGACCGGCGTGGTCGGCGGCAAGATATACGAGAGCTTGCTGAGCTACGATTTCGACCTGATGCCCAAGCCGCAGCTCGCCGAGAGCTGGGATGTCTCCGACGATGGCCTGACCTACACGTTCAAGCTTGTGCAGAGCGCCAAGTGGCATGACGGCGAGCCGTTCACGGCTGCCGACGTGGTGTTCTCCTGCAACGTGATGCTGAAGGAGGTGCATCCCCGGGCGCGGGCTAATTTCGACCGCTGCGAAAGCATAACCGCGCCCGACGACTACACGGTCGTGTTCAAGCTGAAGGAGCCCTTCGCGCCGTTCCTGCTCGCCTTCGAGACCTCCTCGGCGCCGATCGTGCCGAAGCACCTCTACGAGGGCACGGACTACAGAAACGCGCCGGCGAACGAGACGCCGGTCGGCACCGGCCCGTTCAAGTTCAAGGAATGGGTACGCGGCTCCCACATCCATCTCGTTGCCTTCGACGGCTACTACCAGGAGGGTAAGCCGGGGCTGACCGAGATCTACTATCGCGTCATTCCCGATGCGGCTTCGCGCTCTGTGGCTCTCGAGAGCGGCGAAGTGCAGCTCGCCCAGTGGGGCGACGTCGAGACGTTCGATGTCGCGCGCCTCGCCGAACTGCCCGATCTCGACATGACCACCAAGGGCTATGAATTCTTCTCGCCCGTCCTGTGGTACGAGGTCAATCTGCGCCGGGAGCCCTTCAACGATGTCCGTTTCCGCAAGGCGATGATGCACCTTCTGGACAAGGACTTCATCGTGAAGCGGATCATGTTCGGGCTCGCCGAGCCGGCCACCGGGCCCATCGCCTCGACGACCAAGTTCTTCGAGCCCGGCTTGCCGCAGTACGAGTTCGATCCGGAGAAGGCTGCCGCAATCCTCGACGATATGGGCCTGAAGCCCGATGCCAACGGGACGCGGGCGACGTTCCATTTCCTCGTCGCGCCCTATGGCGAGATGTGGTCACGCACGGCGGAGTATTTCCGCCAGGCGATGAAGGTCGGCGGCATAGAGGTAATTCTCGACTCGACCGACGTTGGCGGCTGGGGCAAGTCGGTGGCCAACTGGGAATACGACGTGACGACCAACATGCTCTACCAGTTCGGCGATCCCGCTCTCGGTGTCGCCCGCACCTACATCAGTTCGAACATCCGCAAGGGCGTGCTGTTCTCCAATACGGAGGGATACGAGAATCCCGAGGTAGACAGGTTGTTCGCGGAAGCCGCGGTGCAGACTGACGAGGCGGCCCGGGCGGAGCGCTACTCGGCTGTGCAGAAGATTCTTGTCGACGAATTGCCAGTGCTCTGGATGACGGAGCAGAAATACCCGACGCTCTATGACACGAAACTGGTCGACCTGATCACGACGGCGATCGGCGTGAACGGCAACTTCGCGGATGCGCACTACGCCTGATGCTCGTGGCGCGGCGACTGCTCGGACGGGTGGCGGGGATCGTCTCGGCGATCCTCGTCATCGCCATCATCAATTTCGTTCTGGTGCGGGCGGCCCCCGGCGACCCGGCCACGGTTATGGCCGGACAGTCCGGGGCGACGGACGAGAAGTTCATCGCGCAGGTGCGGGCCGAATACGGACTGGACAAGCCGTTCATCGTCCAGCTTGCCACCTATCTCGGGAAAGTCGCGACCCTGGATCTCGGCTATTCGTTCCGCCAGCGCCGGCCGGTGAGCGACCTGATCCTGGAAAGGCTCGGGCCGACGCTTTTGCTCACGCTGTCGGCGTTCTTCATTTCGTTGATCGGCGGCGTCGTGTTCGGCTCGCTGGCCGGGCTCAGGCACGGCAAGTGGTCTGATCTCGCCATCTCGCTCATTTCGCTGCTGCTCTATGCGACGCCGGTCTTCTGGCTCGGGCTGATGCTGGTGCTCGTCTTCTCGATCCAGCTCGATTGGCTGCCGGCCTTCGGATACTCCGACATCCGCGCGAGCAGCCTCGGGCCGCTGGCCTACGCCTGGGACGTCGCCAAGCATCTGCTGCTGCCCGCGGTCACGCTGTCGGCGATCTACATGGCGGTCTACGCGCGCCTTATGCGCTCCTCGCTGATCGAGGTCGCCGCCGAGGATCACGTGAAGACCGCCCGCGCCAAGGGCCTGACGGAAAGCGCCATCCTGCGCGGCCACATGCTGCGCAACGCGGCGGTGCCCGTCATCACCTTCGCCGGCCTTCAGGTCGGCGCGCTGATCGGAGGTGCGGTCGTCGTCGAGACGGTCTTCTCCTGGCCGGGGCTCGGCCGCCTGACCTTCGACGCGGTCACGACGCGGGACTATCCCGTCCTGCTCGGCCTGTTTCTCGTCATGTCGGTGCTGGTGATCCTGGTCAATCTGCTGACGGACCTGATCCACCGGCTGGTCGATCCGCGCGTGGCGGTGTCCTGAACAGATGTCGGAGACTTTAGCCACCTTTCTTTCTCGGCCCGCGGGTATCGTCGGGGTGGCGCTGCTGTTCCTGATCGGCCTGACGGCGGCGCTCGCGCCGGTGGTCTATCCGGCCTCGCCGTGGGAGATCGTCAGCCTGCCCTTCCTGGCGCCCGGCGAGCAGGGAATGTGGCTCGGCACCGACACGCTCGGCCGCGACGTCGCCTCCGGCGTGATGCACGGCGCTCGGGTGTCGCTGTTGATCGGCGTCGCCTCGACGCTCGCCGCGCTGCTGATCGGGGTAAGCCTCGGCGCGCTTGCGGGCTTTACCGGAGGCTTCGTCGATCTCGCGATCGTTCGCATCACCGAGATCTTCCAGACGATCCCCAATTTCGTGCTGGCGATCCTTCTGGTCGCGATCCTGACGCCGTCGCTGCAGACGATCATCCTCGCGATCGGCCTCGTGAGCTGGCCGCCGCTGGCGCGCCTGACACGGGCTCAGGTCCGCTCGGTGGCGCAACGCGAGTTCGTTCAGGCCGCGCGCTGCCAGGGTCAGTCGGCGGCATCCGTACTGCTGCGGCACGTGCTGCTGAACGCGATCTCGCCGATCATCGTCACCGGCTCGCTCACCGTCGCCGCGGCGATACTCATCGAGGCGGCTCTGTCCTTCATGGGTCTCGGCGATCCGAACCACATGTCGTGGGGATACATGATAGGCGCCGGGCGTACGGTGATCCGGCAGGCGTGGTGGATGAGCGTCTTCCCGGGGCTCGCCATCCTCGTCACCGTCCTGGCGATCAATCTCGTCGGCGAAGCGCTGAACGACGCGCTCAATCCCAGGATTGCCCGCGCATGACCGTGCTCGCGATATCCGATCTGTCGCTTGCGCTGCCCGAGGGGGCCGACCGGTCCCATGCCGTCGACGGGGTGACGTTCGAGGTCGGCGAGAACCAGATCGTCTGCCTCGTCGGCGAAAGCGGCTCGGGCAAGTCGATGATCGCCCATGCGATACTCGGCCTGCTGCCGCCTAAGGTGTGCCCGGTCGGCGGCGCGATCCGTTTCGGCGATATCGATCTGCTGACTTTGCCGCAGCCGAGGATGCGTGCCCTGCGCGGCGCGGATATCGCCATGATCTTCCAGGAGCCGCTGACCGCGCTCAATCCGCTCAAGAGGGTCGGCGACCAGGTAGCCGAGGCGATCCGCGCGCACCAGAAGGCGATGCCGGAAGCCGAGATCGCCGCCCGCGTCGAGGAACTGTTCGGGCAGGTCGGACTGCCCGATCCCCCGCGCCTCGGGCGCGCCTATCCCTTCCAGCTCTCCGGCGGCCAGCGCCAGCGCGTGATGATCGCGATGGCGCTCGCCAACAATCCCAGGCTCCTGATCGCCGACGAGCCGACGACCGCGCTCGATGTCACGACGCAGCGCCAGATCCTCGACCTCATCAAGCGCCTGCAGGCCGAGCGCGGCATGGGCGTCTTGTTCATCACCCACGACATCGGTGTCGTCGCCGACATCGCTGATCGGGTCGTCGTGCTCCGGCAGGGCGAGGTCGTGGAGCAGGGCGCCGCCCCGTCGGTTCTGCAGACGCCGCGGGAGGACTACACGCGCATGTTGCTCGACGCGGTGCCGGGTCGCGGTGAGGCGCATGCGGGCAGTTCCCGGGCGGCCCCGATCCTCGAGGTGCAGGCGCTCGACAAGGTCTTCGTTTCGCGTCAGGGCCTGTTCGCGCCGCCGCGCAGGGTGACGGCGGCGGATAAGCTGAACTTCGTCCTGCGCAAGGGCGACACGCTCGCCGTGGTGGGCGAGAGCGGCTCCGGCAAGTCGACGCTCGCGCGGATGATACTCCGGCTGATCGAGCCGGATGCCGGCGCGATTCTCTGGCAGGGCGGCAATGTCCGCACGATAGACCGTTCCGCGCTGCGCCAGTTCCGCAGGCGCGCGCAGATCGTCTTTCAGGACCCCTATGCCTCGCTCGATCCCCGCGTGAAGGTCGGCGTGAGCATCCTGCGCGGGCCTGTCGCCTTCGGCATGCCCCGCGGCGAAGCCGAGACGCTGGCCCGCCGCTGGCTCGAGCGCGTCGGCCTGGGCGCCCAGGCGTTCGACCGCTTCCCGCACGAGTTCTCCGGCGGCCAGCGCCAGCGGATATGCATCGCCCGCGCGCTGGCGCTGGAGCCGGAACTGCTGATCGCGGACGAGGCGGTCTCCGCCCTCGACGTGTCGGTCCAGGCGCAAGTGCTCGACCTGCTCGCGGGGCTCAAGGCCGAGATGGGTCTGTCGATGCTGTTCATCACCCACGACCTCCGCGTCGCACGCGACATCGCCGACCAGGTGATCGTCATGCAGGAGGGCCGCATCGTCGAGCAGAACGACACCGCCGCGCTGTTCGATGCGCCGCGCGATCCCTATACGCGCCGTCTGCTCGACGCGGTGCCGGGCCGCGCCTTCTTCGCCTCGCGCGTGGCGGCCGGAGGGAATGCCGAAGGAGCAACCGCATGAAGCTCGATCTCAAGTCCGCCGCCGACCCGCTCTCCATTCTCGATCCGGACATCGCCGAGTTCGTGCGCCGCTCGGTGGCGGAATCGGCGAAATATCCTCCCCGCGAGTCCCTGTCGCCCCCCGAGGCCCGGCTTGTCGCGCTCGAGACGCGGCGTCAGTGGTACACGGGCGGGCCCGAAATGGCGCACAGCGAGGATCGTACGGTGCGGACGCGGCACGGACGGGTGCGCATCCGCATCCACCGGCCGGAAGGCGTGCGCGGTCCGGGCGCGTTCCTGTATCTGCCCGGCGGCGGCTGGACCCTGTTCAGCGTCGACACCCACGACCGGCTAATGCGCGAATACGCCGAAGCGGCGAAGCTGACGGTGATCGGCATCGACTATTCGCGGGCGCCGGAGGCGAAGTTTCCGCAGCCGATCGAGGAACTCGACGACGCGCTCGACTGGATCGGCGAGCACGCGGTAGAACTCGGCATCGATGCGACCCGCCTCGCCTTGGGCGGCGACAGTGCCGGCGGCAACCTGACGGCGGCGACCTGCCTCGCGCGTCGCGACGCCGGCAAGTGGCTGCCCGCGGCGATCGTCCTGAACTACGGCGGCTTCGACATGGGGGTCGTCAAGGTCTCGGTCGCGAGGTTCGGCGGCGGCGCCTATCTGCTCACCACCCATATGATGGTGTGGTTCACGATGAACTACATTCGCGCCGCCGAGGATATGCTCGATCCGCTGGCGAGTCCCCTGCGGGCCGACAAGCGCGGCCTGCCGCCCGCCTTCATGGTCATCACCGATTGCGACGTCCTCTACGACGACAACGTCGCCATGGCCGAGGCCCTGCGCGCGGCGGGCGTCGAGGTCGAGGCGCGGATCTATCCGGGCACCGTGCACTCTTTCCTGGAGGCCATGTCGATCGCCGAGGTAAGCCGCCGCGCGATCCGCGAGACGTCGGCCTGGCTCGTGGACCGGATCGGCTGATGTACACCCCGCCCGCCTATGCCGAGGACGACCTCGAGCATCTGCACGCGCTGATGCGCGAGTGGAGCTTCGCGACCGTCGTCTCCAACGGCGGGGAGGACGGCCCGATGGCGACGCATCTGCCCGTGCTGCTCGACGAGGGCGGTCCCGAGGGGCTGGGCGTGCTGACGACGCACATGGCGCGCAACAATCCGCAATGGGAGACGCTGGAAGGCCGGAATGCGCTGGTGATCTTCCAGGGCCCGCACGCCTTCGTCTCGGTCAACTGGTACGACAACCGCAAGACTTTCCCGACATGGAACTACGGTGCGATCCACGCTTACGGCCGGGTGCGGCTCGAGCGCGATCCCGAGACGCTCAGGGCCCTGCTGGTGCGCACGATCGCAACGTTCGACATTCCCGACGGCGAGTGGCGGTTCGCCGAGATGCCCGAGGACATGATCGCGCCGCGCCTACGGGCGATCGTCGGGCTCGAGATCGGCGTCACGCGGCTCGAGGGAAAGCTCAAGTTCAACCAGGACAAGAGTGCGGCGGATCGGGTCGGGGTGCGTGCGGCGCTTTCGGTCCGCCCCGCGGGGCGCGAGGCCGCGGCTTTCATGGGCCGGCTGGAACGCCGGTCGGGCAAGGGAGAGTGACATGGGCGACGCGCTCTGGAGTTGGACGGCGAGCGAGCTTGCGGCGGCGATCGCCTCGGGACGGGTCAGCAGCGTAGAGGCGATGGAAAGCGCGATCGCGCGGATGGAGGCGGTGAACCCGGCGATCAACGCCGTGGTCGACGCGCTACCGGAGCAGGCGATGGAGGCTGCGCGCGCTGCCGACGCGGCCCTGCGCCGCACAGGGCCTTTGGGGCCGCTGCACGGCGTGCCGGTCACGGTGAAGATCAATGTCGACTACGGCGGCCGGGCCACGACCAACGGCGTCGTCGCCTACAAGGACCTGATCGCCCCCGAGGACGGATCGGTCGTGCGCAACCTCAAGGCGGCCGGCGCTGTCATCATCGGGCGGACGAACACGCCCTGCTATTCGATGCGCGGGTTCACCAGCAACGATCTGCACGGCCACACGAAGAACCCGCACGATCCCGCGCTGACCCCCGGAGGCTCCTCCGGAGGGGCCGGGGCGGCGACGGCGGCGGGCATCGGCGCCATGGGGCACGGCAACGACATCGGCGGCTCGGTCCGTTACCCGGCCTACTGCAACGCGCTCTACGGGCTGCGCCCCACCGCCGGGGTGGTGCCCGCCTACAACCCGAGCCAGTTGTCCGAACGCTTCATCGTCTCGCAGATGGCCTCCGTGCAGGGGCCGCATGCGCGCTCGATGGAGGATGTCCGCCTGACGATGCGCGCGCTGCAGGCGCCCGACCCGCGCGATATCTGGCAGATTCCTTCACGCGGCATGTTCGCGCCGGTTTCACACCGGCCCTGCCGGGTCGCGCTTCATGCCGGCACGGACGAGGCGCAGGTCGACCCGGAGGTCTCCGCCGCCATCCGGCTCGCCGGCGCGATGCTGGCCGACGCGGGCTACGAGGTGGTCGAGGCGGATCCCCCCTCGCTCTGGGAGGCGATGGAGTTCTGGCTGCTCGCCCTCGGCAACGAGATGCGCGCGGGGCTCGGCCCGCTGATGGAGCAGAACGGCGACTGGAAGATGAAGCGCGCCTATCGCCTGCTGACCGACGGTGTGCCGGTGATCGAGGATCGCGACGGGTTCCTGAGGGCTTACGCGAGGCGCTCGACCCTTCTGCGGAAATGGCAGCTCTTCTTCGAGGACTTCCCGCTGCTGCTGACCGCCGTGACCTGGGCAAAGCCCATGCCGGACGACTACGACGTCTCCGACGGCGTCGATCAGGACTGGTTCCTCCGCGTCACCGCACCGATGAGCGGCACGCCGACGTTGGGCCTGCCCGGCCTGTCGGTGCCGGTCGGCGCAAAGCCCGGACTGCCCATGGGGGTTCAACTCGTCGCCGCCCGTCACGGCGACCGGCGGCTGATGGAGGCCGGAGCCGTGCTGGAGCGCGCCATAGGGCCGATCCGGCCAGTCGACCCCGCCGGAGCGGCCGCGTGAGCCGCCCCGCCTTCGGCTTGCCGGGGCACCGGGCCGATGCTAGCCTCCGTACTCGGGTGAGAGGAGGAGCTCAGCCGGGAGTATTTGTCAGCTTGGAAAGCCGATCGGTCCTTCCCTGCGATCTGCTCACTGCGAACGGAACGCATCGCTACTATAGCGACGAGATCGCCGAAACCTGTTTGATGGTGGCGGATCTGGCGAGCCATTCGGAGTCCGTATTCGCCATCGAGGCGATCTATCGGGCCGGATTTCAATCGACCCGTCATAGCCACGACCGCGGGCAGGTCAGCTACGCGATCAACGGCATGATGTCCCTCGTGACGGACAATCGCACACTGTTTCTCCCGGCGGGCTGCGCGATCTGGATTCCGCCAGGGGTGATGCATCAGGCCCACGCCTTCGGCGACATCTGCGTCCTCAGTGCCTATGCGGAACCCGATAGCTGGCCCGAATTACCGGGCGAGTCCACGGTGTTTCAGGTTTCCGATATTTTCGAGCAGCTCCTCAAGCGCGTGATCGCGCGACAGGTGAAGCGCGAGACGGGGCCGGTCTACGACGCGTTGCTGTTGCTTCTTTACGAGGAGCTGCGCGTCGCGCGACGGCTGGCGGTGGCGATGCCCATGCCGCAGGACAAGCGTCTGCGCCGGGTCTGCGGTGCGATCCTGCGCGAGCCGACGATCGGTCACCGCAAAGAGGAACTCGCGCGGATCGGCAACATGAGCTGCCGCACCATGACGCGCCTGTTCCAGAGCGAGCTCAACATGACCTATTCGGCCTGGGTCCAGCAGGCGCTGATCACTTCGGCGGTGGCGCGGCTGGCCGACGGCGAGCCGGTATCGGTCGTCGCCTCAGACCTCGGCTATTGCAGCCCGAGCGCTTTCAGCGCCATGTTCCGCCGCCGTATCGCGCAATCGCCCTCGGATTTCGCCGTGCGCCGGTGAGAACCGCGCCCCGAAAAGCCCCGGCCGAAGTCTGAAGTCGAGCAACTCGGCGCCCACCGCGGACGCGCCGGTGAGCCGTCTTCGCCGAGAAAGTCATAACTCATTGAAAAGATTGGTCGGAGTGGCAGGATTTGAAACTGCGACCCCCTCGTCCCGAACGATCGGCAGATCGAACTGATCGCGCAGGCAACGCCAAAACGGCACTACTACCTGCAATCGCGCCGTGGCAACCGGCTGTTCGAGCTGGGCCTAGGCCTCGTGGCGCTGGCGCTCTGTGGCGCCTCCGATCCAGCCTCCCAGACCCTCATCGACACGATCCTGGCCGAGCATGGCCGGGAGGCCTTCGCAGTCGAATTCCTGAAGGCGCGCGGCCTCGATTGGGCCGCTGACATCATCGGCCAGTTCTCTCCCCAAACACAGGAGCCAACACCATGAAACGCATGCCTCTCGCGGCGCTTGTCGCCGCATCTCTCGTTGTCGGCCTGCCGCAGGCGGGCCATGCCGCCTGGCCGGTCTTCGATGCCACCAACTACGGTCAGAATGTCCTGCAGGCGGCGCGGGCCCTGGAGCAGATCAACAACCAGATCCAGCAGCTCCAGAACCAGGCGGTCATGTTGCAGAACATGGCAAAGAACCTTCAGCGGCTGGACTTCTCCTCTTTCGGACAACTCCAGGGGGCGCTGAACCGCATCGACGGGCTGATGATGCAGGCCGACGGCCTCAGCTTCGACCTCAGCCAACTCGAAGGTCAGTGGCGGCAGCAATACCCCGATAGCTACGATACTTCTATTGGTGTGAACGACATGGCGACCGCCGCGCGCGAGCGCTGGCAGAATGCCATGAACGCCTTTCGCCAGACCATGCGTGTGCAATCGCAGATCGTCGAGAACGTGCGCGCCGACGAAGGGCCGCTCACCGATCTCGTCGATCGGAGCCAGGGAGCCGTCGGGGCGCTGCAGGCGCAGCAGGCGGCCAACCAGCTCATTGCGCTCTCGGCCAAGCAGCAGATGCAGATCCAGACGCTGATGGCCGCCCATTACCATGCCGAGGCCGAAGACGCCGCGCGCAAGGCGCAAGCGGAGGAAGCGGCGCGCGAGACCACGCGCAGGTTCCTCGGGTCCGGCTCCGCCTATTCCGGGAACTGACGGACGGGGAGGCGGCGCGCGATGAACGATCTCGGCATTATCGACCGGTTCATGGAGACCTTCAGCCGCTACATCGACAGCGGCTTCGGACTCCTGTCGGGCGACGTCGCCTTCCTCACCACCATCCTGATCGGCATCGACATCACGCTCGCCGGGCTGTTCTGGGCTCTGGGCGGCGAGGACAACATCATCGGGCGCCTGATCCGGAAGGTGCTCTATGTCGGCGTCTTCGCGCTGATCCTCAACAACTTCCAGAACCTTGCCGAGATCATCTACAAATCCTTCTCCGGTCTCGGCATCCAGGCCGCGCCCGGTACGCTCGCCGCCGACGATCTGCTCAAACCTGGCAAGATCGCCGCCACCGGTTATGAGGCGGCGTATCCGCTCATCGATCAGGTCGGCAATCTCGTCGGCTTTCCGGAAATCTTCGGCAACGCACTCACCGTCTTCGTCCTGCTGCTGGCCTGGTTCCTGGTCCTCATCGCCTTCTTCATTCTGGCGATCCAGCTCTTCATCACGGTGCTCGAGTTCAAACTGACGACGCTCGCCGGTTTCGTCCTGGTGCCCTTCGCGCTCTGGAACAAGACGTCGTTCCTCGCCGAACGGGTTCTCGGCAACGTGATTTCCTCCGGCATCAAGGTGATGGTGCTCGCCGTCATCGTCGGCATCGGCTCGACGCTGTTCGCTTCCTTCACCAACGGCCTTCAGGGTCAGGAACCAGACCTTGCCGCCGCCATGTCGCAGGTGCTGGGCGCCCTGGCGCTGCTCGGTCTCGGCATCTTCGGCCCCGGCATCGCTTCGGGTCTTGTATCCGGAGCACCGCAGCTCGGCGCCGGTGCCGCCCTCGGCGCGACGGGTGCTGCGGTGGGCGCGACCATGCTCGCCGGCGCGCGCATGGCCGCTGGCGGTGGTCTTGCCGCCATCCGCGCGGGCACGGCGATGGGGTCTGCAGCTTCTTCCGCCTACCAACTGGGACAGGCGACCTCCGGGACGTCCGGCATGTCAGGCGTTGCGGCCGGCATCGGTGGCATGGCGCGCGCCGCTGGCGGAGCCGCCACAAACGCCGCGCGCCAAGTCGCGGGTCGTGCCTCCTCCTCTCTGAAGCAAAGCGCCGATGGCGGACGCCGTGGCACCTGGACGGCCACGGGCGGCACGCCGACCGCCTCCATGTCGGAAGCAGCCGCCGCATCGGCGAGCGCCCCCGCCAACGCCGCGCCTGATTGGGCAAATCGCCTGCGCTCCGAACAGACGGCACGCGCGCATCGTCAGACCGCCACCCAAGCCATCAAGGACGGTGACCGGCCCGGCAACGGCGCCAATCCCTCCCTCAATGACAAGGACGACTGACCCATGTTCTTCCGACGACCGATTCAGCGATATGGCACGACGCCAGAGCCCGTCACTCCCTATCAGAAGGCCGCCCAGCTCTGGGACGAGCGCATCGGCGCGTCTCGTATCCAGGCGAGAAACTGGCGGCTCATGGCCTTCGGCTGCCTGGCGCTTTCCGCCGGTCTTTCCGGCGGCTTGCTCTGGCAGTCGCTGCAAAGCCGCGTCGCGCCCTATGTGGTCGAAGTCGACAAGTTCGGCGAGGCGCGCGCCGTCGCGCCGGCAATCCAGAACTACCAGCCGGCCGACGCCCAGATCGCCTGGCACCTCGCCCGCTTCATCACCAACGTCCGTTCGGTTTCCACCGATCCGGTGCTGGTGCGCCAGAACTGGCTGTCCGCCTACGATTTCGCCACCGACCGCGCCGCGCTGTTCCTCAACGACCACGCCAAGAAGAACGATCCCTTCAGCGCGATCGGCACCCGCAGCGTCTCGGTCCAGGTGACGAGCGTTGTGCGGGCCTCTGACGCCTCCTTCCAGGTCAAGTGGACCGAGCAGGTCTTCGAGCGCGGTAGCCTGGCCCGCACCGAGCGCTGGACCGCGATCCTGACGGTCGTGATCCAGCCCCCGCGCACCGCCGAGCAGCTTCGCAAGAACCCTCTCGGCGTCTTCGTCAACGCCATCGACTGGTCGCGCGAGCTCGACGCCGCCGCGCCTTCATTGCCCAAGGAGTCCGTAGAATGAGAAGTCTGTTCGTCATATCCGTTTCGGCGCTGGCCTTGTCCGCTTGCGCCACAAAGCCTTTGCCGCCGGCGATCAGCTACGACTCCGACGACTTCAAGCGGGCCGTCATCGACAGGGAACCGGCCAAGCCGGTGGAGATCGTCGAGGTGCCGAAGGTTCTGCCATTGCCGGGCCAGCTTCAGCCGGAGCCCGGCGAGGTGACCGAGGACAAGCGCCCGCCGACCCAGCGGGTCGAGGACGCCAACAAGGCGGCGACGCAGGAGCCGACGAAATACGGCTATGTCAACGCCATCCAAGTCTATCCCTATACGGAAGGGGCGCTCTACCGTCTCTATGCGGCGCCGGAGCGGGTGAGCGACATCGCCCTGCAGCCCGGTGAAAAACTCACCTCTGTTTCCGCCGGCGATACCGTGCGTTGGGTGATCGGCGACACCGTGAGCGGCACAGGCAGTTCGGAGCGTACCCATGTGCTGGTCAAGCCCTTTGCGCCGGGTCTCAAGACCAATCTCGTCATCACCACCGACCGGCGTGCCTATCACCTGCAGCTTGAAAGCACCGAGAAGACCGCGATGGCGGCGATCTCCTGGACTTATCCGTCCGACCAGATCCTCGTCCTGCGTCGACAGAACGCGACCGCCCAGGCCGCACTGCCGGTCGCCTCGAATGTGACGTTGGAGAACATCCGCTTCCGTTACACCATCACCGGCGACAACCCGCCCTGGAAGCCGCTGCGCGCCTTCGACGACGGCCACAAGGTCTATATCGAGTTCCCCCGCCGGATTGATCAGGGCGAGGCGCCGCCGCTCTTCGTCGTCGGCGCCGACGGCGGCAACGAACTCGTCAACTACCGCATGCGCGGCAACTACTACATCGTCGATCGTCTCTTCGCCGCCGCTGAGCTGCGCCTCGGCGCCAAGCCGCAGCAGGTGGTGCGCATCACGCGGACGGACGGCACGCCACGGCGCACCGCGCTGTTTCCGCGCACGGACCGGTAGGGGGAGGGGCTATGACGGATACTGCCGCATCCACGCCGCAACTCGCCGGCTCGTCCAAGCGCGATCCCGGCAAGCTGGACCTGCGCGTCGCGCCCCGCCGTGTCGTCCGCTTCAGGCGCGGTCTTGTCATCGGCGTAGCCGCGCTCGGCTCCGGCGCCATCCTCGGCGTGACCATGATGGCGTTGCAAGGCCCGGCCCTTCGCATTCAGGGCCAGACCGAGGAGCTCTACAACACAGAACGCAAGCCGACGCCCGATGGCCTTGCCGCGCTGCCCGGCGATTACAGCCAGGTCAAGCCGGCAACGCCGGAGCTCGGGCCACCGCTGCCTGGCGACCTCGGGCGGCCGATCCTCGAACGCCGACGCCAGCTCGGCATCGCACCGGGAGCGACGGAGTTGTCCGCGGAGGAGCAGCGCCTCGCCCAGCAGGCCATCCAGGCGAAGGAGGCCGGCGTCTTCTTCCGTATCGAGAACCGGCCGCGGCAGGACACGCCGGCGGTGACGAGCCAGTCCCAGCAAACGGCAGCAACGGAAACCGTTTCGCCCGACGCTGACCGCCTGACGCTCGATCCCGAGCGCGACCAGAACAATCAGCAGCGCAAGCTCGATTTCCTGAACCAGCAGGACACCGGCGGTATCTACAATCCGCACGCCCTGCAGACGCCGGTCTCGCCCTATCAGGTGATGGCCGGCAGTGTGATCGCCGCGAGCCTGATCACCGGAATCAATTCCGACCTGCCGGGCCTCGTCGTCGCCCAGGTCACCGAGAACGTCTACGATACGGTGACCGGCCGCGCGCTGCTGATCCCGCAGGGCTCGCGCCTGATCGGCACCTATGACAGCGTGATTGCCTTCGGCCAGTCGCGTGCGCTGCTTGTCTGGCAGCGCATCATCCTGCCCAACGGCTCCTCCATCGAGATCGACAATCTGCCTGCCACCGACTCGGCCGGCTATGCCGGGCTCGAGGACGAGGTCGACTACCACACCTGGCGGCTCATCAAGGGCATCGCGCTTGCCACCCTGCTCGGCGTCGGCACGGAGTTGAGCCTGGGCAGCGACGAGAGCGATCTGGTCCGGGCAATCCGCGAGTCCACCCAGCAGAACGTCAATAGGGCCGGCCAGCGCATCACCGAGAAGAACCTGAACATCCAGCCGACCATCACCGTCCGTCCCGGCTGGCCGCTCAGGATCATCGTCCACAGGGATCTCGTATTGCGCCGCTACCAGGGCTGAAAGGATCGATCATGGCCAATCTGAAACTCGGAAAACTGCCCGACCGCACGCCGGCGAAGATCACCATCACCGTCGGCGCCGACCTCAACCAGGCGCTACGAGACTATTCCGCCCTCTATCGCGCCAGCTATGGCGAGGCCGAATCCGTCGCCGAGCTCATTCCCTTCATGCTGGAGGCCTTCCTCGACAGCGACCGCGCCTTCGCCAAGGCGCGCAAGGAGGGGTTGCCGGAGACGAACATCGACAAACCGGCGCGCCGCGCCCGCTCACCCCGCGCGCGGGCGATCCTGCAGCGGCGTCGCCCGCTGTCTCATCCCCATCGCAGTTCGAGGAGTGACCCATGCAAATCGGCGCCTTCACTTTGTCCAATGACGGCGGCTGGAACGGTTCCATCCGCACGCTCACCATCGACGCCAAGGTCCGGCTCGTCCCCAACGACGACCGTACCCATGACAACGCCCCGGCATTTCGAGTCCTTGTCGGCAACGCCCGCATCGGTGACGCCTGGGACGCCCGGACGACGGGCGATCACCCGAAGTACTATCTCCGCGTCCGTCTTGACGACCCGAACCTTTCCGAGCCCTTCACCGCCGCCCTGTTCCCGTCCGAGGAGGGTGATCGGGCGCAACTCGTCTGGAACAGGCGGCGGGTACAGTAGCAGCATGAGCGCCATACTCGTGGTCGAGCTGTTTAGTTCCGGTTGCAGGGGATCAGGGGGGTGTGATACAAAGTCTCGGCATTTATGTATTATTGCCGAGCATACGGAACATGGCAGGAACAGCTCAAGGAACGCTGAAGGATCGTGCGATCACCGTCGCCAGGGAGCGCGGTATCGCGCGCGCGCGCGATTTCGATGCAGCGGGCATTCCGCGCGCCTACCTGCGGAGGCTGCAAGACGAGGGGCTTCTGGTGCGTATGGGGCGCGGCCTCTATCAACTTGCCGATGCGGAATGGTCCGAGTCCCACAGCCTTGCCGAAGCCGCTCGGGCCGTGCCCCACGGTGTTATCTGCCTGCTCTCCGCGCTCAGATTCCACGAACTCACGACGCAACTGCCACATCAGGTGTGGATGCTGATCGGTCACAAGAAGTGGGCGCCGAAAAACCCGCCGGTGTCCCTGCGCATCATCCGCGCCACCGGCGACGCCCTGACCGTCGGCGTGGACCGGCACACAATCGAGCAGGTAGAAGTACCTATCACCAATCCCGCCAAGACGGTCGCCGACTGCTTCAAATACCGCAGCCAGGTCGGTCTCGATGTCGCCATTGAGGCGCTCAGAGACTGTCTCCGAAGCCGCCGCGCCACGGTCGATGACATTTGGCATTTCGCCGCCATCGACCGTGTGCAGAACGTGATGCGGCCCTATATCGAGGCCACGGTATGACCCCGAAACCTCCGCTCAAAAATGTCGGTGCCTCGGTCAGGGCACGCCTCACCCGGCGCGCGAGCGAACGCAAGGAAAACGTCCAGCTTGCGCTCACGCGCTATGCCATAGAGCGGCTTCTCTACCGGCTGAGCGTCTCGGCCTATAGCGGGCAATTCGTCCTCAAAGGCGCCATGCTGTTCAGCCTCTGGACGCCCACGCCCTATCGGGCGACCGGCGATCTCGATCTTCTGGGGTACGGCGACGCGGCGCCGGAGCGGATCGCTGCGGTCTTCCGCGAAATTTGCGGGATCGACGTCGAGGACGATGGCGTGGTCTTCAAGCCAGATACCCTGCGGGCCGAGCCGGCTCGGGCTGAAGACGAATATAGCGGCGTCCGGATCACCATGACCGCCGAGATCGCCGGCGCGCGCCTGCCCATCCAGATCGACATCGGATTTGGCGATGCGGTGACCCCGGCCGTGCAGGACATCGACTATCCCTCGCTGCTCGATATGCCGGTGCCTCGGCTGCGAGCCTACCCGCCCGAGACGGTCGTGGCCGAGAAATTCCAGGCGCTGATCGCGCTCGGCATGCTCAACAGCCGCATGAAGGATTTCTTCGACCTCTGGGCGATCTCGGAGACGTTTTCCTTCAACGGACCGGTCCTCGCGCAAGCTATCGCCGCGACCTTCGATCGCCGCCGCACGGACATCCCCACGGATACGCCCATCGCCCTGACGCCGGCCTTTGCCGAAGACGCCGCGAAACAGGCGCAGTGGCAGGGGTTCCTGCGCCGGACCGCGATCGCCATGGCCCCTGGTCCTTTTGCCGAGTTGCAGGCCAGGGTGACCGCGTTCGTTCTCCCGCCTGCCCATGCTCTTTTGGCTGGCAAGGCCTTCGATGGGACATGGAACGCGGGCGGCCCCTGGAAGTAATGCAAAGGAGCGTGCTGCGGCCGGCGCTTCATCACTACGCTCGCGCCTCCTCCGGCGCGCCCATGTCTTTCACTAGGTAGCCCTAAAGCGAGGACAAAGCCGGGGCCAGGTAAGAGCGGATGGACTTCTCGCGGTCAGGAACTCCGACCGACAATGCGCGTATCGAGTCCTCCAACGGCTCGCTCCGCGACGAGTGCCCGAATGCGAACTGGTTCGCTTCGATGGCCGACGCGAAGGCCAGGATCGAGGCATGGCGCAGGGAGTGCAACGAGAGCTGGCCCCACATGGTTTTCCATGGACTGTCGCCCGCCGAATCTGCCCGGAAAACCGGATCGTACGGAGAAAGCATCAGGCTTATCGCCGTCGGAAACTAACGTCGATCCCGGCCCGCCAAGCCCAAGCGCTTCAAAACCGACCGAAAACTAACACCAGAAACGGACCACTTTCGCCATGTCGCGTCAGGTATTGACAAGTTATCGATCGATCGATAGACACAATGGGCGGTCTTTCACGCCAGCAAGAGGGAAGATGGAATATGAAGGCCTTCCGTGTGCACACCTATGCGGCCCTAGCCTGCCTCGTCGCGTTGGCCACGACATCGCATGTCGCTGTTGCCGCCTCCTGCCATCCCGACGGAAACCCGATCGAGGGCGAGGTCACCTTCAACTCGAGCGGCGGTTCCTATGGTGAGAACATCGAGCGCATCTTCTTCCGCGCCTTCGAGGCGGAATGCGGGGTCCGCGTCAACCATGTCACCGACGCTCGCACGTACGAGCAGATGCGGCAGTACGTCCAAACCGGCAACGTGCCCTGGGATATCGGCGGAACACGCCGTGACCAAGAGTTTCCCCTCGGGATCTCCGAAGGGATTCTCCACAAGCTGCCAGAGGGTTTCTGGTCGTCGATCGAAGCGGACATGGCGCCCGGCTCGGTTAACCAGTACGGGGCATGGGCGACCCCTTATTCCGACGTGCTGGTCTACTCCACGCAGGCCCTCCCGAACGGCATGAAGTCCTGGGCGGACTTCTGGGACGTGGAGAAGTTCCCCGGGCCGCGCACGATGCAGAACAGCTCGGCGAACCTGGTGATGGCGTTGATAGCGGACGGCGTGCCGCCAGATCAGGTCTACCCGCTCGACCTCGACCGGGCTTTCGCCAAGATGGACGAGATCCGGCCGCACATTCGCAGCTTCTGGACCGCGGGCGACCAGTCGGTGCAGGGTATCGTCAATGGCGAGTTCGTCGCCGGCACAGCCTGGAACGGACGCGTCTATTCCGCCGCGAAGGCCGGCCGGCCGGTCGCCGCTGCTTGGGACGGAGCGCTGCTGCGCGTCTCCTGGAACTTCATCCTGAAGGGCGCGCCGAATGTGCGCAATGCCGAGGCATTGCTGTACTTCATGCAGCGCCCGGAGCTGCAGGCCGAACTCGCCAAGGCCTCCGGCTACGCGGGCGGCGCCAACATCACGCCCTATATCGACGAGGCGCTGGCCTCGGCCCTTGCAACCAGTGCCGATCACGTGGCCGTCGCCTCCGTCGTCGACGCGCAGTGGTGGGCGGACAACAACGCAGACGTCCAGGCTCGCTGGGACGCCTGGATGGCGCAGTAATCGCCCGTAAGGAGACTGATCTATGACGAGCCTCGTGACCGTCGAGCAACGCGACGACATATACCTGATCGGGCTGAATGACCCGGAGCATCTGAATGCCTTCTCGATGCCGCTCCTGGAGGAGCTGCACGAGGTCCTGCAGAAATCGGCGTCGGAAGGCGCGCGGAAGTTCGTGTTCCACGGTCACGGGCCGTCCTTCTCCTCCGGCGCCCACATGGGCGACTATCTGGAGACACTGAACCAGATCGCCGCCAACGCGGCTGCACGGTTCCACGAGTCCGAGCGCAAGATCATCGAGATGGTGCGCATCCTGCGGCGCCCGAACACATTCTCGGTTGCAGCGGTGCACGGCTGGGCGGTTGGCATGGGCGTGGAGCTCTCCGTCGCCTGCGATTTCGTCGTGGCCGCGCCCGACGCGCGGTTCTGGCTGCCGGAGACGGCCGTCGGCTGGAACGCGGGAATGGCGCTGACGACCCGCTTGTCGCGCGCCGTCGGCGCGGGCTGGGCGCGGCGTATGCTGCTCCTGGGCGACCGGATCACCGGCGAGCAGGCCGAGGCGATCGGCCTTGTCGCCCGTCTCGCGCCGGCCGATGCGGTTGTCGACGGCGCCATCGAGCTGATCCAGAAACTGGACGGGCAGTCGCCCCTGGCTGTGCAGTACGAGAAGCTGCTGATCGATGTCCTTGCCAACGCCTCCGATGAGCAGGCGATGGAACTCGAGATCATCACCGGCTACTGGCTCGGCCACACCAGGGACGTCCGGGAGGCGGCGCAGGCGTTCGTTGAGAAGCGGCCTCCGCAGTTTACCGGTAGCTGATACTCGCGCACTTCGGCCGGAGGTCTCGGCCTCCGGCTGCAGGGATGATGGCGATGACGGACACGAGAGTGCAGGTCGAAGCTGCGATCGATGCGGGGCCGCGGAGCACGCGCGCCGCGCGCCGCCGGCTCCTGCAGATATCGTTGCTCGCTCCCGCGGTGCTCCTGGTTGCTGCATGTGTAGTCGCGCCGACGCTGATGGCGCTGGTCGACTCCTTAAAGAATGCCGGTCAGTGGACGCTGACGAACTACGCGACTTTCGCTACCCGCGCCCCGTATCCGCAGGTGCTGACCAACACGCTCGTCATCGCCGGCCTGGTGACCGTCATCACGGTAGTCATGACCGCGCCACTGTCGGCGTTCCTGGCCACGCGGGACAACCGCGCCGCCGCGATCGTGCTGGGGCTGATCGCAGCCTCGATGTGGATCTCGATCCTGGTCAAGATATACGCGTGGCAGGTGGTCCTTGCCCGCCTCGGGCCGCTGAACTACCTGCTCGCCTCGGCCGGGCTCGCGTCGGAGCCGGTGCCCTTCCTCTACACGCGCGGCGCCGTGGTGTTGAGCATGGTGCAGTTTCTGGTCCCCTACGCTGCCATGATGATGTACGCCGGCATGAAGCGGGTCGACTGGGACCTCATCATCGCGTCCAGGACGCTCGGCGCCCGCACATGGACCGTCTTCCGGCAGGTCTACTGGCCGCAGGTACGCTTCTCCGTCGTCACCGCCGGGCTTGTCGTGTTCATGGTCGCGACCAGCTTCTACGTCGCGCCCGCACTGCTCGGCGGGCCGCGTGAGGTGATGGTCGGGATGCAGATGCACTCCGACCTCGTCAACCGCTACGACTCCGGCATGGCCGCGACCACAGGCGTGGTCCTGACGGCGCTCCTCCTGACGGTCGCCTGGGTGACGCTGCGGCTCGCGGGGGTGTCTTTCGCCCGCGCCGCGGACGAGCTTGCCGCATGAATCGGGGGCGGGGGCTGGCGATGGTCGGCTGGGCCTATGCCTGGCTGGTGCTGCTGTTCGTGCTGCTGCCGGTCGTCATCATGGTGCCGGCGAGCTTCGGCTCGTCCGAGACGCTGGAGTTCCCGCCGCGCGACTACAGCCTGCGCTGGTACGCTCAGGTGCTCGGCGACCGGGCCTGGCTCGGCTCTGCCGCCCTGTCCGCCCGCCTTGCCCTGATCGCTGCGCTGATCGCCACCGTGGCCGGCCTGCTCCTCGGCGTCGCGCATCTGCTGCTCGGGCGCATCAGGCCGAACCTCCGGGCCTTCCTGATGCTGCCGATCGTCGCGCCGCACATCGTCATGGCGACCGGCCTGTTTTCGATCCTGCTGAGCTTCCGCGCTCTCGGCGACCCGACGGTGCTCGCCATCGTGCACGCGACGCTGGCGGTGCCGCTGACGATGATCGTGTTCGTCAACGCGGTTGATTCGATCGATCCGCTGCTGTGGACGGCGGCCCGAACGCTCGGCGCGCGCTGGTGGACGATCATGCGCCAGATCATCATGCCACTGATGCTGACCAGCGCCATCGTCGCCTTCGTGCTGGCGCTGGTCGTGTCCTGGGACGAGGTGACCTTCGCGATCTTCATTGGACCGTCGCGGCTGCCGACGCTGCCCGCACGCATGTTCTACTATCTCAGGGAACTGATCACCCCGGCCCTGACGGCGGTCGCGACCCTTCTGGTGGCGGCGACACTGATGGGCGGACTGCTGGTGCTCGCGATCAACCGCTTCCGGCGTGTTCCCGGGCCGACGGAGACGAGCACATGACGCCGGACCGGGGTGCCGCGAACCTCGTGGCCATCGTCGAGCGAGAGGCGACAGAAACGGGCGAGCGCGTGTTTCTTGTCGATCCCGACTTCAATCGCACGACAGTCGCGAACTTCGAGATACGCGCGCGACAGGCCGCAGCCTTCCTGCAGTCGCTGGGGGTCGGGCGTGGCGACCGGGTCTGCACCATCTGCAACAATTGCACGGAGTATTTCGTCGCGACGTTCGGTGCTTGGCGGATCGGTGCGATCGCCGTCCCGCTCAACCCCGACCAGCGGGGCGCGATCCTTGCCCAGATGATCGGCGATGCCGAGCCGGCGGTGATCCTCCACGACGACGACGGCCAGCGTGCGCTGGACAGCCTGCCGGAAGGCGTGGCCCGTCCGCCGGCGGCCAGCCTCGACCGTCTCGGCGATGCCGATCCCGCAGAGACCCCTCCGGCTTCGTACGATCCGGTGTCACCGGCGCTGATCCTCTACAGCTCCGGGACGACGGGAGTGTCGAAGGGCTGCGTCCTGTCGCACGAGTACATGGTCTGGGCCGGGGAGGAGTTCTGTCGCGCCGGCAGCCTGACGCCGGCGGATTCGGTGTACACCTCCGGGCCATTCTACCACATCAACGCCTGGTGGGCCTTCGCCGGCTCGGTGGTCGGCGGGCTCACCCATACCTTCGAAGTCCGCTTCTCCGCTTCCCGTTTCTGGGACCGGGCGGCGGCGGCCGGCGCAACGATCTTCGACTATGTCGGCGTGATGGTTGCGATCATGCTGCGACGGGAGGAGGGGCCCGGCCCTGCCTGCCGGCTGCGCGCCGGCCTCGGCGGCGCAGCGCGGCCCGATGAGGTTGAAGCGTTCCGCGCGCGCTTCGGCGTCGCCCTTCTCGAATGCTACGGACTTACCGAGTGTTGCCTGCCGATCTTCCAGCGGGAGCACGAGTTCCGGACTGGCTCGATTGGACTGCTCTCGGAGTTCTTCGAGGCGCGCCTCGTCGACGATCATGGCGCGGACGTGCCGGAGGGCGGGATGGGCGAACTCTGGCTGAAGCCGAAGGAGCGCCGCGTCATCTTCTCCGGCTACTGGCGCCGCCCCGACCTCACTGAAGCCGCCTTCCGCGACGGCTGGTTCCGGACCGGCGACATGTGCCGGCGGGACGCCGAGGGTTACTACTACTATCTCGACCGCAAGCGCCACTTCATCCGCAGGCGCGGCGAGAACATCAGCCCCTTCGAGGTGGAAGGCGTGATCTTCGACCATCCGGCGGTCGCCAACTGCGCCATCATCGGCGTTCCGGCGGAGCTGGGCGAAGAGGACGTGCTGCTCGCGGTCCAGCCCAAGGAGGGCATGGCGATCGACCCGGCGGCGCTGGTCGACTGGTGCCGCGAGCGCCTCGCGGACCATCTGGTGCCCCGCTATGTCCGTGTCATGCGGCTGCCGCTCACGCCGAGCGAGCGCGTCGAGAAGCAGAAGCTGCGTGACGCGGGCGTGACGCCGGACACCTACGACGCCGGTACGGGTCGGTCGGCCAATGTCTCAAACCGAAAAGGAACTGCGTGAATGCGTGCGGTCGGCATGCGCCATATCGGTGAGCCTGAGCTGGTGGAGGTCGATGATCCCGGCGATCCGGGACCGGGCGAGGTGCGTGTCGCCGTCGAGATGGTGGCGCTGTCGATCGCCGAGGTGCGAGCGGTCCGCGGCGACCGTTTCCGCCATTTCGGACAGGTGCTCGACCCCGACGACCCGTTTGTCTTCGGCTTCGCGGGCGTGGGTCGGGTCGAAGCGTCCGGCGATCCGGCCGTAGCGGCCGGCACCAGGGTGATCCTGTCAGGCGTCGAGACTTGCGGCGCCTGCGGGTTCTGCCGCCGGGATCTGGAGAACCATTGCCCGAACGTGAAGTTCGCCGGGATCGACATCGGCTGCCCCGGCTTCGCGCGCCAGTCGATCGTTCTGCCGGCGCGCCGCGTCTTCGCGCTGCCGGAATCGTTCCGGTCCGAGATCGCCTGCGTCGTCTCGGAGGTCGCGACGACGATCCATGCGCTACATCGTGGTCGAGTCCGGGCGGGTGAATCGGTTGGCATCGTCGGCGCCGGCCGGCACGGTCGCCAGCTCATCCGGGTAGCACGGCGCCGGGGCGCGCATGTTGTCGCCGTGGACCCGAGCCCCGTCGCCCTGGAACTCGCCCTGGCCGCCGGAGCCAACGTCGCGCTGTTGCCGGATCAGGTTTCCGGCCGACAGGTCGACGTGGTCGTGCACGCCAATTCGGTCGAGGCCTCTCTGGGCCTGTGCTTCGACATGGCGCGGCCGGGCGGCCGGATCGTCGCCCTCGGCACGCCAGCGGGTCTGGACGTCGTCATTCCCCGAGCGGGCGAGCGTCTGGCCAGACTGGAACGTGAGCTGATTGGCACCGACAGCAAGACCGCCGCCGGATACCGGGCGGCGATCGAGCTTATGTCGACGGGGGACGAGGACTGGGACATCCGCCGGCCGCGCCACGTGCCGATGGCGGACGCGCCGTCGGAGCTTCGGGCTGCCGCGGCGAGCTGGCCGCCGGCCGACGACCTGTTCATTTCCATCGACGGAGCGGCGGCATGACGGCATTAGACGAGACCCGACCGCCGGAGGTGCCGCTGGCGATCGCGCGCATGCTTCGGGCGCTAAGGCGGTGTGACGCCCGCGAGATAGCCGTGGTCGCCGACCCGGCGGGACGGGAGATCGCCGGCGCGCTCGCCGCGCGTATCGGCATCGCGGTCGTTCCGGCAGGCGGCGAGAACGCGCATCCAGTCGTCCTGCATGCCGATCCGCGGGAAGGGACGCTGGGGTCCGCGATCCGCGCTGCCACCCATTTGGGGACGGTGGTGACGACGGGGCCCTATCCGGGCGACGCCGCCGTGATCGCCGACTACTACCGGGAGATCATCGTCAAGGAGATGTCGGTGATCGGCTCCGGGCAACCCAGCCGCGCCGACATGGAGGAAGCGCTCTCCATCGTCGCGGCGTGGACCTTCAATGTATCCCCCGCCGCGGCGGCGGACGTGCCGAGCGGCGACGATGGCTGAAGTCTCTCCGAAGTCCTCGTCCGGACACGGCGCGGGACGTCCGCCGGCGCTGAAGCTGGAAGGCGTGCAAAAGTCCTACGGTGGGGTCCGCGCTCTCGAGCCCACCGACCTCACAGTCCGCGAAGGCGAGATAGTCACCCTGCTCGGTCCGAGCGGTTCGGGGAAGTCGACGATCCTGTCGATCGCCGCCGGCATTACCGAGCCGGACGCGGGCAGGGTGGTCTTCCACGGTGAGGACTACACCCATCGGCCCATGCACCTGCGCGGCGTGGGCATGGTGTTTCAGCGCTACACCCTGTTCCCGAACAAGACGGTCGCCGAGAACGTAGCCTTCCCCTTGCAGGTGCGCCGCCTGCCGCGCGACGAGGTGGCCGCCCGAGTCGAGCGGTTCCTCGCGCTGGTGTCGTTGACGGCGCAGGCCGACCGCTATCCCTCGCAGATCTCCGGCGGGCAAGCCCAGCGCGTCGCGCTGGCGCGCGCCCTGGTCTTCGAGCCGTCGCTGCTACTGATGGACGAGCCGCTCGGGGCGCTCGACCGCCGCCTGCGCCAGGATCTGCAGGAGGAGATCCGCCGCATCCAGCAGGCGACCGGCGTGCCGACCCTCTATGTCACCCACGACCAGGAGGAGGCGATGAATCTGTCCGACTGCATCGTCATCGTCCGCGACGGTCGCATCGTGGCGTCGGGCGGCCCCCGCGAGCTCTACCGGGATCCGAGCACTCTCTGGAATGCTGCCTTCCTGGGTGACGTCAATGCGCGGCGGCTTGCTTCCTGGGAGCTCCGCTCTGACGGCCTCGCCAGGGCCCTGACCGAATCGGGTACCGCGACGTTCGCCCGTGCCCCGGAGAGCGGGAAGGTCGACGATGCTCATGTTGTGATAAGGCCCGAAAGATGCATAGTCGCGCTGGATCATCCGGTGACGGAAAATGCATATCGCGGCACTGTCATTGGCACGACCTACCTCGGCGCCCAGCAACGGGTCGACGTGCGGCTGGAGGACGGATGGGAGCTTCGTGCCGTTTTGCCGGGCGACCAGCCACCGCCCGGTGTCGGGGAATCCGTCTACTGCGGCTGGGATCCGGACGCGGCCCTCATCGTCGCCGGCTAGGAATGCAAGGAGGGTCGCGTGATGAAGCCTCGATCGGGGCGAGCAGCCACCGATTCCAGGATCTTGCGCGCGGCGGTGCGTCTGTTCGCGCACCATGGATTCCAGGCGACCGGGATCCGCGAACTGGCCGATGCGGCGGGCATCTCGTCGGCAGCGCTCTACCACTACATGGGCACCAAGGAGGACCTCCTGGTGCGAATCATGGCCGATGCCCTGCAGGCTTGGTTCGAGGTGGCCGAGCAGGCCTGTCGGGAGGTGGACGAGCCGCCGGAGAAGCTTTGCGCGTTCATCCGTTCGCACGTCATATGCACGAGCCTGTTCACGCTGGAATCGACCGTCATCGACACCGAGGTGCGCTCGCTGAGCGCGGTGGCGCGCGCACGCATCGTCGCCCTGCGAGACAGGTACGAGACGCTTCTCCGCGATACGTTGACGGCAGGCATCGAGGCGGGCGTCTTCAGTGTTCGCGACATGCGGCTGACGAGCCTCGGCCTGTTGGAGATGTGCAACGGAATCAGTCGCTGGTATCGGCCGGACGGACGCGCCTCGGTCGAGGAAATCGCCGACAGTTTCGCCGAAATCGCCCTTGGCGCGGTGCGCGCAACACGGGAGGAGGCGCCGTTGCTGGTCGCGGACCTGAACGCTCCGCCGAGCGCCCAATACGTGCAGATGGTGCGCGAGAGCCCGGTGCTGCAGCGCTTCGCCGACCTTTCGGCGTCTGTCGACCTTGAACTGGAAAGGGACCTCAGCAAATGATCGCCAGGATTTGGCGTGGTTGGACGACCGCGGCGCAGGCCGAAGCATTCGAGGGGCATGTGCGCAGGCAGTTGCCTACGATCCAGGCCCAGTCCGGATATTGCGGCCTGACGCTGCTGCGTCTCGACGAAGGCGAGGAGGTTCAGTTCGTCACCGTCACCACCTTCGCCAGCATGGATGACGTTGTCGCATTTGCGGGTCCTAACCATACCGAGGCCGTGATCCCTCCGGCCTTGCGGCAGACCCTCCATCGGGTTGGCGGCGCAGTCGAGCACTACGAAGTTGTCTTGAAGGACGGCTGAGGCCGCCTTCCGGCAGGCGAAGAGCTCGCTGATGAATGCGGTCTGCTACCTGCTGTCGGTCCTTCGGACACGCAGTTGAGGCGGAGCGGATTCGACTTGTTCCGGACCATATCCTGCGGTCTCGAAATAACTTCGGGGTTGACCTGTCTCCAGTTCTGCGAAGCACCTTATCTCGGTGTCCACGAAACCGGCAGCAAGCCAGCCACTTTTTCCAATGCACAAACTCACGAGGTTCGGTTGCGTCGTATCCGTAAGAAAACAAGAGAAGATACGAGTGCGATCTTTGTAGCCTCTCCGAAGGCAAATGGGAGTAGCCCGCTAGCCACCGCCTGCGCCGGACCAAATAGGATCGCGAGCCAGGCTACACCGAGCCCCATAATAACGAGATCACCGAAGACAAGCGTCGCGACGATGCCTGAAAGCCTGCGCGCGGCTCCCAGTTCCATGAGCCGACCAACTGCGACCGTCGCAACGAGGAAGCCGACGAGATAGCCGCCGGTCGGTCCGGACAAATAACTCAGTCCACCACCCGTGGCGAAGACCGGAAGCCCAGCCGCACCTTCGACGAGATACGCCAGGACGCTCGCCCCACTCAGTCGCCAGCCGAGAGTGACGCCCAGCAGAAGAGCCGCACCGGTCTGCAACGTCATGGGCACCGGCCAGAACGGCACTTGGATCTTGGCGCTGACGACGAGCACCAGGTTGCCGATCAGGAGGAGGGCAACCGTCCGAAGCCACGGCGGCACAGGGACGCCGGTCGTGATGGAGGTCGAATTCATGAAGGTCGCTCCAATCTGTCTGGCCCTCACTTGCCGAGGAGGGCATCTCGATAGGTGTCGATGAAATCCGTGCCGATGTCGCCTTTGCGGAATGCTGGATGATCCAGAGTGGCGATTAGGAACGCGCGATTTGTCTTGATGCCTTCGATCCGGATTACCTTGAGAGCGTTGCGAACGCGCTCTATCGCGGTCTCACGATCTGCTCCCCATCCGATGACCTTGGCAATCATAGGGTCGTAGTAGGCTGTGATCTTGTCTCCAGCCGCGACGCCGATGTCGATACGAACCCCATCGACGCCGGTGGGCAGGTCGAGCATGCCGAGCGTGCCGGGAGAGGGCAGAAAGTTCTTATCGGGGTTCTCCGCATAGAGGCGGCATTCGATCGCATGACCGATGCGCGGCACCGCCGAGGGCAGCACGTCGCGCGACGGTTCGCCGGCCGCCAGACGAAGCTGCAGCGAGATGAGGTCCGAACCGGTGATTTCTTCGCTGACGGGGTGCTCGACCTGGATACGGGTGTTCATTTCCAGGAAGTAGAATTCCTCGGATTCCGCATCGAGGATGAACTCGACCGTGCCGGCGCTGCGGTAGCGTTGTTGGTGGGCGAGCGAAAGGGCGGCCTTGTACATCTTCTCGCGCACCGCCGCGCTGATCTGCGGCGCGGGCGCTTCCTCGATGATCTTCTGGAAGCGCCGCTGCAGCGAACAGTCGCGGTCGTGGAAATGCACGACGTGACCGTCGCCCCCGCCGAACACCTGGACTTCGACATGGCGCGCACGGCGTACGAATCGCTCGAGGAACACCGTCGAATCCCCGAATGCCCGAGCGGCCATCGAACAGGTAGCCTCGACGGCGGCCTGGAGCCGGGCAGCGTCGTCTACGCGCCTCATTCCGATCCCGCCGCCGCCCGCGGCCGCCTTCACGAGGAGAGGGTATCCAACTTCCTCGGCGGCCTCGGTCAGGCCAGCCGTGTCACCCGCCTCGAAACGCGGTGACGTTGCCCCCAGTTTGCCCTCACTCATGACTGGACTCTGTTCTCGTTGTGGTCCCTCCGGGACCGGGTTGCAAACTCGTTCGGGGTAAGGCCACCGAGGCTCGTATGAGGCCGGCAGGCGT
>JAEWYT010000056.1 GCA_023458595.1 Pseudomonadota bacterium
CCGCCCCCGCTTCCGGCCATTCGGCAGGGGACGACGCACCGCAGCGAGGCCCGCCAGCGCCCCGCCGCCTTGAAACCGGGGGGCCGGACACCTACCATTCGGTCGATTCCGGACGCCGCCGACCGGCGCCCTGCCCCCCGCCTCGCGGGGCCGGCGAACGAAACGAGACGAGCATGACGCACACCCACACCAAGGTCCTGATCATCGGTTCCGGCCCGGCCGGCTACACCGCCGCCATCTACGCCGCCCGCGCCATGCTGGAGCCGATCCTGATCGCCGGCCTGCAGCAGGGCGGCCAGCTCACCATCACCACCGACGTCGAGAACTATCCCGGCTTCGCCGAGCCGGTGCAGGGACCGTGGCTGATGGAGCAGATGGAGCTCCAGGCGCGCAATGTCGGGGCCGAGATCGTTCACGATCTCGTGACCGAGGTGACGTTCGACCGCAGCCCGTTCCTCGTCACCACCGATTCCGGCGCGACCTATACGTGCGACGCGCTGATTATCGCCACGGGCGCGCAGGCCAAATGGCTCGGCATCCCGACCGAGGAGACCTTCATGGGCTTCGGCGTCTCGGCCTGCGCCACCTGCGACGGCTTCTTCTATCGCGGCAGGGAAGTGCTCGTCGTCGGCGGCGGCAACACCGCCGTCGAGGAGGCGCTGTTCCTGACGAATTTCGCCTCGAAGGTGACGGTCGTGCACCGGCGCGATTCCTTCCGCGCCGAGAAGATCCTGCAGGACCGCCTGTTCGGCAATCCGAAGATAGAGGTCGTCTGGGATTCGACGATCGACGAGATCATCGGCAGCGAGCAGCCGCCGGGCGTGACCGCGGTGCGGCTGAGGAACGTCAAGACCGGCGCGACGAGCGAACGCAAGGTCGACGGCGTCTTCATCGCCATCGGCCACGCGCCGTCCACAGCCATTTTCCAGGGAAAAGTCGCAACCCGGCCGAACGGCTATATCGTTACGGAGCCCGGAACGACGAATACCAGCGTGCCGGGTGTGTTCGCCGCCGGCGACGTGACGGACGAGACCTACCGGCAGGCCGTGACGGCCGCCGGCATGGGCTGCATGGCCGCGCTCGATGCGGAGCGCTGGCTTGCAGAGGCGCACGAACGCGCCGCCGCCGAATGACGGGCGGCGACGTGGATCCTGCCTGACGGGGGGAGTGCCTTGAAATGGACTGGGACAAGCTGCGCATATTCCATGCCGCGGCCGATGCGGGAAGCTTCACCCACGCCGGCGAGGCGCTGGGCCTGAGCCAGTCGGCGGTGAGCCGGCAGGTCAGCGCGCTCGAGCACGAGCTGAAGGCCCCTCTTTTCCACCGTCATGCCCGCGGCCTGATCCTGACCGAGCAGGGGGAACTGCTCTACCGCACGGCGCACGACGTGTTCATGCAGCTGGAATCGGTGCGCACGCGCCTGACCGATTCCCGCGAGAAGCCGCGCGGCGAGCTGAAGGTCACGACGACGCTGGCGCTCGGCACCACGTGGCTCATCCCGCGCCTGCGCGAATTCGTCGAGCTGTACCCCGACATCCACCTGCAGATGATCCTCGACGACGACGAGCTCGACCTGTCCATGCGCCAGGCAGACATCGCCATCCGCCTGCGCCAGCCCGTGCAGCCCGACCTCATCATGCGGCGGCTCTTCACGGTCCATTTCCATGTCTATGCGTCGCCGGAATACCTCAAGCGGCATGGAACGCCGCGCAACGTCGCCGATCTCGACAAGCACCGGATCATCACCTTCGGCGACCCTTCCCCTGCCTATTTCCGCGACATCAATTGGCTGGAGATGGCCGGCCGGTCCGAGGGCGACCCCCGGATTCCGATCCTCAGAATCAATACGACGCACGGGATTCGGCGCGCCGTCGACGCCGGAATAGGCATCGCGGTGTTGCCGGATTACCTCATCGACCAGGGATCGAGCCTCGTCCTGCTCCTCCCCGAAGAGCGGATTCCGGCCTTCGATACCTTCCTCGTCTATCCCGAGGAGCTGAAGGACACCGCAAGGATCAACGTTTTCCGCGATTTTCTGCTCGCGAAGGCGCGTGGTTGGAAATTCTGATCGTTCGGCGGATAGCCATGAGGATCGCTCATATCTGACATGCGTGCATGCGCGTTGTGCAATGCACCCTAAAGCGTCATATCAACGATCAAGCTGTAGGCAGCAAGGCGCGGCACTACCTCCTCCCGGTGCCAAACCTCGGTGCGGTCAGCTGTTCCCCTCTGGAAGGCGATTTCCTCGCGAATCCCCCCTCGCGAGTAGATCGACTAAATAGCCGGATCGCCTTGTGCGATCCGGCTTTTCTTTTTTCCGGGGAAGCGGCCCGTCCGCGGGCGCCGCTCACATGAACAGGTGCTCGCCCTCGTATTTCGTGTAGAGGCCGGCGACCTGCTCTCCGTAGCCGTTGTAGATGAGCGTCGGCACCCGCTCACCGGTTCCGAGCACTTCTTCGCTCGCCTGGCTCCAGCGCGGATGCGGCACCTCCGGGTTGACGTTCGCCCAGAACCCGTACTCGCTCGCCTGCAGCTTCTCCCAGAAGCCTACGGGCCGCTCCGAGGTGAACGTGAAGCGCACGATCGACTTGATCGACTTGAAGCCGTACTTCCAGGGCGTCGCGAGCCTCAGCGGCGCGCCCATCTGCTTGGGTGCAGGCTCGCCGTAGGCGCCCGTGACCAGGAAGGTCAGGTCGTTGGTCGCCTCCTCGATGGTGAGCCCTTCCACGTACGGCCAGGGATACCAGACCTGCCTCTGTCCGGGCGCCATCGACGGGTCGCTGAAGGTCTCCATCCGCACGTATCTCGCGCTCGAGAGCGGGGCGGCCAGCGCCACCAGCTTGGCGAAGGGAAAGCCGGTCCACGGCACCGCCATCGACCAGGCCTCGACGCAGCGGTGCCGGTAGAGACGCTCCTCCAGCGTCACCTTGCGGATCAACTCGTCGATCGAAAGCGTCATCTCCTTCTCGACCTCGCCGTCTATCTTCACCTCCCACGGCCGGATCTTCAGCGCCTGGGCGGGCTCGGCGACATATTTGCTGCTTCCGAACTCGTAGAAGTTGTTGAAGTTGAGATTGGCGTCCTTCGAGGTCACCTCGCGGTCGAGCGTGTAGGCCTCGTTGCGTGGTGCCGGGTAGAGATCGGCGGTCGGGTCCTCGCCCGCTGCCCGGGCGATGCCGGCGGAACCCAGCGCCCCGGCGACGGCGATCCCGGATGCGGCCATGAAGGCGCGGCGGTTCAGATAGACATCCTGAGGCGTTGCGGCGGACTCGGGCATCCACCAGCCCGGCTTGCTGCGGATAAGCATGGGCATCGCTCCTTCCGGTTCCTTTCCGGACTACGCCGGGCACGGGAACGGAGCAATTCACGCTTGCGCGACGCGGATGTGAGGGCGGGGATGTGAGGGCGGGTGCGCGACGGCGCCGGCCTCCCCTCTCCGCCGTCATCCCCGCGCTGGTCGCGGAGATGAGGGCCGGCGCCGAGAGTGGCCCTCGGCGCGCCGAACCGCCGCCTACGCGGCTTCCTTGCTGTGGCTTGCGATGACCTGGTCGGCGAGCTTGCCGGTCAGCTCGGCGAGGTGATCGAAGCGGTAGACGTAGGAGCCGACGCCGGCCGTCGCCGACCTGAGCTCGACGATCAGGTCGCGCATTTCCGCTTCCGGCATCTGCGCCTGCACCACATCCCAGCCGCCCCAGCCCGGCCTGCCGTCGAAGCCGAGGATCTGGCCGCGCCGCTGCGAGACGATGGTGTTGACCTTCGACGTCGCTTCCGAAGGCACGGCGATCTCCACGTGCATGATCGGCTCGAGCAGCACGGGCGAGCACTGCGGCATGCCCTCGCTCATGCCGATCCGGCCGGCGGTGCGGAACGCCATGTCGGAGGAATCGACGGTGTGATACGAGCCGTCCGACAGGTTGACCGCGACGTCGACCACCGGGAACCCGAGCGGACCGTGGGAGAGATAGTCGCGCACGCCCGCCTCGACCGAAGGGATGTACTGCTTCGGCACCACGCCGCCGGTGATCGTGTCGGTGAACTCGAAGCCGGCCCCGCGCGGCAGCGGCTTGATCTCGATCACCACGTCGCCGAACTGGCCGTGTCCGCCCGATTGCTTCTTGTGGCGGCCGCGCTGGGTGGCCGACTTGCGGATCGTCTCCTTGTAGCCGACGCGCGGCTCGCGGGTCTCCACGTCGATCGCGAACTTACCGGTGAGCCGTTCGAGCGCCACGCGCAGGTGCATCTCGCCCTGGCCGTGCAGAACCATTTCTCCGGCTTCCTGATTGTGGCTGAGCGACAGCGAGGGATCCTCGTCGATGATCTTGTGGATTGCCGCCGTGAGCTTCACCTCGTCCTTGCGCTCCTTGGCCGCGATCGCCTTGCCGAGCACCGGCGGCGGCGGCGCGACGGAGACGAGCTGGGCGACGCCCTTCTCCGTCGAGATCGTTTCCCCGGTCGCGATGCCCTCGAGCCGGCCGAGCCCGACCGTATCGCCGGCTTTCGCCCCGGCGGCCTTGTTGGCCTCCTGGCCGCGCAGCGTGAACAGGCCGCCGATGCGCTCGTCCCCGCCTCCGGCGCCGTGGACCGTGTCGCCGTCGCTCAAGGAGCCGCGCAGGACGCGCGCGACCGACAGCTTGCCGCCATGGGTCGTGTGGAAGGTCTTGAGGATCTGCGCCACCGCGCCCGATCCGGCGCTCAGGCCGAGCCGCTCGGCCGTCTCGACGACCGTCGGCGCCTCGTGTCGCAGCGCCTTCATCAGCCGCAGGATGCCGTTGCCGTGCTCGGCCGAGCCCATCATCAGCGGCACGATCAGGCTCTCGCGGAGTTCCTTGGTCAGATCGTCGAACACCCGGTCGCGCGGCGGCTCGACGTCGGACAGGAGCTGCTCCATCAGCTCGTCGTCGTAGTCGGCGAGCTTCTCCAGCATCGAGAACCGGGCCTCGATCTCCTCGGTCTTCGCCGCATCGGTCATCTCGATGACCTCGCTCGGGGCGTGCTCGCGGTAGACGAAGGCGCGCTCCAGCGCGAGGTCGATGAAGCCGGTGACGATGTCGTTCTCCCAGATCGGCAGCTGGCGCAGCACGACGGGCTGCGTCGAGGCGGGCTGCAGCCAGCCGAGCACGTCGCGGATATTGCCCTCCGCCTTGTCGATCTTGTTGAGGAAGATGAGGCGCGGAACGCCGAGATCCTCGAGTTCCTTGAGGATCAGTTGCAGGGCGGGAAGCTTCTTCTCGTCGGCTTCCGCCACCACGACCGCCATGTCGACGGCGGGAACCACGTTGCGGGCCTCGTGCAGGAACTCGATCGAGCCCGGGCAATCGACAAAGGTATAGGTGTCGCCCATGAATTCGGTCGTGGCGACGTTGACCTCGACGCTCATGCCGTGCCCGCGCGCCTCGGGCGACGCGTCGCCGACGGTGTTGCCGTCGCTGACCCTGCCCTGCCGGGTGATCGCGCCGGTGCGTGCCAGAATGCTTTCGAGAAGCGTCGTCTTGCCGCTCAGATAAGGGCCGACCAGCGCGATGCACCGGGCGGCCCCGACTGGCTTGCCTCCGTTCGGCTTTCCACTGAGTTCCGACATTTCAGCAGTCCTCCCTTCGCCGGGCGGACCGCCGTCGTGTTGTTGTGCCGTTGCGCGGGCCCCGCCCGTGACCTCGCCAGGAGGGTATCGTCACTCTCATTGGGACCGGAAGCAAGGGGGACGTCTAGCAATATGCCGGCAGAATGGCTTTTGCGGGCTACGCGCGCCTCGGCTTGAGCGCCAATGGCGCGAGCTGGACGGCCAGCACCGCCACCATGATCAGGCCCGCACCGGCCCATCCCACGAGGGTCACGCGGTCGCCGAGCAGGATGGCACCGGAAATCGCCGCGAAAAGCGCTTCCGACGACAGGATCACGGCCGCGTCGGCCGGCGGCGTCCAGCGCTGGCCGATCGCCTGCAGCGTGTAGGCGAGCCCGCCCGACAGGAGCCCCGCGTAGAGGATCTCGACCCCGGCGGCCATGATCGGCTCCATTCCGACCGGCTCGACGAACGGCGCGATCCCCGTGCCGAGCGCGCCGCCGACGGCGAACTGGAAGACGGCGATCGTCACCGGCCGCCCGGTGCGCGCCGCCGCGTAGCTCAGCAAGACCACCTGCAGCGCCCAGAAGACGGCGGCGACGACCATCAGCCCGTCGCCGAACCCGAGGGGCGCGATCCCGCCCCCGGATAGCATCATCGTGCCGGCGAACGACATCGCCGCCGCCGGCCAGACCACGCCGTGCGGCATCGAGCGGAAGACCGCGAGCGCGACGAACGGCACCAGAACGACGTAGAGCGCCGTCAGGAAGCCCGCGTTGGTGACGCTCGTGTACTGCAGCCCGACCTGCTGCAGGATGCTGCCGACGAAGAAGGCGATCGCCGTCGCCAGCGTCAGCAGCCAGCCGCCGCGGTCCATCGGGCCGGTGCGGCGCCTCTCCCTGAGCGCGAACGGGAGGATCGCCGCGGCGGCCAGCAGGAACCGCGTGCCCGTGAACAGGAAGGGCCCGATATCGCGCATGGCCGTCGACTGGGCGACGAAGGCCGTCCCCCAGACGAAGGCGGTGAGGAGCAGCGTGAGATTGGCGAGCGATCGGGTCACGCGTCCGGATAGTCCGGGAAACTGGGGCAAGGCAAGACGCCCCCGCGCGGCCCCGCCATGCACCTTCCGCACATCCATCGGGCGGCTGTGATAGTCTCTCCCGGGAATATCGGCACCGCCCGCGTGTTGGAGTCGGTGCCGCCGTCGATCCATCCCGTGAGGAGTTCGCCATGACGCATCCCCTCAATATCCCGCGAGCCTCCCTCGCCTGTCTCGCCGTCGCCTGCTCCCTGTTCCTCGCGGCTTCCGCGCCGTCCTTCGCCGCAGGCGACAGCGGCGGGCCGGTGAAGACCTGCCCGCGCGGCGAGGTGTATGACGGCAAGGCCGGCCGGTGCGTGAAACAGTCGAGCGGGAGCCTCGACGACGAGAGCCGCTACGCCTACGGCAGCTGGCTCGCCCGGTCGGGCCGGTACGGCGAGGCGATCGAGGTTCTCAGCCTCGTCGAGAACAAGGACGATCCGCGCGTGCTCAACTATCTCGGCTACGCCAACCGGCAGCTCGGCCGCTTCGAGGTGGGCCTGGGCTACTATCGCCAGGCGCTTGTCGCCGACCCGGGCTATTCGAAGGCCCGCGAATACCTGGGCGAGGCCTATCTGGTGCTGAACAGGCCCGGGCTCGCCAGGGAGCAGCTAGGCGAGATCGGTGCGCGCTGCGGAACGACCTGCGAGGAATACGGGCTCCTCGCCGACGCGATCGAAGAATACGAAGCAGCGCTCGCACGCCGGTCCTGAGCGAGCCCGGCGGCACCCGTCGGGCGCCGGCAACGAACGCGATGAGCGAGACGGCCGGAACGAGCTGGTCCCGGCCCTCGCGATCACGGAATGATCAGGCTCCACGAGCTGTTGTCCGACAAGTCGAACGCTGCGCCGCTGAGGTTGTACGTATAGACCGTCAGCCATAGCTTGTTCGCCGGGCAGTCGGGGCTCGTCGTCGCCGCGATGACGATGACGTCGGGCTGCGCGGTGCCTTCCGCGGAGCCCGAGACGATCGGCACCGTCTTTCGGACATCGCGGATCCGGCTCTTCTTCCGGTGCAGCTTGACGCAATAGATGCCCTTTGTCGGGATCGTGACCTGGGCGATGCCCTTCTGACGCGTCACGCCGCTGGCATCGATGTTGAAGACGAGCGCGGCACGCGCGTTCTCGACGTCGGCGGCCGGCAGCGCGGCCGGGCCGGATTTCCCCGCGGCGAGCGCCGGCCCCGAGGCGATGGCGCCGAAGATCGCGGTGGCGGCGAATAGAGTTCTAACGAGCATCGTCAATTCCCTGCTTTTGTTGGGCATATCGTCCGCGAGACGGTAGAACCGGGGCATTTCAGCCCGGCAGCCGGGGCCGGATCGAGTTGTTTCAATCGTTTCGCCGCGCGCCGGCGGCGGCATCGCGAACCTCACCCGGGAGGCTGGCAACCGGCCCGTTTTCCGGCCATTGTGCCGCCGCATGACCGGAGCAGCCGATCCCATAGCCGTGTCCGCCTCGCCGCCGCCCGGGAAAGGGCGCGGCGAGATCGCCGCGTCCGTGTCGATCGCCCTGCCGCTGGCGCTCACCAATCTCGGCAACATCGCGATCAACACCACCGACGTCGTGATGATCGGCTGGCTCGGCTCGGATGCGCTCGCCGCCGGGATGCTGGGCTTCCTCCTGATCTTCCTGTTCCTGCTCGGCGGAATCGGGCTCACGTCCTCGGTGCCCGCCCTCACCGCCCAGGCGCACGGGGCGGGCGACGCGCGCGGGGTGCGCCGCACCGTCCGGCAGGGCCTCTGGGTCTCCGTCCTCTACTCGGTGCCGGCGATCGCCGTGCTCATGCATGGGGAGACGATCCTTCGTGTGCTCGGCCAGGATCCGGAGGCCTCGAGGCTCGCGGGCGAATACCTCGCCTATGCCGCATGGAGCATACCCTTCATCCTCGGGATACTCGTCCTGCGAGCCCTGATCGCCACCCTCGACCGCGCCGGCGCCATCTTCTGGATCACCTGCTTCGGCATCGTCCTGAACGCTCTCGTCAACTACGCCTTCATCTTCGGAAACTGGGGCATGCCGCGGCTCGAGATCGTCGGCGCGGGCGTCGCGACCACCGCGACCAGCGCGATCGGCTTCGCGATCTTCGCGGCCTACGTCGCCTTTCATCCCGCGACACGCGGCTACGCGGTCTTCCGCCGGCTGTGGCGCGCCGATTGGGAGCGCTTCAAGGCGATCGCGAGGATCGGCGCCCCGATCGCCTTCACCGCCCTGTTCGAGGAAGGCCTGTTCGCCGCCTCCACCCTCATGGTCGGCTGGCTCGGGCCGCTCACCCTCGCCGGCCACACGATCGCGCTGCAATGCGCCTCGGTCGCCTACATGATTCCCGTCGGCATCTCCCAGGCGGGCACGGTGCGGGTCGGCCTCGCCGCCGGCCGCGGCGACAGCCACGCGATCGGGCGGGCCGGCTGGACCGCGATGGCGCTCGGCCTCGCGGTCATGTCCTGCGCGGCGCTCGCCTTCTGGTTCGCGCCGGAGCCACTGGCGCGCCAGTTCCTCGATTCGGCGGATCCGCACGCGGCCGACGTTCTCGCCATCGCCGTGTCTCTGCTCGGCATCGCCGCCTTCTTCCAGCTCTTCGACGGTGCCCAGGTGGTCGGGCTCGGTATCCTGCGCGGCCTGAACGACACGCGCGTTCCGCTCGCCTTCGCGATCTTCGGCTACTGGGTGCTCGGCGCGCCGCTCGCCTACGTGCTCGGCTTCGTCGCCGGATACGGCGCCCCCGGCATCTGGACCGGTTTCATCGTCGGTCTCGGCACCGTGGCGATCCTGTCGCTCCTGCGCTTCTCGGCGCGCGACCGCAACGGACTCGTCGCCAAATTCGTTGCCTCCGACGCCTGATTGGCAAAGCCACGGCTTGCCGGATATGGTCGCCCGACCCGCCGATTCAGAAAAGCCGGAGCTTTGACCATGATGATCCTGCGTTCCGCCGTGCCCTCCCCCTTTGGCCGCAAGGTCAAGATCGCCATGGCGATCCTCGAGCTCGGCGACAGGATCGAGTTCAAGCCCGCCGACACGAACGCGGGCGAGGAGGAACTGTTCCACCAGAACCCGCTCGGCAAGATACCGGTGCTGGTCCTCGAGGACGGTTCGACGCTCTTCGACTCGCGCGTGATCCTCGAGTATCTCGACGAGCTGGCCGGTGGCGGCAGGATCGTGCCGAAGGGCGACCCCCGCTTCCCGGCGCTGCGTCTGCAGGCGCTGGCGGACGGCATCATGGATGCCGCCATCCTGCAGATCTACGAGAAGCGCTTCCGCCCCGAGGAGATCCAGTACCAGCCCTGGGTCGACCGCCAGGCCGGCAAGGTCGCCCGCGCGCTCGCCTCGCTGGAGACCGAGCCGCCGATCATGGGCAAACCGCCGCATGTCGGCCACATCGCCCTCGCCTGCGCGCTCGGCTATCTCGACTTCCGCTTCGAGGGCCACTGGCGCGACGGCCATCCCAAGCTCGTCGGCTGGCTCGACGCCTTCGCCGGCACCGTGCCCGCTTTCGAAGCAACCCGGCCCGTGGCCTGACGCGGACACTTCCTTGGCCCAAGCGACATTCGCCCGGGACGCGACGAATCTCGTCGACGGTCCCTACGCCTGGTTCCGGCTCGCCGTGTCGATACTCCTCGGCACGGTCGGCAGCATCGGCATGTGGTCGGTCATCGTCGTCCTGCCCGAGGTGCAGGCCGAGTTCGGCGTCACGCGCGCGGATGCCTCCCTGCCCTATACGCTCACAATGGTCGGCTTCGCCCTCGGCAACGTCCTCTTCGGCCGTTTCGTCGACCGTTTCGGCATCGTCCCGCCGCTCATCGCCTCGGCGCTCGCCCTCGGCGCCGGTTATTTTCTGGCCGCCCACGCCGGCGACATCTGGCAGTTCGCGATCGTCCAGGGCGCCCTGATCGGCATCGGCACGGCGGCTACCTTCGGGCCGCTGATCGCCGACGTCTCGCACTGGTTCCGGCTGCGCCGCGGCGTGGCCGTGGCGGCGACGGCGAGCGGCAACTATCTCGCCGGAGCGATCTGGCCGACCGCGCTGCAGGGCCTGCTCACGTCCGAGGGCTGGCGCACCACCTACCTCGTCATCGGCGTCATCTGCGTCGTCGTCATGGTGCCGCTCGCCTTCCTGCTCCGCCGCCGCCCGCCGGAGGAGATCAACCCCGCCCCGGCCTCCGGCGCCACCGCTGTCCAGCAGACGAAGTCGATCGACCTGTCGCCGCGCGCATTGCAGATACTCCTGGTGATCGCCGGCGTCGGCTGCTGCGTCGCCATGTCGATGCCCCAGGTCCACATCGTCGCCTACTGCGCCGACCTCGGCTACGGCGTCGCCCGCGGCGCGGAGATGTTGTCGCTGATGCTCGCCGGCGGCGTCGTCAGCCGGCTCGCCTCGGGTTTCCTCGCCGACTACATCGGCGGCGTGAAGACCCTGCTGATCGGCTCGGTCGGCCAGTGCCTGGCGCTGATCCTCTACATGCCCTTCGACGGGCTGACCTCGCTCTACATCGTCTCGCTCGTGTTCGGTCTCTCGCAGGGCGGCATCGTGCCGAGCTACGCGATGATCGTGCGCGAGTACCTGCCCGCCAGGGAAGCCGGCCAGCGCGTCGGCCTCGTCATCATGGCGACCGTGTTCGGCATGGCGATTGGCGGCTGGATGTCGGGCTGGATCTACGACATGACCGGCGCCTACCGCGCCGCGTTCCTGAACGGCATCGCCTGGAACCTGCTCAACATCGCCATCATGCTGATGATCCTCGGCCGCACGCGCGCTCCGGCAAGGGCCGTGCCGGTTTGAGCCTGCCCGATTTGCCCTTTGCCTGCGCGGCGTAACCGCCTAACCTTCGCCGGCATGGGTTCCGTTCCGGAGAGGAGGTGAGCATGGGTATCTTTTCGTTCCTGAAGGATGTCGGCGAGAAGCTCGGCATCGGATCTTCCGACGAGGCGCCGTCGGCGGAGGACCTGCAGGCGTCGGTCAAGAAGCTGGGCCTCAATGCCGACAATCTCCAGATCAAGGTCGACGGCGACACGGTGAAGGTCGCCGGCATGGCGCCGTCGAGCTCCGAACGCGAGAAGCTCATTCTCGCTCTCGGCAACGTCACCGGCGTCTCCAGCGTCGAGGACGAGATCGAGGTCGAGAAGAAGGAGCCCGACGCCGTCTTCTACGAGGTCAAGAAGGGCGACACGCTCTGGAAGATCTCCGAGATGCACTACGGCAAGGGCAAGGGCGGCGAGTACAACCGCATCTTCGAAGCCAACAAGCCGATGCTGAAGCACCCCGACAAGATCTATCCGGGCCAGGTGCTGCGCATCCCGCCGATGTAGGGAACGGAACCTTTCAGGCGCGGGCGGCCGTGCGCCGCCGGCGCCACATCACGTAGAGCATGAGGATGACCGCGTAGACCGCGATGCCGGCGCCGTAGAACACCGGCACCGGCCAGACCTTCAGGAGGTTCGCGGCGGCGAGCGGCATGGCGGCGATCAGCAACGCGCCGGCGGCGATCACGGCCAGGAAAAGCGCGTTCATCGTCATCCCCCAGGGTTGCCGGCTTGCTATGATCGCATTCGACAGCGAAGCGAATCGGACAGGGCGGCCATGCGCATTCCTTTCCCCTATCACGGCACGCTCGGCGCCGTCATGCTTTCGGGGCTCGTTCTCGCGGTCCCGGCGAATGCGGCCGAATGGTCCTCCTACGCCGGTCCGCCGGGCGGCGGCCGCTATGTGCCGCTCGACGAGATCGGCCCGGCGAACGTCGCCGGCCTCGACGTCGCCTGGACGTACCGTTCCGGCGACAAGTCGGACGGCACCGGCGAAGTCAGCCAGACCTCGTTCCAGGCGACCCCGATCTATTTCGACGGGCGGCTGATCTTCTGCACGCCCTTCAACCGCGTCGTCGCCCTCGATCCGGCCACGGGCCGTGAGCTCTGGTCCTTCGATCCGAAGGTCGACATCGCCCAGCATGCCGAGACCCGCAGGACCGACGGCGCGCCGCTGCGCTGTCGCGGCGTGACCGGCTGGTCGGCGGACGATGCCGTCGGCAACGCCTACGGCCTGTGCTCCAGGACCGTTTTCCTCGGCACCATCGACGCGCGCATCTATGCCCTCGACGCCGAAAGCGGCAAGCCCTGCCCCGTCTTCAACGGCGGCCTGCCGATCGAGCTGAACAAGCTGCCGCCCAGCGGCAACGGCGAGGTGAACATCTCCTCGCCGCCGGCGGTGATCGGCGACAAGGTGGTCTTCGGACTGTCGATCGGCGACAACGGCTACGCCGACATGCCGGACGGCGTGGTGCGTGCCTTCGACGCGCGCACCGGCGAGCTCGCGTGGAGCTTCGATCCGATTCCGGAGGCCCTGCGCGACAAGACCGGCGCGGCCAACGTCTGGGCGCCGCTCTCGGCCGATACGGCCCTCGGCAAGGTGTTCCTGCCGACGACGAGCCCGAGCCCCGACTACTACGGCGGCCAGCGCACCGATCCGCTGCCCTACGCGGACGCGGTCGTGGCGCTTTCGGCCGAGACCGGCGAGCCCGACTGGGCCTTCCAGGTCACCCGCCACAATCTGTGGGACTACGATCTCGCCTCGCAGCCCGTCGTCGTGCCGACCGGCGCGGGCTCGGTCGACGGCCCGGTGGTGGCGCAGGCGACCAAGCAGGGCCTGCTCTACGTGCTCGACGCGCGGACCGGAGAACCGGCCTTCCCGATGCGGGAGATCGAGGTGCCTCCCTCCTCGGTCGAGGGCGAGGCCGCCAGCCCCACCCAGCGCGTTCCCGAGCTGCCGGGACCGATCGCGCGCACCGAGCTGAGTGCCGACGAGGCTTTCGGATTGACGCTCTACGACCGGTGGCTCTGCCGGAAGACGATGCGGGGGCTCGACTACGCCGGCATGTTCACGCCTCCCTCGACCCGCGGCGTCCTCAACGTGCCGGGCTATGCCGGGGGCGTGAACTGGGGCGGCATCTCGGCGGATCCGGAGCGGCGCATCCTGGTCGTGAATTCGATCAACATGGCCGCCGAGGTGCGCCTCGTGCCGGCCGGGAGCGCGAAACGCGCCGCCGCCGGTTCGCCCGAGTTCCAGACGACCATGATGAAAGGCACGCCCTGGGCGATGCAGCGGCGGATCATCATGTCGCCGTTCCAGGTGCCCTGCAGCCCGCCGCCCTGGGGCGAGGTGATGGCGATCGACCTCGAGACCGGCAAGGAGCTCTGGCGCCACCCGCACGGACAGGTGAAGATCTCCTTCTTCTCGACGCCGGAGGAGTGGGGATCGCCCGGCATGGGCGGCACGATGGTGACGAAATCCGGCCTCGTCTTCCTCGGCGCCTCGATGGACAGGACGTTCCGCGCCTACGACATAGGAACCGGCGAGACGCTTTGGCGCCACGACCTGCCGAACTCAGCGATGGCGAGCCCGATGAGCTTCGAGCACGACGGCCGCCAGTATGTGGTGGTCGCCGCCGGAGGCCATGCGGGTTTCGGCGAGTTCGGCGACGCGCTGGTCGCCTTCGCCCTGCCGAGGTAGCGCATTCGGAAAGGAACGGGGCCCGCCGCGGCCGCTGTTCGCCTTCCGGCGAAGTGAGACCCCGGCATCTCGCGCAATGCCGGGGCCTCGGGCCCGATTCCTTCGGAGGTCAGGATGAACCTACATTAGAAGGAACGGGTGACCTGGAAGGCGGCGGAGAAGGCGCCGTCGTTGTCGTCGACGGCCGTGCCGCAAACGGCGACCGGACCAACGCAGCCCAGGGACTGGGCGACACCGTACTCGGCGTTGGCGTAGACGAGGTCGACCTGGAACGTCGTCCGCGGAACCGGCGTCCACGCGAAGTCGAGGTAGACCTGCCAGAAGTCGTTGTCGGAGTCCGTCGTCGAGGCGACGCCGCCGGTGCTGACCGCCGTCAGCGTCTCCGGCAGGCTCACCTGGCCGTAGCTGCCGCCCAGCGTGGTCGCGAAGGTGGGCGACCAGTTATGGGTGTAGTTGGCCAGCACCGACCACGTGGTGACCGTATCGACGATGCAGCCGCCCGTCGCCGGGACCGCGACGTTGCACAGACCCCACACGATGTTGGTGTTTCCGGCCAGGCTGTCCTGGAAGTACTGGTGGGCGCCGTCGGTGTAGATCGCCTTGAACGAGAAGAAGTCACCCTCGCCGACCGACGGCGTATTGACGACCATCCCGAACAGGGCGGCCCAGCCGATTTCCGAGTCGGTCTGCTGGCCGGCCAGCGGCGCCGGAGGGGTACCGGCCGCGGAGACTTCGCGGTACCTGTTGTTGGTCAGAGCGCCCGACAGCTGGGCATTGCCCCAGTCGCCGTCGAGGCGGATGTTGGCGACCACGTCCGGCATCTCGTTGCGGTCGTTGACCACGGAGTTCGGCGGGGGCGGCGTGGTTGCCGGGAAGCCCGCGAAGGCGACCCCGTTCTGGCCGTTGTACTCCTGGTCTTCCACGGCGACCGAGAGCGAGAACCCGTTGCCGAACGACTGGGTGTACCGGATCATGTTGCGGCGCATGTAGTTGTCGCCGAAGATCGTGTACGGGTCGGTCGTCGTGGCCGACGAGTCCAGATGCAGGAAGGTCGACCACGTCTTGCCGAACGTCCAGTTGCCGAACTGCACGAAGGCGTGACGCAGGTTGGCCGAACCGCCGGTGCGGGTGTCGTTGTCCGTCGCCTGAAGCTCGACGAAGGCACGGACGGTGCCGTACTCGGTCGAGGTGCGGGCGTCGAAGTTGACGCGACCCTGGCCGTACATCTGCACCCGGTCGACGAGCGTGTGTCCGCCCGGGACGATGGTGTGCGGCACATAGAACTCGTCGCCGAACCAGTTGTCTTCGCCGGCGATCACGACAAGGCGGGCGAAACCGCCGACCTTGAAGCAGATGTCGGTACCCGGCAGCTCGATGAAACCGGTGATGTCGCACCGGTACACCGGCTCCCGGGGAGCCTTCACATCCATCGCCATGTCCGCAGCCTGGGCTCCTCCCGCCGCAACCATCAGGCATGCGGCCGAGCCGAGGAATAGGGATATCGAGTTTCTCATCTTGACCTCTTCTGGTCGTCTTGGATTGATCGATAGCCGCCGATCAGGTGGGCTGAAGCGGCCACTGAATCAGCACGTTGTGACGGTCCCGAATCGGCTTCCTCACCTCGTCCTGCAGACAGGCTGAGGGCTCGACTGCCCTTCACCCTCGGTCGATCGACGCGGTTCTCCCAGCCCCTTTCCGCGCTCAACTCGTGAAACGGAAACGGTACGCGGATATTGACAGAACACCCGATCGCCCCGCCGATGACTAACAGGACATATACTTCTGTTTTGAAATACGCCGCAACGTCACTTTGGTCGCAGCCCGGTGTTTGAGAGTGAGTGTTGCATCTCGGATACAGCCGCTGCCGGGACAATCTCCCGAAACGCTAACATATGATAATATAACGACTATTTCTTCGGCTCAGCAATCCTGCCGGATATGCCGGCCAGGAGCCCGTTGCCCGACGCCCGGGCGCGGAATATGACATTTAAGACCTTAATAAATGAGACAACTAAGGACACTTAGTACGCCGTGGTTTTCAGCCATATCTGGCCGGCCCGCGGACGACTTCGTTCGCCAGTTTTACGACGGTCCCTCGGATGCTAATAAATGTGATCATAACGAGCGGCCGGAAAGCGCCGTTGCGGCAGGCCGGGGGAGTTCCGCCAGGCAATGAAGGTTGAACCGGCAATTGGAACGAACATACGCCGCAGGCGTCTGGAACGAGGTCTGTCTCAGGACGCTTTCGCCCGGGACGTGGGCATTGCGACGCGCCATCTCGGCCGAATCGAGCGTGGGACGATCAGCGTCACGATCGGGCTCCTGGCCCGCATCGCCGACAAGCTCGATTGCGACATCGGCGAGTTGCTGAAGGAGAAGGACGCGCCCATGCCGCCGAATCTTCCGCGCGGGCGGGCGGCTGGGCGTGACGAGCGCGCCGGCGGCGAGCGCGTGGCGGGCTGGTTCGACCTGCCCTGCCTCAAGAGGCTCGAGCAGGCCGATTTGGACAAGTCCGACCTCGCCGTGCTGCAGAAGATCCTGTTCCAGAAAAGGCCGGGCAGCCTCACGGACGCGGCCGAGCAGATGGTCGCCGACGTGGTTGCCCGCGTCGGCGGCGAGGAGAAGCTCACCGCATCCCAGCGTCGCAACATCGAGCTCGCCCGCGCCTGGGCGGCCGCACGCGACAGCGGCGAGATAGATACGGACAAGCACTAGGGCCTTTCAGGGTCAAATAGAAGCAATTCTGTTTGCGATCGGCGAGGCGATCCGGCGTCGAGAGCGGCGCAGGGCGATGCCGGGCATCGGCCAAGGCGGGCTCGAACGACATCGGATGTTTCCGATGTCGTCAGCAAAGGAAAGGGAAATCGGGAACACCCGATTTCCCGGCGGGCGTCCGCCGCTCGCAAACCCTCCGGGACGGGCGCTTTCGGGCCAAGGCCGTCACCGTCGCCCTCGACCGTATCCGGATACGCCCTTCGGCCGCCGGCTCGGCCCTGGCCCGAAATCGCCGCGTCAGAATGGTTCTATTTGACCCTGAAAGGCGCTAGCCGGGCGGCAACCAGACCGGTACGCGCCGCGCAAGCGACCGCGGCGGCAGGCGCGTGTATCCTGCGGCCGGTAGCACGAGGAGGCGTAGCACCCATGCGCTGGCTCATCCGCATCGTCGCCGCGGTGCTCGTCATCGGCGTCGCGCTCACCGCCATAGGCCTGATCTTCCTGCCCCGCACCGTCGCGGTGAGCCGCTCGATCGTCATCGACGCCCCCGTCGCCACGGTCTGGCCGCTCGTATCGAACCTGCGCGTCCTGAACGACTGGCAGCCCTGGGCCGCATACGACCCGCAGGGCACGAAATACACCTACGAGGGTCCGGAACTCGGCGTCGGCCAGGTGATGAACTGGCGGAGCGATCACCCGAATGTCGGCACCGGCCGCCAGGAGGTGATCGCGATGCAGACCGAGCGGTCGGTCACCACGCGCCTCGACTTCGGCGACATGGGCACGGCCGAAGCGAGCATGGTGCTCGATCCCGACGGCGAGCGCACCAGGGCGACCTGGGATTTCAAGACCGATCTCGGGATGGATCCGCTCGCCCGCTGGTTCGGGCTGATGTTCGATTCCTGGGTCGGCAACGATTACGATAAGGGTCTGCAGAACCTGAAGACGCTCGCGGAGAAGAAGGCTCGCGAAGGTTGACGCGACGACGTGCGGCCAACCGAAATGGCACACCATTTAACCTTAATCCGTTGAAAGGTTTCCTTTTGTTTACGCGACCGGTTAGTCTGCCCGGGAATTCGCGAGTGGTTGGCGCGAACGCGCCGCCGCCGCAGGTCTTCAAAGTTCGCTCCAACAATTGCTTGCGCCGCCCGTCGAGGCGGCGTTTTTTTTGCTCCCATGCGAACCCGCGTGAAGATCTGCTGCATCGCCTCGATCGAGGAAGCCGGCCTCGCCGTCCGGCACGGCGCCGACGCCATCGGCCTCGTCGGCAGGATGCCGTCCGGGCCCGGCCCCATCGACGACACGACGATCGCGGCGATCGCCGCCGCCGCTCCGCCGCCCGTCGCGACCTTTCTGCTGACCTCCGAGGTCACCGCCGACGACATCGCCGGCCACGTGCGCAAGACCGGCGCCTCGACGGTGCAGATCGTCTCGCATATCGAACCGGCGGAGGCCGCCCGCCTGGCGGGGCTGCTGCCCGTTACCCGCCGCGTCCAGGTGATCCACGTGGAGGGTCCGGAGGCGCTCGGGATGATCCCGGCCTATGCCGACCACGCTCACGCCTTCCTGCTCGATTCCGGCCGGCCGGGCCTCGCCGTGCCCGAACTCGGCGGAACGGGACGCGCGCACGACTGGTCGGTGAGCGCCAGGTTCGTGAGGGCGAGCCCGCTCCCGGTCTTCCTGGCAGGCGGTCTCGACGCGTCGAACGCGGCGGAGGCGATCCGCTCCGTCCGCCCCTACGGGCTGGACCTTTGCACTGGTGTGCGCACGAACGGTGACCTGGATGCCGGGAAGCTGGCGGCCTTCATGGCCGCGGTGCGGGCCGCGGACCGCCGGTCCGTCCCGATAGTCAGGATCTGCGCTGCTCGCGGCCGTGACCGCCGGTGAAGGCGAGATAGCCGCCGATGCCGATCACGGCGATCATTGCGTAGAACAGGATTTCCCGCCAGGAGAACATCGCCACCTCGGCATGCGCGGGAGCGTGCTTGCGAACGGGCGCATCGGCGCCGCCGACGACCCTGGTCGCGGCGATCGGCGCGCGCGACGTCCAGTCGGTTCCGGCGGAGGGAGGCTGGGTGACGACCGGCGCGATGAGGAGCACGATGCCGTTCCGGCTGCCGGCGTCGGCATTGTCGGCACTGCCGCCGCTTCCCGCGAAGGCGCAGGGCACCGCGGCGCAGAGCAGGGCCTGCAACGCGACGGCGAACGCCCCCACGCGTACCGGCGCGGCGGCCGGGAGAACGCCGGCAACAGCGGCGACGAGTGAAATGAACGAAACGGCCGGGCGGCGAAAAATGCCGTCATTCCCGCCGGCGAGCAGCGGAAGCATCTTGCACTCCGTCATCACGGAAACGGGTCTATATGTTTCAAATTCATATCGATGTTATCCGGCGCGTGTTTGCCGGCTTGATGACCTAGTCGGACAGATTCCAAGGCACGATTGTGGCGGCGTTCACCCATGCCGTGTCACCGGCGCAGGATCGGGCCGCCGGGAGCCTGAGCGCCCCCGTCGGAAACGGCTGTCGGCACATGACGGGCTCCGCCGTGGCGGCTGTCCGCCTTCATCAGGAGACCGTCGGCGATCAGCACCAGTCCCGTCAGGAAGATCGCCGCGAGGCAGATCGCGACGAGCTGCATCGGCCGTCCGGCGCGCTTGAACCAGGCGCCGGGCGAGCGGCGTCCGGCGGGAGGCATCACGAGCCGACCCGCCGTCCGAGTTCGCGCCACATGGCGACGGTCAGCGCCGAAAGTCCGGCGAACAGCACCAGGATGACGCCGGCGACGATGCGACGGTCCGACAGAACCGAAAGCTGCGGCGGCGGCAGGCCGGGCGTCAGCGCCGGGGTCGGCAGGCCGATGATGGTGCGATGAAGGGGAACGCTCGCCGATACGGTCGTCACCGATCCGGTCAGGATGTCGGACGCGATGTCGCGGGCGGTGGCGTGGGCGGCCGCGGGCGGCAGGGCGAGGAGCGCCAGTCCGACAAGCGCCGCGAACATCCACCGGCCGGCACGCTTGCGCTCGGCGTCGGGCTTCGAAGCAATCGCTGTGCGTAACATTGGTATCGACCCTCTGGTTCGGTTGACCTCGAACTCTCCGGATCGAAACAGACAAGCCCAATCCGGCGCCGTTTGGTCCGGAGTTTGGCAGGGCCGGACAGAAAGCGGGGCCGTTTTGCGGCTTTTGCGTTACTGGTTTGTAACTTGACGTTTCAGTTTGGTATCAGCGGAGGGCCTGCCCTCCGAAAAATCAAGCCATTGCCTCGGTTTCCCGCCGCAGCGCCACGGCGAGGTCGTCGCCGATCTCGACGTCCGAGAATCGCACCGCCGCGCCCGCCGCGACCGGCGCGGTCAGCCGCACGCCGTGGGCGAGCCCGATCGGCAGCGCGCCGAGCGAAAGGCTGGTCTTCGCCGGCAGCAGCTTGCCCCACACCGTGTAGCCGCCCTCCCCGTCGAGCGTCTCTCCGGCCCTGAGGTCGCGCTTGGCGACCGCCACCGCGTCGCCGCGGAAGGATCGGGTCGCCCCGGTCGGCTCGTTGCGGAGCGCGGCGCTGAGCACCGACACGGAGAGTTCCAGGCCGATCAGGTGGAAGGGCTTGTACATCGACGCGTAGCGCCCGCTCGCGTCGGTCTTCAGGCCGTACTGGCGGAAGCAGTCGGCTGCATAGTCGTTCGGCGCCTCGAGGATGACGTAGACCCCCCACCTGAGATCCCGGTAGACCGGCCGCAGGTCGCGCTCGAGGCTGGAGACGACCTCGACCATGCCGCTGTCCTCCAGCACGCCACCGGCGGCGCGCGGCCGCAGGATATGGGCGAGATCGTCGACGCCGCAGGGCGGGAACAGGAGTCCGTCGGAAGGCACGTTCAGCCCGGTCGCGTTGGCGATCGCCGCCATCTCGATCGCCGACTTGGTGCCATCCAGGAACGAGTTGAACATCTGCGCGTTCATGCCGGCGGCCGCGGCCTGCTCGTCGCTCATCCCGTAGTGCACCCAGACCTCGTCGGGCGTCACCTGGTGGAAGCCCGGCAGGTACTTCGTGCCCTTGCCGGCGGCCGCGACGGAGAAGCCGCAGGCCCGCGCCCAGTCCACCATCTCGCAGACCAGCGCCGGCTGGTCGCCGTAGGCCATCGAGTAGACGACGCCCGCCGACCGGGCGCGGGCCGCCAGGGCGGCGCCGGCCAGCACGTCGGCCTCGACGTTGACCATGACGATGTGCTTGCCCGCCTCGAAGGCGGCAAGCGCGTGGGCGATGCCCGCCTTCGGGTTGCCCGTCGCCTCTATCACCACCTCGACGTCGTCGCGGCGGCAGAGCGCGGTCCCGTCGTCGGTGAAGGCCGTGGCCGCGATCCGCTCCTCCTCCCAGCCGACGCCCCGGCAGGCACCCTTCGCCCGCTCGACGTTCAGGTCGGCGATCGCCGCGACCCGAAGGCCCGGAATGGTCGGCACCTGCGACAGGAACATCGAGCCGAACTTGCCGGCCCCGATCAGCCCGGCCCTGACCGGACGCCCGGCCTCGGCCCGAGCCGCAAGCAATGCCGTCAGGTTCATTCCGCTCCCCCGTGTGCGCCCCGCGATCGTGTCGGGGACGGTATGCGATCTGCGACTATCATCCAACTCACAACGCGGTTGCCAGGCCGGCACCTTTCCGTGCACACTCGACAACGTATACACAGAACATATTCGGGAGGAATAAATGCTTGTACGGGCTCTTCGTAGCGCGGTGGCGGTGCTCGCCGTCTCGGCGCTGGCTTCCCTTGCGGGACCGGCCTACGCGCAATACCCGGACCGGCCGTTGACGCTGATCGTCCCGTGGGGCGCGGGCGGCGGCACCGATGCCACCGGTCGTATCATCGCCTCCATCCTGGAGAAGGAGCTCGGCCAGCCGGTCAACGTCGTCAACCGCACGGGCGGTTCCGGCGTCGTCGGCCATTCGGCGATCGCCGAAGCCGCGGCGGACGGCTACACGCTGGGCGTCGCAACCGTCGAGATCGGGATGATGCACTGGCAGGGCCTGACTGACCTGACCTACGCGGCCTACACGCCGATCGCCCTCGTCAACGAGGACCCGGCAGGACTGCAGGTCGCCGCCGATTCCCCCTACGCCACCGCGAAGGACCTCGTCGCGGCGGTCAAGGCGGCGCCGGGCAGCATGAAGGCGTCGGGCACCGGCCAGGGCGGCATCTGGCATCTGGCCATCGCCGGCATGCTGAAGAGCGTCGACGTCGATCCCGCCTCGGTGCCGTGGGTGCCGAGCCAGGGCGCGGCCCCCGGCCTTCAGGATCTCGTCGCCGGCGGCGTCGCGATCGTTCCCTGCTCGCTTCCCGAGGCGCGTTCCCTGATCGAGGCCGGCCGCGTGAAATCGCTGGCGATCATGTCCGACCAGCGCGCCTCCCTGTTCCCGGACGTGCCGACGCTGAAGGAGGCGCTCGGCTCCGACTGGACCATCGGCGCCTGGCGCGGCATCGTCGGACCGAAGGGCCTTCCCGACGACGTGACGCAGAAGCTCACCGCGGCGATGGAGAAGGTCTACAACTCCGCCGACTACCAGAACTTCATGAAGGAGCGCGGCTTCGGCGTCCGCTGGGCGGCGGGTGCCGATTTCGAGGCGTTCATGAAGCAGTCCGACGAGAACCTCGGCGCGGTGATGAAGGCGGTCGGCATCGCCAAGTAGCCGCTTTCGTCGGGACCGGATCCGATGCGGATCAGCGACACGGTGCTCGGCGGGGTGCTGCTCGCCTTCGGGGCGACGCTCGCCGGGTACTCGCAGACCTTTCCCGCCATTCCCGGCCAGACCTATGGCGCGGCGATCTTCCCGACCGCCATCGCCATGGGTTTCGCCGGCTGCGGGATACTGCTCGTCGCCCAGGGGCTTCGCTCCGACGACCGCCACCTCGAGGCTGCCGAATGGATGCTGAGCCGCCATTCGGTGATCGGCGTCGCGCTGACCGTGCTCGCCGTGGCCGCCTACATCCGGCTGGCCCCCGTGATCGGCTTCCTGCCGGTCATGGCAGTCATGCTGCTCGGCCTGTTCCTGCTGCTGAAGGTCCGATGGCTGACGGCGATCGTGCTCGCCGCCGTCGTCACCGTCGTCATCCACGGGGTCTTCGCCGGCCTGCTGCTCGTGCCGCTGCCGATCGGCATCTTCCCGCGCATTCCATGGTGAGGATGCTGCCGCTGTGAACGCGATCGGCGCCGCCTTCGAGCTCGTCCTCCAGTGGCAGGTCTTCGCCACGGTCCTGCTTGCTGCGCTGTTCGGCCTGATGGTCGGCGCGATTCCCGGCCTCACCGCCACGATGGCGACCGCCCTGCTCGTCCCCCTGACCTTCTTCATGGAACCGGTCCCCGCGATCGGTGCGATCGTCACCTGCGCGGCGATGGCGATCTTCGCCGGCGACATCCCCGGCACGCTGCTGCGCATTCCGGGCACGCCGGCATCGGCCGCATATACCGACGAGGCCTACGCGATGACGCGCAAGGGCGAGGCGGAGACCGCGCTCGGCGCGAACCTCCTGTTCTCCTCGCTCGGCGGGCTCGCGGGCACCGCCGTGCTGATCTTCGCCGCCCCGGCGCTCGCCGAGGTGGCGCTGAAGTTCTCCTCCTTCGAATATTTCTGGATGGCGCTCCTGGGCCTCACCTGCGCGGTGTTCATCGGCTCCGCCCAGCCGCTCAGGGCCTTCGTCAGCCTGTTCATCGGCCTCGCCATATCCACAATCGGCCTGAACAACCCGGCCGGCGTGCCGCGCTTCACCTTCGGTTCCACGGACCTGCTCGCCGGCATCGACTTCATCCCGGCGATGATCGGCCTCTTCGCGGTGTCCGAGGTGCTGCGCTCGGTCGCCAGCGGCGTTCCCTCGATCGGCAAGCTGCAGGCGGCCACCGGCAACGTCTTCAGGCACTGGGGCGGGATGTTCACGACCTACTGGCGCCAGCAGATCCGCGGGAACGTGCTCGGCATAGCCATCGGCGCGCTTCCCGGCGCGGGCGCCGACATCGCCGCCTGGGTCGCCTACGCGGTGAGCCGCAAGATGTCGAAGACGCCGGAGAAGTTCGGCACCGGCCATGTCGAGGGCATCGTCGAGAGCACCTCGGCCAACAACGCCGCCCTGGCGTCCGCCTGGATCCCCGCTCTCGTCTTCGGCATCCCCGGCGACACCATCACCGCGATCGTCATCGGCGTGCTCTACGTCAAGGGCCTCAATCCCGGCCCGACGCTGTTCCTGTTCAATCCGCAGTCGGTCTACGCGGTGTTCATGATCTTCGTGATCGCGAACCTGGTGATGATCCCGCTCGGCTGGGTCACGATCAAGCTCGCCAAGCGCATCCTGCTGGTGCCGCGCAACATCATGATGCCGGTGATCCTCGCCTTCTGCATCGTCGGCGCCTTCGCCTCGAGCAACTCGAGCTACGGGATCGTCGTGATGCTCGTCTTCGGCATCCTCGGCTTCCTCATGGAGGAGAACCGCATCCCGATCGCGCCCTGCATCCTGGGCATCGTCATCGGGCCGATGCTGGAGGAGACGTTCGTCACCTCGATGATCAAGTCCGAAGGCTCGTTCCTCGGCTTCTTCGAGCGCCCGATCGCCGCCGGCCTGGGCGTGGCGACGATCCTCATCTGGCTGTCGCCGCTGATCGGCCGGCTCATGCGGCGCGGAAAGACCGGGACGTCGGCGTCCGGTCAGTACCCCGGCGCGTAGCCCGGATAGTAGGCCGGCCGGCGTGACCAGTAGCCCGGCGCCGCGCCGTAGGGATACGCGTCGTATCGCACGACCGGCCCGCCGCCGGGAACCTGGCCGGGCCCGTCATAGGCGAGGCTCGGGATCTGGCCACCCGGATAGACGTAGGGCGCGCGGTACTGGTTGTAGACCTGGTTGTGCAGGGCCCTCCAGCTCATGCCGGTGTCCTCGGTGTCGGCCTGGAAGGACTCGGCGTGGGCGAGCGCCGGGAAGCCGAGACCGGCCGCAACCGCGACCGCAAAGATCGTTTCGCGTTTCATCGGATCCTCCTTGTCGGCCGGCGACGCCCCGAAGGGCGCGCCGCAGACTAGCGGCAGAAGTGCCGGTAGCCGTCGTAGCCGAGATATGTGCCCGAACGGGGGTCGAACGAGCGGTAGCGGCTCGCGCAGTAGCGGTACCAGCCAGACGACCAGGGCTGCGGCGAGCCGGACGAGTAGTAGTAGGCCGGCGGGCCGCTCCCGGCGCTGCCGACGATGGCGCCGACCGCCAGGCCCGCGATGCCGGCGGCGACGGCCGCTCCGGCGCCGTCGTTATCCCAGTGGCGGCCGTAATAGTAATGGCGGGGATACCGGTAGTAGCCGCCCGGATAGTGGCGATAGCCGCCGTGATAGTAGCCGTGCGAGCGGCTCGCGCCCGGCAGCGGCGTGCCGGGGCCGGCCCAGCCGCGCTGGTGGCGCAGCGATTCCGCGGAGGCGGCAAACGGTGTCGCGAGCATCGCGGCCGCGGTGGCCGCGACGAGCGCAGCGGTGCGAACGGACATGACGTGTCTCCTTGTCACCTGACGCCCACGCCGCGACCGCGGCCATCTCGACACGGTTTCGGACGGAGCGCCGGCTTGCACATGAAGTACAAACGCCCGTCGGTCCGATCGGGTTGCATGACGATTTCGGGGCGAAGTCGCGACAATTGTGGCGATCGCCTACCGGACCTTCACGCCCAGCGCCGGCAGCAGGAAGTCGAGCGTGACGGCGACCGGTACCTTCCACGCGTCCGGCTGGTTGTAGTTGCCGGCGAAGACCACCATCACCAGACCGCCCCGCTTGTTGATCCACAGCCGCTGGCCGCCATTGCCGAAACCCGCGACCCGGATCGGAGGCGTGTTCCGGGGGTCGAGCCACCAGAAGTAGCCGTAACGCAGATCTTCGGCTGTCGTATGCGGGGTCAGCATGGCTTCGATCCACTCGGCCGATACGATCCGCTTCCTGTCCGCCTCGCCGCCGTTCATCACCATCCCGCCGATCTTCGCCAGACCGTGCGTCGTGAGCCGCAGACCGGACGCCGCCGAGGCGACGCCGTCGACGCCCTCGATCCAGTCGAATTCCTCGATACCGAGTGGTTCGGGCAGCTTTTCCTTCGCATAGGCGTCGATCGGCCGACCCGTTCCCTCGACGATCGGCTTGGCGATGATGGCGGTGGCCCCGCCGTTGTAGACCCACTTCGTCCCCGGCCCATGGATCATCGGCCGGTCGAGCACGAAGCGATAGCGATCGTCCGCCATCTCCATGGCGATTTCGCTGTTGCGCGGATCAGCGTACGGGAGGCTCTCGTCCCACTCCGTTCCCATTTGCATCGTCAAGGCGTCTTCGACGGTATGGCCTTCGGCCCCGCTCTACCTCGGTCCGCCGCGCTTCCTGACACCCGAGCGACCCGCCGGGAGAAACGGGTCACGGCCTTCCTCGCCACCGGCCTACTCGGCCGCTTCCATGTCCGTGGCGGCCAGCGTCGTCAGGCAGTCGTCCGCCAGGGGTTCGATCGGCGTGAAATCGCGATGGGCGATCCACGGAGCCCGCGTGAACTTGGTGATGTGGTTGGAGACCGCGCACAGCGTCAGATAAACGATCTTGCGCGGATACGGCGTGATGTTCGGCGGGCTGGCGTGAACGAGATTGCCGTGGAACATCAGCACGGTGCCCGGCTTGCCCGTCGGCGCGACGATGCCGCCCTCCGCGGCGAGCCGCGTCACCGTCTCATTGTCCAGCGTCCATAGCGGATAGGACGTCGTCTTGAGGTCATGGCCCGCTTCGAGCACGCCGGCCTTGTGGCTCTTCGGAATGAACATGAGCGGCCCGTTGATCGCCATTACCTCGTCGAGGAAAACGGCGATGTTCATGGCGCGCGGCTCGGGCATCCCGTCGTCGCGGGCCCAGGTGCCGTAGTCCTGATGCCATTGCCAGACTTCACCGTCGAACGGCGCCTTCGCGTTGATCTTGAACTGGTGCATGTAGACCGGTTCGCCGAACAACTGCGACACCGGCTCGACCAGCCGAGGATGCGCGCCCAGGCGGCGGAAGGCTTCGTTGTAGGTATGCGCCGCAAAGGCGGTGCGCGGCGCCCCGGTGGTTTCGCGCCAGACCTCTTCGCGGTCCTCAGCGTAGATCTTCTCGGCCTCCTCGCGCAGCACGGCGACTTCTGCTTCGGAGAAACAATCGGGCAGGAACAGGTATCCGCTTTCGTCGAAGTCGCGCAGTTGCTCGTCGGTCAATTTCATGGCGTTGCTCCTCCTGCGCAGCCTTGTTGAGTTGTTTGCCGAGACGCCCGCGGCTGCGTGTCAGGCGGCGTCCGAATCGATTTCGAGGCGGTTCACCAGATCGGCGCCGGCGGCCTCGGTGTGGCGCCGTGCGAGGCGTCCCGCCTCGCCAACCGCGCCGGCTTCGATCGCCGCGAGGATCCCGGCATGCTCGGTCCAGACCCGATGCCTGATCTCCGGCGCGCTCAGAACCGCCCCCATGCACCGTTTGAAGTGCGGCCACTGGTCGGAAATGATGTCGAGGACAGCCTGGTTGCCGGACAGGCGGTGCAGGGTGGAATGATACGCCACGTCTGCGTTGATCCAGCGCCCGCGCCCGTCCTCGTCGGTCAGAGCCTGCCCGCTCTCCAGCGCCCGTCGCGCCTCCTGCAGCGTCGAGATATCGGCCAGGCCGTCGGCCACTGCCTTCGCCGCGCGCCGCGCCGACAATTCATCGAGGACGGCTCGCACCTCGTAAAGGTCCGCGATGCGCTGCGGTTCGACGGGAGCAATGGCCAGACCGCGCCGCCCCTGCTCGCTCACCAGCCCCTGCCGTTTCAACAGCTGCAGCGCGTGGCTGACGGGCTGACGGGACACCCCGAGGCGTGCGGCGAGTTCTTCCTGCCGGATCCGTTCGCCGGGTTTCAGCACGCCGGCGGCGATGGCGTCCACCAAGCTCTCGTGAACCTGATCGATGAGGTTCGGCATTGCCGACAATTGCTGCACGCCCCGATCCTCGTCTGGAAGATCATCGAATTCGGAATTCAGAATGCCGAAATAGTCGAGCGCGTTCAATATGCACCGCAGCATACGGGACGGCCGGAATTCAGATGCGATGCGCACCTTGATAGCGCCCCGTGGCACCAACTTGTCCCTTGCCTCGGTGCTGTTGCGCCACTACGGTCCGCGCCGTTTCCTTTGACCCACCGCAAACCCGGGAGAAACGGGTCATGGCCTTCCTCGCCGACGCGCTCGGCCGCATCAAGCCGTCCGCAACCATCGCCGTCACCAACAAGGCCCGCGAACTGAAGGCCGCCGGCCGCGACGTCATCGGCCTCGGCGCCGGTGAGCCGGACTTCGACACGCCGGACAACATCAAGGAGGCGGCGGTCAGGGCGATCCGGGAGGGCAAGACCAAATACACCGCCGTCGACGGCATCCCGGAGCTGAAGGAGGCGATCGTCGCCAAGTTCAGGCGCGAGAACGGCCTCGACTACGCGGCCAGCCAGGTGACGGTGGGTACCGGCGGCAAGCAGGTGCTGTTCAATGCGCTGATGGCGACGCTGAACCCCGGCGACGAGGTGATCGTCCCGGCGCCCTACTGGGTCAGCTATCCCGAGATGGTCGCCCTGTTCGGCGGCGTGCCGGTCCCCGTGGAGGGTCCGGCGTCGACGGGCTACAAGATCAACCCCGAGGCGCTCGAGGCCGCGATCACGCCGAAGACCAAGTGGCTGATCTTCAACTCGCCGTCCAACCCCTCCGGCGCCGCCTACACGCGCGCCGAGCTCAAGGGCCTGACCGACGTGCTGATGAAGCACCCGCACGTCTGGATCATGACCGACGACATGTACGAGCATCTCGTCTACGACGACTTCGAGTTCACGACGCCCGCTCAGGTCGAGCCCGGCCTCTACGACCGCACGCTGACGGTCAACGGCGTGTCGAAGGCCTATGCCATGACCGGCTGGCGCATCGGCTACGGCGCCGGGCCCGCGAGCCTCGTCAAGGCGATGGGCACGATCCAGTCGCAGTCGACCTCGAACCCCTGCTCGATCTCGCAATACGCCTCGGTCGAGGCGCTGAACGGGCCGCAGGACTTCATCCCGAGGAACGCCGAGATCTTCAAAGGCCGGCGCGACCTGGTCGTGTCGATGCTCAATCAGGCGAACGGCATCAAGTGCCCGACGCCGGAGGGCGCCTTCTACGTCTACCCGAGCTGCGCCGGCACGATCGGCAAGACCAGCGCCGGCGGCGCGAAGATCGCGACCGACGAGGACTTCGTCACCGCGCTTCTGGAAGAGGAAGGCGTCGCCGTCGTCCAGGGCTCGGCCTTCGGCCTGGCCCCCTACTTCCGCATCTCCTACGCGACCTCGACGGAAGCGCTGGAGGAAGCCTGCACGCGCATCCAGCGCTTCTGCGGCGGATTGCGGTAAGGCGGGTCGACGTTTCGCCGCGTCATTGGCCGGCCCCGCGGCCGCCGGGCTCGATCCGGCGCCCGGTGCCGGCCGTGACCTGCTCGCGGAACGGCCTTCTCAGTTGAGATAGGTGACGCGGCCCGCGTCCGGCTCGTCGACGTCTCGCGACGGCGACCCGCCGCCGGCCCCGGCCGAGAGGATCCGGTCGAAGTCCGCGCTGTTCGGGCAGAACTCGTGGAACCGCGCCGCGAACTCGCGATGCGCGAGCACCTGCCGGCAGTGTCCGCGCACCCTGCACATCGCGCAGTTGCGCTGCATGTGCCGGAACCAGTCGCCGTCGTGCGCGGCCAGTTCGGCTGGATCGATCCCTACCGACTCCATGCCCTTCGACATCAGGTCCTCGAAGGCGAAGGGGCGCGACACGGCTTCCCTCAGGTCGGCCGCCTCCATGCCCGTCTCCGCGAGGATGCGCGACGCTTCGTGCCCGTCGAGCGTCTCGAATTCCCTCATCGTCAGCAGCGCCTGCCGCCGGTCCCGCAGATAGTCGACCGCGAACCGCCAGGCCCCGGCGAGATTGCCGAACAGGGTGTCGTTCATCGGCGTCCTCCTTTTCCCGTACCGCCGGCGCCGACTGCCCGCACGCCGGCCGGCATTTTCGCCGGTATTTTCATGGAGACTAGGATATGCAAAGCATGCATTCCTTGCGCTGCGTCAAAAGAGCCGTCGGGCGGCCGCTCCCGGGTCCTCGCGCCTCGCGGCCTGCCGCACCCGCCCCTTGACCCCGCCTCGATCCTGCGCAGTTTTCTCCGAACGCCCTCCGCCGGACCTATCCGATGCCGCTGTCCCTCTCCGTCCTCGACCTCTCGCCCGTGACCACCGCGACGCCGCCGTCGCAGGCGCTTCGGAACTCGATCGACCTGGCCCGCCACGTCGACGGTCTCGGCTACAGGCGCTACTGGCTCGCCGAGCACCACAACCTGGCCAACGTGGCGACGACCTCGCCCGCGATCATGATCGGCCAGGTCGCCGCCGCCACGCGCCGCATCCGCGTCGGCTCGGGCGGCGTCATGCTGCCCAACCACGCCCCGCTCGCCGTGGCGGAGAACTTCCGCACGCTGGAGGCCCTCTTTCCCGGTCGGATCGACCTGGGGATCGGCCGTGCGCCGGGCACCGACCAGCTCGCCATGGCCGCGCTGCGCCGGCGCATGGAGGGCGCGGAGGCCGACGACTTCGTCGAGCGCCTGCACGAGCTGATCGCCTTCGGCACCGACTCCTTTCCCGAGAACCATCCGTTCCGGCGCGTGACCGCGATGCCGTCCGACGTGACGCTGCCGCCGATAACGATCCTCGGCTCGTCGAACTACGGCGCCCACCTCGCCGCCGCCATGGGCCTCGGCTATGCCTTCGCCCACCACTTCGCCTCCTTTCCCGCCGAGGAGGCGATGAAGATCTACCGCGACAACTTCCGGCCCTCCGTCTGGCTCGACGCGCCGCAGTCGATCCTCGGCGTCTCCGCCGTCTGCGCGCCGACCGACGAGGAGGCCGAGTTCCTCGCCGCGACCGCCGACCTCGCCTGGTTCCGCATCATGCGCGGCGAGCGCGCGCCGCTGGCGAGCCCCGAGAACGCGCTGGCGCTCGATCTCTCCGCGGCGGACCGCGAGCAGATGCGCCGCAACCGCTTCCGCCACGCCGTCGGTTCGCCCGCGACCGTCAGGGCCAGGCTTCAGGAGCTGGCGGCGCTGACGCGGGTCGACGAGCTGATCGTCACCTCGAACATCTTCGACCACGCACTCCGCAAGCGCTCCTACGCGCTGCTGGCCGAGGCCTTCGAAATCGCGACGCCCTGAACGCGCGCCGCGCGGGCGCCGGCGATGCCGACGCCGGTTTCACGACCGGAATCCTCCGCCGACCGGCGAAATCGCTCGCGGTGCGACAAAAAAACCGGAATAATGCCCACTTTCTGGTCTTTCCGTTCACGCAAACGTAAGATACAACCACTACGCGAATAATTGCCGACCGATCGGGGGCAAAACCGGCTGGGAGGTCAGGAATGTCCGATTATCGCTCGATCCGCTACTCGGTGAACGGCCGGGTCGCGACGATTGCACTGAACCGTCCCGACCGGCTCAACGCCATCGACCGCTACATGCCGCAGGAGATCGAGGCGGCCGTGAAGCGGGCGAACGACGAGGACGATGTGCACGTCATCGTCGTGGAGGGCGCGGGCCGGGCCTTCTGCGCCGGCTACGACCTTCAGGACTTCGCCGAAGCCGGCGGCACCAATCCCGGCATCCAGGACATGCCCTGGGATCCGATGCTCGACTTCAAGTTCATGTACGCCAACACCCAGGCGTTCATGAGCCTGCACCGCTCCTACAAGCCGACGATCGCCAAGGTCCACGGCCACGCGGTCGCCGGCGGCTCGGACATCGCCACCTGCTGCGATCTGATCGTCATGGCCGAGGAGGCGAAGATCGGCTATCCCCCGGCGCGCGTCTGGGGCTGCCCGTCGGTCGGCCTCTGGGTCTTCCGCGTCGGCGCCCAGCGCGCCAAGCGCCTGCTCTTCACCGGCGACCTGATCGACGGCCACACCGCCGTCGAGTACGGCCTCGCCATCGACGCGGTGCCGCAGACCGGGCTCGACGAGGCCGTCGACGCGCTGGCGAATCGCATGGCCGGCGTGCCGAAGAACCAGCTGATGATGTCGAAGCTGATGATCAATTCCGCCCTCGACAACCAGGGCATGACGACCACGCAGCAGCTCGCGACCCTGTTCGACGGCATCACCCGCCATTCCCCGGAAGGCGTCTGGTGGAAGCACCGCGCCGAGGAGGTCGGCTTCAAGCAGGCGGTCAGGGAGCGCGATTCGGGCGCGCCGATCGCCGCGGAGGCGGAGAAGAAGCTGCCGTCCTGGCCCGGCGGGGACTGAGCCGCCCGCCGGCTTTTCGCCGGCCCGCGCCGGGCTCCGCCGCCTTAGAGCCGACCCGCCGGCGGGCCGACTCCGCCCGTGACGAAGCGCATCCAGTGCGCTATATGACAGATCCATGACAATTGTGATCCGATTCGCGGGAGCGCGAGGCGGCAAGGCGCCGTAACCCGGGAATGTCCGCCACCGCCGTCTTCCTGCACCTTCTCGGCGACGTAGCCCTCCTCCTCTGGGGGCTGCACATGGTGCATTCCGGGGTCGTGCGCACCTGCGGCGGCGAGCTGCGGCGCATCCTCGACCACGGACTGGCGGGCCCGCTCCGCGCCGTTCTCGCCGGGATCGGCGTGACCGCCCTGCTGCAGAGCTCCACCGCGACCGCGTTGATGCTCAATTCCTTCACGGCCGGCGGGCTCGTGGCGCTGCCCTCCGCGCTCGCCGCGATGCTCGGCGCCAATATCGGCACGGCGCTCGTGGTGCAGGTCCTCTCATTCGACCTGAGCCTCGCGGTGCCGCTGCTGGTGCTGGCCGGCGTCGTCGCCTTCCGCAAGGCCCGCGGACGCCTCCACGAGATCGGCCGCGTGGCGATCGGCCTCGGGCTGATGCTGCTGTCGCTCCAGCTTCTCGGCGCAACTGTCCAGCAGGTTGCCGGATCCGGGTCGTTCCGGGAAATCGCGGCGATCGGAACCCGCGACCCCGTCGTCGCCGCCCTCGTCGCCGCGGTCCTGGCCTGGGCCGCGCATTCGAGCATCGCCGCCGTGGTGGTGGTCATGTCGCTCGCCGGCTCCGGCATCCTGTCGGCGGAGGCGACCCTGGCCATGGTGGCGGGCGCCAATCTCGGAAGCGCCTTCAATCCGCTGGTGGACGCCCTCGGCGACCCGGCGCGGATGCGCGTGCCGCTCGGCAATCTCGCCAACCGGCTGGTCGGCGCCATCCTCGTCGTCGCCTTCGCCGGTCCCCTCGCCGACTGGCTCTCGGCTTTCGTGGCCGACCCGCGCCGCCTCGCCGCCGACGGCCATGTCCTGTTCAACCTGGCGCTCGCCGTCGCCTTCCTGCCGCTGCTGCGGCCGATGGCGTGGCTGCTCGCCCGCCTCGTCGCCGACCCGGCCGCCGGCGACGATCCGGCGCGTCCCGTCTATCTCGACGACGCCGCCCTCGCGACCCCCGCCGTCGCCCTCTCCAACGCCGCGCGCGAGACGCTGCGCATGGCCGACGTGGTCGAGACCATGCTCAGGAACGCGGGCCGCGCCTTCCACGCCAACGACCGCACGCTCGTCAAGGAGGTGCGGCGCGCCGACGACATCGTCGATGCCCTGCACCGCGCGATCGGGCGCTATCTCGCGCGCCTCGACGGGCGCGCGCTCGCGCCGGCGGATTCGCGCCGCGTCTCGGAGATCCTCGCCTTCGCCATCAACCTCGAGCACATCGGCGACATCATCGACCGCAACCTCATGGAGCTCGCCGCCAAGCGCATCCGCCTGGCGCTGGCCCTGCCCGCCGAGACGCGCGAGACGATCGGCGACATGCAGGCGCGGCTCGTCGAGCACCTGAAGCTCGCCGTCAGCGTGTTCATGTTCGGCGACGATACGGCCGCCCACCGGCTGGTGGCGGCGAAGGACGCGTTCCGCGACGTCGAACGCGCCGCGCTGCGCCGCTACTACCGGCGGGTCCGCGACGGCGGCCCCGAGGGCATCGAGACCTGCGTCGTCGAGCTCGACATTCTGCGGGATCTCAAGCGCATCGAGGCCCATATCGCCGCGACCGCGTATCCCCTGCTCGAGCAGTCGGGCGCCCTGCTGCCGACGCGTCTCGCCCGATGAGACCCGCGCCCGCCGGCGCGGAGACTGCCGGAAACCTGACGCGATCCTGAAAATTTTCACGGCGTTCGTCACGGAATCGCCGGAACTGATATGGATAGTCCTCCGTTGAATGCGGGGGAAATCGATTCGCCCGCGTCCGGAACGCACAAGGAGATCAGTATGCGCCGTCTTGCAGCCCTCGCCGCCGCCGCGGCCCTTTCCGCTTTCCTGTCCGGCCCCGCCGCCGCCCAGGATCGCGTCGAAGCCGGCATCCTCAGATGCGACGTCGCCGGCGGAGTCGGCTTCATCGTCGGCTCGACCAAGGACCTGACGTGCCGCTTCGAGCGCGCCGACGGTTCGGTCGGCAACTACAAGGGCGTCATCCGCAAGTTCGGCCTCGATATCGGCGAGACCCAGCAGACGGTGATCGTCTGGGGCGTGCTCGGCCCGAGCAAGCAGGTCGCCCCCGGCTCGCTCGCCGGCGCCTACGGCGGCGTGACGGCGGAAGCCACGCTCGGCGTCGGCCTCGGCGCCAACGCCCTGATCGGCGGCTCCAACAAGCAGATCATCCTGCAGCCGCTGTCGGTGCAGGCCCAGGAAGGCCTCAACATCGCCGCCGGCGTCTCGTCGATCGAGCTGACCTACGCGCAGTAAGGCGATCGTTCGCGCCGTCGCGAACGCCGCCACCCGTTTCGGGCGCCCCGGCGCCGGGGGGGCGCGTTTTTGGTTTGCGGGTCAGAAT
>JAEWYT010000057.1 GCA_023458595.1 Pseudomonadota bacterium
AACTTCCGGCGCGCCGGCGCGCGCCGCCCCCCCCCCCCCCCCCCCCCCCGCTCCATATGGCACGGCCGTAAGGGGCCCGGATCGAGTCCGGGACACGAGGCTGAGCGGCAGGCACGATCGTTGCCGCAAAAGCGGTCTCGTGCCCCGGACCTGATCCCTGATCCAGGGCCCATGTCTGCGGTGCCTTTGGGTTCATATCCGGCGACAAGAGGCCGAACGGCCCGCCGCCTTCCAGTTCCAGGCCATCCCGGGGGACAAGCGATGGCATTTCTGACGGGCCTGGGCCGGGCGCTCGACCGGCTCTACACGGTCGCCGGCTACCTGGCCGCCGCGTTCCTCGCGGCGCTCGCTGTGCTGGTGCTCGCCAGCATCGTCACGCGGCTCCTGTCGATATACGTGCCGGGCCTCAGCGAGTTCTCCGGCTACTGCATGGCGGCGGCGAGCTTCCTGGCGATGGCGCACACGCTGAGGCGCGGCGAGCACATCCGCGTCGGCATGCTGCTCAGCCATCTGAAGGGCAGGGCGCGGCGCATAGGCGTGCTCTGGTGCCTGACCGCTGCGAGCGTCATCTCGGTGTGGTTCGCCTGGTACCTCTTCCGCCTCGCATGGACCTCCTTCCGCTTCGAGGAGCGCAGCGAGGGCGCCGACGCGATCCTGCTCTGGATCCCGCAGACGGCGGTGTCGGTCGGCTCCGCGATCCTGGCGATCGCCTTCGTCCATTCGCTCGCGGAGTCCCTGTTCCTCGGCCAGAGCGGCATCGACGAGCCGGAGGAGCGGGATGCGGAGACGACGGCGATCGAGGAGGCTGTCGGATGACCGAGATCTGGCTCACCGGCATCTTCCTGGCGCTGCTGTTCTTCTTCCTCGGCACCGGCGTGTGGATCGGCATCAGCCTGATCGGCGTTTCCGCCGTCGGCATGGCGCTGTTCACGCCGCGGCCGGTGGGCGACGCGATGGCGATCACGGTGTGGGGCATGTCGTCGTCCTGGACGCTGACGGCGCTGCCGCTGTTCATCTGGATGGGCGAGATCCTGTTCCGCACCAAGCTCTCGGAGAGCCTGTTCCGCGGCCTCGCGCCGCTAATGAGCCGTCTGCCGGGCGGGCTCCTGCACGTCAACGTCGCCGGCTGCGCGATCTTCGCGGCGATCTCCGGCTCGTCGGCGGCGACGGTCGCGACCGTCGGCAAGATGTCGATCCCCGAGCTCAGGCGGCGGAACTACCCGGAGCGCATGATCGTCGGCACGCTCGCCGGGGCGGGGACGCTCGGCCTGCTGATCCCGCCATCGATCATCCTCATCATCTACGGGGTGACGGTGAACGAGTCGATCGCTCAGCTCTTCGTCGCCGGCGTCCTGCCCGGCATCGTGCTGGCGGCGATGTTCATGGGCTACGTGGCGGTCTGGGGAATGCTGACGCGCAACGCCGGCGCGATGGCCGAGGAGGCGGTGCCATGGCGCGACAAGCTCAGGGCGATCCGTCTGCTGATCCCGGTCGTGCTGCTGATCGTCGCCGTGATCGGCTCGATCTACACCGGCATCGCCACGGCGACGGAGGCGGCCGTGTTCGGCGTCGTCGGCGCGCTCGTCCTGTCGCTCGCGCAGGGCTCGCTCACGCGGGCGAGCTTCATGGAGGCGCTGATGGGGGCGACCCGGACCTCCTCGATGATCGCGCTGATCCTCGCCGGCTCGGGCTTCCTGTCGCTCGCCATGGGCTTCACCGGCCTGCCGCGCGCGCTCGCCGAGACGATCGCAGGCTGGCAGCTGTCGCCGATAGCACTGATCGCCGCGCTGACGGCGTTCTACATCGTTCTCGGCTGCTTCCTCGACGGCATCTCGGCGGTGGTGCTGACCATGGCGGTGATCGAGCCGCTGGTCCGCTCGTACGGCTTCGACATGGTCTGGTTCGGCATCTATCTCGTCGTCGTCGTGGAGATGGCGCAGATCACCCCGCCGGTCGGATTCAACCTGTTCGTGCTGCAGGGGATGACCGGGCGCGACATGGGCTTCATCGCGCGCGCCGCGCTGCCGATGTTCCTGATCATGATCGCGGCCGTCGCGCTGCTCGTCGCCTTCCCCGACATCGCGACCTTCCTGCCGCGCCAGATGATGGGGTGAGGGACTATCGGTCCCAGCGGAGCGCGGCGATGCGCGGATCGGCGGCGAAACAGTCGCGATCGAATTCGATCTGGTCGCGCGGATGCTCGCAGACCGCCTGTGCGCCCGAGGGGCCGAGCCGCAGCCGCCACGTGCGGCGGTCGATCGGCGCGGGCTTCGAGAAGGCGGCGCATACGAGCAATGCCAGATTGGCGCCGGCGGCGGGGTCGCGGACGGACTCGTAGCGGATGACCTGGATCGCGGCCGCGCGTGCGGCATCGGCAAGGGCCTGGCAGGGCTCGTAGTCGGTCGGGTGCGTCCACGCGGCGCGATGCGCGGCGAGCCGTCCTGTCATGAGTTCCGCCGCGCGCTCGGTCGCATAGGCCGCGCTGAAGGCGGTGAACTCGCCCGGGTTGGCCGGCCAGGGCGTGCCGGGCGAGTCCGCGTGGAACAGCAGCCTGTAGAAAGCCGTTTCGGCGATGGCGGTCCGAGGGGTCTCGGACGCGTAGAAGACGCCCGGCGTCCTGCCGGCGCGACGGAAGCGAGAGCCCTTCGGGTAGGGGGCCCCGTACCGGAACGGCGTCGCGAGCAGATAGTCCAGATGCCGGCATTCGACGGGAATGCGCGGCTTCGTCTCCTCGACCATCTCCTCCAGCAGGGCCTGCTCCTCGAGGGTGTCGACGAGCTTCAGCGTCGAGACGCGATGTTGCGCCTCGACGACCCGCCAGCAGAGCCCCGACAGCGGTCCGGCGTCAGACGAGAGCGCGGCGGGCGTCGAGATAGGCGATGACATCGATGAGGCCCGCTATCGTCTCGATGCGCTCCAGCGGAGGGGCACCGAGCGCCGAATTGTCGTTGCGCAGCCAGGCGCGGGCGACGGCCTCGTCGCCGCCGACGATCGCATCGAGGGAGCGGAACAGGCGGACGAACAGAACCGCGATTTCGAACGCCTTGTCGGTAGGCGCGAGCGTGTAGGTGCCGTTGCCCATTCGCGAGATGCTCGCTTCCGACAGGCCGACGATGCGGGCGAGCGCCTTGTTCGGGATGCCGAGCCGGCGGGCGGCGTTCATGACGGCCTTCGTCGCAACCGCCCCGCGCTCGGCGGATCCGCCCGGCATCGTTCCGCGAAAATCGCTCCTATCATTTCTCATGAAAGAAGTTATAATTCTGGTTTCCAGAGAAATCAAGGCCGCACGTGTGCCGCCTACATCTCGAGCCGGTCGTAGAACCAGCGGGCGAGCCTGGACCAGACCTCGTCCTTCAGGGCGGCATCCTCGTAGCCGTGGTCGACGTTCGGATTGTCGTTTATCTCGATGACGAACACGCCGTCGGCGTTCTGCTTGATGTCGACGCCGTAGAGCCCGTCGCCGATCAGGCGGGCGGCGCGGACGCCGACGTCCAGCACCTCGGCGGGGACCTCGTCGAAGCGGAACGCCTTGGATGCGCCCTGGACGGCCGAGCCGTCGGGCTTGTGCTTCACGATCTGCCAGTGGCTGCGGGCCATCAGATAGTGGCAGGCGAACAGAGGCTCGCCGCCGAGCACGCCGATGCGCCAGTCGTAGTCGGTCTTCATGAACTTCTGGGCGATCAGCAGGTCGGTTTCCTTGAACAGCTCCTTGGCGAGGTCGCGGAACGCCTTCGGGTTCTCGACCTTGTGAACGCCGCGGCTGAACGAGCCGTCGGGGATCTTCACGACGAGGGGATAGCCGAGCTGCTCCTCGGCGCCGCCGAGTTCCTCCGTGTTGGCGACCACGACGGTCGGCGGCACCGGGACGTCGTTCGCGGTCAGCAGCTCCTTCAGATAGACCTTGTTGGTGCAGCGGATCATCGACACGGGATCGTCGATGACCGGCATGCCTTCCTGCATCGCCCGTCTGGCGAAACGATAGGTATGGTTGTCGATCGAGGTCGTCTCGCGGATCCAAAGCGCGTCGTATTCGGTGAGCTGGTGGAACTGCTTGCGGCTGATCGGCTCGACGTCGAGGTCGTGCTTCTCGGCGATCCGGGCGAAGTGCCTGATCGAGGAAAGCGTCGAGGGGGCCAGGGCTTCGGTGGGATCGTGCAGGACCGCAAGGCTGTACTTCAGGCTCGGCCGCGCCTTGGGCGTGCGCCAGTCGTGCATCGTGTGGCGGTGCAGCGCGTCGCGGAACACGGCGGCCTGCGCCTCGGTCAGCTTGGTCAGCGGGCGCGGGCGCATGCGCCTGATCGACAGCCACTGGCCGGGCGCGACCATCACTTCGATGATCGGGCAGCGGAACCAGTCGAACAGCAGCCGGGCGAAGCGCTCGTATCGGGCGTCCTCGACCTGGCCCATGCTGACGAGGAGCTGGAATTCCTCCTCGGGCACATGCTTGGCGGCGCCGGCGCAGCGGTTGAGCTCCTGCTCGAGCTCGGGGATCGCGTGGCCATAGAGCTCGCGGCCGGCGAGGTCCAGCATCGCCTCGACGGTCGGCAGCACCCGGTGGCCGCGCGCCTCGGCGAGCAGCGAGCAGAAATAGCCGCGGCTCTGATAGGCGTAGGAACGCGACAGGTTGACCACCTTCGGCCGGCCGGCGTCGAAAAGCTGGGGCCGGGCGAGGTAGTCTCGGGTTGTGATGACCTTGTGGGGGGTCTCGGCGTTCGGGAAATCCCTGAGACTGTCGACAAGGATGACCCAGCCGGAATAGAGCGGCTTCTTCATGCTCTAAAGCCCATCATGGCCAAATGGAACCATTCTGACGTGGAGGGTTCGCGATCGGCGGACGCCCGACGCCGATCCTGCCTTGGCCGATGCCCGGCATCGGCCTGCGCCGCGCTCGACGCCGGATCGCCTCGCCGATCGCAAACAGAATTGCTTCCATTTGGCCATGATGGGCTCTGGCTCGGCCCCTCCTTTCAGGGGCGTCACTAGCGAGGCGTGTCACAATGCAAACACGTCCTCCCGGCGCGGCAGGCGCCGAATCGCTGCATATACCTACGCCGATTGCACGGCGGAACAAGTGGCTTTTGGCGCCGATTGCGATTTATTGAAGGCGGTCTTCACCGCTTCCCGAACGATCTCTTCATGCGGATCGCCGCGCAGCCGTCCGGATAGTAGTCCGGCCTGCGCTCGAACTCGACGTATCCGAGGCCGAGGTAGCGCTCGTGGAGCTTGGCATTGTCGGCGCGGACCTCGGTGATGACCCCGAGACCGCGCTTGCGGGCGGCAGCCTCGACCGCCTCGAACAGGCGCTTGCCGATCGCGCCGCCCTGGGCCTCCGGAAGGACCGCCAGCGAATAGAACCGCATGTAGCCCCCGCCCGCCCGCGCGAGACCGAGCGCGTAGCCGACGACGCGGCCGTCGCGCGCGCAGACGACGAGGTCGGCGCGGGGATTGGAAACGTGCCAGCGGAACTGGCGCCGCGACATCGGCTCGTAGGCGGGACGGACGAAAACGGCGTTCTCGACCGCGACGAGCGCTTCGAGGTCCCTGGGCGTAGCGGCGCGCAGCCGGTCCGTCATCTTCAAGTCTTTCCATACCGGTCCGCAGTGCGGAACCACAGAGAATCCATTGCCTATGACTGTCTTTCTGACAAGATGACTTCCGGCAGGGCCTGCAAATTCAACATTCGGCCCGCAACAACGCCCCGCGAGGGTGACAGCGACCGCTCGGCGAATATATGCTGCCCTTCAATCCGCCGTACGGCGGGCCAAAAAAACACCAACGGAGGTGGCAGATGACCCTCAAACACGTGACGATCGCGACCGCTGTCGCGTGCGTCCTTGCCGTCGGTTCGGCCGACGCGAAGACCCTCAAATGGGCGTTCCAGGGGCAGCTCAATGCGCTCGACCCCTACACCCTCAACGAAACCTTCACGCTGGGCCAGCTCGGCAACGTCTACGAAGGCCTGACGCGGCGCGGCAAGGATCTGACGATCGAACCCGCGCTCGCCGAGAGCTGGGAGATCGTCGAGCCGACGCGCTGGCGGTTCCATCTGCGCAAGGGTGTGAAGTTCAACAACGGCAACGATTTCACCGCCGACGACGTGCTGTTCTCGGTGGAGCGCGTCCGCTCGGAGAAGTCGGACCTGAAGACCCGTGTGCCCGCCGACATGAAGGCCGAGAAGGTCGACGACTACACCGTCGACTTCGTGCTGTCCTCGCCCAATCCCATTCTGCACGCGGAGTGGGACACCTGGTACATGATGGACAAGGAGTGGTCCGAGGAAGTCGGCCTGACCAACGTCGTCTCGGCCTCGGACATGGCGTCGAGCAAGGCCGCGTTCATGTCCAACGGCACCGGGCCCTACGTGATCGAGAGCCACGAGCCGGGCGTCAAGACCGTCTACAAGCTCAATCCGAACTGGTGGGACAAGGTCGAGGGCAACATCGACGAGGTCGTCTTCACGCCGATCGCCCAGGACTCCACACGCGTCGCCGCCCTCCTTTCGGGCGAGGTCGACCTGGTCGACCCTGTACCGGTGCAGGACATCGAGCGCGTCAACGCGAGCGGCACGGCCGACGCGCTGACCGGTCCCGAGCTCCGGACGATCTTCCTCGGCTTCAACACGATCCGCGACGAGCTGCCGACCTCGGACATCAAGGGCAAGAACCCGCTCCGGGACCAGAAGGTCCGGCAGGCCTTCTACCAGGCGATCGATATCGAGGCGATCCACCAGAAGGTCATGCGCGGCCTCTCGGCCCCCTCGGCGCTGCTCATCTCGCCGCTGCTCTATTCGCGCTCGGGCGAGTTCAAGCGCTATCCGTACGATCCGGAAGCGGCCAAGAGCCTGCTCGCCGAGGCCGGCTATCCCGACGGCTTCACCATCGGCATGGACTGCCCGAACGACCGCTACGTCAACGACGAGGCGATCTGCCAGGCGGCCGCCGCCATGCTCGCCAAGGCCGGGATCAAGGTCGACCTGAACGCCCAGACCAAGTCGAAGTACTTCGGCAAGGTGCTGGCCACGGGCGGCTACGACACCGACTTCTACCTGCTCGGCTGGACGCCCGGGTCGTTCGACTCGTGGAACGTGATCACCAATCTGGCCGGCTGCCGCGACGAAACCGGCAAGGGCGGCCCGTTCAACCTCGGCGGCTGGTGCAGCCCGGAGGTCGACAAGCTCGCGACCGAGATTCTGGTCGAGAACGATACGACCAAGCGGGATCAGCTGATCTACGACGCCTACAAGATCATGACGGACGAGGTCTCGCACATCCCGCTGCACCAGCAGTCGCTCGCCTGGGGCAAGTCGAAGAAGCTCGACCTGACCCAGCGTGCCGACAACCAGGTGCTGTTCAAGTGGATGACGCTGAACGACTGATCGTCGTCTAGCAAACGCAATCGGGGGCCGGCGGGGCTCGGCGGGCGCCCGGAACTACCCGAATAGCGATCGCGCCGGGGGGACATGCTCGCATTCATCCTGCGCCGACTGGCGCAATCCGTTCTGGTCATGCTGACCGTGTCGCTGATCGCGTTCATGATGTTCCGATACATCGGCGATCCGGTGAACCAGATGGTGGGTGTCGAGACGACGCCCGAACAGCGCGAACTGCTGCGCCAGGCGCTCGGCCTGAACGACCCGGTGTTCGTCCAGTTTCTCCGTTTCGCCTGGAATGCCGTCCACTTCAACTTCGGCGTCTCCTACCAGTTCAAGCAGCCGGTCGGCGAACTCATCCTGTCGCGTCTGCCGGCGACGCTCGAACTTTCGATCGTCTCGGCGATCTTCGCGCTCATCGTCGGCATCCCGATGGGCGTCTACACCGGCATCAACCGCGACCACTGGCTGTCGAAGCTCTTCCTGACGGTGTCGCTGATCGGCATCTCGCTGCCGACCTTCCTGATCGGCATCCTGCTGATCTTCATCTTCGCGGTGAACCTGCACATGCTGCCGAGCTTCGGACGCGGCGAGGTGGTGAAGCTGGGCTACTGGTCGACGGGACTGCTGACGGTCTCGGGACTCAAGGCGCTGATCCTGCCGGCGATCACGCTCGGGCTGTTCCAGATGACGCTGATCATGCGGCTGGTGCGCTCGGAGATGCTCGAGGTGCTCAGGACCGACTACATCAAGTTCGGCCGCGCCCGCGGGCTCTCCAACCGGGCGATCTATTTCGGCCACGCGCTCAAGAACACGCTGATCCCGGTCATCACCATCACCGGCCTGCAGCTCGGCTCGATCATCGCCTTCGCGATCATCACCGAAACGGTGTTCCAGTGGCCCGGCATGGGCCTTCTGTTCCTGCAGGCCGTGCAGAATGTCGACATCCCGATCATGGCGGCCTACCTGCTGCTGATCGCCTTCCTGTTCGTCGTCATCAACCTCGCCGTCGACATCCTCTACACCGTGGTCGATCCGCGCGTGCGGATCGACGGCGGCGCCGCCGTGTGAGGCCGCCATGCCGTACGTGACCGGAGAGGAATCGCGGGCGGCGGCCACAGGCGCGGGCCGGCCCGACACGCCGTCGCGGGGGCTCGCCGCCCGCTTTTTCGATTCCGACATCTGGTACTCGTTCACGCGATCGAAGGTGACGATCACGGCGGCGATCGTGACGCTGGTCTTCTTCCTCGGCGCGCTGCTGGCGCCGTGGCTCGCGCCGCACAATCCCTTCGACATGTCGACGATCAGCCTGCTCGACTCGCTCGTGCCGCCGGCCTGGGTGGAGGGCGGCGACCCGCGCTTCCTGCTCGGCACCGACGACCAGGGCCGCGACATCCTGTCGACCATCATGTACGGATCGCGCATATCGCTGGCGGTCGGCTTCGCGAGCGTCGCTCTCGCCGCGCTGATCGGCATCACGCTGGGGCTCGTCTCCGGCTATGTCGGGGGGCGCGTCGATTCGATCATCATGCGCATCGCCGACGTGCAGCTCACCTTTCCGGCGATCCTGATCGCGCTGCTGATCGACGGATCCGTGCATTCGGTGCTCGGCAACGTGCCGCGCGAGAAGACTGCCTTCTGGGTTCTGGTCGTGTCGATCGGCCTTTCCTTCTGGGTGCAGTACGCGCGCACCGTGCGCGGTTCGACGCTGGTCGAGCGCAGCAAGGAATACGTCCAGGCGGCGCGCCTCATCGGCATTCCGCCGGCGCTTATCATGTTACGCCACGTCCTGCCGAACGTGATGGGCCCGGTGCTCGTCATCGCCACCATCAACCTGGCGCTCGCCATCATCACCGAGGCGACGCTGTCGTTCCTCGGCGTCGGCATACCGGCGACCCAGCCCTCGCTCGGCACGCTGATCCGCATCGGCCAGGACTTCCTTTTTTCCGGCGAGTGGTGGATCACGATCTTCCCCGGCGCCGCGCTCGCCGCCCTCGTGCTCGCCGTCAACCTGCTCGGCGACTGGCTGCGCGACGCACTCAATCCGAAGCTGAGGTGAGGGGAGGCGATGGGCGAACCTCTCCTCAAGGTCCGCGATCTCGTCGTCGAGTTCCCGACGCGGCGCGGGACGCTGACGGCGGTGGATGAGGTGTCCTTCGAGATCGCGCCCGGCGAGGTGCTCGGGGTGGTCGGAGAGTCCGGTGCCGGCAAGTCGCTGACCGGCACCGCGATCATCAACCTGCTCGAGCCGCCCGGCCGCGTCGCCGCCGGCGAGGTAATCCTGCAGGGCGACCGCATCGACCACCTGCCGCGGGAGGAGATGCGCAAGATCCGCGGCCGGCGGATCGGCATGGTGTTTCAGGATCCGCTGACGAGCCTCAACCCGCTCTACACGATCGGCCGGCAGCTCACCGAGACGATCCAGACGCATATGAAGATGTCGGACGCGGATGCGCGAAAGCGGGCGATCGGGCTGCTCACCGAGGTCGGCATCCCGGCGCCGGAAACGCGCATCGATGCCTATCCGCACCAGTTCTCCGGCGGCATGCGCCAGCGGGTCGTGATCGCGCTGGCACTGGCGGCGAACCCCGTCCTCGTCATCGCCGACGAGCCGACGACGGCGCTCGACGTCTCGGTGCAGGCGCAGATCATCACGCTCCTGAAGAAGCTCTGCGCCGAGCACGGCGCCGCCGTCATGCTGATCACCCACGACATGGGCGTTATCGCGGAGACGGCGGACCGGGTGGCGGTGATGTATGCCGGCCGCATCGTCGAGATCGGACCCGTCGCCGAAGTCATCAAGAACGCGCGCCATCCCTATACCGAAGGCCTGATGGCCTCGATCCCCTCGCTCACCCACGAGGAGGCGAGGCTGCAGCAGATCGACGGCTCGATGCCGCGGCTGACCGCGATTCCGTCCGGCTGCGCCTTCCATCCGCGCTGCCCGAAGGCGTTCGACCGATGCCTGAAGGAGCGTCCGGAGTTGATGGATGCCGGCGCGACGAAGGCGGCGTGCTGGCTGTACGACAGGCAGGAGGCGCCCGCATGAGCGCGGCGCCGCTGGTCGAGATCGAGGGTCTGACCCGGTACTTCGATGTCTCGAAACCGCTGCTCAACCGGCTGATCGAAGGGGCGCCGCGCCAGCTCCTGCGCGCCGTCCACGATGTCAGCTTCTCGATCAACGCGGGGGAGACCTTCGCGCTGGTGGGCGAATCCGGCTGCGGCAAGTCGACGGTCGCGCGCATGGTCGCCGGGCTGATCACGCCCTCGGCGGGCACGATCGCCTTCGACGGGCAGGATCGGGCGGCCGCGCGCTCGGCGGCGGAAGAACGGAAGCTGCGACGACGGTTCCAGATGATCTTCCAGGATCCGTTCGCCAGCCTCAATCCGCGCTGGCGGGTCGACAAGATCATCGCCGAGCCGATCCGTGCCTTCGGCCTCGCCTCCGACGCCAAGGAGATCGACCATCAGGTCGGCGAGCTTCTCAGGCTCGTGAAGCTCGATCCCGCCGACGGGCGCAAGTTTCCGCACGAGTTCTCCGGCGGCCAGCGCCAGCGCATCGCGATCGCGAGGGCGCTGTCCAACAAGCCCGAGTTCATAATCTGCGACGAGCCGACCTCGGCGCTCGACGTTTCCGTGCAGGCGCAGATCCTCAACCTGATGCGCGATCTGCAGGACGAGTTCGGGCTGACCTATCTGTTCATCAGCCACAACCTCGCCGTCGTGCGCCACATGGCGACCCGCATCGGCGTCATGTATCTCGGCAAGCTCGTCGAGGACGCGCCGTCCCGCGAGCTGTTCGCCAATCCGAAGCATCCCTACACGCGCATGCTGCTCGACGCGGTGCCCGATATCGACATGACCGGGCGGCCGCGCACGCCGGTGAAGGGCGAGGTGCCGAACCCGATCAATCCGCCGTCCGGCTGCACCTTCCATCCGCGCTGCCCGCTCGTCTTCGACCGCTGCAAGGTCGAGGAGCCGCGGCTCGTGCCGGTCGGCACCGACCATCTCGCCTCGTGCCACGCCGTCACCGAGGGCCGGGCGGGATAGCGCGCATGTCGATCCCCGATCGCGTCAAGCCCTATCTCGACGAGCTCACGGCGATCCGTCGCGACATCCACACCCATCCCGAACTCGCTTTCGAGGAGACGCGCACCGCGGCTCTCGTCGCCGAAAAACTCAGGGAGTACGGAGTGGACGAGGTGCATACCGGCATCGGCCGTACGGGTGTCGTCGGCGTCGTCCGGGGAACCGGCGGCTCGAACCGGGCGATCGGCCTGCGCGCCGATATGGACGCGCTGCCGATCCACGAGAAGACCGGCGTCGACTACCGCTCCAGGTTCGACGGGAAGATGCACGCCTGCGGCCACGACGGGCACACGACCATGCTGCTCGGGGCGGCGCGCTGTCTTGCCGACCACCGCGATTTCGACGGCACCGTCTACCTGATCTTCCAGCCGGCGGAGGAGCGCGGCGGCGGCGCGAACGTGATGATCCGCGACGGGCTGTTCCAGCGCTTCAACTGCGAATCCGTCTTCGGGCTTCACAACATGCCGGGCTTCGCCGTCGGAACGGTCTCGATGCGGACAGGGCCGATCATGGCCGCCTCCGACGTCGTGCGCGTCGTCCTGCGCGGCAAGGGCGGCCATGGCGCCATGCCGCACGTGACGCGCGATCCGGCCGTCGCCGCCGCGCACATCGTCACCGCGCTTCAGTCGATCACGAGCCGGCGCGTCGATCCGATCCGGTCGGCGGTCGTGTCGATCACCCGTTTCCGTGTCGGCGACGGGGGCCTGAGCGTGATCGCCGAGCAGGCGGAGCTCGGCGGAACCTGCCGCAGCTTCGAGCCCGGCGTGCGCGACGTGGTCGAGGCCGAGTTCAGGCGGATCTGCACGCAAGTGGCACGCGCCTTCGAAGCGACGGCCGAGGTCAGCTACATGCGCGGCTATCCGACGACGGTAAACCACCCGGAAGAGACCGCGCTCGCCGCCGAGGCCGCGCGCCGCGCCGTCGGCGAGGATGGCGTCGAGACGGACGTGACGCCGCTGATGGGGGCGGAGGACTTCGCCTACATGCTCGAGGCGCGGCCGGGCGCCTATGTCTGGCTCGGCAACGGCGAGGACTGCGCCATGCTGCACGCGCCCGACTACGACTTCAACGACGGTGCGATCGCGCACGGCGTCGCCTACTGGGTCTCGCTCGTCGGGACCGTCCTGCCGAGGGCCGCATGACCGACCGGCTCAACACCCGCTTGCCATGATCGGGCGGACGCGCAAACTAGTGCATGATGCAATCGGGTGGGATCGACAGGGTGCGCGCAAGGGCAACCGCAACCGCTGCGTGGGCCCCGGATCAAGTCCGGGGCGCGCGGTAGGCGAAGCGGTCGCGACGGTGCGTCCGCCTGAAGACGGAATGCAGCAGAAGACGTGAACGGAGATCAGGAGAGCCTGTCATGAGTTACACCGACCGCGTTAAGCCCTACATGGACGAGCTGGTGGCGATCCGCCGCGACCTGCACGCCCATCCCGAGCTCGGCTTCGAGGAGGCCCGCACGTCCGAGATCGTCGCGCGGAAGCTGAAGGAGTTCGGCGTCGACGAGGTGCATACCGGCATCGCCAAGACCGGCGTCGTCGGCGTGGTGCGCGGGAAGGGCGAGTCCAACCGGGCGATCGGCCTCAGGGCCGACATGGACGCGCTGCCGATCGCGGAGAAGACGAACCTTGCGTATTCCTCGCGCAACGAGGGCAAGATGCACGCCTGCGGCCACGACGGGCACACGACAATGCTGCTCGGGGCGGCTCGCTATCTCGCCGACCACCGCAACTTCGACGGCACCGTCTACCTGATCTTCCAGCCGGCCGAGGAAGGCCGCGGCGGCGGCAAGGTGATGATCGAGGACGGGCTGTTCGAGCGCTTCGACTGCGAGACCGTCTACGGCCTGCACAACTTCCCCGGCCTGCCGCTCGGGGCGATCTCGATGCGGCCGGGGCCCTGCATGGCGGCCGCCGACGAGTTCCACATCACGATCCGCGGCAAGGGCGGCCACGGCGCCATGCCGAACGTCTCGCGCGATCCCGTCGTGATCGGCTCGCACATCGTGACGGCCCTTCAGTCGATCGCGAGCCGCCGCGTCGATCCGATCAAGGAGGCCGTCGTCTCCGTCACCCAGTTCCACGCCGGCGACGCCTTCAACGTGATCCCCGAGGAGGCCGAGCTGAAGGGCACCTGCCGCAGCTTCCTGCCAGAGGTGCGCGACCTGATCGAATCGGAGCTCAAGCGCATCGCGACCAACGTCGCGCTCGCCTTCGACGCGACCGCCGACGTCAACTTCATGCGCAACTATCCCCCGACGATCAACACCGCCGAGGAGACCGAGATCGCTGCAGCCGCGGCGCGCAAGGTCGCGAGCGAGGTGTCGACCAGCGGCGATCCCAAGATGGGGGCGGAGGACTTCTCCTACATGCTGGAGGCTCGGCCGGGCTGCTACATCTGGCTCGGCAACGGCAAGGCCGGCGAGAAGGGCGGCGCCAACGTCCACACGCCGCAATACGACTTCAACGACGACGCCATCCCCTACGGCGTCGGCTATTGGGCCTCGCTGGTCGAGACGGTGCTGCCCAAGGCGGCGTAGCGCGGAATTCGCCGGGGCCGGGCATCGGGCCCGCGCCCGGCGGACCCTCACCCCGACCCTCTCCCGCAAGCGGGAGAGGGAGCAGGCCGTGCCCGGGGCGCGGCCCTTATGCCGACCGCCGCCGAACGCCCTCTCCCGCCTGCGGGAGAGGGTCGGGGTGAGGGTGCGGCCGAGCCGGCGACTCCCGCCCTGGCGGCTCTCGCACCGCGCGTAACCACACCCTCCGCGTCATTGCCGGGCCGGCAGATGTCCGGGCCAAGCCCCGGCATGACGACAGGAAGTTGGGGGGCGGCCGAGCCGCCCTAACCCTTCTTGCCCTTCCGGGCCTTCGCCCGATTGTGTTCGACGGCGGCACCGACCAGCACCTTCAGCGCCGCCTCGTTGATCGCCTCTCCCTCATGGACATCGATTGCGCGCCGCGTATTGCCCTCCAGGCTCGCATTGAAGAGCCCTGCGGGATCGTCGAGCGCGGCGCCCCTGGCGAAGGTCAGCTTCACCTTGTCCCTGTAGGTCTCGCCGGTGCAGACGATGCCGTCGTGCTCCCACACCGGGACCCCGTGGGGGTTCGACGGCTTCCGCCACTTCACCGCCTCGACGATATCCGGATCGGCTGCCCGGATGAGGGCGCGGAGCCGGGCGAGCGTCTCGCCACGCCAGCCGCCGAGATGCGCGATTTTGGCGTCGATGAGGTCGGAGGGGGAGGCGGCGTCTGCTTCCGGTTCGGTTTTCTTCATGGTCGGTGTCGCCTGTTTCGCGTTTTTCCGCCGGCGCGCCTCGGGTCTTCGGCGCTCACATCTTCTCGCCCGGCAATTTGCTCGCCTGCCTCACCCAGTCGACGAACTGCGCTTCGTCCAGCCCGTCCTCGCCGATGTCGAGGTAGCGCACGTGCCTGTGCTTCGACGCCCCAGGCGGAACAGGGCTGAGCGAACTGCCGCGGAAGAAGGTCATTTTGACGTAGTTCGTGTAGCAATGGAAACTGGCGAACCAGAGCCCGTCCTCGACGCCGTACAAGGGCGAGTTCCATTTGACCGCCTTGCGCACGCCGGGGACGGTGCACACGATGAGCGCATCGAGGCGGCGGCCGATCTCGCGTTTCCAGTCCGGCATGGCGGCGATGTAGGCCTCGACCGGCGTATCCCCGTATCCCTTGGGGATCTGCGGGTTGCCGCCGGAGAGCAGGCGGGGCTTCTCCGCCGCCTGCCTGTCGCGGGGTGCATTCACCGTGTTCGGTGATCTCCTGGACCTCCTGTCGGCCATCGCGCGCCCTCCCGTCGACCTCCTCAACCTACCCGCCATCGCGTGACATAGGGCAGCACGAACATGTAGAGCCCGGTGGCGAGCATCAGGAACAGCGGCGGCAGAGGCGAATAGACCACCCAGGCGGGCGGCTGGCCGAATGCCATCGTTGCGAAATTGGCGATCACGGTTGCCGTGAAGACGATCGACAGCCAGCGGTGGGTCCGCCTTATCCATTTGCTCCAGTTCAATCCGACCTCCCTGTGTTCTCCGGCTTCAGGTGGACGCATCATCGAGACGCCTCGGCTGCCGCCGGTAGGCCCCGGATCAAGTCCGGGACACGCGGCCCTTGTCTGTCGCTCGGCTGGTGCTTCGGAAAACCACGACGTGCCCCGGACCTGATCCGGGGCCCAGGCGGCCGCTGCGGTGATCTCCGGGTGCACTTTGTCGGCTACACTTGAATGCGTCATGGTCTAGTGAACGACGACCGGATCGAGTCGGGCGAGCTTGTCCGGGTTGCGCATGATGAAGATGCCGGCGAGGCGGTCCTCTGCGTCGTAGGAGAACGAGACCGCCGCCTCCGTCCTGCCGTCCATGCGGATCAGCAGGCCGCGGTTGCCGTTGATGTCGGCGCGCACCCATTCGAGGCCGGGCCAGTAACGGTGCAGGCCGCCCGCCAGGAACGTCGAGACCTCGCCGATTCCTTCGAGCGTCCGGCGGATGGCGACGGCCTTGCCGCCGCTGTCGGCGACGAGGCGGATGTCGGCGGAGAGGAGCGAAGCGAGATCGTCGGTGGCCCCCGACACGATCGCCTGCTCGAAGGCGTCGAGCAGCTTTTCCTGCCGGTCCATCGGCGTCACGTGGCGTACCTTCGCCTCTTCGACATTGGCCCTCGCGCGGGCGACGAGCTGCCGGCAGTTGGCCTCGCTCAGGCCCAGCGCCTCGGCGACGTCGGGATAGGTCATGTCGAAGATCTCGCGCAGGAGATAGGCGGCGCGCTCCTTGGGCGTCAGGCGCTCGAGTACCAGCAGGAAGGCCGTCGACAGTGAGGAGGCGAGCATCTGCGCCTCCTCGGCGCCGCCCTCGGTCAGGGCATGGATCGGCTCCGGCAGCCAGGCGCCGACATAGTCGACGCGCTTGCGGTCGGCCGCGCGCTGCAGGTCGAGGCAGCGGCGGGTGCACACCGTCGTCAGCCAGGCCGCCGGGTTGGCGATCGCGCCGTGGTCGGCGGCCGACCATTTCAGCCAGGTGTCCTGCACCGCATCCTCGGCGTCGGCGCGCGAGCCGAGAATGCGGTAGGCGAGCCCCAGCAGACCGGGGCGCGCCTCCTCGAACGCCTGAAGGCCCCGCGGTTCCATCTCAGTAGTTGGACCCCTGTATCCGGTTCCACAGGTTGATCATCGCGACGGCGGCGGTCAGGGCGCCGATCTCCTCGTCGCCGAAATGCTCGCGAAGCCGCGCCCGGGCGCTGCCGAGATCGCCGTTGCGGTCAAGGTAGGTCAGCGCCTCGGTCCAGGCCAGTGCCGCCTTCTCGCGCTCGGAGAAGTCGCCGACATTGCGCCAGACGACGACACGGTCGAGACGATCGGTGGTCTCGCCGTCCTCGCGCGCCTCGCGGGTATGCATCTTGACGCAGTAGGCGCAGCCGTTGATCTGCGAGGCGCGCAGGAAGACGAGATGCTGGAGCTTCTTGTCCAGACCGTGCGCGTCGATCACCGGATGGACGGCGGCCAGGGTCTGCAGGATGTCGGGGACGGACTGCGGGTAGTCGAAGGCGGCGGTCGTGCTCATCTGTCTCTCCATCGTCGCGGGACCATACCCTCACGACGATCGAGGACCCTCGCCTGTGACGCGGGCGGTGAAATTTATCGCCCGGAGCGCTCCAGCACCTGCATCAGCTCGGCGATCTTGAGGCGCTGCTCATCCTTGTCGCCGCTCAGAATCGCATGCTCGACGCAGTGGGCGACGTGATCGCGCAGCACCTCTTCCTCGACGCGCTTCAGGGCGGCGCGGACGGCGTCGATCTGGGTGACGATGTCGATGCAGTAGCGGTCCTCGGCGACCATGCGGGCGATGCCGCGCACCTGCCCCTCGATGCGGCCGAGCCGCTTGGCGACCGCGTTCTTGGCTTTCTCCTGCATCCTTGTCAGATACCCCTTGGGGGTATATGTGGTCAAGCAGATACGGATACCCCTGGAGGGTATCGGCCGAAGAACCGAGAGAAGCGAGCGTGCCATGTCAGGCGGTCACGAGCATTCCTGCTGCAGCAACCATGGTCGCGACGCGGCCGACGCGAAGGAGGCTGTCGATCCCGTCTGCGGGATGACGGTGACGATCGCAACGGCGAAGCACGTCCACGAGCACGAGGGGACGACGTACTACTTCTGCAACCCGAAGTGCCGCGAGAAGTTCATCGCCGATCCGGGGAAGTACCTTTCCGGCGCCAGGGCCGAGGAACCGGTCGTCGAGGGGGCGATCTACACCTGCCCGATGCATCCGGAGATCCAGCAGGTCGGCCCCGGCTCCTGCCCGATCTGCGGCATGGCGCTCGAGCCGATGATGATCACGGCCGACACCGGGCCGAACCCGGAACTCGTCGACTTCACGCGCCGCTTCTGGATCGGTCTCGCCCTGACGATCCCGGTGTTTCTCCTGGAGATGGGCGGTCATGTGCTCGGCCTGCACATCCTGCATCCTTCGACCTCGAACTGGGTGCAGCTCGTGCTGGCCACGCCCGTCGTCCTGTGGGCCGGCTGGCCGTTCTTCGAGCGCGGCTGGCACTCCCTCGTCACGCGCAACCTCAACATGTTCACGCTGATCGCGATGGGCACGGGCGTCGCGTGGACGTATTCGGTGGTCGCCACCGTCGCGCCGGGCCTGTTCCCGGCCGCCTTCCGGGGACCGGACGGCTCGGTCGCGGTCTATTTCGAGGCTGCGGCCGTGATCACGGTGCTCGTGCTCGTCGGCCAGCTCCTGGAACTACGCGCGCGAGAGCAGACCGGCGGGGCGATCAAGGCGCTGCTCGATCTCGCCCCGAAGACGGCCCGGCGCATCGGGGGCGACGGATCGGAGGAGGAAGTTCCGCTCGATTCGATCGGCATCGGCGACCGCCTGCGCGTGCGCCCCGGCGAGAAGGTGCCCGTCGACGGGGCGGTCGTCGAAGGGCGCTCGGCGGTCGACGAATCGATGGTCACGGGCGAATCCATGCCCGTCACCAAGGAGATCGGCGACACGGTGATCGGCGGCACGATGAACCGGTCGGGCGCGCTCGTCATGCGGGCGGAGAAGGTCGGTCGCGACACCATGCTGTCGCGCATCGTGCAGATGGTGGCCGAAGCCCAGCGCAGCCGCGCGCCGATCCAGCGGCTCGCCGACCAGGTGTCGGGCTGGTTCGTGCCGGCCGTCGTGCTGGCGGCGATCGTCGCCTTCGCCGTCTGGTCGCTCTTCGGGCCGGAGCCGCGCTTCACCTTCGCGCTCGTCGCGGCGGTCAGCGTGCTGATCATCGCCTGCCCCTGCGCGCTCGGGCTCGCCACGCCGATGGCGATCATGGTCGGTGTCGGCCGCGGCGCCAATGCGGGCGTCCTGATCAAGAACGCCGAGGCGCTGGAGCGGATGGAGAAGGTGGACACGCTGGTTGTCGACAAGACCGGCACTCTGACCGAGGGCAGGCCGGCGGTGACCGAGATCGTCGCGGAGGGAATGGACGAGGGCGAGCTCCTGAGGCTCGCGGCGAGCGTCGAGCGGGCGAGCGAGCACCCGCTCGCGGCGGCCGTCGTCAAGGCGGCCGAGGCGCGCGGCCTGACGCTTGCGGACGCGCAGGACTTCGACTCGCCGACCGGCAAGGGCGTCGTCGGCACGGTCGAGGGCCGTACCGTGCTGCTCGGCTCCGCCGCCTTCCTGAAGGAGCGGGGCGTCGGCACCGGCGCGCTGGCCGGGAAGGCGGACGCGCTGCGCAAGGACGGGGCGACGGCGATCTTCGCCGCGGTCGACGGCAAGACGGCTGGCGTCTTCGCCATCGCCGACCCGGTCAAGGAGACGACGCCGGCGGCGATTCAAGCGCTGCACGGGGAGGGCATCCGCATCGTCATGCTGACCGGCGACAACCGCACGACGGCGGAAGCGGTCGCGCGCCGGCTCGGCATCGACGAGATCGAGGCGGAGGTGCTGCCCGACCAGAAAAGCGCGGTCGTCGAGCGGCTGCGAAAGGAGGGCCGCGTCGTCGCGATGGCCGGCGACGGGGTGAACGATGCGCCGGCGCTCGCCGCCGCCGACATCGGCATCGCCATGGGCTCGGGGACCGACGTCGCCATCGAGAGCGCCGGGGTGACGCTGCTGAAGGGCGACCTTACCGGCATCGTCAGGGCGCGCCGCCTCAGCCAGGCGACGATGCGCAACATCCGCCAGAACCTGTTCTTCGCCTTCGTCTACAACGCTGCGGGCGTGCCGATCGCTGCGGGCATCCTCTACCCCGTCCTCGGCCTGCTGCTGTCGCCGATGATCGCGGCGGCGGCGATGTCGCTGTCGTCCGTCAGCGTCATCGGCAATTCGCTGCGGCTGCGGAGGGTGCAGCTCTAGGGGCAGGATGGCAAGGGTCGAGCAAGACGCTCCGGAGCCCCGCGAAGGCGGGCCTCCAGGCGTTCGGGCAGGGCCCCGGTGAAAGGGATCTACCCCTCCAGCCCGTGATCCTCGGCGATCCGTTTCGCCACCAGCTCCTGCAGGTGCCAGAGGTGGCGGTCGTGGATGCCTAGCTCTTCCAGATGCGCGACCGTCTTGTAGAGGTATTCGGCGCAGGAGCCGATATGGCCGCAGGCGCGGGCGAGCATGGTGACGGTCTCCTCGACCGGCAGCCGGCCGACATAGCCGGGACCACCACGGTTCATGACGAAGGCGAGCGCCGGAACGGGCCCGAGCTCCGTCCGGGCGACCAGCCAGCGCGCCTGGTTGTTGGAGGGGCGCATGCGCATCTCGCGGCGCAGGAGCTTGACGAGCTGCTCCTCCATCGCGTCGTGATCGAGGCGGAAGATGACGCCCTTGCACTGGCCGCCCCGGTCGAGCGCCATCATCAGGCCGGGCTGGTCGGGCGTCGCGCGCCACTGGCGCATGTGCAGGCAGAAGGAGCGGTGATAGCCGCGGATCGTCGCGATCCGGCTCTCCAGGTGCTCGACCTCCGGCTTCCAGATCAGCGAGCCCGAGGCGAAGAGCCAGAACTCCCTCGTTTCCGGGCGCTCGTCCAGCAAGTCCTGCGCCAGCGCGGCCAGATCCTCGTCGGTGCGATAGGTGTATGAGGGATCGAGCCCCTTGAACTCGATCTCCCTGTGGACACGGGCGACATGCTCTTCCGTCAGCGCCATGCGGCGAGGGGCCATCGGGAGGCGTTCCTTGTAGGTATGCGAGAGGGAGTTTTCCCAGCGATTACGGTAGAATCTGGTGCATTGCACAACGGATTGCCACGTTCGCCACAGAAATTCCACCTTCCGGGACGATCAGCATGGGCTCCCGATGGGCAGTTACAGGGCGAAACATGATTGACCGGATTTCGCGCCGCGACGTCTTAACCGGCGGATTGGGTGCGGCTGCGCTGTGGCTCCTGCCGCGTCTCGCGGAGGCGGCCTCGAGCGCAAAGGCACAGTTCGGACCGGCCAGAGCGTTCTCCTTCGACGCGCTGAAGGCCCGCGCCGAGGCGCTCGCGGCCAAGCCCTACGCGCCCGACGCGATCCGGGCGGGCGATGTTCTCGAGAAGGTCGATTTCGACGCGCATCAGCAGATACGCTTTCGCGACGAGGCGACGCTCTGGGGCGGGGAGGGCGAGGATCCCGGCGTGCGGTTCTTCCATCTCGGCCGCTACTTCAAGGCGCCGGTGAAGATCTATGCGGTCGACAAGGGCGAGGCGCGCGAACTTCTCTATTCGCCCGAGTATTTCGACATGCCCGCCGACCATGTGGCGCATCAGTTGCCCGACGACATCGGCTTCGCCGGCTTCCGTGTCATGGCGCCGGGCAACGAGACCGACTGGCTGGCCGTGCTCGGCGCCTCCTATTTCCGCACGTCCGGGCCGCTCGACCAGTACGGCCTGTCGGCACGGGGCATCGCGGTGGACACGGCCGCTTCCGGTCCCGAGGAGTTCCCGCGTTTCACGGAGTTCTGGCTGGAGCGCGACGGCTCGGGCGGACTGATCGTCTACGCGCTTCTCGACGGGCCGAGCCTCGCCGGCGCCTATCGCATCGTCAGCCACGCGCCGAACAAGGGCATCATCCAGGACGTCGACTGCGCGCTGTTCACCCGCAAGCCGATCGAGCGGCTCGGCGTCGCGCCCCTCACGAGCATGTTCTGGTACTCGGAGACCAATCGCGAGGACGCCAGGGACTGGCGCCCGGAAATCCACGATTCCGACGGCCTTGCCATCTGGACCGGTTCGGGCGAGCGCATCTGGCGGCCGCTCGACAATCCGCCGCGCGTCGTCACCAACGCCTTCCTCGACGTCAATCCGCGCGGCTTCGGCCTGATGCAGCGCGACCGGAACTTCGACAACTACCAGGACGACGGCGTTTTCTACGAGAAGCGCGCCAGCGTCTGGGTGGAACCGATCGGTCCCTGGGGCGAGGGCTCGGTGCAGCTCGTCGAGATCCCGACCGATGACGAGATCCATGACAACATCGTCGCCTTCTGGGTGCCGCGCGAGCCGGTCGTCGCGGGCGGCTCCTACGACTTCGCCTATCGGCTGCACTGGGTGGCCGACCAGCCTTACCCGGCGCGGATCGCGCGCGTGATGGCGACCCGCATCGGCATGGGGGGCATTCCGGGCCAGCCGCGGCCGCCGGGCGTGCGCAAGTTCGCGATCGACTTCGAGGGGCCGACGCTCGAAGGGCTCGACCGGTCGAGCGGCGTCGAGGTGGTGGCCGACACGAGCCGGGGCGCGATCTCCGGCGAGGTTGCCTATCCGGTGGTCGGAACCGACCGCTGGCGCGTGCTGTTCGATCTGGAGGCGACCGGCCACGATCCCGTCGACCTGCGGATGTTCATCCGCAAGGACGACGTGGCGCTCAGCGAGACCTGGATCTACCAGTTCTTTCCGACCGCGCTGGCGTGATCGACGAGCCGGTTCCGCGTCATCGCCGGGCCCGACCCGGGCATCCCGTGCATAAGGTGGATAGACGGGCCAAGCTTGCCCGCGCCGCGCATGACAGGCGCTGTGCGGACCACTAAGGTCTCCCGGCCAGAACAGGGGGACCCGAGGTGCTGCTGAAAGACGATCCGCCCGGCGCGTTCATGCGCTATCCCGCCGTACCCGTCGCCCACGCGGAAGACGGGCCCCTCTCCGGCCTGACGGTCGCGATCAAGGATCTGTTCGACGTCGCCGGCTATCCGACCGGCTGCGGCAATCCGGCGAAGCTCGCCGGATCCGCGATCGCGGAGAAGAACGCGCCGGTCGTGCAGATGCTGCTCGACGCGGGCGCGGAGTTCGTCGGCAAGACGATCACCGACGAGCTCGCCTTCAGCCTGCAGGGGCAGAACGTCCACTACGGCACGCCGGTCAATGCGGCGGCGCCGGACCGCATCCCCGGCGGCTCGTCTTCGGGCTCGGCCTCGGCGACGGCGGGCGGGCTCGCCGATTTCGCGCTCGGCTCCGACACCGGCGGCTCGGTGCGTGCGCCGGCGAGCTATTGCGGACTGTTCGGCCTCAGGCCCACGCACGGGCGCATCGACCTCTCGGGATGCATGCCGCTCGCGCCGAGCTACGACACGGTCGGCTGGTTCGCCCGCGATCCCGAGACCTTCGCCCGCGTCGGCGACGTCGTCCTCGGCGAGGATCAGGCCGGTCTCCCCGATGGCCGGCCGGCCTTCCTGAGCGATACCTTCGACCTGATGATCGACGACGAGACCAAGGCGGCGCTGCTGCCGGCGCTGGCGAAGGCGGAGGCCGTCATCGGCGAGACGGAGCACGGCAGGATCGCCGCCGACCACGTCGCACCGCAGGGGCTTTCCGACTGGCTGCTCGTGTTCCGCACGACGCAGGCGTCCGAGATATGGGACATGCACGGGGCGTGGATCGAGAGCCACGACCCGCAGTTCGGCCCCGGCGTGCGCGACCGCTTCGAGTGGGCCCGGCGCGTCAATCGCAACGAGACGGCAAAGGCGCAGGCCTGGTCGCTGCATTCGAAGATCCGCAAGCACGTGCGCGAGATCGCCTCGGCGCGGCTCCTGGTGCTGCCGACCGTCCCCGCGATCGCGCCGCTCTGCGCGACGCCGGTGTCCGAGCTCGAGGTGTTCCGCGACCGGGCGCTGTCGATCACCTGCATCGCCGGCATCTCCGGCCTGCCGCAGGTCAACCTTCCGCTCGCGATCCACCAGGGCGCGCCGCTCGGCCTGTCGATCATCGGCCCGGCCGGCTGCGACCGGGCGCTGGTGGAACTGGCGGGGAAGATCGCGGAAGGGTGACGGAAATCCGCATCGCCTTCCCCGTTATGGCCGGGACAAGCCCGGGCATGACGATGGAAGGGTGGGATGCGAGCGGCGGCCCTCAATCCCCCATCGCCACGCCTTCGCGGCGGGGATCGGAGCCGGCGAGGAGCTTGCCGTCGCGGGCGAGGATGATGTTGAGGCCGCTCGTCATGTCGGCGGTCTTCGCCTTGCCGCCGAACGTCTCCATCGCGGCGACCCACTGGTCGGCGTCGGCGACGTCTTCGATCTCGAAGGGGCCGTTGCGGCTGGTGAAATTGAACAGGGCGGCGGCGGCCTGCGGGTCCATGCCCCAGTCGGCCATGGCGACGATCGCCTTCACGACGTAGCCGATGATGCGGCTGCCGCCGGGCGAGCCGAGAACCATCGCGAGCCTGCCGTCCCCGTCGAAGACCAGCGTCGGCGCCATCGAGGAGCGCGGCCTCTTTCCGCCCTCGACGCGATTGGCGATCGGGCGGCCCTGATCGTCGGCCGGCGCGAAGGAGAAGTCCGTCAGCTCGTTGTTGAGCAGGAATCCGTCGACGAAGAGGCGCGAACCGAAGGCGGACTCGATCGAGGCCGTCATCGAGACCGCGTTGCCCTCGGCGTCGACGACGGAGACCTGCGTCGTGCCGGGCGCCTCCCTGGTGGCGTCCTTGCCGGGGGCGGACGCGGCCGTCGGCGGATCGCCGGGCTCGCGCCTGCCGCCGGCCCTCGCCGGATCTATCAGGGCGGAGCGCGAGGCTAGGTACGCGGAATCGAGCATTCCGCCGGGCACCTCCACGTAAGCGGGATCGGCGACGTAGCGGTCGCGGTCGGCGAAGGCGAGGTTCTCCGCCTCGCCGATCAGGTGCAGCGCCTCTGGCGTCGGCCCGGCGCCGAGATCGAAGCGCTCGAGCATCTGGAGCGTCATGGCGACGGCGAGCCCGCCGGACGAGGGCGGGCCCATGCCGCAGACCCTGTAGCCGCGGTATTCGCCGCACGCCGCCGGACGCTCGATCGCGCGATAGTTCGACAGGTCGTCCGTCGTCATGTCGCCGGGGTTGCGCCAGGCGTTGGCGACGGCGCCGACGATGTCCCCGGCGATCTCGCCCCGGTAGAAGGCCTCCGGGCCGCCGTCGGCGATGCGCTGCAGCGTGTCGGCGTAGGCCTGGTTCCTGACGACCTCGCCGAGCAGCGGCGCGGTTCCGTCGGGGCCGAGGAAATATTCCTGCGCCTGCGGCGAGAAGGCGTCCGCGCCCATCTCCGTAACGAGGGCGGAAAGTCGCGGCGAGACGCCGAAGCCGCCGCTCGCGAGCGCGATCGCGTCGTCGAACAGGCGCGCCCAGGGCAGCTTGCCATGCCTGTCGTGCACCTCGCGCAGCATGGCGATCAGGCCCGGCACGCCGACCGACAGGCCGCCGGGCACCATCTGCGGCCAGGGATTGGGCTTGCCCTCGGCGTTCAGGAAGCGCCCGGGCGTCGCGGCGGCCGGTGCGGTCTCGCGGCCGTCCCACGAGCTGAGTGCCTTGCCGCCTGCGTCCCAGTGCAGCAGGAAGGCGCCGCCGCCGAGGCCCGCCGACTGCGGCTCGACGAGGCCGAGCACCATCATCGCAGCGATCGCCGCGTCCGCCGCGCTGCCGCCGTTGCGCAGGGCATGGACGCCGGCGAGCGAGGCGAGCGGATGGGCGGTGACCACCATCTGCCGTTCCGCCTCGACCGGCGGGCGCGCCACGCCGACGCTCGCGGGCTCCGGCGTCGCGCGGCTCAGGGTTTCGGCTGCGGCCGGAAGCTGGAAGAGGGCGAACGCCGTCGCGAACAGGCCGACGACGAGGAAGGGGCGGATATGTCGAGCCATGAAGCTTGCCCTTTGAAGCAGCGCGGTGTGGATTCTCCCGCGAGGCTAAGGTAACGCATCGACTTTGGCGAACAGAAGGACAAGGGGAAACCCGCGATGCCCGAGGGCACCAGTTCCCGCAGCCACGTCTTCCACCGCGACCTGAGGGCGACCTATCCCGTCGCCGTCTCCGGCGAGGGACCGTGGATCATCGATCGCGAGGGCAAGCGCTATCTCGACGCCTCCGGCGGGGCGGCGGTCTCCTGCCTCGGCCACCTGCATCCCCGCGTCGTCAGGGCGATACAGGAGCAGGCCGGCAGGCTCGAATTCGCCCATACGTCGTTCTTCACGTCCGAACCGGCCGAAGAGCTCGCCGATTTCCTCGTCTCGCGGGCGCCGGAGGGTTTCGGCCGGGTCTATTTCGTCTCCGGCGGCTCGGAGGCCAACGAGATGGCGCTGAAGCTCGCCCGGCAGATCCATGTCGAGCGCGGCGAGACGAAGCGGGCCCACAACATCGCCCGCGAGCAGTCCTATCACGGCAACACGCTCGGCGTGCTGGCGCTCGGCGGCAATCCGGCCCGCAAGGAGCTCTACGGTCCGCTGCTCGGCCTGCCGGTCAGCCATATCGCGCCGTGCTACGCCTATCGCCACAAGCGCGACGACGAGAGCGAGGAGGCCTACGGCCTGCGCGCGGCGAAGGCGCTCGAGGACGAGATCCTGAAGGTCGGTCCGGAGAACGTCTCGGCCTTCTTCGCCGAGACCGTGGTCGGGGCGACGGCCGGCGCGGTGCCGCCGGCGCCCGGCTATTTCCGCGAGATCCGCAGGATCTGCGACACCCACGGCGTCTTGATGGTGCTCGACGAGGTGATGAGCGGCATGGGCCGCACCGGCACGCTGTTCGCCTGCGAGCAGGACGGCGTCGTGCCGGACATGATCACCACCGCCAAGGGGCTGGGCGCCGGCCATCAGCCGATCGGCGCGACGCTGGTGCGCGAGGATCTGGCCCGCGTGATCGAGACCCACGACGGCGTGTTCCGGCACGGGCACACCTATATCGGCCATCCGATCGCCTGCGCGGCGGCGCTGGAGACGCAGAGGGTGATCGAGGACGAGGGGCTGCTCGAACGGGTGCGGACCGCGGGCGAGATGTTCCAGGCGATGCTTGCCGACCGGTTCGGCCAGCACGCCAATGTCGGCGACATCCGCGGGCGCGGTTTCTTCCGCGGCATCGAGCTCGTCGCCGACCGCGAAAGCAAGACGCCGTTCCCGCGCGCCAAGGGGCTGGCGGCGCGGATCAAGAAGAACGCGATGGAGGCCGGGCTCGTCTGCTATCCGACCAACGGCACGGCCGACGGCCTGAACGGCGACCACATCCTGCTCGCACCGCCCTTCATCATGACCGACGAGGAACTCGGCATGGTGGTCGACCGGCTCGAAACGGCGATCGCCAGGTCGCTCGCCGAGGTGCGGGCGTGACCGGCGCCATCGTCATGGCCGCGCCGAACGGGGCGCGGCGCGGCAAGGCGGACCATCCGAACCTGCCGGTCGCCATCGCCGAGATCGCGGCGGAGGCGGAACGCTGCCGGGACGCAGGCGCCGCCGTGCTGCACCTGCACGTGCGCGACGGCGAGGGCGGCCATTCGCTCGACGCCGGCATCTACCGCGATGCGATTTCGGCGGTGCGCGACCGTGTCGGCGACGATCTCGTGATCCAGGCGACGAGCGAAGCCGTCGGCATCTATTCCGCCGAGGAGCAGATGGCGATGCTCAGGGCGCTGAAGCCCGAGGCCGCGTCGATCGGTCTGCGCGAGATCCTCCCTGAAGGCACCGATGAGGCGCCGGTGCGCGACTTCTTCGCCTGGGCGAAGGACGCCCGGATCTGGGGCCAGATCATCCTCTACGATACGGCCGATATCGGGCGGTTCATCGCGCTTCACGAGACGGGGCTGTTCGCCGTCGCGACGCCGAGCGTGCTCCTGGTGCTCGGGCGCTACACCGCCGGGCAGCGCTCGGATCCGTCCGATCTCGATCCGATGCTTCAGGCGCTCCGGCCCGTGCGCGACGCCGTGTCGTGGTCGGTCTGCGCCTTCGGGGCGAAGGAGAACGCCTGCATGCGCCACGCGCTCGAGGAGGGCGGCCACGTACGCGTCGGCTTCGAGAACAACATCCTGCGGCCGGACGGCAGCACGGCCGAATTCACGGCCGATCTCGTGCGGCTCGTCGCCGAGACCGCGCGGAAGGCCGGCCGGCCGCCGCTCGATGGTGCCGGGGTCAGGGCGCTCGTCGCCGGCTGGTTCTAGGCGGGTCCCGTCTCAGGACGCGGCGAACGAGCCTCCTTGCGCGCCCTGGTGCCGGCCGAGCACGAAGTCGTTCGAGCGGATCAGCGTGCCGTAGAGCGGCAGGATGTCGATCATCGCCTCGTAGTTCTTGTCGGTGAAGCCGCTGGTGCAGTCCTGTAGCAGGATCGCCTTGTAGCCCATGTTGACGGCGCGCTTCATGGTGGTGGCGACGACGTGCTCGATACACTGGCCGGTGAAATAGAGCGTGTCGATGCGGTTCGCCCGCAGGATCATGTCGAGCTCGGTGCCCTCGAAGCCATCGGAGTTGAAGTTGGTGACGACGATGTCGTCGCCGTAGGGCTTCAGCTCGTCTATGACCCCGGCGCCCCAGGAGCCGACGACGCATTCGCCGGACTCCTTCGCACCCTTCAGCAGGCCGCAGGTGTCGGCCGGCAGCTCCGGCGCGCCGCGCCGCCAGGCGATGTTGACATAGATGATCCTCATGCCGCGCACGCGCGCCGCCGAGATCGCCGCGCGGGTGTTCTCGACCGAGTTGTTCTTGGCGACCTGCGGATGCAGGTTGCGGCCCCAGACGCCGCGCGGATGGGCGACGCTGTTCTGGAAATGCAGCACCAGGAATGCGGAGTTGCTCATCGTTTCGATCCTCCCGGACAGCCGGGCAGGCGCGTCGTCGGCTTCGGAAGGCGCGTCCTCGGCACGGCTCGGGCGCAAGCCTAGCAGAGAACCGGCGCGCGCACTTCTCCCGCATCGGCGACTCGCGGCATCCTCCCTGCCGCGCCGACTAAAACGCGGGGGATATCGTGGACAACCGACAGCTGATCGCAGCCGGATACGTGCTGACCGCAATCGCCGGATGGGTCGACGCGCAGGGCTTCCTCGCGCTACAGGGCATCTTCGTGTCCTACATGAGCGGCAACACGACGCTGCTCGGCGTGGCGCTCGCGCAAGGGCATTGGGGCCGGGCCGGCCCCATCGCGCTGGTGGTCGGGCTCTTCTTCGCGGGGTGTTTCGCCGGGGCCTTCCTCGCTGCATCGACGGGCAGGCGGTCGATGGCCGTCGTGGCCGCCGTCGAGGCGGGCGCGCTCGCGATCGCGCTCGTCTTCTCGGCGGGCCTCGGTTTCCCGCAGACGGCCGCCATGCTGCTGGCCTTCGCGATGGGCGCGCAGAACGCGGCGGCGACCGCGATCGGGCCGGTCCGCTCGGGCGTCACCTACGTGACCGGCGCGCTGTTCAGCGCCGGGCAGGAGCTCGGCAGGATGGCGACGGGCACCGGCTCCGGGGCCGTCTTCGCCGGCCACGTGTCGTCCTGGGCGGCGCTGCTCGTCGGGGTGATCGCCGGTGCATGGGCCGACGCGCGGATCGGCCTTCTCGCGCTCAGTGTCCCCTGCGCGGTGTTGCTGGCGCTTTCCGCCTACTCGGCTGCCGTCTCGCGGGAGCGATAGAAATACGTCTCACGCGCTGCGGCGCCGACGTCCGGCGGCGATCCGCTCCAGGGCCAGACGGTCCGCGACGACCTCGGGCGGCAGTCCTTCCGCCTTCGAGCGCGACAGGACGAGCGAAAGCGTGTCGCCGAGGCGGGCGATGCGCGACTTCATCTCCTCGGCGCTCATGCCGGGCCGCTCCGGGGCGATCGAGATGACACCGCCGGCATTCACCAGGTAGTCCGGCGCGTAGAGGATGCCGCGGCTCATCAGGGCGACGCCGTCCCCGGGCGTGCGGAGCTGGTTGTTGGCCGCGCCGCAGACGATCCCGGCGCGGACCTCGGGGACCGTCGCCTCGTTCAGGCCGCCGCCCAGCGCGCAGGGCGCGAAGACGTCGGCGGCGACGGCGTGGATACGGTCGACGGGAACGACGGTAGCCTGATAGCGTTCGGCGATCTCGGCGACGCGGGCGGAATCGATATCGGCGACGACGAGACGGGCGCCATCGGCGTGGGCAAGTGCCGCAACGCGGCCGCCGACATGGCCGAGGCCCTGGATCGCCACCGTCAGCCCGGCCAGCGACGTGTTGCCGAGCGCGAAGGCGACGGCCGTCCGCATGGAACAGAACACACCCCAGGCGGTGAACGGCGAAGGATCGCCGAGCCCCGTCGCGCGGATGCCGCGCACGTGCCCGGTGCGACGGGCGACGATCTCCATGTCGGCGTCGGAGATGCCGACATCCTCTGCCGTGATGTAGGCGCCGCCGAAGCTCTCGACGAAGTCGCCGAAAGCCTCGAACAGGGCATCCGACTTGCCGGTCCTGGGATCGCCCATGATCACCGCCTTGCCGCCGCCGAGGGGCAGTCCGGCGAGCGCGTTCTTGTAGGTCATGCCGCGCGACAGGCGGAGCACGTCGTCGAGGGCCTCCGCCTCGCCGGGGTAGGCCCACATGCGGCAGCCGCCGAGAGCAGGGCCGAGCGTCGTGTCGTGCACGGCGATGATCGAGCGAAGACCGGTCCGCGAATCGACACGGACATCGACACGCTCGTGGCCGTCGAAGCTGGGATGGGCGGTTACGTCGACATTGTTTCGGGTCGGCATTTCAAAACCTCGTGTGATCGCACCGGTCGCCCCGGCCGGCGGCTGGATCTCGCCGTTCGGGAAAGATATGCCGGAAGCTTGAAATTGTTATCTTTATTGTGCACGTTTGTATCCTAATCCGGATGATATTTCCGTTGAACCAGCATGAACTGGAATATTCTTTCCAATGCCGATGCTGCGCCGCGGCAATCGCCGGGGTCGCCCGGCTCGGACGGCGGACGGTGGTCGGCGGATGTTAACCGGCCGGTGCTCGAATCGCGGCCGAAGAGCCGGCGATTCGGCCGGGAACCGGTGGAGACCGATCGAGGATGCGGAAGACGCTGCGCAGTCTCGTGCGATGTATCGCCGCTGCGGCGATCGCCACGGCGGCCGCGTGGTCCGGTGCGTCGGCGGCGACCCGCGACATCGTCGAGACCGGTGACGACCACGAATACGGCACGATCGTCGTCAAGACATCGGAGGCGCGGCTCTACTATTCGCTCGGCAACGGCAAGGCGATCCGCTACGCGGTGGCGGTCGGCAGTCCCAGGAACCAGTGGTTCGGTACCACCTGGGTCAGCGCCAAGCAGGAGAACCCGACCTGGACGCCGACGCCGAGCATGCGCAGCCGCAACCCGGCTTTGCCGGCCAACGTGGCGCCGGGACCGAAGAACCCGCTCGGCGAGCGGGCGCTATATCTCGGCTGGACCACCTATCGAATCCACGGCACCAACGCGCCGGGCTCGATCGGTCACGCGGTGTCGAACGGCTGTATCCGCATGCTGAACGCAGACGCGGCCGACCTCTACGATCGCGTTCACATCGGCGCCCCGGTCATTGTAGCGCCGTAGTCGGCTCGCGGACGCCGGGGCCGACATTTCCGCGCCACGCTTCCGCCGATATTGTAGGCTTGAAGCTGCGCCGGGAGATTTCTATGCGTCGCAATCCGAGCCGGAAGCCGGGTCTCGCCGGAATGGCTGCCGCCGCCCTCGTCGTCGCGTCGGCCGGCGGAGCCTCCGCACACCCGCACGTCTGGGTCGACAGCCATTCCGACATCCTGTTCGACAAGACGGGCAAGATCAGCGGCGTCCGGCATTCGTGGACCTTCGACGAGGGCTTCTCGGCCTACGCGATCCAGGGGCTCGACGAGAACAACGACGGCAAGCTGAGCCGCGAGGAACTGCAGCCGCTCGCCCAGGTCAACGTCGAGTCGCTGAACGAGTACGACTACTTCACCTATCTGGGCGTCGTCGGCGTCGACGAGGTCTACGGCGTGTTCACCGATCCGGTGGACTACTGGCTCGACTACGACGGGGTGCAGCTGACGCTGCACTTCACGCTGCCGCTGACGGAGCCCTTCGATCCGAAGAAGGGCGATACCGCGATCGAGGTCTATGACCCGACCTTCTTCGTGGACTTCGCGCTTTCGGAAGAGGACCCGGTGATGCTGGTCGACGCACCGACCGGCTGCCATCCCGAGGTCGTGCGCGCCGAGGGCTTCGACTCCGCGACCGCCGGCATCCTGTCGCAGATCCCCGCGGACGTGCGCGATCTGCCCCCCGAGCTTTTGGAGCTGACCCAGGGCAACGCCAACACGATCAGGGTCAAGTGCCAATGAGCGGGAGGAGGGGAGCGTCGATCGTCTTCCTGCTCGCGGCGCTGGCGGTAGTGCTCCTCGGCGCCGACGCGGTCGCCGCCAATCCGTTCGGCGTGGCGCGGCCCGAACCGGCCCTCACCGTCCAGTCCGGGCCGTTCGCCGGGCTGTTCGCCTGGATCGCGGCCAGGCAGTCCGAGTTCTACAGAGCGCTGTCGGCGCTGATCGCGGAGTTCCGGCACGATCCGGCGGCGGGCTGGGCGCTCGCGGGGCTGTCGTTCCTCTACGGGCTCTTCCATGCCGCCGGTCCCGGCCACGGCAAGGTGGTCATCACCTCCTACATGGTCGCGACCGGCGAGACGATCAGGCGGGGCGTCCTGCTCGCCTTCGCCTCGGCCTTCGTGCAGGCGCTGACGGCGATCGCGCTCGTCACCGTGATGACGGTCGCCCTGCGCGCGACGAGCGTGGCGATGACCAGGGCGACCGGCGTCGTCGAGATCGCGAGCTTCGCCCTGATCGCGCTGATCGGCGCCCGCCTCGTCTATGCCAAGGCTGCTGCGCTGGCCGCGCGCATGCCCGTCGGGCGGCTGCAGCCGGCGGCGGCCGGGCTCGGTGGGCACGATCATGTCCACCACGACCACGGGCACCACGATAACGGGCGTCACCGGCACGCCCACGGTCATGCGCACGGTCATGCCCACGGGCCGGATTGCGGCTGCGGCCACGCGCATGCCCCGGACCCGTCCTCGCTCGGCGGGCCCTTCTCGCTCAAGCGGGCGTGGACGGCGGTGCTCGCGGTGGGCATCCGTCCCTGCACGGGGGCGATCATCGTTCTGGTGTTCGCCTTCTCGCAGGGGGTCTACGCCGTCGGTATCGCCGCGACGCTGGCCATGGCGGTGGGCACCGGCATGGCGGTCGCGCTGCTCGCCGGGCTGGCGGTCGGTGCGCGCGGATTGGCTGCAAATCTGGCCGACGGCGGCTCGGGCTGGGCGATCGCGGGGCTGCAGACCGTCGAGCTCCTCGCCGCGCTGGCGGTGCTCGCGTTCGGCCTGCTGATGCTCGGCGGCGCGCTCCAGGCCGGAATCTAGCCTTTCGGAAGCCGCGTCTCGGCGCCGAGCTCGACCGGCCGGCCGTGCGGCGTCGCCTTCGCGGCGCGGTCCCAGGCGGCTTCGCGGGCGCTCCGCTCGGTTTCCGGCACCACGCCCTTGCGGTCGAGCAGCGTCTCCAGCGCGGTGAGCCAGGCCGAATAGTAGGCGTCTTCCGCGACCGTCCCGGTGCCGCCCGCCTGCGTGCCGGCGGCGGCGAGCTCGGCGCCGAGCGTCTCGGCCCATTCGCTCCAGGCGAAGACGCCGGCGGCGTTCAGCTCCACGGCGAGCGCGAAGGCCTGCGCATGCCACGGCTCGGCGAAGACCGGGCCGTCGCGGTCGCGCGGGATCGCCGGCAGGGCGTCGAGCGCCGCCGAGACGTCAGGCCGGGTCAAGGTAGGGCTCCCAGAGATCGACCTGCACGGTGTCGCGGGGCGAGGCCTCCTCGCCCCAGAGCTCGCGGGCGGCGAAGCGCACCGAATAGAGCCAGTGCGGCCGCTCGCCGAGGCCGTGGGCGCTGGAATCGGGGAAGACGTGGCAGCCGTGGACGCGGGTGACCGTGCCGCGGCGGCCGCGCACGTAGCGCACCAGCCGCGTGTGGCCCTCGGGATGGATGTTGCGGGCGCGTACGGCGTCGCCGGCCCCGAAGCGGGCGGGCCGGTCGGCCTGCCGCTCGTAGGGCGTGCCTTTCGAGAGCACGGCGGCGACGTTCCCGGCCTTCAGGATGCGCTCGACCGGCTTTGCGGGCGCTTTCATCGCGCCGGTCGCGATCTCCTCGTGGGTGAGGAGTCCGCGCTCGGCCATCAGCTTCTCGAGGGCGGCGATCCAGATCTGGTAGTAGCTCGACGAGAGGTACTGCGCCGGCGGCAGGCTCTCGCGGGCGTGGCGGGACATGTCGATGTTCCAGCCGCCCGGCGCGGCCATGGCGAGCGTCAGGGCGAGCGCGGCGCGCTCCCAGTCGGCGTGGAAGACCGGCTCGTTCGGCTCCGGCGCGACGGGTCCGAAATCCTGCATGCCGCCCATGTCGTGCACGCCGTTCATGCGAGCAGCCCCTCCGCGCGGGCTTCCTCCGGCGAGAGCGCGAGGCCGGTGCCGATCATCGAGTTGCGGGTGACGAGGGCGGAAAGCTCCTCCTCGCTCAGGTTTTCGGTGTGGTCCGGGCGCATCGGGATCACCAGGTAGCGGACCTCCGCCGTGGAATCCCAGACGCGGATGCCGGTGTCTTCCGGCAGCTCGACGCCGAACTCGGAGAGGACGCCGCGCGGGTCGATCACGGCGCGCGAGCGGTAGGGCGGCGACTTGTACCAGACGGGCGGCAGGCCGAGCACCGACCACGGGTAGCAGGAGCACAGCGTGCAGACGACCATGTTGTGGGTCTCGGGCGTGTTCTCGACGATCACCATGTGCTCGCCCTGGCGGCCGGTGTAGCCGAGCTCGGCGATCGCCGCGGTCGCGTCCGCCCGCAGGCGGTCGAGGTAGCCCGGATCGCTCCAGGCCCTGGCGACGACGCGGGCGCCGTTGCGCGGGCCGACCTTGTGCTCGTAGGTGTCGATCAGCGCGTCGAGCGCGGCCTGCTCGACGTAGCCCTTCTCGATCAGCAGGGATTCGAGCGCGCGCACGCGCAGCGCCGTCGGCGACAGCTCGGAATGGTCGTGATCGTGATGGTGGTCGCCGGACATGTCCGTCCTCTCACAACAGCTTTACCGGTGCGATCCTAGACAGACGCGGGCCGGCAGGCCAGTGTCCGGGAACCCCGGGAGGGCAGCCCGATGAAGCTGGACGGAATCCGCGCCTGCGTTTTCGACGCCTACGGAACGCTGTTCGACGTGCACGCGCCTGTCGCCAGGGTCGCCGCAGCGCTCGGCGACAAGGCAGATGCCGTTTCCAGGATGTGGCGCGACAAGCAGCTGCAGTACACCTGGCTCAGGAGCCTGATGGGGGCGCATGCCGACTTCCGGATCGTCACGGCCGACGCGCTCGACTTCGCGCTTGCCGCCCACGGCGTCGCGGACGCGGACCTCAGGGCGAAGCTCCTCGAGCTCTACATGACGCTCGACGCCTATGCGGACGCGCGGCGCTGCCTCGAATCCCTCAGGTCCAAGGGGCTGACGACGGCGATCCTGTCGAACGGCTCGCCGGAGATGCTCGCCGCGGCGACCAAGTCGGCCGGGCTCGACGCCCATCTCGACCATGTGCTGTCGGTCGAGCAGGTCGGCATCTACAAGCCCGACCCGCGCGTCTACCAGCTCGCCGTGGACGAGATCGGCGTTCCCGCCGCCGAGATGCTGTTCGTGTCGATGAACCCGTGGGACGCCAGCGGGGCGGCGTTCTTCGGCTTCCGCGTCGCCCGCCTCAACCGGCTCGGCATGCCGCCCGACAACCTGCCGGGCGAGATCGCGGCCGAAATCAGGACCCTCGACGAGGTGCCGGAGCTGGTGACCTAAGCCGGTGGCCTAGCTCGCGACCGAACGGAGCACCGGCTTGCGCGACCTGTAGCCGCGCATGGCCTCGCCGAAGGCCTCGAACAGGCGCCGCGAGGCGGGGTCGGAGCCGGCCCAATACTCGGGATGCCACTGGACGCCGAGGGCGAAGGCCCCGGCGCCCTTCACCGAGACAGCCTCGATGGTGCCGTCGGGGGCGGTCGCTTCGACCTCGAGCCCGTCGGCGAGCCGGTCGATCGCCTGGCGGTGCAGCGAGTTGACCATGATCGGCTCGGTGCCGAGGATCGGCGCGAGCCGTCCGCCGGGACGCACGTCGATGCGCTGGCGGATGGCGAAGCGCTCGTCCTGGACGGTCGAATCGGGCGCGCGATGGTCCATGCGGTCCGGAAGTTCCTGGATTTCGGTGGCGATCGAGCCGCCCAACGCCACGTTGAGCTCCTGGTAGCCGCGGCAAATCGCGAACAGCGGCAGGCCGCGCTCGAGCGTTGCCCGGATAAGAGGCAGCGTCGTTGCGTCGCGCGCCTCGTCGAAGGGCTCGTAAGCCGGCGTCGGGATCACTCCGTAATTGCCGGGGTGGACGTTGGAACGGCTGCCGGGCAGCATCACACCGTCGACGAAGTCCAGAATCGAGGAATAGTCGAACTCGCCGCCGAGGGCAGGGACGACCAGCGGCATGGCGCCGGAAACGTGGGCGGCGGCTTCCAGATACTGGGCGGCCACCGCGTGCCAGCGATAGCCCTCGAATGCCTTCACGTCGGCGGGAACCGCCACGACCGGGCAGCCCTCGGACAGGCCCCGAACGCCAGCGTTCATGGAGCATTTCCTTTCCATCGTTAACCGGCCGTCGGCCGGAGGATCGGTGTTATTGCCGCAATTCTAGGCATTTTTCCGGCGCTTACCATCCGTCGCCCAACCAAATCTGCCACCAAAGCCGGACTTGTTTTGCGTTTCCGGCTGCGCTTTATATCGACCCATCGCCGCGCCGCGATGGCCGGTCGGTGCCGCCGGGACCGAGACCAAGATCAATGGAAAGCCGGATCCGGCCGGCAATCAGTAGCGCTCAACAATCTTGGGAGGACACCCATAATGGATCGTCGTTCATTTCTGAAGAATGCCGGCATCGGCGGCGCGGCCGCCGCGACCGCCGCCGCCGCTTCGTTCCCCACCCCCGCACTGTCGCAGGGCAAGATGGAACTGAAGATGGTCACCACCTGGCCGAAGAACCTTCCGGGTCTCGGCACGGGCGCGCAACGGTTCGCCGACACAATCGGCGTGATGACCGATGGCCGGATCACCGTGAAGCTCTTCGCCGGCGGCGAGCTGGTGCCGCCGTTCGAGTCGTTCGACGCGGTCTCCCAGGGCACGGCCGACATATACCACGGTGCCGAATACTACTGGGTCGGCAAGCACAAGGCCTTCGCCTTCTTCGCCACCGTGCCGCTCGGCATGACCTGCCCCGAGATCAACGCCTGGATCCAGCACATGGGCGGGCAGGAGCTCTGGGACGAGCTTTCGGCCGGCTTCAACATCAAGCCGTTCCAGTGTGGCAACACCGGCGTGCAGATGGGCGGCTGGTTCGCCAAGGAGATTAACTCCACGGAGGACCTGAAGGGCCTGAAGTTCCGCATGCCCGGTCTCGGCGGCGAGGTGCTGCGTCGCCTCGGCGTCAACGTCGTCAACCTGCCCGGCGGCGAAATCTTCCCGGCCCTGCAGTCGGGCGCGATCGACGGCACCGAGTGGGTGGGCCCCTGGAACGATCTCGCTTTCGGCTTCTATAAGGTCGTCAAGTACTACTACTGGCCGGGCTTCCATGAGCCCGGGCCGACGCTGGGCATGGGCATCAACAAGGGCGTGTGGGACAAGCTCTCGGATTCCGACAAGGCGATCTTCGCCGCGGCGGCGCGTGCCGAGAACGACTACATGTACTCCGAGTTCCTGGCCAACAACGGCACCGCGCTCGACACCTTGGTCAACGAGCACGGCGTGATTCTGAAGGAGTTCTCGAACGAGGTGTTCGACGCCATCGGCGCGACGGCGGAAGAGGTCGTCGCGGAAGTCGGCGCCGAGGACGATCTCGGCAAGCGAATCTACGAGAGCTACATGAAGTCCCGCAAGGCCGTCAGCGGCTGGGGCCGGATCTCCGAACAGGCCTATACGATCGCCAGAGAGCGCATACTCGGCTCGTAGCCGCAGTATAGCTTCGTGTAGTGCGGGGCGATGCGGCGGGCACAATTGCCCGTCGCGTCGCTCCGGTCCTGCTTCCGACCGCGCCCGAACAACAGAAACGACAGGGGCCGTTGGAGCGAGGGGGGACAATGCGCGGTGTCGCGAATTTCATCGATAGCCTGAACGAGCACATCGGGCGGACGGTCGCCTGGCTCACACTGCTGATCGTTCTGGTTCAGTTCCTGGTCGTCGTCGGCCGCTACGTGTTCGGCGTCGGCTCGATCTGGGTGCAGGAACTGATCGTCTACATGTTCGGCTTCCTGTTCATGCTGGCGGCCGCCTATACGCTGCGCCACGACGGGCACGTGCGAGTGGACATCTTCTACCGCGAGGCCTCCCCGCGCGCGAAGGCGCTCGTCAACCTCTGCGGCTCGATCGTCTTCCTGATTCCCATCTGCCTCCTGATCCTCTGGGTCGCGTGGCCCTATGTGCTGCAGTCCTGGTCGGTCTGGGAAGGATCGCAGGAGACGAGCGGCGTTCCCGCCCGTTACCTGCAGAAGTCGGCGATCCTGGCGTTCAGCGTGCTGATGGCCCTGCAGGGGCTGTCCATGATCATTCATTCTATTCTGGCGCTGCAGGGCGACGAGCGCGAGCTCGATGCCCTGAAGATCGGGGAATGAGGCAATGGAAGGTTTTGCCCATACCCTAGATCTCCTGATGTTCGTCGCCGCCTGCGTCGTGCTGATGGCGGGCTACCCGGTCGCCTTCACGCTCGGCGGCGTGGCGCTCGTCTTCGGCTTCCTCGGCTACGTGCTGGGCGTCTTCGATTTCTCGTTCTTCCTCGCCTTCCCGCAGCGAATCTTCGGGACCATGACGAACGAGGTGCTGATCGCGGTGCCGCTGTTCGTGTTCATGGGCGTCATGCTGGAGCGATCGCGCGTCGCGGAGGAACTGCTCGAGACGATGGGCCGGCTGTTCGGCAAGATGCGCGGCGGCCTGGGCATTTCGGTGTCGATCGTCGGCGCGCTTCTGGCCGCCTCGACGGGCATCGTCGGGGCGACGGTCGTGACCATGGGCCTCCTGTCGCTGCCGACCATGCTGCGCTACGGCTATTCGCCGCGCCTGGCCACCGGCTCGATCGCGGCGGCCGGCACGCTCGGCCAGATCATCCCGCCTTCCATCGTTCTCGTCATCCTCGGCGACCAGCTCTCGAACGCCTACCAGAAGGCCCAGCTCGACATGGGCATCTTCTCGCCGGAAACGGTGTCCGTCGGCGACCTGTTCGCCGGCGCGCTGATCCCGGGCCTGGTGCTGGTGGGCATGTACATGCTGTACCAGGTGCTGACTGCGATCATCAGGCCGGAGAGCTCGCCGGCCATGCCGGAAGCGGAAGCAGGCGACGTCGGTCTCGGCAAGGCGCTGCACGCGCTGGTGCCGCCGGTGGTGCTGATCGTCGCCGTGCTCGGCTCGATCCTCGCCGGCGTCGCGACGCCGACGGAAGCCGCCGCGGTCGGCGCGGTCGGCGCCATCCTGCTCGCCGGCTACCGGACGGACGAATCGAGGCCGTGGCCGGTCTATATCGCCGGGCTGTCGCTGATCGGCGTGCTCGTGCTGACGTCTTTCATGGACCTGCGCGTCGCGCGCACGGAGATACCGGCCGCCGACATGATCGGCATCTGGGGCGCCGCGGCGCTGTGTCTCGGCGTCGGCTACGGCCTCCTCGTGTCGATGATCCGGGTTCTGCGGGGCGACGTGCTGATCCCGGTGATGCGCACCACCACGCAGATCACCTCCATGGTGTTCGTCATCCTGATCGGCGCGGCGCTGTTCAGCCTCGTGTTCCGGGGGCTGGGCGGCGAGGAGATGGTGCACGAGGTGCTGCACGGCATGCCCGGCGGCGCGCTCGGCGCGATGATCGCCGTCATGCTGCTGATGTTCGTGCTCGGCTTCTTCCTGGACTTCCTGGAGATCGTCTTCGTCGTCGTGCCGCTCGTGGCGCCGATCCTGCTGACGCTGGAGATGCCGGACGGCAGCACGATGAGCCCGGTCTGGCTCGGCATCATGATGGCGGTGAACCTGCAGACCTCGTTCCTGACGCCGCCGTTCGGCTTCGCGCTGTTCTACCTGCGCGGCGTGGCGCCTCCCTCGGTCCGGACGATGGACATCTATCGCGGCATCATTCCGTTCGTCATCATCCAGGTCATCGCGCTGGTGGTGCTGTGGTACGTGCCCGCGCTCGCAACCTGGCTTCCAACAATCGTGTACGACTAATGGCAATCTCGACTGCAAACGAACTCTTCGACGTGAAAGGCCGCACCGCGCTCGTCACCGGTGCTTCGAGCGGGCTCGGCTGGCGCTTCGCCGAGGTTCTCGCCGCGAACGGCGCGAATGTCGCGGTCGCCGCGCGTCGCCTTGACCGGCTGGAGGCGCTCAGGACGCAGATCGAGCAGCGCGGCGGCACGGTGCTGCCCGTGGCCGTTGACGTCACCGACGTCGGCTCGATCGCCCCGGCGTTCGACGCGGTCGAGCAGGCCTTCGGCCCGATCGACATCGTGGTCAACAACGCCGGCGTCGCCGCCGAGGCGACGGTCGCGGACATGAGTCCGGAGGAATGGCGCAAGGTGCTCGGCACCGATCTCGACGGCGTCTTCTACGTCGGCCAGGAGGCGGCCCGGCGGATGACCGCTTCGGGCAAGGGCGGCTCGATCGTCAACACCGCGTCGGCGATCGCCTTCAAGGTCTCCAAGACGCTCGGCGCCTATGCGGCCGCCAAGGCCGGCGTCGTGCAGCTCACCAAGGTGATGGCGCTCGAGCTCGCCGACGCCGGCATCCGCGTCAACGCGATCTGCCCCGGCTATATCGAGACGGAGCTGAACAGCGCGTATTTCGCGACCGAGGGCGGCAAGAAGATGATCCAGCGCCACGTGCCGATGAAGCGGCTCGGCGAGAGCCGCGAACTCGACGGCACGCTCCTGCTGCTCGCCTCGGACGCCGGGTCGTTCATCACCGGGACGTCCATTCTCGTCGACGGCGGCATCGCGCTCTAGCTGGTCGCTCCGGCCGGGCGCTCTGGCCGGCGACCGGAACCGTGAAGCGGGCGGCGACGTTTACTCGCTGTTCGCAGCGAGGAGACGCGATCATGCCAGCCAGATCGAAGGCCCAGCAGATGGCCGCCGGCGCCGCTCTCGCGGCCAGGCGCGGCGAGAAGGCGGTGTCCAGCCTGAAGGGCGCGTCCAGGGGCATGTACGAGTCGATGTCCGAGAAGGAGCTCGAGGAGATGGCTTCGACGAAGCGCAAGGGCAAGCCGGGACACGTGCCGAAATCCGGTTGATCGCGCCCGGGGCCTTGCCGGCGGAGCCGGGAGCGGCGATTGTCCCGTCGAAACGACGGGAGCGCCCATGGACTTCACCCTTACGCCTGAAATCGATGCCCTTCGCCTGAAGGTCCGCCGGTTCGTCGCCGAAGAGATCGAGCCGCTCGAGTCCGATCCGGCCAACTACGACGAATTCGAGAACGTCCGCCTGGATGTCCGCGACCGCATGCGCGCCAAGGCGCGCGCGGCCGGCATCTATGCGCCGCAGATGCCGGCCGACCGCGGCGGGCTCGGCCTGCCGATGGTCGGTCAGGCGGCGCTCTACGAGGAAGCCAACCGGTCGATCTTCGGGCCGTCCTGCATGAATTGCGCGGCACCGGACGACGGCAACATGCGGCTTCTTTCGATGGTCGCGCGGGAAGACCAGAAGGAAAAATGGCTGCAGCCGATCATCGACGGGGCGGTCAACTCGTCGTTCGTGATGACCGAGCCGCATCCGGGCGGGGGTTCCGATCCGGGGATGATCGTCACCCATGCGCTACGCAAGGGCGACAGATGGGTTGTCAGCGGGCGAAAGTGGTTCATCTCCGGAGCGGCGGTCGCCCGGCACTTCATCCTGATCGCCCGCACGGACCCCGACCCCGGCGAGAAGCGCCGGCACCTCTCCGCATTCCTGTTCCACCGCGACCAGCCGGGCTGGAAGATCGTCCGGCGCATCGAGAACATGGGTCCGGACGAGCACGGCGGCGTCTGCGAGCTCGAATTCGACGGCCTCGAGATACCCGACGAGGACCGGCTGATGGAGGTCGGGGACGGCCTGAAAGCCACGCAGATCCGGCTCGGTCCGGCGCGGCTCACCCACTGCATGCGCTGGCTCGGCCTGTCGAAACGCTGCATGGAGATCGCCGCCGAGTACACCTCCCGCCGCGAGGGCTTCGGCGTACGTCTGGCCGACCGCGAGTCCGTTCAGCTCAAGATGGGCGAACTCGCCCGCGACATCCAGGTCGGCCGGCTGCTCGTCATGCACGCGGCCTGGAAGCTCGACCAGGGCGACTTCGCGCGCAAGGAAGTGTCGATGGCCAAGGTCCACGTCGCCGACACCCTGCACAAGGCGGCGGACGTGGCGATCCAGCTCAACGGCGCGCGCGGCTATTCGAAGGACACGATCCTGGAATGGATCTACCGCTATGCCCGCTGCGCGCGCATCGTCGACGGCGCCTCGGAGGTCCACAACATGGTTCTGGCCCGTTTCTATGCCAAAGAGGGGCAGGACTTCTGGCGGTGGGGCGGCTAGAGTTCACGCATTGGCGGCGCGTTCGCGACCGCCTCAGCAACAGACGGAAAAACGACCGGAAGGCGACCATGTCCCCGACACGCGGTTTCCACATGCCCGCCGAATGGACGGCCCACCGGCGCACCTGGATGGCGTGGCCGGACGCCGAATACGTCCTCGACGGAACCGACGGTGCGGAGGGCGCCTACAAAGCCTGGGCGGGGGTGGCGAACGCGATCGCCGCCTTCGAGCCGGTCTTGATGGTGGTGCCATGCGGGAGCAAGGCACAGGCGCTCTCCTATCTCGCACCCGGCGTCGAGGTCGTCGAGCACGAAATCGCCGATTCGTGGATGCGTGACTTCGGGCCGACCTTCCTGCTCGGGCCTGACGGCAAGCTCGGGGCTGTCGACTGGACGTTCAACGGTTGGGGAGGCCGCTGGCATCCCACCAACCCTGCCGACGCACTGATCGGCCGCTTCGTCACCGAGAAGGCGGGTGCGGAGCGGTTCGCCTCCAAGCTCGTCAACGAGGGCGGTGCGATCCATGTCGACGGCGAAGGGACGGTGATGCTGACCGAATCGGTGCAGCTCAACCCGAACCGCAATCCGAACTGGACCAAGTCGGAGGTCGAGGCAGAGATCCACACCATGCTCGGCACGAAGAAGGCGATCTGGCTGAAACAGGGACTCGAGTCCGACCGCGACGACGAGGAGACAGGTACCGACGGGCATGTCGACACGCTCGCCTGCTTCCTCAAGCCCGGCCTCGTGCTCGCCCACCGCCAGCCCGATCCGGCGCACCCGGACTACGACACTTCGCGGGAGAATATCGCCACGCTGAAGGCTTCCAAGGACGCGGCGGGCCGCATGCTCGAGGTGATCGAGGTCGATGCGCCGGCGCAGCAGTTCCATCGGGACGGCAACCCGCTGTCGCTCAGCTACGTGAACTTCTCCTTCGTCAACGGCGGTGTCGTGCTTTGCGGCTTCGACGATCCGAGGGACGAAGAGGTGCTCGAACTGTTCCGCCGGCTGTTCAACAACCGGCGGGTCGTGCAAGTGCCGGCCACGCGCATCTTCGAGGGTGGAGGCGGCATACACTGCATCACCCAGCAGGAACCGCTGGCCCAATCGGCATGACACCGGGCGGCATGAGCCAGGCGACGCGCCTGCTGCTCGCCGGCCTTCTGGCCATGGCGCTCGTGATGGGGGTCGGGCGGTTCTTCTACACGCCGATGCTGCCCCTGATGCAGCGCGACTACGGCTTCGACGCGGCCATCGCCGGCTATGTCGCCTCGGCCAATTTCGCCGGATATCTGGCGGGCTCCATCATGGCATCTTTCGTCCGGCCCGGCTCCACGCGTTTGTGGATATTCCGGATCAGCGTGCTCGCGAGCATCGCCACCACCGCGGCGATGGGACTGACCGACAGCGTCACGGCCTGGATGGTGCTGCGGCTTATCTCGGGCCTTGCAAGCGCGCTGGCGATGATCGTCGCCGCGACCGTCGTCGCCGAGGCGCTTCATCAGGCAGGCGAGCCGGGCAGGCTCGCCTGGGTCTTCACCGGCGTCGGCGCCGGGATCGCGCTGTCGGGCGTTCTGGCGCAGATCGCCGGCCATGCGCTGCCGTCGGCGTACATGTGGTTCCTCGCGGCGGGCCTGTGCGTTCTGATGGCGCCGTTCATCTTCGCGGAGATGTACGACCGCCAGCTCGAGGCGCGCCCGCACAAGGCCGCGCACAAAGCCCGCCAGCCGCGTCCGCTGCCGTTCGCCGCGCTGCTGGTCAACTACACCTGCGAGGGGCTTGGGTACTCCGTATTCGCGACCTTTATCGTGGCGATCGTCAAGGGGAGGCCGGGCATGGAGGCCTTCGCCGACTGGGTCTGGGTGATCGCCGGCATCGGCGGCGCGTTCAGCGCGGTCCTATGGGCGGCGGTGGCCGGGCGCATCGGCTACGCGAGCGCGCTGGTCGCCGCCTATGTCGTGCAGATCGTCTCGGTCGCGGCGCCGGCGCTCAGCGGCAACGGCTTCGTCGCGCTCGCCGCAGCGGCGATGTTCGGCGGAACGCTGATGGGTATAACGATACTGACGCTCGCCGTCGGCAGACAGAGTGTCGACGGACGCGGCATCGCGATCCTGACGGCGGGGTTCGGTCTCGGCCAGATGATCGGTCCGGCGGTCGCCGGGCACTTCGTATCGGCCGGGATCGGCTATTCTCAGGCGCTGATCGGCTCGGCCGTCGTGCTCGTCGTCGGGACCGTCGTGCTCGTCGTCGCCGTCGCCCGGCGCGGCATGGGGCTTGCGCAAGGAGCCGGCTCCGCGTCATGAAACGATGCCGGACCGCAGGAAGGGGACGTACATGAGGCAAGTCACCGTCGCCGCCACGCAGATGGCCTGCACGGACGTGGTGGACGAGAACGTCGCCCGGGCGGAGGAGATGATCCGCGAGGCTGCAGGCAAGGGCGCGAACGTCATCCTGATCCAGGAGCTGTTCGAAGGGCTCTATTTCTGCCAGGACGAGCTGCCCGAGCATTTCGGCCGCGCGCGGCCGGCGGAGGGCCATTCGACGATCCGCCGCTTTCAGGAACTCGCAGACGAGCTCGACGTGGTGCTGCCGGTCAGCTTCTTCGAGAAGGCCAACAACGCCCACTATAACTCGCTTGCGATCGTCGACGCCGGCGGCGCGGTCCTGGGGCTCTATCGCAAAACGCACATTCCGCAGGGTCCGGGCTACGAGGAGAAGTACTATTTCAATCCGGGCGATACCGGTTTCCGGGTCTGGGACACGAAGTACGGCCGTATCGGGGCGGGCATCTGCTGGGACCAGTGGTTTCCCGAAGCGGCGCGCTCGATGGCGCTGATGGGCGCGGAAATCCTGTTCTATCCGACCGCGATCGGGTCGGAGCCGATCGACCCCGACTGGGATTCGATGCCGCACTGGCAGACCGTGATGCGCGGGCACGCCGGCGCCAATCTGATGCCGCTCGTCGCTTCCAACCGGATCGGCACGGAAGCGGGGAAACGCGGGACCTCCATGACTTTCTACGGCTCCTCCTTCATCGCCGACTGGATGGGACAGAAGGTCGCCGAGGCGGACCGTTCGAACCAGACGGTGCTTACCGCCTCCTTCGACCTCGACGACATCGCCGGAAAGCGCGCGGCCTGGGGCATTTTCCGCGACCGGCGGCCGGACATGTACGCGCCGCTCCTGACGTTGGACGGCGATCCGGGCGAATAGCGACAGGTGGAGGCGCCAGCGTTTCGGTCGCCTTTCCATTCGCCACTCGCCATTTCGCCACGCGCCGGACTATCCTGAGCGAACGGCCCGCAAGTCGGCGACCTCTTGTACGGCAGTAGTACTGACCTATCATGGGGTGTATACGTTGAGCCCGACCCCCGACCAACGGGGCGGCAAGAGGAAGCGCCAGATGCCGCTCAAATCCGTCACACTCGACGACAAGTACGATCTGTCGAAGGACCAGGTCTTCGTCTCCGGAACGCAAGCCGTGCTCAGGCTCTGCCTGATGCAGAAAGAGCGCGATCGGCGCGAAGGCTTCAACACCGGCGGCTACGTGACCGGCTATCGCGGCTCGCCGCTCGGCGGGCTCGACCAGACGTTCGGCCGGGCGAAGAAAGTGCTCCAGGCATCTGACGTCGTGTTCCAGCCGGGCCTCAACGAGGACCTCGCCGCGACGGCTCTGTGGGGCGCGCAGCAGGCGGAGCTTCGCGGCGTCGGCCGTTTCGATGGCGTGTTCGGCATCTGGTACGGCAAGGGTCCCGGCGTGGACCGCAGCGGGGACGTGTTCCGCCATGCGAACTTCGCCGGCTCCTCGCCGAGAGGCGGGGTCATCGCGCTGATGGGCGACGACCATACCTGCGAATCGTCGACGACGGCGCACCAGTCGGAATTCGCCTTCGTCGACGCGATGATCCCGATCCTGAGCCCGGCGGGCGTGCAGGAGATCCTCGACTACGGCCTGCACGGCTGGGCGCTGTCGCGCTATGCCGGGACGTGGTGCGGCATCAAGTGCGTCAAGGACACGATCGAGTCCACGGCGATCGTCGACGGCCGCGTCGACCGGGTCGAGATCAAGATTCCGACCGATTTCCAGATGCCGCCGGACGGCCTCAACATCCGCGTCGGCGACCACCCGATCCTGCAGGAAGCCCGCCTGCACGACTTCAAGCGCTATGCGATCCTCGCCTATCTCAGGGCCAACAAGCTCGACAGGATCGTGATGCAGGGCGGCAAGGCGCCGAAGATCGGCATCGCCACCGTCGGAAAGAGCTATCTCGACGTGCGCCAGGCGCTGGAAGACCTCGGCATCGACGAGGTGAAAGCCGCTAAGCTCGGTATCCGGCTCTTCAAGATCGCCTGTCCGTGGCCGCTCGAGCCCGAAGGCGTCAAGCAGTTCGCCGAGGGCCTCGACCTCGTCATCGTGGTCGAAGAGAAGCGCTCGCTGATCGAGACGCAGATCAAGGAGCAGCTCTACGGCACGAAAAACGCTCCCGTGGTGATCGGCAAGCACGACGAGAACGGCGCCTGGCTGTTCCCGTCGAAGGGTGCCCTCGATCCGAACGACATCGCGATCGCGATCGGCGAGCGCGTGCTCGCCGGCGGCAAGGACGACGAGGTCGCCGCCAGGCTCAAGGAGGTGAAAGCGTTCCAGAAGGTGCTGGCCGACACCAGCGACGTCGCCTCGCGCACGCCCTATTTCTGCGCCGGCTGCCCGCACAACACGTCGACCGTGGTGCCCGAGGGCAGCCACGCCTATGCCGGCATCGGCTGCCACTTCATGGCGCAGTGGATGGGCCGCCACACCGAAGGCTTCACCCAGATGGGCGGGGAGGGCGCGAACTGGATCGGCGAGGCGCCGTTCTCCAAACGCGGCCATGTGTTCCAGAATCTCGGCGACGGAACCTATAATCATTCCGGATACTTGGCGTTGCGCGCGGCTGCCGCGTCCGGCGTCAACGTCACCTACAAGATCCTGTTCAACGACGCCGTCGCCATGACGGGCGGCCAGCGTCACGAGGGCGGGCTGACGGTTCCGCAGATCGCCGCGCAGGTCGCGGCGGAGGGCGCGAGACAAGTCGTCATCGTCACCGACGAGCCGGACAAGTATCCGACCGGGACCGAGTTCCCGGCCGGCGTCACGATCCATCACCGCTCGGAACTCGACGACGTCCAGCGGACCTTGCGCGAGGTCCCGGGCCTGACCGTCCTGATCTACGACCAGACCTGCGCGGCGGAGAAGCGGCGGCGGCGGAAACGCGGGCAGTTCCCCGATCCGCAGAAGCGCATCTTCATCAACGAGCTCGTCTGCGAGGGCTGCGGCGACTGCGGCGTGCAGTCGAACTGCGTCGCGATCCAGCCGGTCGAGACCGAATTCGGGCGCAAGCGGCAGATCGACCAGTCGAGCTGCAACAAGGACTATTCCTGCCTGAAGGGCTTCTGCCCGAGCTTCGTCACCGTCGAGGGCGGCCGGCTGAAGAAGGGCAAGCGCGAGACGGCGGGCGGAACCGGCTTCCCGGATTTTCCCGCACCCGAGCTGCCGAAGATCGACGGCACCTACGATGTGGTGGTGACCGGCGTCGGCGGTACCGGCGTCGTGACGATCGGCGCGCTGATCGGCATGGCCGCGCATCTGGAAGGCAAGTTCTGCGGCATCATCGACATGGCCGGCCTCGCCCAGAAAGGCGGCTCGGTGCTGACGCACCTGAAGATCGCCGAGACCGCGGACGAGATCAGCGCGATCAGGGTTTCGGCGGGCGCTGCGGAGCTGGTGCTCGGCTGCGACATCGTGGTGGCCGGGACGAAGAAGGTGCTCGCCTCCATGCGGCCGGGCCAGACCGAGGTGATCGTCAACACGCATGCCGCCTATCCGGGCGATCTCACCCGCAACGCCGACTTCAGCCTGCCGATCGAGCGGCTGAAGCGGGCGATCCGCGGGCAGGCCGGGCAGGGTCGCGTGCGCACGGTCGACGCGACGGGACTCGCGACGGCGCTCCTCGGCGACTCGATCCTCGGCAACATCTTCATGCTCGGCTACGCTTTCCAGCTCGGCCAGCTGCCGCTGTCGGCGGAAGCCATGGAGAAGGCGATCGAGCTCAACGGCGTATCCGTCGCCGACAACATCGCCGCGTTCCGCTGGGGCCGCTGGGCGGCGATGGACCCGGCGGCCGTCGAGAAGTTCGCCGAGCCGGCCCGAGGCTCCGATCCGGTGCACGAGATTGCGACCAATCTCGACGAGATCATCGACCGGCGCGTCGCGTTCCTGACGGGCTACCAGAACGCGACCTATGCGGAGCGCTACCGCGCCCGGGTCGAACGCGCGCGCGCGGCCGAGCAGGCGGCAAAACCCGGCGAGACGGCGCTGACCGAGGCGGTGGCGCGCTACCTCTTCAAGCTGATGGCCTACAAGGACGAATACGAGGTCGCCCGGCTCTATACCGACGGTACCTTTGCGAAGGCGATCGCACGGACCTTCGAGGGCGATTACAGGCTGAAGTTCCATCTCGCCCCCCCGCTCCTCAACAAGCCGGACCCGGCGACGGGCCGGCCGGCGAAGAGCGTCTACGGGCCGTGGATGATGACGGGCTTCCGCGTGCTCGCCGGCCTGAAGGGCCTGCGTGGCACGACCTTCGACATATTCGGCTACTCGCAGGAGCGGCGCGCGGAGCGGCAGCTCGCCGCCGACTACGAGGCGCTGCTCGACGAGGTCGTCGCCAAGCTCGACGCCGGCCGGCACACGACCGCGCTCGCGCTCGTCTCGGTCCCGGAGAAGATCCGCGGCTACGGGCCGGTCAAGGAACGCAACCTCGACGTCGCCAGAGCCGAGTGGGCGGCGCTGCTCGACGCCTTCCGCTCCGGCGCCGCGCCGGCGCGTCAGGCCGCGGAGTAGCCTTCGGAGACAAGCCGCCCGCGGCGGTCGTCCGGAACGCCGTCTCTCCATCGCCATCCCGGCTCGTGCTTCGCCTGGCCGGGATGACGAAGGTGGGGTCGTGGGCCATCTCACACCGACCGCGTTATCCCGCCGTCGATGCGGATGTTCTGGCCGGTTATGTAGCTCGACCGCTCGGAGGCGAGGAAGGCGATCAGGTCGGCGACTTCCTGCACGTGGCCATAGCGGCCCATCGGGATCCGCGCGCGGCGCTCCTCCGACTCGGGCAGACTGTCGATGTAGCCCGGAAGCACATTGTTCATGCGTATGTTTTCGGCCGCGTACCTGTCGGCGAAGAGCTTGGTGAAGGCGGCGAGCCCGGCGCGGAAGACACCGGAGGTCGGAAACAGGGCTTCCGGCTCGAAGGTCGCGTAGGTCGAGATGTTGACGAAGGAACCGCCGCCCTGGCGCTGCATGACCGGGGTTGCGAGGCGGGCGATGCGAACGACGTTCATGAGATAGAAGTCCATGCCGCGATGCCAGTCCTCGTCGGTGATGTCGAGGACGGCTCCCTTCGGTCCGTGGCCGGCGCTGGAGACCACCGTATCGATCCGGCCCCATTTTTCGACCGTTGCGGCGACGAGCCGCCCCAGATCGTCGTTGGACTGGTTGCTGCCGGTGACGCCGAGGCCGCCGAGTTCCTCGGCGAGCGCCACGCCCTTGCCGGAGGATGAGAGGATCGCGATCCTGAAGCCGTCCCGATCGAGTTTCCGCGCCGCGGCGGCGCCCATGCCGCTGCCTCCGCCGACGATGATCGCAACTTTGTTTCCGGTCATCCGAGGGTCCTCCCGTCGGGCTTCGTCACAGGCGCCTTTCTATCATCCGCAGGGGCGACAAGACACAGCACGCGCGCTTGCTTGAGCCCCGGGCCGCCGGAGGCGATACTCGCCGGGTTTCGGCCCCACGTTCACGAGGATTCGGTGATCACGCCCGACCGTCTGCGCCGCATCGCCGTCTGGTCGAAGGAACTGACCGGGGAGGAGACCGATCGGGCCTGCCGCGGCATCACCGAGCGGACCCTGCCGGCCGGCACCTACCTCTTCCACCGCGGCGACCGGTTCGACTCCTGGACCGGCTGCGTTTCCGGTGTCGTCAAGATGAGCACGGTGACCAGCTCGGGCAAGGCGGTGAGCTACACCGGGATCACCAACGGCGGCTGGTTCGGCGAGGGCTCGATCATCAAGGACGAGCCGCGCCAGTACGATATCGTCGCCCTGCGCGACAGCGAGATCGCGCTGATGAACGGCGCGACGTTCCGCTGGCTGTTCGAGAACTCGACCGGCTTCAACCGTTTCCTCGTCACCCAGCTCAACGAGAGGCTCGGCCAGTTCATCGCCTTTCTCGGCCACGACCGCGCCTTCGAGGCGACCACGCGGGTCGCCCGCTGCATAGCCTGGCTGTGCAATCCGGTGCTGTCGCCGGGCGTGGGCGATCACCTGACGATCAGCCAGGAGGAACTCGGTCTGCTGTCGGGTCTTTCCCGGCAGATGGCGAACAAGAGCCTCAAGACGCTGGAGGAAGCCGGTCTCGTCCGCATCGAGCACGACGGGATCGGGGTGCTCGATCTCGAAGGTTTGAAGCACTTCGGCGAATAGCGCCGAAACGCGGCTAAACCGGCCCAGTTTTGTCGAGGGCTTGCGTTTCGTAGCGGAAACAGGGGTAAACGGGCAGCTGAGTGCCGCGGCCGGCCATATTCGCCCACGCATAATTGATGCTACCCGCGTCTGTCTGTCAACTGCCGGGTGGCGAGATGCGGTAGGATATGCAGACTGCAGCCTCCGGTTAGCGGATCGGGCTGCGCGACCGGAAGAAACGGCGAGCTTGATTGCTGATGCCGGTCGGACTTAACGTCGAATAACAACAAGCACCGAAAACGGTGCGCTTTCAGGTGGGGAAACAAATGACGCAAGCCGTGGCTTCCGCGGGCGGCGAGGACACCTTTCCGAAGCTGCTGGTTCGCAACGCCCGAATCTGGGGCGAGCGTCCGGCGATCCGTGAAAAGGACCTCGGGATCTGGCAGACGTGGACCTGGGCCGAGGTGCTCGACGAGGTGCGCGTCTTCGCTGTCGGGCTGTCCGAACTGGGCCTGAAGCGCGGCGACAAGATCGCGATCGTTGGATCCAACAAACCGCGCCTCTACTGGACGATATGCGCCGCCCAGATGATCGGTGCCGTCCCCGTGCCGGTCTACCAGGACGCGGTCGCCGCCGAGATGGTCTTCGTGCTGCAGCACGCCGAGGCGCGTTTCGCCGTCGTGCAGGACCAGGAGCAGGTCGACAAGCTGCTCTCGATCTCCGACGAACTGAAGAACCTCGAGCACATCATCTACGACGAAGAACGCGGCCTGAAGGACTACGACCACACGCGCCTGCATTCCTTCGTGGCGATCCAGGCGTCCGGCCGCAGGAAGCTCGCCGCCGGCCCGGAAGCCGCCAAGGCGCTCGATGCCTCCATCGCGGCGGGCAAGGGCTCGGACATCGCGGTGATCCTTTACACGTCCGGCACCACCGGCCAGCCGAAGGGCGTCATGCTGTCCTTCGACAACACGGTGATCAGCGCCAAGCTCGCCTGCGCCTTCGACAATCTGACCGAAACGGACGAGGTGCTCGCCTACCTGCCGATGGCATGGGTCGGCGACCATATCTTCTCCTACGCCGAATCCTATTGGTCGGGCTTCTGCGTCGCCTGCCCGGAATCCGGGGCGACCATGCTGCAGGACCTGCGCGAGATCGGGCCGACCTACTTCTTCGCGCCGCCGCGCATCTTCGAGAACCTGCTGACGACGGTGATGATCCGGATGGAGGACGCCGGTCCGCTGAAGAAGGGGATGTTCCACTACTTCCTCGGCGTCGCGCGCCGGGCCGGCGAGAAGATCCTGAACGGCGAACCCGTCTCCTTCTCCGACCGCGTGCTCTACTCGGTCGGCAAGCTCCTGGTATACGAGCCTTTGAAGAACGTGCTCGGCCTGTCGCGCATGCGCGTCGGCTATACGGCCGGCGAGGCGATCGGGCCCGAGATCTTTCGCTTCTACCGTTCGCTCGGCCTCAATCTGAAGCAGCTCTACGGCCAGACGGAAGCGAGCGTCTTCGTCACCGTTCAGCCGGACGGCGAGATTCGCGCCGACACCGTCGGCAAGCCCGCCCCGGAGGTGGAGATCAAGATCGCCGAGTCCGGCGAGGTGCTCTACCGCTCGCCGGGCGTCTTCGTCGGCTACTACAAGAACGAGGATGCGACGAAGGCGACCAAGACCGACGACGGCTGGGTGCACACGGGCGATGCCGGCTTCTTCGATCACGAAGGCCATCTTCGGATCATCGACCGCGCGAAGGACGTCGGGCACCTCGAGGACGGCACGCTGTTTGCGCCTAAGTACTTGGAAAACAAGCTTAAGTTCTATCCGAACATCAAGGAGGCGGTCGCCTTCGGCCACGAGCGCGACTTCGTCACCGTGATCCTCAACATCGACCTAAATGCGGTCGGCAGCTGGGCGGAGCGCAACAACGTCTCCTACGCGAGCTACCAGGAACTCGCCGGCCTGCCACAGATCTACGATATGCTGGAGGCCCACGTTGCCGAGGTGAACAGGGATCTGGCCGAGGAGCCGCGGATGGCCGGCTCCCAGATCCATCGCTTCCTGGTCCTGCACAAGGAACTGGATGCGGACGACGGCGAGCTGACGCGCACGCAGAAGGTGCGGCGCAGCTTCATCGCCGAGAAGTACGAGCCGCTGATCACCGCGCTTTACGACGGCTCGCCGGAGCAGGACATCTCGACGGAGGTCACCTTCGAGGACGGGCGAAAGGGCGTGATCAAGGCACGCGTGAAGATCCGCGACGTGCAGACCTTCGGCCTAGGCGCCCGGAAGGAGGCTGCCGAATGAGCGCGGTGGCCGCCGAGTCGACGGCCGGCGAGACGCTGCTCGCGGTGGACGACATCTCGCTGTCCTTCGGCGGCGTCAGGGCGATCCGCAACGTGTCGTTCGACATCAGGAAGGGCGAGATCCGCGCCATCATCGGCCCGAACGGCGCCGGCAAAACTTCGATGCTCAACGTCATCAACGGCTTCTACCATCCGCAGGAAGGCGTCATCACCTTCCGCGGCGAGCAGCGCCGGCGCATGAAGCCCTACGAGGCGGCGAGCCAGGGCATCGCGCGCACCTTCCAGAACGTCGCGCTGTTCCGCGGCATGACGACGCTCGACAACATCATGGCCGGGCGGACGCTCAAGATGCACCGCGGCTTCTTCTGGCAGTGCCTGTACTGGGGCCCGGCGCTGAAGGAGGAGGTCGAGAACCGCCACAAGGTCGAGGAGATCATCGACTTCCTCGAGATCCAGGCGATCCGCAAGGTACCGGTCGGGCGACTTCCCTACGGCCTGCAGAAGCGCGTCGAGCTCGCCCGAGCGCTCGCAATGGAGCCGGATCTCCTGCTTCTCGACGAGCCGATGGCGGGCATGAACCTCGAGGAGAAGGAGGACATGAGCCGGTTCATCCTCGACGTGAACCAGCAGCTCGGCACGACGATCGCGCTGATCGAGCACGATATCGGCGTCGTCATGGACCTGTCCGACAGGGTCGTGGTGCTCGACCATGGCGAGAAGATCGCCGACGGCATGCCGGCAGAGGTGCAGGCCGACAAGGCGGTCATCGACGCCTATCTCGGCGTTTCGCACTAGGGGGCGAAGGCAATGGACATCCTCTATCAGGTCTTCATCGACCCCTTCGTGCAGATGGTCGACCTGCCCGATTTCTTCGTGCAGGTCCTGTGGGAGGGCTTCGTATCGGGCGTCCTCTATGCGCTGATCGCTCTCGGTTTCGTGCTGATCTTCAAGGCGTCGGGCGTCTTCAACTTCGCGCAGGGGATCATGGTGGTGTTCGCCGCGCTGTCGCTCGTCGGCCTCTATGCGCTCGGCCTGCCCGCCTACGTGGCGCTGATCGCGACGGTCGCGATCATGGGCATCCTCGCCTTCGCCGTGGAGCGGACGATCTTCCATCACCTCGTCAACCAGCCGGACATCATCCTCCTGATGGCGACGATCGGCCTCACCTACTTCCTCGTCGGCTTCGGCGAGTTCGTCTTCGGCGGCGATCCGAAGGTGATGATCACCGAGGAACTCGGCCTGCCGACGGGATCGACGTCGTTCGACGTGCTCGGCGGCATGGTGATCCTGCAGCATATCGACATCGCCGCGGCCGCGATCGCCGTCGTCATGGTCGCCGCGCTCGCGGTGTTCTTCAACAAGACGCGCATCGGCCGGGCGCTGCGCGCCGTCGCCGACGACCATCAGGCGGCGCTGTCGGTCGGCATCTCGCTCGACCAGATCTGGGTCATCGTCTGGTTCGCTGCGGGCATCGTGGCGCTGGCGACGGGCATCATGTGGGGCGCGCGCTCGGACGTGTCCTTCGCGCTCGAGATCGTCGCCTTCAAGGCGTTGCCGGTGCTGATCCTCGGCGGCTTCACGTCGATCCCCGGCGCCATCGTCGGCGGGCTCATCATCGGCATCGGCGAGAAACTCGGCGAGATCTACTGGGGACCGCTGGTCGGCGGCGGCATCGAGAGCTGGCTCGCCTACGTCATCGCCCTGATCTTCCTGCTGTTCCGGCCGCAGGGACTGTTCGGCGAGAAGATCATCGAGCGCGTTTGAGGACCTGACAGATGCTCTACCGCGAAGCCGGCCAGTTCAAGACGACCTACGAGGCCGATCAGGCGATCTTCCCGATCCTGCAGGACCGGATCGGCATCGCCGTGATATTGGTCGTCGCCCTGCTGATCCCTCTGTTCGCCTCCGATTTCGTGCTGGCCTCGATCATGATCCCGTTCCTGATCTTCGCCATGGCGACGATCGGGCTCAACGTGCTGACGGGCTACGCCGGCCAGCTGTCGCTCGGCACCGGCGCGTTCATGGGCGTCGGCGCCTATGCCTGCTACAAGCTGACCACCTACTTTCCGGACGTGAACATCATCATCCTGGTGATCCTGTCGGGCATCTTCTCGGCGGGCATCGGCATCGTGTTCGGCCTGCCGTCGCTCAGGATCAAGGGGCTCTATCTGGCGGTTACGACGCTCGCCGCCCAGTTTTTCCTGGAGTGGTGCTTCATCCGCATCCCGTGGCTCTACAACTACAACAATTCCGGCGCCATCGAGGTACCCGAGCGAACCGGCTTCGGCGGGCTCGTCCTGGCTGGTCCGGCCGCGCCGCCGATCACGCGCTACTACGTGGTGCTCGCGATCGTCGTGGTGACGACGCTGATCATGAAGAACATCATCCGCGGCCGGATCGGGCGGACCTGGATGATGATCCGCGACATGGACATCGCCGCCGAGCTGATGGGCGTGCGGCCGCTCGTCGCCAAGCTGTCTGCCTTCGCGGTGTCGTCCTACATATGCGGCGTCGCCGGCGCGATGCTGGTGTTCTTCTGGCTCGGCGCGGCGGAGCCGTCGTCCTTTTCGATCACGGTGTCGTTCCAGATCCTGTTCATGGCGATCCTCGGCGGGCTCGGCAGCCTGATCGGCTGCTTCTACGGCGCCGCGTTCATCTGGATCCTGCCGGTGCTCCTGCGCACGCTGCTGCCGTCGATGGGACTCGAGATCGCGTCCGAGACGGTCGAGCATGTCAGCCGGATGATCATCGGTGCGCTCATCATCTTCTTCCTGATCGTCGAACCGCACGGCCTCGCGCGGCTGTGGCAGATCGGCAAGGAGAAACTCCGCGTCTGGCCGTTCCCCTATGCGTGACACGGAACGACGCGCATCGCATGGCCGTCCCTTGCCGGACGGCTTCAAACCGGTACCATCGGGCAATCGGACCGCGCCCGGGGCTAGCCGGAAACCAACGGTCCACGAACGGCTGATCCACAGCCGACCAACTGGGAGGTACGCAATGACGTTGAAGAAATGCGCTCTCGGTGTCGCCGCGTTCGCTTTCGCCGGTAGCCTTGCCGCCGAGGCGTTCGCCCAGGACACCATGTACATTCCGCTCCTGTCCTACCGGACAGGCCCCTACGCGAGTTCGGGCATCCCGATCGCCAACGGCATGCACGACTACTTCGACATGCTGAACGAGCGTGACGGCGGCATCGGCGGCGTCAAGATCGTCATCGAGGAATGCGAGACCGGCTACGACACGCAGAAGGGCGTGGAGTGCTACGAGGGCACCAAGGGCAAGAACCCGCTCGTCTACAATCCGTATTCGACGGGCATCACCCTGCAGCTGATCCCTAAGGCCTCGGTCGACAAGATCCCGGTCCTGTCGATGGCCTACGGCCTGTCGGCAGCCGCCGAGGGCGACGTGTTCCCGTGGGTGTTCAATCCGCCGGACACGTACTGGGACGGCGCTTCCGCCATCATCAAGTATATCTCCGAGCAGGAAGGCGGCCTCGACAAGCTGCAGGGCAAGAAGATCGGCTACATCTTCCTCGACGCCGGCTACGGCCGCGAGCCGATCCCGCTGCTGGAGGACCTTTCGAAGAAGTACGGCTTCGAGCTGGTCCAGTACCCGGTGCCCGGCAAGGAGATGCAGAACCAGTCCTCGCAGTGGCTGAACGTGCGCCGCGACAAGCCCGACTACATGATCATGTGGGGCTGGGGCGCCATGAACCCGACCGCGGTCAAGGAAGCCGTGAAGATCCGCTACCCGATGGACAAGTTCATCGGCGTGTGGTGGTCGGGCGGTGACGACGACGCGCGCGCCGGCGGTGCCGGGGCCAAGGGCTACATGACCGTCAACCTGCAGGGTGTCGGGGCCGACTTCTCGGCGCTGCAGGACATCAAGAAGTTCGTGGTCGACAAGGGCATGGGCCAGACGAAGGCCGAGACGATCGGCGAGAACCTCTACAACCGCGGCGTCTACAACTCGGTGATCATGGCGGAAGCCATCCGCACGGCCCAGGAATTGACCGGCAAGAAGGTCATCGACGCGGCCGACATGCGCGCGGGCTTCGAAGCCCTCGAGATCTCCGAGGCGCGGTGGAAGGAGATCGGTCTGGAAGGCTTCGCGCCGCCGATCAAGGTCACCTGCGACGACCACAGCGGCCACAACACGGTCTACATGGCCCAGTGGGACGGCACGAAGTGGACGAAGGCGTCGGACTGGTTCGCGCCGATGACCGATGTCGTCGAGCCGCTGCTGCAGGCCGCAGCCAAGGAGTATGTGGAGAAGAACGCTCCGTGGCCGGCCCGCACCGAGCCCTGCGCGGAGTAAACGCTGACGAAAAGGGGTCGCGGCAGCCGCCGCGACCCCGCCTTTGCGGCTCCTAGGGTCCGCAATTCCAGCGAATTCTCGGGGAGAAAACGAGATGAGTGCCGTGGCTGCCGCGACCGACGTGGGTGGAGCCGTCGCGCCCGACGCGGCGCCGGTCCTCTCCGTCAACAACATCGAGGTCATCTACGACCGCGTCATCCTCGTCCTCAAGGGCGTGTCGCTGACCGTGCCGGAAGGAGGTATCGTGGCGCTGCTGGGAGCGAACGGCGCGGGCAAGACGACGACGCTGAAGGCGATCTCCAACCTGCTCGGCGCCGAGCGCGGCGACGTGACCAAGGGCTCGATCGTCTTCAAGGGCGAACGCGTCGAGGCGCTGTCGCCGAACGATCTGGTGCGGCGGGGCTGCATCCAGGTGATGGAAGGGCGGCACTGTTTCGCCCATCTGACCATCGAGGAGAACCTGCTCACCGGCGCCTACACGCGACGCGACGGCAGCGCGGCGGTCCGGCAGGACCTCGAAATGGTTTACAACTATTTCCCGCGCCTGCGGGAACGGCGGGCGAGCCTCGCCGGCTATACCTCCGGCGGCGAACAGCAGATGTGCGCGATCGGCCGGGCGCTGATGTCGCGGCCGACCATGATCCTGCTCGACGAGCCGTCGATGGGGCTCGCCCCGCAGCTCGTCGAGGAGATCTTCGAGATCGTGAAGCAGCTCAACGCCAACGAGGGCGTGAGCTTCCTGCTGGCCGAGCAGAACACCAACATGGCGCTCAAATACGCGAGCTACGGCTATATCCTCGAGAACGGCCGCGTGGTGCTCGACGGCGAGGCGTCCGCGCTTCGCGAGAACGAGGACGTGAAGGAGTTCTATCTCGGCGTCGGCGGCGGCGAGCGGCGCAGCTTCCGGGACGTGAAGAGCTATCGCCGGCGCAAGCGCTGGCTGTCGTAACCAACAAGACGTCGTCGGGCGGCGGGACGCGAAGGGCCCCGCGGCGCTTTGGCGCGGCAAGCACGCAAACGAGGTTAGGCGGTATGGCGGACCATTTCGACACGCTCGAGACCCGTGACCCGGAAGACCGGGAGAACGCGTTGTTCGGCGCGCTGCCGGGGTTCATCGGCGAATGCATGCGGGCGGCGCCCGGCTGGGCGCGGCTGCTCGACGGCGTCGATCCGGGCGAGATCACCGACCGCGCCGCCCTTGCGGGGCTGCCGGTTCTGCGCAAGAGCCGTCTGCTCGAGCTGCAGCGCGAGCATCCCCCGTTCGGCGGTCTCACCACGAAGGCGCCCGGTGCGTTCGCGCGGCTGTTCATGTCGCCGGGCCCGGTCTTCGAACCGGAAGGCGGCGCAAAGGACTGGTGGCGGGCGGCGCGCGCGCTGTTCGCCGTCGGCCTGCGCCCCGGCGACATCGTGCACAATTCGTTCGCCTACCACATGACGCCGGCCGGCCACATGTTCGAGTCCGGCGCGCGGGCACTCGGCTGTGCCGTCATTCCCGGCGGCGTCGGCAACACCGAACTGCAGGTCGACGCGATCGAGCGGTACCGCCCGAAGGGTTATGCCGGCACGCCGGACTTCCTGAAGGTCCTGCTCGACAAGTCGAAAGAACTCGGCAAGGACGTCTCCAGCCTGAAGATGGGCCTCGTCTCCGGCGCCGCATTGCCGCCGTCGCTGCGCGAGGAGCTCTCCGGGCGCGGAGTCGACGTGCTGCAGGGTTACGGAACCGCCGATCTCGGCATGGTCGCCTACGAGTCCGGGGCACGGGAGGGCATGATTGTCGCCGAGGAGATGATCGTCGAGATCGTGCGGCCCGGCACCGGCGAGCCGGTCGGCGAGGGCGAAGTCGGCGAGATCGTGGTGACGAGCTTCAACGGCGACTATCCGCTGATCCGTTTCGGCACCGGCGATCTGTCCGCCGTGCTGCCGGGCGTCTCGCCGTGCGGGCGCACCAACATGCGCATCAAGGGCTGGATGGGTCGTGCCGACCAGCGCACCAAGGTGAAGGGCATGTTCATCGACCCCGAGCAGATCGCCGAGATCGCCCGTCGCCATCCCGAAGCCGGCAAGCTGCGTCTTGTGGTCACGCGCGAGGGCGAGCAGGACGCAATGACGCTGAGAGCCGAGGGCGGCGAAGCCGACAGCCTTGCCGACAGTCTTCAGTCGGTCACCAAGATGAAGGGCGGGGTGGAGATCGTCGAGGCGGGCAGTCTGCCGAACGACGGCAAGGTCATCGCCGACGAGCGCAGCTACACCTGAGCACGGCGGGTCTACTTCAGTGTGACCCGTCCGTCGACGGCGGCGCCCGCGGTCCCTCGGATGCGGACATACACCATGACGTCGCTGGCCATCAGGTTGCCGTGGAGCTCTCCGCGGATCACCTTGGCCTTCTCGAACACGGTATAGCCGTCGCCGCCGCGCAGGAGGAAGTCGTTGGTGGCGAGCGTGTAGGTCTTCGCCGGGTCCAGTGGCGCGCCGCCGACGTCGACGCCCGTGACGCGCTGGCCCGGCGGCTTCGACAGGTCCGCAGCCACGCGCATGCCGGAGACATGGGCGAAGCGTCCGCTTCCGTCCTCGATTGCGGAGTATCCGTTCTCGAGCGCCTCCCTGATCTGCTCCCCGGTCAGCTCGATGACCACCGTCTTGTTGCGGAAGGGCAGTTCGGTGAGGATGTCGCGGCGGGTCAGGACGGTGCCCGGGTCATAGACCTTGTCGCCGCGAATGCCGCCGCCGTTGGTGAGCGCCACGTCGGCTCCGGTGGCCGAGCGCATGGCGTCGGCGATCAGGTTGCCGATCGCGGATTCCTGTGAACGGACCGTCGCGCGACGGCTGTCGAGGGCGATCTCGGCCTTGCTGAGCTCGACGTCGAGTTCCTTGGAGAGTTCGGCCTCGTAGCCTCGGATACGTGCCGCGACTTTCTGTTCCGGCTCGATGTCGGCCGTATCGACGACCCGAAAGCCCGGAGTCCACTTCACCTGGCGCCGGCCGTCCTTTTCGCCGATGTCGACGGCAAGGTCGACTATGGCGATATATTCGGCTTCGGCCTTCGACTCCGCGAGCAGGGTGCGGCCGTCGTAGAACAGGGTCAGGTCGTGGTCGTCGCCGCTGAGGATGACATCGGCGGCGCGCGTGCGGACCAGTTCCTGATCTTCCGAGCGGTTGCCGTGAACCAAGGCGACGACGATATCGGCACCGGCTTCGCGAAGCCCGGCCGCCCGGTCCTTCAGCGTCTCCGGCATCTCGGCGAACCGCAGATTCCCTGGGCTCGATTTCTCGTGTGCCTCGTCGGAGGTGAGGCCGACCAGCCCGACCTTGAGGTTGCCGAATTCGACGATCCGGGCGTCTTCGATCCTCCGGATCCGGCTTCCGTCCGCCTCGCGCAGATTGGCGGCCAGGATGGGGAACGTGGCCTGATTGACGCGCTCGCGGAACACGTCGGCTCCGAGGTCGAACTCGTGATTGCCCGGCGTCATGGCGTCCGGGGCGATCATGTTGAGGAGTTCGATGACGTGGGTGCCCTGGTCGAAGCCGGACAGGAGGGAGGGGAAGATCGCATCGCCGGCGTGCAGCACGAGGGTGTTCGCGTGGGCGGCGCGCTCGCGGGCGACGAGCGTCGCGAGGCGGGCGAAACCGCCGCGGGTCTCGCCGATCTCGATGGAATCGAGGTCGCTGACCAGCACGAGCGTGACGCCCACCGTTTCCGCCGTCGCGGCCGTACGCGTCGCGCCCAGAGCGATCGCGAGCGTCAATGCCGCCACGCAAAGGCCGGAAATCCATCGTTTCAGCATCGCAGTCTCCCCGAACCGCCTACCGACGTCCGTACGAATTTCGTAAGAACCGGTGACGGTCGCGTGACGTAAAGCACAACGCTCGCGCTCGGAAAACCTGGAATCTTCATGCCATGCGCATATGTTCAGCCGACAAACCGGAAGGTGCAATGCCGAAACTCGATTATCCGCGCTCGTTCGCCGGTGCATCCGCCCGTCTCCCGGCCGATCATCCCCACGTCGCCTTCGGCAAGATCGGGGTGCTGCTCGTCAACCTCGGCACGCCGGATGCGACCGACTACTGGTCCATGCGGCGCTACCTCAAGGAATTCCTATCCGACCGCAGGGTGATCGAGACGTCGCCCCTGATCTGGTGGCCGATCCTGAACCTGATCGTGCTGACCAGGCGGCCGAAGGCGAGCGGGGCGGCCTACGACCTGATCTGGAACAAGGAACTCGACGAGTCGCCACTCAGGACCATCACGCGCGCGCAGGCCGAAAAGCTCTCGGCCGCCATCGGCGACGGGCGCGTCGTCGTCGACTGGGCGATGCGCTACGGCAATCCCTCGATCGCCGCGCGGATGGAGGCGCTCCAGGAAGCCGGCTGCGAGCGCATCCTGGTCTTCCCGCTCTACCCGCAATACGCCGCGGCGACGACGGCCACCGTCAACGACAAGGCGTTCGAGGCGCTGACGAAGATGCGGTGGCAGCCGGCCGTGCGCACCGTGCCGGCCTATCACGACGATCCGGTCTACATCGAGGCGCTCGCCGCCTCCCTGAAACGGCATCTCTCCGCGCTGCCCTTCGAGCCGGAGGTCATCATCGCCTCCTATCACGGGTTGCCGAAGGAGTATTTCGACAAGGGCGATCCCTACCACTGCCACTGCCAGAAAACGACGCGGCTTCTGCGCGAGGCGACGGGCTTCGACGAGACGAAGCTGGTACTCACCTTCCAGTCGCGGTTCGGCAGGGCCGAATGGCTGCAGCCCTATACCGACAAGACGGTGCAGCGGATGGCCCGGGACGGCGTCAAGCGGCTCGCCATCGTCACGCCGGGCTTCGTCGCCGATTGCGTCGAGACGCTCGAGGAGATCGCCGGGCAGAACCGCGAGTTCTTCCTGCATCACGGCGGCGAGGAATTCGCCGCCATTCCCTGCCTCAACGACAGCGAGGAAGGGATGGCGGTGATCGAGGCGGTGGTCAGGCGGGAACTCGCCGGCTGGATCTGAGCACATCGCCGTGCTCGCCAGAACGAGGCTCTCCGGGCTAGACTTCCGCAAGATCGGTGATCCTCAGGCAGCGTAGCGATGGCCAGGAAGGACAAGAACGGCAAAGGCGGGCTGGACCGCGGGCATCTCGCCGCGCTCGACATGAACGCATCGATCGCGCGCCGCGACTATGACAAGCAGTTGAAGAAGCTGCAGACGAAGCTCTTGCGCATCCAGCAGGCCTATCTCCACACGGGCGACGCCGCGGCTATCGTATTCGAGGGGTGGGATGCGGCGGGGAAGGGCGGCACGATCCGGCGCATGTCGGCCGTGCTCGATCCGCGTGGCTTCAAGGTCTGGCCGATCGCGGCGCCGCGCCGCTACCACCTGGAGCGGCACTATCTCACGCGGTTCTGGGAACGGCTGCCGCCGAACGGGGCGATCTCGGTATTCGACCGTTCCTGGTACGGCCGCGTTCTGGTCGAGCGGGTCGAGGAGCTGATCCCGCCGGCCCATTGGCGGCGGGCCTACGCCGAGATCAACGAGTTCGAGCGGTTGCTCGTCGCCGACGGCACCAGGATCGTCAAGATCTTCATGCACATCACGCCGGAGGTGCAGCTTGCCCGCTTCGAGGAGCGGCTGCGCAATCCGATGAAGCGCTGGAAGCTCTCCTACGAGGATTTCCGCAACCGCAAGCACTGGCCGGAGATGGAAGAGGCCATCGAGGAAATGATCAGCAAGACCTCGACGAAATACGCTCCATGGCACCTCATCCCGGCGAACGACAAGAAATACGCGCGCATCGCCGCCCTGAAGCTCGTCAGCGACCGGCTGGCCAAGGGGGTGAAGCTCGAGCCGGCACGGCTCGACGGGCAGGTCGAGAACGCCGCGCGCGAAGTCCTCGAAATCTCCGATCTGATCACGAGCACGTCCGGCCGCACATTCTAGGAACCCGCGGGCCGCCGCAGCGTCCTTGTCGCCCGGGGCTGCCCGTAGGACAATGGCGCGCTGGCAACGATTCGGGGACGCGCGCCATGGCATTCGGGCTGGACATCGTCGTTGTGGTGTTCGTCGTCCTGTTGATTCTGCTGGTCATTTCCGGCGTCAAACAGGTTCCGCAGGGCTACGACTACACGGTCGAGCGGTTCGGGCGCTACCACAAGACCCTTCAGCCCGGCCTCGGCTTCATCGTGCCGCTGATCGACAAGGTCGGCCGCAGGATGAACATGATGGAGCAGTTCCTCGACGTTCCGAGCCAGGAGGTCATCACCCGCGACAACGCGACGGTGACCGTCGACGGAGTCGCGTTCTTCCAGGTCCTGGATGCGCCGCGGGCGAGCTACGAGGTCGCCGATCTCGACAACGCCATCCTCAACATCACCATGACGAACGTCAGGACCGTCATGGGCTCGATGGACCTCGACGAGCTCCTGTCGCAACGCGACGAGATCAACAACCGGCTCCTCAAGGTCGTCGATGCGGCGACCGAGCCGTGGGGCGTCAAGATCACCCGTATCGAGATCAAGGACATCAATCCGCCGCGGGACCTGGTCGATTCCATGGCGCGCCAGATGAAGGCCGAGCGCGACAAGCGCGCAGCGATTCTCGAAGCGGAGGGGGCGCGGCAGTCGGAAATCCTGCAGGCGGACGGCGAGAAGCAGGCCCTCGTGCTCGCCGCCGAAGGGCGCCGGGAGGCGGCGTTCCGCGACGCGGAGGCGCGCGAGCGTCTCGCGGAGGCCGAAGCCAAGGCGACCTCGATGGTCTCCGAGGCCGTTCGCACCGGATCGATCCAGGCGATCAACTATTTCGTCGCCGACAAGTATGTCGGCGCCTTGAGGGAACTCGCAGCCGCGCCGAACCAGAAGGTGATGATCCTGCCCGTCGAGGCAAGCGCGCTGCTCGGCTCGCTCAGCGGCATCGGCGAGATCGCCCGCGAGGCGTTCGGTCCGGGCGGCCCGGGCGGCGGAAATCCGCCGGCGCGCCCCGCGGGTTTCGGCATGGGATCGGCGGGGTCGACCGCCAAGGCGTCCGCCGACCCGTCGGCACCGCCGGCGGCGGGCGGGCCCTGGGGCTCAGGCTAGCAGAGACGCACCGTGATCGACCTCATCGCGTCGCTCGGCACGTGGAACTGGTGGATCCTCGGCATCGTCCTGCTCTGCGTGGAGCTGGTGGCGCCGGGAACGTTCATGCTGTGGTTCGGGGTCGCCGCCATCACGGTCGGCATCCTGTCGCTGTTCCTGGACTGGTCCTGGCAGGCTCAGCTCGTCACGTTCGGCGTCCTGGCGATCCTCAGCGTGATCCTCTCGCGCCTGCTGCTGCACCGGCGTCCTTCCGAGGGCGAGGCGCCGTTCCTGAACCGGCGCGCCGACGCGATCATCGGGCGCGGGTTCGTGCTCGCCGAGCCGATCGTCAACGGGCGCGGGCGGCTGTCGATCGACGACACCGTGTGGCGCATCGAGGGCCCGGACATGCCGGCGGGCACGCATATCACCGTATCGGCCGCCAACGGCTCGCGGCTGGTGGTGGAGCAGTCGAAGCCCTGACAGGGGGCGAGGCGCTCAGGGGCGGTGATCGGCCGGCAGCGGCGGTTCCTCGGCGCGCAGCAGTATGCTGATCCGCCTGTTGGCGGCCAGGAACGTATCTTCGGGAAACAGCGGTTCCGTCGCGGCCTTGCCGATGACCGCCTCGAAGCGGTTGTTGGGGACGCCGTATTCGGCGAGCAGCGAGCGCACCGAACTGGCGCGCTGGACCGAGAGGTCCCAGTTGGTGCGGCCGGGCTGCTCCTCGTTGCGGTCGGAGCTGGTGTGGCCGGTGATCTCGATCGGGTTGGGCAGCTCGCGCAGCACCTCGGCGATCTTCGACAGGATCATCCGCGTGCGTTCGTAGGGATAGGGCTGGCTCGGCGGGAACATCGAGCGGCCCTCCTGGTCGACCAGCTGGATGTTCAGCCCTTCGGGTTTCTCCTCGACCAGGATCTGGTCGGAAATCTCCATGATCTCGGGCATTTCCTGCCAGGCCTGGCGTAGCGAGGCGGCGGCGGTGGCGAACTGGCGGGGCAGCTCGATATCGGTCTTGTCGATGTCGTGGGTGTTGGCTTCCGGCCCCTGCTTGGCGCGCAGCTCGTGGCGCTTCTGGGCGAATTCCGAGTTCGGGTCCTGGGGCAGGTTGGAGATGTCCTTGACGAACTCGCGGATCGGGACGCCTTCGATCTCGATCATGCCCTCCTTGCGGCTGTCCTTGCGCACGCCGAATGCCTCGCGCATCGAGCCCGCGACAACCTGGAGCTTCTTCTCGTCCTGGATCGAGAACGAGATGATCATCACGAAAAAGCAGGCGAGCAGGGCCATGAGGTCCCCGAACGTGACCATCCATTCGGGAACGCCGCCGCCGGATGCTTTCTGACGCCGCGCCATGGGGCCGCCGTCAGGCTGGGACCGGCTCGGCGATCTCGCCGCGGTGCTTTTCGGGCAGGTAGGCGATCAGCATCTCGCGGATGAGGGCCGGGCTCTTGGAATCGCGGATCTGCATGATCCCGTCGAGAACGAGCGTCTGGTTCACCTCCTCGACCTTCGACTTGAGCGACAGCTTGTCGGCGATCGGCAGGGCGATCAGGTTGGCGACGAGGGCGCCATAGAGCGTGGTCAGCAGCGCGATGGCCATCGCAGGTCCGATCGTCGAGGGATCCGACATGTTGGCGAGCATCTGCACCAGGCCGACGAGCGTGCCGATCATGCCGAAGGCCGGCGCGGAATCGCCGATTGCCTTGAAGATGCGCTGGCCGTCCTCCAGACGCTCAAGGTTCAGGTCGCGCTCGCGCTCGAGCGACTCGCGGATGAAGCCGGGATCGTAGCCGTCGGCGATCATCTGCATCCCTTTGGCGAGGAACTCGTCGTCGACCTCGACATTCTCCAGGCCCAGGGGCCCCTGCTTGCGCACGACCTCGGCGAGCTTGGCGATCTCGTCTATGAGCTGGCGCGGCTCGGTCTTGCGATGGGTGAAGGCGACGTTGCCGCCGAGTGCCAGCGCCGAGAGGACGCCGGTTATGGGAAAGCGGATCATGGTCGCGGCCATCGCTCCGCCGAGAACGATCAGCGCCGACGGGAGGTCGGCGAAAAGCGTGATATCGCCGCCGATGAAAATGGCGGCCCCGACCACGCCGGTACCGAACAAAATGCCGAGAATAGTGGCGATATCCATCGGAAATCCCGCGAGCGACCGTTTGCTCCGGCCCTTCTGGCCGGTGCAGCACGACCGCCATCCTAGGAAGGCTTCCTAAGCAAACGCTAAACGGAAGTGGAAATTCGCCGGAGAATGACGCGGCGTCAGGCGACGCCGGCGCGCAAAAGATCGTGAACGTGCACGACGCCGACGGGACGGCCGTTCTCGACCACGAAAAGCGCTGTGAAGGGTCGTTCGCGCAGGTTCATGACGGCGAGCGCCTCGGTGGCCAGCGTGTCGGGCGTCACCGTCTTCGGGGCCGGCGTCATGATATCGCGCGTGGCGCGCTCGAGGAGGTCGGCGCTCATATGGCGGCGCAGGTCGCCGTCGGTGATGATGCCGACGAGGCGGTCGTCCTCGACGATGCCGAGGCAGCCGAGGCTCTTCTCGGTCATGATCACGATGGCATCGGCCATCGGCGTGTCGGGGCCGGCGAGCGGCAGGCGGTCGGCGCTGTGCATCAGGTCGCTGACGAAGCTGAGCTGCGCGCCGAGCTGGCCGCCGGGATGCAGGACCTTGAAGTCGCGCGCGGTGAACCCCTTGCTTTCCAGGAGCGCGATCGCCAGCGCATCGCCCAGCGCCAGCTGCATGATGGTCGAGGTGGTCGGCGCCAGGCCGTGCGGGCAGGCCTCGGGCGATTTCGGGAGGGCCAGCACGATGTCGGCGGCGGTGGCGAGCGAGGAACCCGGATTGGAGGTGATCGCCACCAGAGGCACGCGGAATCGCGTGGAATGCTCGACTACGGCCCGCAATTCGGCCGTTTCGCCGGACCACGACAGGGCGATCACCACGTCGTCGGCCGTGATCATGCCGAGGTCGCCGTGACTCGCCTCGCTCGGATGGACGAAGAAGGCCGGCGTGCCGGTGGAGGCGAGGGTGGCCGCGAGCTTCTGTCCGACATGGCCGCTCTTGCCCATACCCGACACGATGACCCGGCCGCGCGCGTCGCGCACCAGCCTCGCGGCGGCGGCGAAAGCCTGGCCGAGCCCGTTCGACAGCGCCTCGTGCAACGCGACGAGGCCCGCCGACTCGAGATCGAGCGTGCGCAGCCCCGATTCGATCAGCGCGGTGTCGGATACCTGCGCGTTTCCCACGGATTTCAACGCGACCATGACAATTCGACGTCCTTTTCGGCCCGGTCTCGAACCGGGCGCGCCCCGACAAGGAGATAGCACATTTCGGGGCCGTCGCGCACCTGCCGCGACGCCGGCACTTAAGCGTGCGTTAACCATGTTTTCCCTACCCTCGCTGGGTGCCGACGGCCCCGGCTGCCGCGCCTTCCCGATAGAACAGCACGGGGTACGCGGTCCGTGACGATATCGCCTCTGCAGAAAGGTCTGGCGACGTGGTGCCTCGCCGCGGCGCTCTGCCTGTGGGCGGCGTCCGCGAGCGCGCAGTTCTCCTCGGGCTCCGACATCGGCTCGTTCGCCACCCTCAGAGGCAGCACCGCAACCGACGACCAGGCCGCCGTCGACGCGGCGACCCAGATCGCCGGCGACGAGCTGAGCCAGATCCCGGACATCGGGCCCCGTGCCCCGGTGCAGGAGGAGGATCCCTACGCGCCGCTCGGCATCCGGCTCGGGGCGTTCACGATCCTCCCGGCTATCGAGGCGTTCATCGGACACGCGAGCAACGTCTTCTCCAGCTCGACGGATCCGCAGGCGGGCGCCTACTACCGCGTGGCGCCGGAAGTCGAGATCAAGTCGGACTGGATTCGCCACGAGCTGCGCGGCTACCTCGCAATCGACCACGAATCCTTCTTCGACTATTCCGGCGAGACGACGACCGGGCTCGATGCCGAGCTCGAGGGCCGCCTCGACCTGACTCCGAGGGACGTCGCGGGACTGAGGCTGGCCTACGCGATCGTCCCTGAAAGCCGGGGCGATCCGAACGTGCCGCAATCGGTGGTCGAGCCGCCGGACTCCGACGATGCGGTCGCGGAGGGAACCTATGCGCACCGGTTCGGGCGGCTGGAGGTGTCGCTGCGCGGCGCCTACGAACGGTTCACCTACGAGAACGCGCTCCTGAGCGACGGCACCGTCGTCGACAATTCGGACCGCGACTACAACGAGGTCGACGGGGCGGTCCGGGCGAGCATCGACATCGACGACGGCTCGCGCGCGGTGTTCGTCGAAAGCGGCGCAAACAAACGCAAGTACCGGCGCGAGGTCGACGACAACGGCATCCGCCGCGGCTCCAGCGGCTACGACGTTCTGGTCGGCGTGTCCTTCGATCGCGGCGACCCTCTGTCGGGTGAGGTCGCCGTCGGCTACCAGAGCCAGAGGCCGGTAGATCCCAGCCTTCAGGACATCGATTCCATCGCCTTCCGCGGCTCGCTCGTCTGGCAGCCGACGGGGCTGACGACCGTCACCTTCGACGGCGCCATCGAGCCGACCGAGACGACGCTCGACCCGACCGCCTCGGGCGCGCTCGTCTACTCCGCCGACATCGGCATCGAGCATCGTCTGCGCCGCAACCTGATCGCGACGGTGGACTTCTCCTATGCGCTGTCGGACTACATCGGTTCGGGCCGCGAGGAGACCGACTACCTGGTCGGCGCGGGACTCCAATACCTCGTCAATCGCTGGCTGTCGTTCCAGCTCGACGCGAGCTACGAGAGGTACGAGACCAACATTCCAGGCGAGAACTACGACGACACGCGCGTCGAGCTCGGCATGCGGCTGCAGCGCTAGGGCGGACCTAGCGGCCGATGAGCTCGGCGATCGTCTCGCGGATTTCCGGTGCGATGTCGGGCCGGTCGAGCGCGAAGGCGACGTTGGCGGCGAGGAAGCCGACCTTGGAGCCGCAGTCGAACGTGCGTCCCTCGAACTTGAAGCCGTAGAAGGGCCGCGTCTCCATGAGACGGATCATCGCGTCGGTGATCTGGATCTCGCCGCCGGCGCCCTTCTCCGGATTGTCGAGGATGTCGAAGATGCCGGGTTCGAGGACATAGCGGCCGGTGATGATGAGGTTCGACGGCGCGTCCGCGGGCGCGGGTTTCTCCACCATGCCGGTGATCTCGAAGGAGCGGCCGCTGTTCTTGCCGACGCCGACGACGCCGTAGTCCGAAACCTTGGCCGGATCGATCTCTTCGACCGCGATCAGGTTGCCGCCGCCGAGCTCTTCCCAGGCGTCGACCATCTGCTTGAGGCAGCCCGGCTTCGACTGGACCAGCACGTCGGGCAGGAGCAGGGCGAACGGCTCGTCGCCGATCAGGTCGCGGGCGCACCAGACCGCGTGTCCGAGACCCAGCGGGGCCTGCTGGCGGGTGAAGCTCGTCGAGCCCGGCCCGGGCAGGGCCTGCTCGAGTTCGTGGATCTGGCGGGTCTTGCCGCGAGCCTCCAGCGTCATCTCCAGCTCGATCTGCTTGTCGAAATGGTCCTCGATGACGCCCTTGTTGCGGCCGGTCACGAAGACGAAGTGCTCTATGCCCGCCTCGCGCGCCTCGTCGACCACGTGCTGGATCAGCGGACGGTCGACCACCGTCAGCATCTCCTTCGGCATCGCCTTGGTGGCCGGCAGGAAACGAGTGCCGAGACCGGCGACGGGGAATACTGCCTTGCGGATCCTGGGCATTGTCGTGATCGTCTCGCTTCGCTAGGGAGGGGCGTTAGTTACCAGACTTAAAGCCCTTTCGGCTAGGGTTCGTTCCGCAATCGATTCAAGAGGGTAAAGGACCATGACGGTGCTCGTGACGGGTGGGGCCGGCTATATCGGCAGCCACATGGTTCTCGCCCTGGCCGACCGCGGCGAGGACGTCGTGGTCCTCGACAATCTGTCGACGGGTTTCGACTGGGCGGTTCGCGCCCCCGCCGAGCTTGTGGTCGGCGATGTGGGCGATATCGAGACGGTCGGAAGGCTGATCGCGAGCCGCGGTATCGAGTCGGTCATCCATTTCGCCGGCTCGATCGTGGTGCCGGATTCGATCTCCGACCCGCTCGGCTACTACCTCAACAACACGGTGAAGTCGCGGGCCCTGATCGAGGCGGCGGTGAAGGGCGGGGTCAAGCGCTTCATCTTCTCCTCGACGGCGGCCGTCTACGGCATGCCGGAGGTCAATCCGGTCGGCGAGGATGCGGCGCTGAAGCCGATCTCGCCTTATGGCAGCTCCAAGCTGATGACCGAGACCATGCTGCGCGACACCGCCTTCGCGCACGATTTCTCCTACGTGGCGCTGCGCTATTTCAACGTCGCGGGCGCCGATCCGAAGGGCCGCAGCGGCCAGTCGACGCCGCGCGCCACCCACCTGATCAAGGTCGCCTGCGAGGCGGCGCTGGGCCTCAGGCCGCGGCTCGAGGTCTACGGCACCGACTACGACACGCCGGACGGCACCTGCGTCCGCGACTACATCCACGTTTCCGACCTCGCCCGTGCGCATCTCCTGGCGCTCGACCATCTGCGCGCCAGCAGCGAGAATCTGGTGCTGAACTGCGGTTACGGGCGCGGATTCTCGGTTTTTCAGGTGATCGATGCCGTAAAACGGGCCTCGAACGTCGATTTCGAGGTGCGCACGACGGACCGTCGTCCGGGCGATCCGGCCGCCCTCGTCGCGGCGGCGGGCCGAATCCGGGAGAAACTCGGCTGGAATCCGGAGCGCGAGGAACTCGACCTGATCGTCGCCGACGCGCTGAACTGGGAGCGGCATCTGATGGAAGGCGGCGCCGGGGGCGGGGATTAGCCGCTTCGAAACGCGCCTGCCGCCCGTCACAAGCCCATCGGCAGCCCGCAATCCGCCCGGCGGCGAACGGCCGCCCGCGCGGTCACCATAACCGCGATCCGGGGCCGTGCCGGCCCGCGCGCGGTGGCCGGACGGCGCATTCCCCGCTATATTCGGTCGGCGGGGGAAGGGGGTGCCGCCCCACATGGCGCGGCGGGCCCACATGGCGCGGCGGGCCGCGCGACGATTGAAGGCTTGAAGCGATGTTCCGTTCAGTCCCCCGGTTGATCCTGGCGCTGGCGCTGGTCACGACGGCCGTCGGCGCGACGGCGCCCGCGCATGCGCAGGGCGTCACCGTATCGCAGCAGCGCAAGGATCCGATCTCCTCGTTCTTCAAGTCGCTGTTCGGGGGCATCACCCGCAAGTCCCAGCCGAGCCGCACGCTGAAGACGCCGCAACGCAACGTCGGCGCCGGCAGCACCGGCAAGGCCGTCCGGCAGCGGGCGCCCGCCGTCGTCGCCGCGGAGAAGGCGGAGGACGCCAAGCGGGTCGCCGTATTCGGCGACTTCTTCGCCGACGGACTGCAGTCCGGCCTGACCGAAGCGTTCCTCGAATCGTCGACCGTCGTCGTCGACGGCCAGAACAACGCGAGCTCCGGCCTGGTGCGCGAGGACCATTTCAACTGGCCGGCGTTCCTGTCGGGCTGGCTCGCCGATCCGCAGAAGAAGACCGACATCGCCGTGATCATGATCGGCGCCAACGACCGCCAGGCGCTTTCGGACGCCGCCGGCGAGCACGAGCCGCGCAGCGACCGCTGGCGCGAACTCTATGCCGAACGCGTCGATGCGATCATCAAGATCTTCGCCGATCGGAAGGTGCCGCTCTACTGGGTGTCGCTGCCGCCGGTGGCCTCGGGCCGGCTGGGGCAGGACTACGCCTATTTCAACGAGCTGTTCCGCGAGCGCGCCTATCGCCACGGCATCGAGTTCGTCGATATCTGGAACAGCTTCGTCGACGAGGCCGGCAACTACGCGGCGGCCGGGCCGGACATCAACGGCGAGCGCCGCCAGCTTCGCGCCGAGGACGGCCTGCATTTCACGGCCGCCGGCAACCGCAAGCTCGCCCACTTCGTCGCCCGCGAGATCCGCCGCGACTTCGGCCGCGACGGCGGCCTGTTCCTGGCGCTGCCGCAGGGCCCGTCGGGCCCGCAGCCGTTCATGCCGAGCGACGAGCAGCTGCGCACGGGCGTCGGCGAGGTGGTGGCGCTGACGGGCGCGCAGGGCGGCACCGGCACGGCGCTTGCCGGAGGCCCCGAGCCGACCCCCGAGGCGCCGCGCGACTCGGCCTATCGCCAGGTGATCCTCGAAGGCGAGACGCCCGAAACCGAGCTCGGCCGCGCCGACGATTTCAGCTGGCCGCGCAAGAGCGCGCCGCTGCCCACCGCCCAGATCCCCGAACGGACCGAACCGGCGGTCGAGGGCGCGCCGGGAGAAGACGGCAGCAGCGGAAGCTGACCCTTCCGCCGCCGCGCGTGTCGGCGGTCGGCCCTGGGCGGTCGGCCCTGGGCGGTCGGCCCTGGGTGGTCGGCCCCGTCAGCGCGGCAGCGTGGTCTCGCCCATCAGCGCCAGGTCGACGGCGCGGGCGGCCTGGCGGCCCTCGCGGATCGCCCAGACCACCAGCGACTGGCCGCGGCGCATGTCGCCGCAGGCGAAGACCCGCCCGTTCGACGTGCGATAGCTCACCGTGTCGGCGAGCACGTTGCCGCGGACGTCGAGATCGAGGCCGAGCTGCTCGATCACGCCCTCCTGGACCGGGCCGAGGAAGCCCATCGCGAGCAGCACGAGATCGGCCTTGATCTGGAACTCGGTGCCGGGGATCGGCTGCAGCTTGTCGTCGGCGCGCACGCAGTCGAGATGGGTGACGTGGCCGTTCTTGCCGACGAGCCTGCGGGTCAGCACCGAGAAGTCGCGCTCGGCGCCTTCCTCCTGGCTCGAGGAGGTGCGCAGCTTGAGCGGCCAGTCCGGCCAGGTGAGCGCCTTGTCCTCCTTCTCCGGCGGACGCGGCATGATCTCCAGCTGGGTCACCGACAGGGCGCCCTGGCGGATCGAGGTGCCGATGCAGTCGGAGCCCGTGTCGCCGCCGCCGATGACGATGACGTCCTTGCGGCCGGCGAGGATCGGCGTGACGTTGCCGAGCGGCTCCTCGCCGACGCGGCGGTTCTGCTGCGGCAGGAATTCCATGGCGAAGTGGACGCCGTTGAGGTCGCGGCCGGGCACGGGGAGGTCGCGCGGCTTCTCCGCCCCGCCGGCGAGCACGATCATGTCGTGGCGCTCCAGCAGCTCCTCGGCCGTCACGTCGACGCCGACATGGACGTTGCAGTCGAAGACGACGCCCTCGGCCTCCATCTGCGCGACGCGGCGGTCGATGTTGCCCTTCTCCAGCTTGAAGTCGGGGATGCCGTAGCGCAGCAGGCCGCCGGGGCGGGCGTTCTTCTCGTAGACGTGGACGGTGTGGCCGGCGCGGGCGAGCTGCTGGGCGCAGGCCAGACCGGCCGGGCCCGAGCCGACGACGCCGACGGAGTGGCCGGTGCGGCGCCCGGGCGGCTGCGGGCGGATCCAGCCGTTCGCCCAGCCGCGGTCGACGATCGCGCACTCGATCGTCTTGATGGTGACCGGGACGTCCTGGATGTTCAGCGTGCACGACGCCTCGCACGGGGCGGGGCAGATGCGGCCGGTGAACTCCGGGAAGTTGTTGGTGGAGTGCAGGTTGGCGAGCGCCGTCTCCCACTTGCCGTTGTAGACGAGGTCGTTCCAGTCCGGGATCTGGTTGTTCACCGGACAGCCGTTGTGGCAGTAGGGGATGCCGCAGTCCATGCAGCGGGCCGCCTGGTCGCGGGTCGCCTCCTCGGACAGCGGGATCACGAACTCGCGGTAGTGGCGCACGCGGTCGGAGGCCGGCGCATAGCGCCGGTCGCGGCGGTCGATCTCGAGAAAACCTGTTACCTTGCCCACGTGATCACTCTCCGGCCCGCGCCATGTAGGGCGCGTCTTCCTGTTGCCGCGCCAGTTCCGCGAGCGCGCGGCGGTATTCCACCGGCATCACCTTGCGGAACTTCGGCAGATACTCGCTCCACTGCTCCAGGATCGCGGCGGCGCGTGTCGAGCCGGTGAAGCGGGCGTGGTTGGCGATGAGCTGGTGCAGGCGCTCGGCGTCGTGGCGGCTCATGTCGGCCATGACGTCGATCAGGCCCTTGTACTCGATGTCGCCGCCGTGATGGTGCAGCTTCTCGAGCAGGTCGTCCTCCTCGGAGACCGGCTCGAGCTCGACCATCGACAGGTTGCAGCGCGAGGCGAAGGTGCCGTCCTCGTCGAGCACGTAGGCGATGCCGCCCGACATGCCTGCGGCGAAGTTGCGGCCGGAGGCGCCGAGCACGACGACGACACCGCCGGTCATGTATTCGCAGCAGTGGTCGCCGGCGCCCTCGACGACGGCGACGGCGCCCGAGTTGCGCACGGCGAAGCGCTCGCCGGCGACGCCGCGGAAGTAGCACTCGCCGGAGATCGCGCCGTAGAGGACCGTGTTGCCGACGATGATCGACTGCTCGGGGATCGCCGGGCACTTCTCGTCCGGACGCACGACGATGCGGCCGCCGGAAAGTCCTTTGCCGACATAGTCGTTGGCGTCGCCGATCAGCTCCAGCGAGACGCCGTGGGCGAGGAAGGCGCCGAAGCTCTGGCCGCCGGTGCCGCGGAGCGTGACGGCGATCGTGTCCTCGGGCAGGCCGGCATGGCCGTAGCGCTTGGCGACCTCGCCCGACAGCATGGCGCCGGCGGTGCGGTCGGTGTTGCCGATCGTGTCCTCGATGCGGACGGGCGTGCGGCTCTCGAGCGCCGGCGCCGCCTTGTCGATCAGGCGGCGGTCGAGAATGTCGTGAATCGGATGGTCCTGCTCCTCGCAATGGAAGATCGCGACGCCCTGCGGCGCGGCGGGCTTGTGGAACAGCCGCGAGAAGTCGAGGCCCTTCGCCTTCCAGTGCGACACTGCCTCGGTCTTGTCGAGCATCTGCATCTGCCCGACCATCTCGTCCATGGTGCGGTAGCCGAGCTCGGCCATCATCTCGCGCACTTCCTCGGCGACGAAGAAGAGGTAGTTGATGACGTGCTCCGGCTTGCCGGTGAAGCGCTTGCGCAGCACCGGGTCCTGGGTGGCGACGCCGACCGGGCAGGTGTTCAGGTGGCACTTGCGCATCATGATGCAGCCGGCCGCGATCAGCGGCGCGGTGGCGAGGCCGAACTCGTCGGCGCCGAGCAACGCGCCGACGACGACGTCGCGGCCGGTGCGGATGCCGCCGTCGACCTGCACGGCGATGCGGCCGCGCAGCCGGTTGGCGACCAGCGTCTGGTGGGTCTCGGCCAGACCGATCTCCCACGGGCTGCCGGCATGCTTGATCGAGGTCAGCGGCGAGGCGCCGGTTCCGCCCTCGTAGCCGGAGATCGTCACGTGGTCGGCGCGCGCCTTGGCGACGCCGGCGGCGACCGTGCCGACGCCGACCTCGGAGACGAGCTTCACCGAGATGTCGGCGGCCGGATTGGCGTTCTTCAGGTCGAAGATGAGCTGCGCCAGGTCCTCGATCGAATAGATGTCGTGGTGCGGCGGCGGCGAGATCAGGCCGACGCCGGGCGTGGAGTGGCGCACCTTGGCGATGACCGCGTCGACCTTGTGGCCGGGCAATTGGCCGCCTTCGCCGGGCTTGGCGCCCTGCGCCATCTTGATCTGGATCATGTCGGCGTTGACGAGATACTCCGTCGTCACGCCGAAGCGGCCGGAGGCGACCTGCTTGATCGCCGAGCGCATGGAGTCGCCGTTGGGCAGCGGCTTGTAGCGGTCGGGCTCCTCGCCGCCCTCGCCGGTGTTCGACTTGCCGCCGACCCGGTTCATGGCGATCGCCAGCGTCGTGTGCGCCTCGCGGCTGATCGAGCCGTAGGACATGGCGCCGGTGGAGAAGCGGCGCACGATGTCGGCCGCCGGCTCCACCTCGTCGAGCGGCACCGGCCCGCGGCCGTCTTCGTCCGCCGACCGGATGCGGAACAGCGAGCGGATGGTGAGGTGCCTGTCCTCGCTCTCGTTCACGAGGCGCGAGAACTCGCGGTAGCGGTCCTGCGCGTTGCCGCGCACGGCATGCTGCAGGGCGGCCACGGTGTCGGGCCGCCAGACGTGGGACTCGCCGCGGAAGCGGAAGGCGTAGTCGCCGCCGACCTCGAGCGCGTTCTCCAGAACCGGGGAATCGCCGAACGCGGCGCGGTGGCGGCGGACCGTCTCCTCGGCGACCTCGGCGAGGCCGACGCCTTCGATGGTCGTCGCCGTGCCGGTGAAGTACTTGTCGACGAACCCCTGCGACAGCCCGACGGCGTCGAAGATCTGCGCGCCGCAATAGGACTGGTAGGTCGAGATGCCCATCTTGGCGATGACCTTGAGGATGCCCTTGTCGATCGACTTGATGTAGCGGTGGACGACCTCGTCCTCGTCGACCTCCTCGGGGAAGTCGGCCTTCATGACGGCGAGGGTGTCGAAGGCGAGATAGGGGTTGATCGCCTCGGCGCCGTAGCCGGCGAGCACGCAGAAGTGATGCACCTCGCGCGCCTCGCCGGTCTCCACGACGAGGCCGACCGAGGTACGCAGGCCCTTGCGGATCAGGTGGTTGTGGACGGCGGCGGTGGCCAGCAGCGCCGGGATCGGCACGCGCTCGGGACCGACCAGCCGGTCGGACAGGATGATGATGTTGAAGCCGGCGTGGACGGCGGCCTCGGCGCGCTCGCACAGGCGGTCGAGCGCCATGCGCATGCCGTCGATGCCGCGGTCGGCGCCGAAGGTGATGTCGAGCGTCTGGGTCTGGAACTGGTTGTCGGCGATGTCGCCGATCACCCGGATCTTCTCCAGGTCGTCGTTGGTCAGGATCGGCTGGCGCACCTCGAGGCGCTTCAGCGTCGACACGCCCTCGGCGTCGAACAGGTTCGGCCGCGGCCCGATGAAGGAGACGAGGCTCATCACCAGCTCCTCGCGGATCGAGTCGATCGGCGGGTTGGTGACCTGGGCGAAGTTCTGCTTGAAGTAGTTGTAGAGCAGCTTCGAATGGTCCGACAGCGCGGCGATCGGCGCGTCGTTGCCCATCGAGCCGACGGCCTCCTGGCCGGTCGTGGCCATCGGCGCGAGCAGGATCTTCAGGTCCTCCTGGGTGTAGCCGAAGGCCTGCTGGCGATCGAGCAGGCTGACGTTGGTGCGCGGCGCTGTGCTGCGGACCGGCGGCAGCTCCTCGAGCACGATCTGGGTGCGGGCCAGCCACTCGCGGTAGGGATGGGCGCGGGCGAGCCGGGCCTTGATCTCCTCGTCGGAGATGATGCGGCCCTCCTGGAGGTCGATCAGCAGCATCTTGCCGGGCTGCAGGCGCCACTTGCGGACGATCTTCTCCTCGGGGATCGAGAGGACGCCCATCTCCGAGGCCATGACGACGCGGTCGTCGTCGGTGACGAACCAGCGGGCCGGGCGCAGGCCGTTGCGGTCCAGCGTCGCGCCGATCTGGCGGCCGTCGGTGAAGGCGACGGCGGCGGGGCCGTCCCACGGCTCCATCAGGGCGGCGTGATACTCGTAGAAGGCGCGCCGCTCCTCGTCCATGAGAGGATTGCCGGCCCAGGCCTCCGGGATCATCGTCATGACCGCGTGGGCGAGGTCGTAGCCGCCCTCGATCAGGAACTCGAGGGCGTTGTCGAAGCAGGCCGTGTCGGACTGGCCCTCGTAGGAGATCGGCCAGATCTTCGAGATGTCCTCGCCGAACAGCGGCGTGGCGACGGAGGCCTGGCGGGCGGCCATCCAGTTGACGTTGCCGCGCAGGGTGTTGATCTCGCCGTTGTGGGCGACCATCCGGTAGGGATGGGCGAGCGGCCAGCTCGGGAAGGTGTTGGTCGAGAAGCGCTGGTGGACGAGCGCCAGCGCGGAGGCGAAGCGCGGGTCCGTCAGGTCCTTGTAGTAGGCGCCGAGCTGGTAGGCGAGGAACATGCCCTTGTAGACGAGCGTGCGCGAGGACAGCGACACCGGATAGTAGTCCGGCGTCTCGGGCCGGCCCGGCTCGAGGCGGCGGTTGGAGACGATCTTGCGGATCAGGTAGAGCCTGCGCTCGAAAACGTCCTGGTCGGCGATGTCGGCGGACCGGCCGATGAAGACCTGCAGGTGCTTCGGCTCGGTGGCGATCACCGTCTCCGACAGGCAGGAATTGTCGACCGGCACCTCGCGCCAGCCGAGCAGGGTCTGGCCGTTCTCGGCGATCGCCTCTTCCCAGAGCGCACGCATGGCCGCCTCGGCGGCGGGGTCGCGCGGCATGAAGATGTGGCCGACGCCGTAGTGGCCGACCGGCGGCAGCCCGAAGCCGAGCGCGGCGCATTCCTCGCGCAGGAAGGCGTCCGGGATCTGCACCAGCATGCCGGCGCCGTCGCCCATCAGCGGATCGGCGCCGACCGCGCCGCGGTGGGTCAGGTTGACGAGGATCTCGAGGCCCTGCTCGACGATGCCGTGGCTCGCCGCGCCTTTCATGTGGGCGACGAAGCCGACGCCGCAGGCGTCGCGCTCGTGCGCCGGGTCGAACAGACCTTCGGCGGCCGGCCGTCCGGGCATCCGCAGCGCCGCCGCAGGCATCCGAACCGTCTTCTCAGCACCCATGTCTTCCGCTCCCTACCCAGTTCGCCCCGTCCCCGGCGGCGCGTCGTCCCTCGGTCCGCCCGGCCTCGTGAAACCGGTCGGCCCGTCGGATCGGTTCGTTTTTGCCGTTGGTCCGCGCCGGAAGTCCGGAGCAGCCGTTCGGTCGGCGAGCCGGGCCACGCTGCCCGTCACGCCGGTTCCGGCCCGCTTTCCGACCCGCCCCGCCTCGAACCGCCGCTTTCCGTGAACGGGCGGTGATCCGCAAATTGGGTCAGTAAGACTGTCCTATCCTTCCGCGCAAAATGCCAGATTTACCCGCCGTCCGCAAGGCCGTACGCGCACGATTGTTGCGTAGGATAGCGCCAATGCGACAGATCCGGAAATGTTCCGTGGATCGGCGCGATTTGAACGAAAACACGAAAACTCGCGCGAGGTCGCAAAAGCGTAACGCCAAGTTGACTTCCACTTGAAGGATTGCCCGGCGCAGTGTCGCGTCGCCGACGGGCCGACCGGCCCAGGCGCCGCAGGGACACGAAAACCGGTGCGGCGAGAGTATCTCGAGGGCGAACCTCAAGGGAGAGAGAGCATGAACACCACCAGGACCCTGACGGCGCTCGCCGTCGCCGGCGCCATGGCGACCGCGCTGTCGCTGACCGCCGCGCCGAAGCAGGCCAGCGCGCAGGACATGGAGAAATGCTACGGCGTCGCCATGAAGGGACAGAACGACTGCAAGGCCGGCGCGCACGACTGCAAGGGACACTCGACCGTCGATTTCGACGGCCAGTCCTTCAAGATGGTCGCCAAGGGCACCTGCACGGCGATGCAGACGCCGGAAGGCCCCGGCTCGCTGGAGCCGATCAACCGTCCGTCCTGACCACCGACGATCGAGAATGGAATGCCGGCGCGATCCGCCGGCATTCCGAATCCCGCTAGAATCGCCGACGGACGCGAAGCCGCGTCCCGCCAACAGGAGCGACCACATGAACAGGACAAAGACCACCGCCGCCGTCATCGCCGGCGCGCTCGCAGCCGCCGTTTCCTCGGCGTCGCCGCCCGCGCAGGCGCAGGAAATGGAGAAGTGCTACGGCGTCGCGCTGAAGGGCCAGAACGATTGCGCCGCCGGCCCCGGCACGACCTGCGCGGGAACGTCGAAGGTCGATTACCAGGGCAACTCCTGGAAGCTCGTCCCCAAGGGCACCTGCGCGACGGTGTCGCTGCCCGGCGACCGCACCGGCAGCCTGCAACCCTTGACGCGCGACCTGCCGAGCTGAGCCGTCGGACGCGCCCGCACCTTCGCCGACGGAGGCATGAGATGAGCGAAACCGCGACGGCCCTCCCGGCACGCCACGACGGCTCCATCCCGGTCCGCGCCGGGGTGGGCCTCAAGGCCCGGCACTACCGCACGATCCTCGAGGAGGAGCCGGACATCGGCTGGTTCGAGGTCCATCCGGAGAACTACATGGGCGCCGGCGGGCCGCCGCACCGGTATCTCTCCGCGGTGCGCGAGCGCTATCCGCTGTCGCTGCACGGGGTCGGCCTGTCGATCGGCGGCGACCGGCCGCTCGACAAGGCCCACCTGGCCCGCCTGAAGGCGCTGATCGAGCGCTACGGGCCCGGCCTGTTTTCCGAGCACCTCGCCTGGTCGACCCACGACGAGGGCTATCTGAACGACCTCCTGCCGCTGCCCTACACGAGGGAGACGCTCGCCCGCGTCGCCGAGCATGTCGACGAGGTGCAGCAGGCGGTCGGCCGGCGGATGCTGCTGGAGAACCCCTCCACCTACGTGCGCTTCGCCGAGACCGACATGGCCGAGGTCGCGTTCATCGCCGAACTGGTGGATCGAACCGGCTGCGGTCTGCTGCTCGACGTCAACAACGTCTACGTCCAGGCCACCAATCACGGCTTCGACCCGGAAGCCTACATCGACGCCTTCCCGGTCGAGCATGTCGGCGAGATCCATCTCGCCGGGTTCGCCCGCCAGGAGGACGACCTCGGCGAGCCGCTCCTGATCGACGCGCACGACCGCGAGGTCGACCGCATCGTCTGGGACCTCTACGCCCGCGCGATCCGGCGGTCCGGTCCCGTGCCGACGCTGATCGAGTGGGACGCCAACGTGCCCGAGTGGCCGGTCCTCCACGCCGAGGCGATGCGCGCGGAAGCGGTGATGCGGGAAGCCTGCCGGCCGGGGGCCGCCTATGCCCTCGCTGGCTGAGATACAGGACCGGTTCGTCTCGGCGATCCGCGACGGCGGGCTGCCGCCGCCGGCCGACGTCGTCGGCCGCCGGAACGAGCCGCCCGAACGGCGCTTCGGCGTCTACCGCAACAACGTCCACGTCGGCCTCGTCGAGGCGCTGATGGGCACCTATCCCGTCGTGCTGCGCCTCGTCGGCGAGGAGTTCTTCCGAGGCATGGCGCGGGTCTATGTCGGCGCCAACCTGCCGCGCACGCCGGTGCTGATCCGGTACGGCGCCGACTTCGCCGACTTCGTCGCGGGTTTCGGGCCGGCCGGCGACCTTCCCTACCTCGCCGACGTCGCGCGGCTCGAATGGGCCTGGAACCTCGCCTATCACGCCGCCGACATGGACCCGGTCGACGGGCGGGCGCTGGCCGACGTTCCGCCGGAGCGGATGGCCGATCTCGTCCTTGCCCTGCATCCCTCGCTGCAGGTCGTCTCCTCGCCGTGGCCGGTGCTGGCGATCTGGGAGACGAACAGCAACGATTCCGACGTGCGTTCCGTCGATCTCTCCGCGGGCGGTGGCGACGTCCTCGTGATCCGGCCCGCCTACGAGGTCGAGTTGCGCAGCCTGCCGCGCGGCGGAGCCGCGTTCATCGCCGCGCTCGGCGAAGGCGCGCGGCTCGGCGAGGCCTTCGAGCAGGTGGTCGCCGCGGGCGAGGACTTCGACCTCGCCGCCAATTTGCACGGCCTGATCGGCTCCGGCGGAATCGCCGGCTTCAGGCTCGCGGACGACGACGAGGGGTGAATCATGACCGGGGCGGGCACGACGGTGCGGCCGCGTCGTCGCGGCGGGATGCTGGGCGCGATCCTTGCCTTCGACCGTTCGCTCAAGGGCCCGGCGATGCGGTGGGTCGTGCTGCCGGTGCAGTTCGCCCTGCGGCTCTATGTCTTCTTCGTCCTTCCGTTCGTCAATTCGGGCCTCACGAAGTGGATGGCGTTTCCGTTCCTGAAGCCCGACGCCTGGGCGTGGAACGGCTGGCCGGCGGTCAGCGCGTCGGCGAAATACCAGTTCGCCAATTCCTGCGACTTCTGCTTCAACATCCGCATCTGGGGCAGCGAGGCCGACCCGCTGGTGCAGTGGGTGCTGCCGTTTCCCGAAACGATGGCGGGGCTCGCCGGGCTCGGCGAGATCGTCCTGCCGACGCTGATCCTGATCGGCCTCGCCACCCGGCTCTCCGCGCTCGGGCTGCTGGGGATGACCGTCGTCATTCAGCTCGTCCTGCCGAACGGTCTTCCCGTCCACGCCGTCTGGGCGGCCGTGTTCCTCGCCATCGTCGCGCTGGGACCGGGACTTCTCTCCCTCGACGCGCTGATCGGGCGTCTCGTCCGCCGGTAGAACGCACCCCCGGGGATTTCGCCGCCGCCTCCCGACCGGTAAGGTCCGGTCCGAAATCCTGAATCACGGGCGCGATCATGCAGTTTGCAAGCGACAACACCGCCGGCGTCTCCGAGCGGATCCTCGAGGCGATCAACGCCGCGAGCAAGGGCTTCGCCGGCTCCTACGGCGGCGACGAGCGGACCGAAGCGCTGAAAGCGCGCATGGCCGAGATATTCGAGACGGACGTGGCGGTCTTCCCGGTCGTCACGGGAACGGCCGCGAACGCACTGTCGATGGCGGCCGTCGCCGAACCGTGGAGCGGCATCCTGTGCAGCCACGACGCCCACGTGATGACCGACGAGTGCGGGGCCGCGGAGATGTTCACCGGCGGGGCGAAGCTGTTCGGCGTCGACGGGCGCCACGCCAAGATCGACGCGGGCGCGCTCGCCCGCCGGCTCGAGGCGTGGCCGGGCGGCGTGCCCCATCACGTGCAGCCCTCGGCGATCTCGATCAGTCAGGTCAGCGAGTTCGGCGCGGTGTGGAGCGTCGAGGAGGTCGGCGCGATCGGGGAGATCGCCAAGCGCCACGGGCTGAAGCTGCACATGGACGGCGCGCGCTTCGCCAATGCGGTCGCAGCGCTCGGCTGCGCGCCCGCCGACATCACCTGGCGGGCCGGGATCGACATCCTCTCCTTCGGGGCGACCAAGAACGGGGCGCTCGCCGCCGAGGCGATCGTCGTCTTCGATCCCGCTCTCGCGGCGTCCCTGTCGTACCGGCGCATGAAGGTCGGCCAGCTCCTGTCGAAAGGGCGGTTCCTCGCCGCGCAGTGGCTCGCCTATCTGGAGGAGGGCCACTGGCTCGAGCTCGCCGGCCACGCCAACGCGATGGCCGCGAGGATCGGCGAGGCGATTGAGGCCGCGCCGGACGCCCGGCTCGCCGCTCCGGTGCAGGCCAACGAGGTGTTCGCCTTCGTGAAGCCGTCCGTCGACGAGGCGCTGAAGGAAGCGGGCGCCCACTATCACGACTGGCCGTCCGGCGTGCCCGATCCGGCCGATCCGGCGGTCGACGGCGAGATCCTCGTGCGCTTCGTCGCCTCCTTCCAGACCACGGGCCAGGAAGTCGGCCGCTTCGCCCGGGTGATCGGGGCGGCGTGAGGGGCAAACGGGAGGCCGGTGGCCCTCACCCCGGCCCTCTCCCGCACGCGGGAGAGGGAGGCGTACGCGGTACGGTTCTGCGAGATCGCAGGCACAGATCGAGCAGCGTGTCCGTAAGCAGAAGATGGAAGTCGGTCATCCGGCGCGTTCCTCCCCCTCCCGCACGCGGGAGAGAGAGAGTTCTGTAACGCTGCCTCCCGGGATCGCGAACGCAAGTCGCGCGGCGGGCTCGATGGCGGATGATCCGTGCCGTCGGTCCGGTGCGTTCCTCCCTCTCCCGCGTGCGGCAGAGAGAGTTCCGTAGCGCTGCCTCCCGGGATCGCGAACGCAAGTCGCGCGGCAGGCTCGACAGCGGATGATCCGTGCCGTCGGTCCGGCGCGTTCCTCCCTCTCCCGCGTGCGGGAGAGGGATGGGGTGAGGGCGCGCGGCCCCTCCGCGTCCTGCGGCCAAACGAAAAGCGCCCCGGAGGGACCGGGGCGCTTCGATTGAACTTCCGGATCGAGACGTCGATCAGGCGGCCTTCTGGTCGATGACCTTGGCCTCGTCCTTCTTCGTGGCGATCTCGATGGTGCGGGGCTTCAGGGCCTCGGGGATCTCGCGGACGAGATCGACGTGCAGGAGGCCGTTCTCGAGCGCGGCGCCGCGAACGACGACATGGTCGGCGAGCTGGAAGCGCCGGTCGAAGCTGCGCTCGGCGATGCCGCGATAGAGCACCTCACCGCGCTCCTCGCCTTCCTTGGCGACCTTCTCGCCGTGGATCGAAAGGGTGTTCTCCTTGACCTCGATGGTCATGTCGGCCTCGCCGAAGCCGGCGACCGCCATGGTGATGCGGTAGGCGTTCTCGCCGGTGCGCTCGATGTTGTAGGGCGGGTAGCCGCCGCTCGCGCCCTCGACGCTGGCCATCTGGTCCATCATCGAGAACAGCCGGTCGAAGCCGACGGTCGAGCGATATAGGGGGGAAAGATCGAAGTGACGCATTGCATATCCTCCTGGTGAAGCGACATGTGAACTGCCCGCCGCGCATTGGGCCGGGCCTTCGGTTGAACGCACCCGTCAGACGGCGTGCGCGGACCTGATTTGGGGGCGCCGAAACCGGTTTTCAAGACTCCCCGCCAGTCCCGCTTTCCCGCCGTTTTCGCCGATGAACGGAAGATGAACGGCGCCGTCCGCCTTCGTTCAGGTTGGCTCGGGCATGATGCGTGCGTTCGCCGGATGAAAGCCCCGGCGATCAGGTTCCGGACGGCGTTCCTCCCCGCCGTCCAGCCCGTTACCGGATGCCATCGCAGCCCCCGGGGCATCCGGGAGAACGGCCGGCGGTCCTCGAAAGGGATCGCCGGCCAATCGCGTTTCGGGCCCGCAACGGACTATCGGCCCGGCGCGCGGCGCTGCTATAAGGGCGCACTTCGTTGTCTTTTTCCGGTCCGCATACCGATTCCCGCGCCGATGGATCTCGTCGATATCCCCGAAAATCCGGTTCCGAGCGGTGTCGTCACCGGCATGCTCACGGCGGGAGACGGAACGCAGCTGCGCTTCGCCCGCTGGCGGCCGACGGCGCGCAAGGCGCTCGGCACGGTCTGCGTGTTCCCGGGGCGGGCCGAATTCATCGAGAAGTACTTCGAGGTGGTCGCCGAGCTGCGCCGGCGCGGCTTCACGGTGGCGATGCTCGACTGGCGCGGGCAGGGCGGCTCGCAGCGGGTGCTCGGCAACCCGCGCAAAGGGCATGTCGACACCTTCGAGCAGTACGACCAGGACCTGTCGACCTTCATGCGCAACGTGGTCCTGCCCGACTGTCCGCCGCCGTATTTCGCGCTCGCCCATTCGATGGGCGGCAACATCCTGCTGCGCAACGCGCTCAGGTCGCCGGCCTGGTTCGAGCGGCAGGTGCTGAGCGCGCCGATGCTGTCGCTGGCGGTGACGCGGCTGCCGGCGCCGTTCGTGTTCGGCACGGCGGAGGTCCTGTGCCTGATGGGATTCGCCGACGCCTTCGTGCCCGGCGGCGGCTCGACGCACGCCGGCATGACGCCGTTCGCGAACAACGTGCTGACGTCCGACCTGGTGCGGTTCCGGCGCTCGAACAGGATCGTCGAGGTGGCGCCGGCGCTCGGCCTCGGCTCGCCGACGATCTCGTGGCTCAGGGCCGCGGGCGATGCGATCGCCGAGGTGATGGACCCCGATTTTCCGCCGCGCGTTCGCGTGCCGACGCTGATGATCGCGGCCGGCGACGACCGGGTGGTGTCGAGCCGGGCGATCGAGACGGTGGCGTTCCGCATGAAGGCGGGCTCGCACATCGTCATTCCCGGCGCGCGCCACGAGCTGCTGATGGAGCGCGACGCCATCCGCGAGCAGTTCTGGGCGGCGTTCGACGCCTTCGTGCCGGGCTCGCCGGTCTTCGCCTAAGGGTTCAGCGCCTCGAGCGCCGCGGCGTGGACGCGCGGGTCGCCGGCGGCGATCACCGTGCCGCCGTCGTTGGCGCTGTCGCCCGACCAGCTCGTGACGACACCGCCGGCCGCCTCGATCACCGGGATCAGCCCGACGACGTCGTAGGCCTGCAGGCCCGATTCGACGACGAGATCGATCTGTCCGGCGGCGAGCAGGCAGTAGGCGTAGCCGTCGGCGCCGTAGCGGACGAGCCTCACCTGCCGCTCGACCCTCTCGTAACGCGCCCGCTCGCCCGGTCCGGTGATGGCGGCGGGCGTGGTCGTCATCATGATCGCCTCGTCCAGCGCGCCGCAGGGGCGGGTCCGGATCGGCCGCGCCGCGCCGTCGCGGGCGCGCATGAAGGCGCCGCCGCCGCCACCCCAGAAGCGGTCGCCGATGTAAGGCTGGTCGATCAGGCCGTAGGCCGGCACGCCGCCGTGCCTCAGCCCGATGATGGTCGTCCACAGCGGCACGCCGGAGACGAAGGAGCGGGTGCCGTCGATCGGATCGATCACCCATTCGTAGGCGCCGGCGCCCGGAACGATGCCGAATTCCTCGCCGTGCAGGCCATGGTCGGGATAGGTCTCGAAGATCAGGTCGCGGATCGCCTCCTCGGAGGCGCGGTCGGCCACCGTCACCGGATCGAACGCGACGTCCGAGGCGCTGCCGGCGCCGATCTTGTTCTCGACCGCCAGCGCGGAGCGGAAATGCGGCAGGCTCGCCGCCGCCGCGGCGTCGGCGAGGCGGTGGGCGAAGGCTTCGAATTCGTCGCGGGTCATATGCGCAAAATCGGGGTTGTGGCGGTGTCGCCGAAGGCTATAGGACGGCTGAGAGGTGGCCGCAACGACAAGACGGCCGAAAAGACCGCCGGTCCGTGCGACAGGCGGTCCCGGGAGAAACGCCGATGCAGGACGAAACGCGGACGGCCGTCGTCGCGCCGCCTCCAGCCTTGACCGTCGTCACCCTGATCGCCGTCCTGTGCGCGATCTACGTGGTCAGCCAGTTCCTGCGCAATTCGGTCGGCGTCATCGCGCCGAACCTTACCGACGAGCTCGGCCTCGCCCCGCAGGAGCTCGGTATCCTGTCGAGCACGTTCTTCCTCACCTTCGCGGCCGCGCAGATCCCGCTCGGGGCGGCGATAGACCGCTACGGGCCGAAGCTGTGCATGCTCGCCTCCGTCGGCATCGCCGTGGTGGGCTGCCTGGTCTTCGCCTGGTCGGACGGACTGGCGGGACTGACGATCGCCCGCGCGCTGATGGGGCTCGGCTGCTCGAGCTTCTTCATGGGGCCGCTGACGATATACACCCGCTGGTTCCATACGAAGCAGTTCTCGACGCTGGTCGGCGTGCAGCTGGGCGTCGGCACCATCGGCACGCTGTTCGCGACGGCCCCGCTCGCCTGGTCGACCGGGCTCTACGGCTGGCGCGCGACATTCGTGTTCGTGGCGGTCGGGGCGGCCGTCGTCGGGCTGATCGTCGCCGTGGTCGCGCGCGACAATCCGCCGGGCGCGCAACCCGAATCGCACCGGCCGGCAAGCCTCCGGGAGAGTTTCGCGGGTCTCGGCGAAGTCGTCCGCGTGCCGGGCTTCGGGCAGCTCTTCGCCATCCATTTCGTCGGCTATTCGGCATTCGTCACGGTGCTCGGCCTGTGGGGCGGGCCGTTCGTCACCGACGTGCTCGGCTACGATCTCTCGCAGCGCGGCACCATCCTGCTGGCGATGGCGGCGGCGCAGATCGTCGGCCTGTTCGCCTGGGGACCGACCGACCGGCTCTACGGCTATCGCCGCCTGCCTGTCTCGATCGGCGCCCTGTCGACGGCGGCGACGCTCCTGATCCTCGCGCTGTTCGGCGATCGGGGAGGGGCCGTCACCTACGCGATCTTCATCGTGCTGGGATTCGTCGCCGGCTTCACGCCGGTGCAGACGGGGCACGGCCGGGCGCTGTTCGACAAGCGGCTGGTCGGGCGGGGGATCACGCTCCTCAACCTGGCGACGATCGGCGGGGTTTTCGTGCTCCAGGCCGTCACCGGGGTCATCATCGGCGCCTTCGCGCCGGTCGAATCGGGATCGGGCGAACTCGTGCGTCCCTTCGCTGCATATCAGGCCGCCTTCGCGTTCCTGGCGGTGGCGATGATCATCGCCTGGGCGATCTACCGCTCCGCGCCCGATCCGAGGGTGGACGCGGATTGAAGGGCAGACAGTGGAAAAGCCCCGCTTTCCGGATCGGGCGGCATCCCGCTTACGTCAACGGAAACTGTGGCTTTCCTGCAACCGCATGGCAGCTATGCGGCATCGCGTGCGGAAAGCATTGACTTTTGTGCGACGCAAACGCATCTTTTTGCAGTGCGGTATCGCCCTGCCGTTTCGCGGTACCGCAGCCCTCCTTGGGCGTTTCCTCCCTAGACTTGGGCCGTCCTGATGGGCGGCCCATTTTTCTTTCGGGGGCTTCCCGTCGGTCCTTAGCGCTATTCGGCCGCCGCCCGTCCGGGCCGCAGGGCCTCCACGGACACGCTCATCAGACGCCGGCACATGTGGGTGACGTCGGCGAGCAGCCACGCGAATCCGCCGGCGCGGACGTAGCGCATCTCGTCCATGTAGAGCGACCGGTTGATCTCGATCTGCAGGGCATGCTGGCCGCTGCCGGGGTTGCCGTAGGTCTCGGTGATGAAGCCGCCCGCATAGGGCTTGTTGCGCGCCACCGAATAGCCGAGCCGCTGCAGGGTCTCCTGGGCGACGTCGGTCAGGATCGAGGTGCAGCTGGTGCCGTAGCGGTCGCCGAGGACGAAATCGGGGCGCCGGCGGTTCTCCTGCGTCACGCGCGAGGAGGGCATCGAATGGCAGTCGATGACGACGGCCGTGCCGAACCTGGCGTGCGCCCGCTCGACGAGCCCGCGCAGGGCGCGGTGATAGGGCTTGTAGTAGCGCTCGATGCGGTCGAGGCCCTCGGCGACGCTGATCGGCGTCGAATAGATCTCCGCCCCGTCGGCGACGATTCGGGCGATCGTCCCCAGACCGCCGGCGACGCGCATGGAACGCGTGTTGGCGAAGCTCGGCAGCCGGCCGTCGAACATGGTCGGGTCGAGCTCGTAGGCCTCGCGGTTGACGTCGACGAAGGCGCGGGGAAACCGGGCGTGCATCAGCGGCGCGCCGAGATCGACGACGCCGGAGAAGAGCTCGTCCACGAAGGTGTCCTCCGAGCGACGCAGCGTCATGGTGTCGAGCCTGGAGGCGGTCAGGAAGGCGCGCGGATACGCCTTGCCGCTGTGCGGCGAATTGAACACGAACGGCGATCCCGCTCCGCCCCTGGGAGCGAGGATTTCGTGGGCGGGATCGAGTTCGGGATCGGACGGGATTGCCATTGCGCCTTCGGAATAGGATATCTGTCGTGACTTTGCCAAGAACGATGCCGGCTGTCCATTCTCGGGAACCGTCAAAAGGGCTTGAAAACCCCGGAATTCGTGAAATCTTTACACAGCTCGGGTTGATTGACCGGCCAACCGGAGCCAACACGAACGAACGAGGCGGGGGGAGCCGCCATCCATGTCCAAGATTCTCCTGGCCGAAGACGACAACGACATGCGCAAGTTCCTCGTGCGGGCGCTCGAAAACGCCGGCTACGAGGTGACGTCCTACGACAACGGCCTCAGCGCCTACAACAGGCTGTGCGAGGAGCCGTTCACCCTGCTGCTCACCGACATCGTCATGCCGGAGATGGACGGCATCGAGCTAGCCCGCCGGGCGACCGAGCTCGATCCGGACATCAAGGTGATGTTCATCACCGGATTCGCGGCGGTCGCGCTCAATCCGGACTCGAACGCGCCGAAGAACGCCAAGGTCCTGTCCAAGCCCTTCCACCTGCGCGATCTCGTCATGCAGGTCGAGCGCATGCTGGCGGCCTGAGGGTTGTTTTTGCGAGTTGAGATCGGTTAAGTTGTGTCATGAACAAATCGCTGAGACGAATCGAATTCGACCCCTTTGAATCCGTACAGGCGGAGAAGAAGGTGCTCGGTCGCTTTATGAAAGCGGCAGAAATGTTCGATAAGAAGCATGGACGTTCGAAAAATACAGCGACCGAGCAGCTTCGGAAAGAAGGTATCGTCACGAAAACCGGCAGGCTGACGAAGCGCTACGGCGGCTGAGGTGCATCGGCTGTCGTATGGTTTTGTTCTAGGATACCACGGTTGCGACCGGAAGGTCGGTGAGAAGCTTCTGACAGGGGCGCACTTCGCTGTCTCCGACAATGACTACGACTGGTTGGGCCCGGGCGTATATTTTTGGGAAGCCAACCCTCTCAGAGGGTTGGAATTCGCGTGGGAGGCTTCGAGGCGGAAAGGATCCAAGATCAAGGATCCCTTCGTCGTTGGTGCTGTAGTTGATCTCGGTAGTTGCCTCGATCTCGCAACGTCGTTTGGCATCAGTGTCGCCCGTCGCGGCTACGAGTCGCTGAAGCTTTCGCACCGAGAGTCCGGTACGCCGCTTCCCAAGAACTCAACGGACAAATTACTTCGCCGCCTTGATTGTGCCGTCGTCCGGCGGGTTCACGCGATTCTGGAGGAGGGCAGGTTTCAGCCCTTCGACACGGTTCGCGGTGTCTTCACCGAAGGCAGGCCAGCCTACGATGGCGCGGGATTCGACGAGAAAACCCACGTTCAGATCGCGGTTCGGAACTTGAGCGTCGTGAAGGGTGTATTCCGCGTGCCGGATACACGTCTCGTGGGGCTGGATTTCTAAGGCGCGTCTACATCCGCCAGCGGTTGTGCAGCCACAGCCACTGGCCGGGGTGCTCGCGCACCCAGCCCTCGACCACGGCGTTGATCGCACGCATCGCGCCTTCCGGATCGATCAGTCCCTCCTCGTCGCGCGGCAGGTCGATCGGCGGGGTCAGGTCGAGGCGGAAGCGGTTGGCGGGCAGGCGCACGACGCGGACGCCGTGGACGGGGCAGTCGAACTGCCGGGCGAGGCGGCCGAGGATCGGATTGGTCGAGGCGGGGCGTCCGAAGAAGTCGATCTTGAAGCCCTTGGTCAGGCGCTGGTCGACGAGCAGGCCGAGATGACCGCCTTTCTCCAGCACCGAGGCCATCGCAAAGGCGACCGCCTGGCCGGAACCGGCCGCCAGCAGCTCGCCCATCGAGCCGCGGCGGATCTTCAGCAGGCGCTGGGCGATGTAGGCGTTGTTCGGGGTGCGGTAGACGGCCGTCACCGGCAGGCCGTGGCGGGCGGCGCAGACCGCCGGCAGCTCCCAGTTGGCGAGATGGGCGGTGAAGACGATCGCCGGCTTGCCGTCGTCGCGCAGCTCCCTGAAATATTCGAGACCCGTCGCCTCGACGCGGCCGTGGCCGGGATTGTGGTCGTCCCAGTCCCAGATCGTCTCCAGATGCGGGTATTCGGCGGCGGTGCGGCCGAGATTGTCCCAGACCTCGCGCAGGATCGCCTTCAGCTCGGCGTCCGGCCTGCCGGGGTAGGCGCGCCGCAGGTTGTCGAGGCCGAGCGCGTTCACCGGCAGCAGCGGGCCGAAGGTGCGGGCGATCCGGCCGCCGATATTGCTCGCGCGGTCCACGTCGAGGGCGCGCACCAGCCGGAACAGGGCGACCGCGACGGTCGCCACGGCCCAGTCGATCGGCGGGCGCATCGCGCGGCCCATCCGCCTCCAGAGGAAATACAGGCGTATCTTCAGAGGCGTCATCCGGCCCTTTCGATCGCTCAGAGGAGCGTGACGATCTTGCCGAATACCTTGCGACTCTCGAGCCGGGCCAGCCCGACCTCGAAATCGGCGATGTCGATCTCGGTGTCGATCACCGGACGCACGCCGTCGGCCATCTTGGCGAGGCTCTCCGACATGTTGCGCATGGTGCAGCCGAAAGAGCCGAAGATCTTGAGCTGCTGCTGGAACAGCTGCATCAGGTTGATCTGCGTGCTGACGCCCGAGGTGGAACCGCAGGTGACGAGCCGGCCGCCGCGCTTCAGGGACAGCATGCTGCCGGCCCAGGTGTCGGGGCCGACATGCTCGAACACCACCTCGACGCCCTTCTTGCCCGTGATCTTGCGGACCATGTGCTCGAAGCGCTCGGTGCGGTAGTTGATGACGTGGTCGGCGCCGAGCGCCCTGGCCTTCTCCGCCTTCTCGTCGTCGCCGACGGTGGTGATGACGGTCGCGCCGATGGCCTTGGCCATGCGGATCGCGGCGGTGCCGATGCCGCTGCCGCCGGCATGGACGAGCACGGTCTCGTCGCCCTGAAGCCTGGCGTTGTCGAACAGCATGTGCTGGACGGTGCCGAAGGTGATCGGCGCGCACGCGGCGTCTATCCAGGAGACCGACTGCGGGGCGACGACCGTCAGCCGCGCGGGCACGTTGACGAGCTCCCGGGCGAAGCCGTCGACGTGGAAGCCCATCAGGCCGGAGACGTTCTCGCAGAGATTGTCGCGCCCCTCGCGGCAGGGCCGGCAGGTGCCGCATGTGTGCGCGCCGTAGAGGGCGACCTTGTCGCCGACCGCGCGGTCGGTCACCCCGGAGCCGACGGCGACGATCTCGCCGGCGGCCTCGGCGCCGACGACGAGCGGCAGCTTGCGCTTGGCGAAGGCCATGCCGCGCCAGCCCCACACGTCGATATGGTTCAGCGCCATGGCGCGGACGCGCACCTGCACCTCGCCCGGGCCGGGGGCCGGCGGGTCTGGCTGCTCGATCAGCTGCAGATTGCGATCGGAGACGAGCGTAAGGGCGCGCATCGAATGTATCTTCCGTTCTTTCGTGGCTGACGGATCAGCGGTGTACGGGAATGGCGGCGGTCAGCCCGCCGTCGACCGGCACCACCGCGCCGGTTATATAACCCGCCGCCGGCGACATGAGAAAGGCCACGACGTTGGCGATTTCCTGCGGCGCGGCGAACCGGCCGGCGGGAATCTGGCTTTCCATGTGCTCGTGATAGTCGGCGTAGGGCGCCAGCATATCGGTGTTTATGAAGCCCGGCGCGACGAAATTCACGGTGACGCCGCGCCGCGCCGTCTCCAGCGCCAGCGAGCGCACGTAGCCGAGCAGGGCGGCCTTGGACGCGGCGTAGGCCGAATTGCCGATGGCGCCGCGCAGGGCGATCACCGAGCCGATCACCACGATGCGCCCGTAGCGCGCCCGCGTCATGCGCCGCACGAGGCCGGTCGCGAGCCGCGTCATCGACCAGAAGTTGACCTGCATCGCCTTCTCGGCGCGGTCCTGGTCCATCACCGCCGCGAGGCTGTCGTAGGTCAGCCCGGCATTGTGGACGAAGCCGTTGAAGGGCTCGTCCTCGATCGTCGTCAGGAACGCGTCGATCGCCGCGCGGTCGGCCAGATCGACCGAGTGGGCCCTGAAGGTCGCGTCCGGATGGGCGGCGCGCAGCTCCGCCAGCGTCTTCTCGATGTTGCCGCTCGAAACGTTGTAGGTGAAGACGACGTCGTGGCCGGAAGCGGCGAGCGCGTTGACGATCGCCCGGCCGAGGCCGCGGCCCCCGCCGGTGACCAGGGCCCGTTTCCGGGGCGCGTCGCCGCCTCCGGCAGCCGCCATCAGGACGGCTCCGCGGCAAGCACGAGCGAGACGTTCTGGCCGCCGAACCCGAACGAGTTGGAGACGACGCGGCCGACCTCGGCGTCGCGCGCCTTGTTCGGCACCACGTCGAGCGGGATCGCGGGATCGGGCACGTCGTAGTTGATCGTCGGCGGAATGCGGCCCTCGGCGATGGTCATCAGCGAGAAGACCGCCTCGACCGCGCCCGCGGCGGTCAGCGTGTGACCGATCATCGATTTGTTGGAGCTGACCGGCAGCGTCGCGGCCCTCTCGCCGAACACGGTCTGCACGCTCAACGCCTCCATCTTGTCGTTCTCCGGCGTGCCGGTGCCGTGGGCGTTGATGTAGTCGACGTCCTGCGGCGTCGCGCCGGCGTCGTCGAGAGCGGCCCGCAGGCAGGCGATCGTGGCGTGCCCGTCCGGGCTCGAGCGGGTGCGGTGGAAGGAGTCGGCGCGCTCGCCGGCGCCTTCCAGGACGCCGAGGACACGGGCGCCGCGCGCCCTGGCGTGCTCCATGCTCTCCAGCACGAGGGCTGCGGCGCCTTCGCCCATGACGAAACCGTCGCGGTTCTTGGAGAACGGCCTGGAGGCGGACTCGGGCGGATCGTTGTGGGTCGACAGCGCCGACAGCAGCGAGAAGCGGATCAGCGCCTCGGCGTGCACCGAGCCGTCGGTGCCGACGCAGAGCGCGGTGTCCGCCTCGCCGCGGCGGATCGCCTCGACGCCGAGCTGGATCGCGGTGGCGCCCGAGGCGCAGGCGGTCGACAGGGAGATCGGCGAGCCCTTGGTGCCGTAGCGGTCGGCCAGCGTCTCGGCGACGCCGCCGAACAGGAAGCGGCGGTGCAGGTCGGGCCGGCCCTTGCGGGCGGCCTCCAGCAGCGTGTTGTAGTCGACCGGGCCGTCCGGGTTCACCGAGCGGGCCAGCTCCTCGCGCTGCGGCCATTCCATCTCGACCGGCGGCACGGCGATGAACAGGGGTCCCGGGAAATCGCCGCGCGCGCCGACGTTCGACTGCTCGACGGCCTCGCCGACGGCCATGTCGGCGAGCGCCTCGGAGAGGCCGGGGGCGCAGAAATAGGGCTCGACGTCGACGAAGTCGACCGTGCCGCCGATCGTGGTGCGCAGGCCGTCGATGGGGAAGCGGGTGATCCTGTGAATGCCCGACGTGCCGGCCGTCAGGGCCCTCCAGTTGTCCTCGCGGCCGCGGCCCAGCGAGGTGACGATGCCCATGCCGGTGACGGCGACGATCGGCCGGCCCTTGCTGTCGTGCGTGCCGTTCTTGCCTGACATCTTTCCAGGACTCCTGTTGCCGCGGCCCAAGCCGCGGCCGGGTTCAGCCTAATCCGGGGCCGGCTTCAGCGGCCGGCGGGGCTGACGAGCGCCATGCCTTCGCCGCGCCAGTGGCCCCACATGTTGACCAGCACCTGGTCGACGGGCGCGTCCGTCGCGGTCTCGAGGCCGGTCGCGTCGAGCGGCGGATAGACCCGGCCGTCGGCGACCGCCAGCGCGGCGAGCGCCACCAGGGCGGGAAACTGCGCTTCCAGTCCGTGACCGATCAGGGATCCGACCGCCCGCACCGTTCCGTCGATATCGCCGGCCAGGAGACCCGTCAAGAAATCCCGCTCCTCGGCCGAAATCGGCCCCGCGCCGGTGGCGCCGCTGAATATGGCCGTGCGGCCGGTCAGGTGGGGTTTCAGCGCCTCGAACTGCTTGCGGGCGTTGGCGCTCGCCTGGCCGGGCTCGCGCTCGCAGCGGTCGGAGACCACCGCGTCGATCCTGGCGATGGGCGTCGCGCCGCGCGTCTCGGCGTGCTCGGCGGATTCCAGCACCAGGAAGGCGCCCATCGAGCCGGTGATCATGCCGCCGGTGCCCTCGATCCGCTCCCAGAGCGGGCGCCAGTCTTCGCGCCAGAGGTAGTTGCCGAGCTCGAAGAGGAGCAGCATGTCGAGGCGGGCGGCGTTGTAGGAGCCGCCGACGAGGCAGACCTCGCTCTGGCGCGAGGCGACGCGGGCATGGGCGGTGCGCACGGCGTCGACGCCGGCGGCCTCCTCGCCCATGAAGGTGCGCGAGGAGCCCGTCACCTTGTGGACGATCGAGATGTTGCCGGCGAGCAGGTTCGGCAGCTGGGCGAGGAACAGCGTCGGGCGCAGGTCGCTCGACAGCCGCTCGTTGAGCATGGCGCCCGGATTGTTGGACTTCAGCAGGTCGGTGAGGATCGCCGAATCGACCGCCGTATCGCGCTCGCCGCCGCCCGCGGACACGATCATGTCGGTGCGGGCGAGGATCTCGGCCTCGGTCTTGATGCCGGCGTCGTCGAGCGCGAGGCCGGCGGCATAGGTGCCGATGCGCTGCCAGGGCTCCATCTGGCGCTGGTCGCCGCGCTTGGGGATCTGCTTGTCGAAATCGACCTCGACGAGCTGATGAACGGGATAGGGGGCGAAGCTCTCGCGGTCCACGACGGGCTTCGGGCCGCCGGCGGCGGCGAGCGCGGCGCGGTGCTGGTCCGGCCCCTCGCCGAGCGAGGTGACCAGGCCGATCCCGGTGATGAGGACGTCGCGCCTGTCGGTGGAGTTCATGCCACGAGTTCTTTCGGATAGCCGAGCCGGACGGCGTTCTCGGTCATCAGGGTACGGAAGTCGGGCGTCGGGAAGGGCAGCACCCGGAAGGTGAGCTTGGCATCGCAGATCGGCTTGCCCTGCCTTCTGACGCTCGCCGTCGTCATCGCGTAGCCCGAGCCGTCGTGCTCGAGGCGCGCCTCGAGGTCGAGGACGTCGCCGGGCACCACGAAAGTGCGGAACTTGGCCTCGCGGACGCCGGCCAGGAACGGCATGCGGTCGAAGCGGTTGTTCGACAGCAGCAGATAGCCCGATGTCTGCGCCATCGATTCGATCAGCAGCACGCCCGGCATCAGCGGATGGCCGGGGAAGTGCCCCTCGAAGATGGTGCTCTCGCCGGGGACCGTCGCGCGGGTGCGGATCAGCCCGTCTTCCTTGCCGACTTCGACAATCTCGTCGATGAGCTGGAAATACTCGATACGCATCGTCGGGCAGGGTCGGGACGGTTTCAGGCCGTCTTGGCGGCGATCAGTTCGTCGATACGCTCGCACAGGTTCTTCAGGACGAAGTACTGCTCGGCGGAGGCCTTGCCCTCGTTCACTTCCTGGGTCCACTGCTCGAACGGCATCTTGATACCGAAGGCCTTGTCGATGGCGAAGGCGATGTCGAGGAAATCGAGGCTGTCGATGCCCAGGTCGTCGATGACGTGGCTGTCGGGCTTTATATCGTCACGCGGAATGTCGCACGTTTCCGAAATGATGTCGGCGACCGTATCGAAGGTGGACGACATTACGCTTTTCTCCAGAATTAAAGCGGCGGTCCCGCCGAGGAATGGCCGGCGACATCGTCCGCGACTGCGGGGCGGGCCCGATGGCACCGTGATTTCCCGCCCGATCTAAACGAGGCGGCGGACAAGTGCAATGGCATCGCCGCACGCGCTTGCGCCCGCCGCCCAGTGGGGCTATATGCCAGACCCTGTCGTCGCCGGCCAGTGGCCGGGAGGCGTCCCGGGCGCGTAGCTCAGCGGGAGAGCACTACGTTGACATCGTAGGGGTCGCTGGTTCAATCCCAGCCGCGCCCACCATCCAACCCGCGGATTCTGCCGCCGCGTTGACAGCAACCGGCGCGGCGACTATGGTCCGCGGCGAATTCAGGGGTCGGCCGCGCGCCGGCCTTTTTGTCTCAACGAACGATCGAAGATGCCGGGTGCCGACGGCGCTCCGTAACGTCGGTGAAAAGCCATGAAGATCAGAAATTCGCTGAAGTCGCTGGTCAAGCGCCACCGCAACAACCGCATTGTCCGCCGCAAGGGCCGGATTTACGTCATCAACAAGACGAACCGGCGGTTCAAGGCGCGTCAGGGCTGAGAGGCCCGCAAGGGCCCGGGCCGCAGGCCGGGCGTGCGCCCGGCCGTTGACCGGACAGGATCGCTGCTCCATCTTTCAAGGCCATGGACAGATTCCGTGGCCTGATTTGCGTTGTCTCGACCGCCGCCGCCCTTTTCCTCGCGCCGGCGGCGACCAGTGCCGCCGAGGACCCGGCGGAACCCGCCGATAAAGCCGATTCCGCGCGATTGCCCGCCGTGGCGCCGCCCTCCGTGGAGGACCTCCTCGACAAGCTGTCGAAATCGGCGGACAAGGAGGAGGCCGGCACGCTGGAGCGCGAGATCGTCTCCGCCTGGAACCATTCGGGCAGCGACACCGTCGATCTCCTGCTGGAACGGGCGGGCGTGGCCATGCAGGAGAAGAATTTCGGGCTGGCGCTCCAGTATCTCGACACGATCGTCGGCCTCAAGCCCGATTTTGCCGAGGGCTGGAACATGCGGGCCACGGTCTACTACCTGCTCGACGAGTACGAGCTGTCGCTCGCCGACATCCAGCACGTCCTCGCCCTGCAGCCCCGCCATTTCGGAGCGCTCAGCGGGCTCGGCATGATCTTCCGCGAGCTCGACGAGCCCGAAAAGGCGCTCGAGGCCTTCCGAGAGGTGCTGAAGGTGCATCCCTATTTCGGCAAGGCCCGGGAATCGGCGGAAAAGCTCGAGAAGCAGGTCGAAGGCCAGGACATCTGATCCGGCCCGTTTGCCCGTCCTTCTCCCGGCTTGCCTTGCGGAAGCTCAGGCCTCGCCGGGCTTGTCTGTCCCCACGAAGGCGATCCGCAGCATGTTGGTCGCGCCGGGCGTCCCGAAAGGCACGCCGGCTGTGACGATGATGCGCTGGCCGGGGCGCGCGAAGCCCTCCTGGTAGGCGATCCGGCAGGCCCGCTCGACCATGTCGGTCTCGTCGCGGGCGTCCTCGGTCTGGACGCAGTGGACGCCCCAGACGAGCGCCAGCCGCCGCGCCGTGGCCGGATTGGGGCTCAGGGCGATGATCGGCCGGTCGGGCCGCTCGCGCGCGGCGCGCAGGCCGGTCGCCCCGGAGGAGGTGTAGCAGACGATCGCCGGCACCCTCAGCGTTTCGGCGACGGTGCGGGCGGCGGCCGAGATCGCGTCCGGCCCGGTCGGCTCGGGATCGGTGCGCTGGGCGTGGATGACCGTCGTGAAGACCGGGTCGGTCTCCACCTTCTCGGCGATGCGGTTCATGGTGGCGACCGCCTCGATCGGGAATTCGCCGACGGCCGATTCGGCCGACAGCATGATGGCGTCGGCACCCTCGAACACGGCGGTCGCGACGTCGGAGACCTCGGCCCGGGTCGGGACCGGGGCGGAGATCATCGATTCGAGCATCTGGGTCGCGACCACGACCGGGCGGCCGGCGTGGCGGCAGGCGCGGGTGATGCGCTTCTGCACGCCGGGCACCGCCTCGAGCGGCATCTCGACGCCGAGATCGCCGCGGGCGACCATAAGACCGTCGGCCATCTCGATGATCTCGTCGAGCCGGTCGACGGCGGCCGGCTTCTCGATCTTGGCCATGATCAGGGCCCTGCCGCGCGTCATCTTGCGGGCCTCGGCGAGGTCGTCGGGGCGCTGGACGAAGGACAGCGCGATCCAGTCGACGCCCAGGTTGACGGCGGCATCGAGGTCGGCGCGGTCCTTGTCGGTCATGGCGCCGAACGGCAGCAGCGTGTCGGGAAGGCTTATCCCCTTGCGGTCGGACAGCTTGCCGCCGACCTCGACGATGCATTCGAGGCGCTTGGCGGAAGCGTGCTCGACGCGCAGGCGGATGCGGCCGTCGTCGAGCAGGATGCGGTGGCCCGGCTCCACCGCCTGGAAGACCGGCGGATGGGGCAGGCGGACGCGTTCGGCGTCGCCGGGCCCGGCGTTCGTGTCGAGGGTGAAGCGCGCGCCGTCCTGCAGCGTAACCTTGCCCTCGGCGAACTCGCCGACCCGCAGCTTGGGGCCCTGCAGGTCGACCAGGATGCCGATCGGGCGGGCGAACCGCTCCTCCACCGCACGGATGCGTCCGTGGATCGTCCGCAGGAGGTCGTGCGGCGTGTGGCTCATGTTGATGCGGAAGACGTCGGCGCCGGCCTCGAACAGCTCGGCGATGCGGTCTTCCCCGGAGGTCGCCGGCCCGAGTGTCGCCAGTATCTTGATGGAACGACGTCGTCGCATCGCGGTTTCAGCCCCCTTGCTTCGCCCGACGACCGGTTCGCCGCCCTGACCGAGCGCCCCGATATCCCGGTGTTGCTTCTTTTCTATGACGAATCGGGACGGAAAGTCAGGTGCGGGCCGGCTCGTCCGGAGAGAAAAGACTGTTGACGGGACGCTCAGTCGCCGCCGCCGGTGCCCTCGCCGCCGAGGTTGGGGTCCTGGAGCTGCACGGTCCAGCTCGCCTGCTCGTGGGTGTCGATCTCGAAGAAGCCGGTGCGCTGGTAGCCGCGATCCTCGCAACCCTCGATCCCGCGTATCGTGAACATCTGGTCCTGGGTGCACATGAAGGCCTCGCCGGCCCATTCGCCGCCGTGGTCGTAGTCGATGGCGTAGACGTAGTAGTAGCGGGAGGCGAGGTCGCCGCGCATCAGGGTCTCGCAGGCGTTCGGCCCGATGTTCCACCAGCCTTCGGTCGCCCAGCCCTTGTCGTCCTTGTAGCCGACCGCGACCCCGACGCGGCCGGGCGTCGTGTTGCAGATGCGGAAATCCGCGGCCGACGGCCCGGCGAACGCGACGGAAGCGAGCCCGCCGAGGCAGGCGGCGGTCAGGAGACGGACATATCGGGAGGAGGACCGGTGAAGGGGACGTGCTGTTTCCATGGCGCCTTGTCGTCGGCACGCGCTTCGCTCGGTGCCGAAATTGGTGTCAGTCGGCGTTCGTGTCAACGATTACAGCGCGGAAATCGTTGACATTTGTGAAAGTCGGTCCGGGCACCAGAAGGTCCCCGAGGCGCTCGAAGAAGCCGGTCGAATCGTTGTCTTCCAGAAATGAGTCCGCGTCGAGGCCGAGACGGGTCGCCCGGTCGAGGGTATCCGGGGTCACGACGGCACCGGCGGGATCGTCCGCCGATCCGCCGCCGCCGTCGGTTCCGTCGGTATCGCCGGCGAGCCCCCAGATGCCGGGACGGCCGTGCAGGGCGATCGCCAGCGCCAGCGCGAATTCCTGATTGGGGCCCCCGCGCCCGCGCCCGCGCAGGGTCACGGTCGCCTCGCCGCCCGACAGGATGGCGACCTTGCGGCCGCGGTCGGCGCATTTGCGGGCGAGGTCTGCATGGTCGCCCGCCAGGTCGCGGGCGTCGTCCTCGAGGTCGCTGCCGAGCACTTCCGCTTCGAAGCCGAGGTCGCGGGCCCTCTCTTCGGCCGCCGCGAGCGCCATCGCCGGGGTCGCGACGAGGCGGTACTCGTTGCCGGCAAGGCGCGGGTCGCCGGGCTTCGGTGTCTCGTTGGCCGGATCCGACAGGGCGGCCTCGATCTCCGGACCGGGCGCGATGCCGTACGCGGCGAGGATCGAACGGGCGTCGGCGAGCGTGGTCGGGTCGGCGACCGTCGGGCCGGATGCGATCGCGGCGGGTTCGTCGCCGGCGACATCGGAGATCGCGAGGGTGAGCAGGGGCGCGGGATGGGCGGTGGCGGAGAGGCGTCCGCCCTTGATGCGGGAGAGGTGGCGGCGAACCGTGTTGATCTCGCCGATCCGCGCGCCCGAAGCGAGGAGCGTGCGGGTCAGCGCCTGCTTGGCCCGAAGGGAGACGCCCGCCGCCGGCGCGATCCACAGGGCCGAGCCGCCGCCCGACAGGAGCACCAGAACGAGATCGTCCGGGCCGGCGGAGGCCGCCAGTTCCAGCGCTTTTTCGGTTGCCGCGACGCCGGCTGCGTCGGGGACGGGATGGGCGGCCTCGACCATGCGGATCGCCCGCGTCGGACGGCCGTAGCCGTAGCGGGCGACGGCAAGGCCCCTCACGCGCCCCGGCGGCAGGCCGCGGGTATCGAGGTAGTGGCGCTCGGCGGCCGCCGCCATGCTGCCGGCCGCCTTGCCCGCGGCGAGCACGACGATATCGCCTTCCGGCGGTTCGGGAAGGTGCGGCGGCAGGCAGCGGTCCGGATGGGCGGCGGCGACGGCGGCGTCGAACAGGGCGCGCAGGGTGTCGCGACGGTCCCGGCTCATTGGGCCGATCCGACGATCCGTTTGCGGCGCCGGGGCCTTGCGATCCAGACGCCGGTCAGGATCGCGGCGGCGCCGACGAGCTGCATCACGGTCATGCCCTCGCCGAGGATGAGCCAGCCGAAGAACGCCGCGGCCACGCCTTCGAGGAAGATGACCAGCGAGGAGAAGCCGGCGGGCAGGTGGCCGAGCGCGATGGCGAGAAGGCCCTGGCCGCCGGCGTGGCTGATCAGCGCCAGGGCGATCAGCATCATCAGTCCCTTCATCGAGGCCGGCCAGATCGTCGGCTCGAGGACCAGAGCGATCACCAGCAGGATCGCCGCCGTCACCAGCGAAGAGAAGAAGATCAGACGGCCGGCGGCGAAGCGCTTGCGGGCAGGGCGCACCGACAGGAAATAGGCCCCGAAGAACATCGCGGTGATGAGGCCGAAGGCGTCGCCGAGAAGGTGCGTGGGGGCGAAGCTGTAGCTCGAGCCGAGCAGCAGCGCGGCGCCGGCGAGGCCCGCGCCGAGGCCGAGCACGACCTCCGATCCGACCGCCTCGCGCAGCACGAGCCAGGACAGGCTGACGACGAAGACCGGGGCGAGCACGGCGAGGAAGGTCGCGTTGGCGACCGTCGTGTTCATGATGGCGAGATGCCAGAAGAACAGGTCGCCGGCGAACAGGATGCCCGGCAGCAGGACCGCCCGGTCGAACTTCGGCGGGGTGACGGACGGATCACGCCGGGTCTCGAACGCCATCCAGGCGTAGAGGGCCGGCAGCGCCAGGGCGACGCGCCAGAACGCGGAGGCGAAGGGGCCGACCTCCGCGAGCCGGACGAAGACCGGCGAGATGCCCATCGCGACGGCGCCCAGAACCAGCGCGCCGACGGCGAGCGCCGCCGTGCGCGTTTCCGTTGCGGCCGCATCGGTTTCGATTGCCTCGGTCATCGGCCCTTCCGCCGCAGCGCTCCGTCCAACTGCCTGTGCACCTTCCGTGGCCGGCACGTTGCCGCCGGCCTCCGGATCGCCTAAGAGTGCGTCCTTCCTAGGGCAGCAATGTCTGCCCGTCACGCGGAATCGCCCGACAGTATCGCCCCATGACGCGAGTCGCCGAGTATCCAGCTTCCGACGCGTTCGCGCGGGACGGCGCGGGGTCTTTCGCGGCCTTCGAGACGATCCCGGGGGCGGCGGAGACCGGCTGGCTGATCCTGTGCGATCATGCCTCGAACCGGCTGCCGGCCGAGTACGGCGATCTCGGCCTGCCGCCGGAGGAGTTCGAGCGGCACATCGCCTACGACATCGGCGCGGAGGCGGTGACGCGGATCCTGGCGAGGGAACTCGGCGCGCCGGCGGTGATGTCGCGCTTCTCCCGGCTGCTGATCGATCCCAACCGCGGCGCCGACGACCCGACGCTGGTCATGCGCCTGTCGGACGGGGCGGTGGTGCCGCGCAATGCGCGCGTCGACGAGGCGGAGAAGCGGAACCGCATCGCCGCCTACTACGCGCCCTATCACGACGCGATCACCACGGCGATCGACAATGCGATCGCGGCGGGGCATCCGCCCGCGATCGTATCGATCCACAGCTTCACGCCCCTGTGGCGCGGCGTCCGGCGGCCGTGGGAGATCGGCATCCTGTGGGATATCGATCCGCGCCTCGCGGTGCCGATGATCGACGCCTTCGCCGCCGACCCGCTATTGACGGTCGGCGACAACGAGCCCTATTCGGGACGCCTCAAGGGCGACACCATGTACAAGCACGGAACCATGCGCGGGCTCGCCCATGCGCTCGTCGAGCTCAGGCAGGACCTGATCGCCGAGCCGCCGGGGCAGGCGGAATGGGCGGGACGGCTCGTCGACGTGCTGCGCGCCCTTGCCGGGGCGGAAGGCCTGAACGAGATTCGCCGCTACGGGTCGGCGACCCCTGGCGAAGACTAGAAGTCCCGTCTCACCGGAACAGCGAGGCTCACGATGACCGAACTCGACCAGAAGACGCGTACCGAACTGGAAGCGGCCACCTTTCGCAGGCTCGTCCGGCACCTGCGCGAGCGTGCCGACGTGCAGAACATCGACCTGATGAACCTCGCCGGCTTCTGCCGCAACTGCCTGTCGAACTGGTACCGCGAGGCTGCGGAGGAACGCGGCCTGCCGGTCGACAAGGAGGAAAGCCGCATCGTCGTCTACGGCATGCCCTACGACGAGTGGAAGGCGAAGTATCAGACCGAGGCCACGCCAGAGCAGAAGGCCGCGTTCGCGGTCTCGCACGCGGCGAGCCACAAGGATCACTGAGGCCAATACGGTCTGACAACGGAGGACGACATGAACGATACCGGCGGCATCGCGGCCAGCCAGCTGCATTCCATCGTGCAGCGCATCGAGCGGCTGGAAGAAGAGAAGAAGGCGCTCGCCGACGACATCCGCGACGTCTATGCCGAAGCCAAGGCGAACGGCTTCGACACCAAGGCGCTCAGGCAGATCATCAAGTTGCGCAAGCAGGACACCGCCGAGCGGCAGGAGCAGGAAGCGATCCTGGCGACCTACATGGTCGCGCTCGGAATGGTCACCGAAGAATAGGGAAAAGGCTACCGGCGGTGCTCAGTGCACCGTCGTGGCCCGCAGGGCCTCACGCCTGGCGATGACGTCCGTGACCTCGTCGTCGAGGCTCGCGACCTGGTAGGTCCGCGTTGCCAGCGGCGCAACGGCCGGGCCGGTGAAGCGCCGCATCGGGTAGGCGAGCTGGGCGCCCGTGGCAAACTGGTTGATAACCACCGGCCCCGAAATCGCCGTCAGCGCGCCGATGTCGTTCTGGTCGGGGTGGCGCAGCGAAACGAAGGCGTCGCCCCGCAGGCAGTTGGTCCCGCTCATGTAAGGCAGCAGCGCCTCCGGCCGGTAGTCGATCGCGACGAGCACCGGGCGGTCGCGCACGGTGAGCTCGGGACCGGTGAAGGTCGTGGCGAAGGGCGGCATCTCGGAGACCTGTCCGGCAGGGGCGAGAGCGGTCGCGGCCATCGTCTCCCCTTGCGCCGGCAGCGGCGCGGGCGTCAGCGAACCGGTGGTCTCGCCGCTTGCGATCAGGGCGCCGATGGCGTCGCTGCCGTTTACCAGCGGACGTACGCTCGCCGGTGCGAGGGACGCCATCTGCGGGGTGACGCTCGCGGTGATCAGCGGCTTCTCGGCAGGTAGGGGTGCTTCGGCGACCGGTTCGGCGGCCGCGACAAGGATCGGCTTCGGCGTCGGGATCGGTGCGTCCGCCAGGGCGACGACCGCTGCGGCCGCTTCGGCCGGGATCCCGGTGAGGGGCTTCAAGCGCGGAATCGGCGTCGGTCCGGAGGAGCCGAGCGCGGCGACGACGGTCGGCTTGGCGGCCGCAGGCTCGGCGGAGGCCGGCGCCTCCTCGTCGGACGAAGCTTCGGGGGCCGCCTCGACGTTCTTGCCGGAGGCCGCTTCCTCGTCGCCGTCCTCGCCCGAGGAGAACAGGGCCGCCAACAGGTTGCCGCTCTTGCCGGAGCCTCCGGAAACATAAGCCTTGGGCACCGGCGCGGAGGGATCGAGATGGGGAAGGTTGGTGACGTACTGCCGGCGGGTCGAGCCGGAAGCCGAGGCCACCTGCGTGCGCGCGCCGCGCTGCAGCTCGGCGACGGCCTCGTTGTAGCCGGGCATCGGTTTGCCGTCGGAGGGGATCAGGACCGTCTTGCCGTCGGGAAACAGCTTGGCGAGCTGCTGGCGGGTCATGCGCGGCCAGTGGCGCGGGCTGCCGGTGTCCATGTGGACGAAGGGCGAGCCGGAGGTCGGGTAGTAACCGACGCCGCCGCGCTGGAACTTCAGCGCCGTCTCCCGCAGCCTGGAGAGCGGAACGTCGGGAAGATAGAAATCCATCGCCTTGCCGAGCATGTGCTGGCTGTATTTGGCGACGCCGCGCGAGCGGGAGCGCAGCATGGCGTTGGTGACCGGCGACCGGTAGCCCGACAGCACGTAGATCGGCGATCTGGAGCCGACCTTGTTGTAGACCTCCCAGACGAGATCGAGCAGCGCCGGATCCATCGTCGTGGACTCGTTGCGGCGCCAGTCGCGGAGGATGTAGTTGATCTTCTTCAGGCCCTCGGAGTCGTAACGGCCGTTGCGCTTGAAGGTGATGGTGACGGTTTCGCCGGTGTGGAGCTGCTTGAAGGAGAGGGTGCGATCTTCCGAGCGGGCTTTCCCGGTCAGGCCGTCGAGCGCGAGGAAGGCGACACCGCAAAGCGCAAGGACGCAAATGGCACGCGCAACACTGCGCACCCGTCCCGCCCCCGTTTTACGCGTTCCCACCAAAAGAAGTCCGCCCGCAGGTCCCGTCTTGAAGCCCAGTCTCAGCACCCCCCGGCGACCGGACGGGGGATTCTTCAACCTAAAAGGTTAATCCATTGTTAGAATAGAAGCTTGCGCCCCAATCATGGCGCGATTGCGCCCTTGCTCGCCATAATTACGATTGAAAGCCTGCTTTTCAAGCGCCGGGGCTCCGGCGCTCAGCTCCCCAGCCCCATCGCGGCCTTCATGCGCGCGTCGTAGCGGTAGATGTCCGGCCGCTTCTGTACCCCGCCGGCCTCGTCCCCCCAGACCGTGAAATAGGTAAGGTGGACCGGCACGTGGCGCTTCAGCGGCAGGGAGCCGTTCGCGCCGCCGCCGATCAGATGCTTGATGGCCTGGCCGTTGAGCTGTTCCTCGCGCGACAGCAGCGCGTCGGCGAACTCGACCGGCTTGTCGACGCGGACGCAGCCGTGGCTGAACGACCGCACGGACCGTCCGAACAGGTTGCGGGTCGGCGTGTCGTGCAGATAGACCGCGTGCTTGTTGGGAAACATGAATTTTACCCGGCCGAGCGCGTTTTCCCCGCCGGGCGGCTGGCGGAATCGGAAGGGCATGGTCTCGCCGTCCCACAGGCTCCAGTCGACGGAGCGGGGATCGATGACCATGTCGCGGCCGCCGCCCGTGTAGATCACTTCGAGCCCGCGACGGGCGAAGAAATACGGGTCCCGGCGGATCTCCGGCATCATCTCCTTGACGGCGATCGAGCGCGGTACGTTCCAGTACGGATTGACATCCACGTACTCGATCTCGTCGGAAAATATCGGCGTCTGGTTCTCGGAGGTGCCGACGATGACGCGCGTCTCGAATTCCGGCGCGCCGTCGGTCACCACGCGCAACATGTATTCGGGAATGTTCACCCAGACATGGTGCGTCCCCATGTCGCGGGGCACCCAGCGCCAGCGTTCCATGTTGACGAGGACATCGGCGATCGTCACCTCGCTGCCGCCGTTGAGGGCGGAGCGGGTCTGCGGGCCGATCACGCCGTCGACCTCGAGGCCGGCGCGCTGCTGAAACGCCTTCACGGCCTCCACGGCGGCGTTGTCGTAGATGAGGCTCAGATCGGTTTCGGCCCGCATGTCGGAGTCGAGCGGCGGCGGCGCGACCTCCGGGAGGCCGAGGCGGATGCGCAGCACCGGCAGCCGCTCGTCGATCATGCCGGGTTTCAGCGAGGGGCCCTCGGGGATCTCCGGAAGCGCCCGCTGACCGGCGCGCGCCTTGAGGTCGGCGAGGAGCTTCTTCAGTGCCTTGAAGCCGGGCTGCGGCGGGTTGAAGCCCTCGAGATAGGCCACCTTGTCGTTCGCCGTGCCGAGACCGGCAAGGACGGCCTCGCGCTTCGGGCGCACCGGCGTCGCCGACATGAACTTGCCGAGCGTCGCCGGATCGAAGATGCCGCCTTGCGCGTCCGCGGCGAACTTCAGGGCGGCCGCCGTGAGATCGAGTTCCGCCCCGGCGAGATCGGCGGGCGTCGCGCCGCCCGAGATCCCGACGTCGATCGGCGGCAGGGCGTAGCGGGAGGGGTCGAGCCCGTAGGCGTCGGCGTTCTCGAGGCGGCGGATCACGGCGCGGGCGGCGCCGTCGAACCTGCCGTCCGCGATCCATAGCGGCAGGAAGCCGCGCTCCGCGTAGAAATCGGCGAGCGCCTTGTGGTCGGCCTTGCCGTAGGCGCCCGCAGCCGCGAGCGCGGTCTCGATCGCCGGCGGAACCGGATCGGGCACGGGCGCCGCCGCCTCGGCGGCGGTCGTCGGGGGCTCCGGCGTCGCCGAAGCGGCCGGATCGGCGGTGACGGGCCCGCCCTGCGGCTCCGCGGCCTGCGCTACGGACCGGCTTTCGGTCTGCGCGACAATCAGGCCGTTCTCTTGCGCCCAGCCGGAAGCCGTCCATGCGACAGAGGCGAGGAGGCCGGCGGCCAGCGAACGAAGGAGAGGCGCACGCCCCTGCAATGCTGTCCGATTCATGCGGCAAAGCTAGCGGTTTTTGCCGGATACCGCCAGTTATTCCGCCGCGTCGAGTTCCAGTTCCTTGAGGCGCCGGTAAAGGGTGGAGCGGCCGATGCCGAGCCGGCGGGCGACCTCGCTCATGCGGCCGCGATAGTGCTCGATGGCGAAGCGGATCAGATCGGCCTCGATCTCCTCGAGCGGCCGGACGTCGCCGTCCTCAGACAGGATCGGAACGACGCCGCGGGAGGTGTCCGGCAGGTGCGCGCCGATCGGGGTGACCGACGCGGGCCGGTGCTCCGGCTTCTCCGCCTCGGTGTGGGGATGCTTCGGGGCCGTCAGCTCGATCGTCGGATAGGGGACCTCGACGTCCTGGAAATCGTCGACCTGGGCGGCGATCTGCGGGAAATGGTCGACGTCGAGCTGGTTGCCGTCGGCGAGCACGACGGCACGGAACACGGTGTTCTCGAGCTGGCGCACGTTGCCCGGCCAGCGATGGCGCATCAGAAGCGTCAGCGCTTCCGGCGTGATCGAATCGACCCGCTTGCCTTCCTCGGCGCCGAAGCGGGTGATGAAGTGCTTGACGAGGAGCGGGATGTCCTCGGCCCGGTCCCTGAGCGGCGGCACCAGGATCGGAAAGACGTTGAGGCGGTAGTAGAGGTCCTCGCGGAACCGCTTCTGCCGCACGAGGTCGATCATCGAGCGGTTGGTCGCGGAGATGAGCCGGAAATCGGTCTTCACCGGCCTGCGCGCGCCGACCGGATCGACCTCGCCTTCCTGCAGCGCGCGCAGGAGCTTCACCTGCGCGTCGGCGGGCAGCTCGCCGACCTCGTCCAGGAACAGCGTGCCGCCGTCGGCTTCCATGAACTTGCCGACGCGCTTCTCGGTGGCGCCGGTGAAGGCCCCCTTCTCGTGGCCGAACAGGGTCGATTCGACGAGAGTCTCGGGGATCGCGCCGCAGTTCACGGCGACGAACGACTTGCCGGCGCGGGGCCCGGAACCCTGGATCGCGCGGGCGACCATCTCCTTGCCGACGCCGGATTCGCCTTCGATGATGATCGGAATGTTGGAATCGGCGGCGCGCTTGCCGAGTTCGATGACGCGCTGCATCGCCGGCGACCGGGTGACGATGTCATCGAAGGTGAGCGTCCCGTCGACGCGGCGTTTGATGCGGGCGATCTCGCCCTCGAGCGCGTTCACCTTCAGGGCGTTGCGGATCGAGACCTCGAGACGCTCGGGGCTGACCGGCTTGACGAAGAAGTCGATGGCGCCGGCGCGCACCGCGCTCACCACCGTGTCGATGCCGCCGTGGGCGGTCTGCACGATGACGGGCCGGTAGATGCCTTCCCTGCGCATGCGCTCGAGCGTGCCCATGCCGTCGAGATCGGGCATGACGAGATCGAGCACTATCAGGACGATTTCGTTCGCCCTGTGCGCGGAAAGGGCGGCGATGGCCTCGTCGCCCGTCTCCGCCGTCGCGGTTTCGAAGCCGAAACGCTGGATCGCGGCTTCCAGGATGCGACGCTGTACGGGATCGTCATCGACGATCAGAATGCGCTCGGCCATGCGACCTCCAAATCGGACGCGCCTGGCGGCGGTCCGGGCCTGTCCCATTTTTGGCCATTGTGGCCACCTCCGGTAAAAGGTGCCTTAAACTGATCGTATAGCGATTAAGCGGCCGTTTTCGTTAAGCAACGCCCGGAAACCGGCCATTTTCCTTGAAGCGGCGCGGCGCGCGGCTAATATCCCGGCGGTCTTCGGCCCGAGCGGGCGGACGCCGGGGTTGTCCGCCGGGCCATCTCCCAAAGCGATGGAGCAATCGAGAATGCAGGTGCGAAACGCGGCGAGGGGCGCGGCGGGATCGAAGAGAACCGATCTCGGCGAGCTGCCGGCCTGGAACCTCGACGACCTCTATCCGGGCATGGATTCGCCGCAGGTGAAGGCGGATCTCGACCGCGCGCTGAAGGAGGCGCAGGCCTTCGAGAAGAAGTGGAAGGGCACGCTCGGCAAGGTGCTGCACGGGCCGGGCGGGGCGCGCAAGCTCGCCGATGCGGTCGCCGCGTTCGAGACGCTGCAGGACGTGCTCGGCAGGCTCGTTTCCTATGCCGGACTGCAGCACGCCCTCGACGTCTCCGACCATAAGCGGGCGAAGTTCTTCGGCGACGTGCGCGAGAAGGTGACGAACGCGGGGGTCCACCTGCTGTTCTTCCCGCTGGAGCTCAACCGGCTCGAGGACGACAGGATCGAGGCGGCGATGAAGTCCGAGCCGGCGCTGGACCACTACCGGCCGTGGATCGAGGACGAGCGCAAGGAGCGGCCCTACCAGCTCGAGGACAAGCTCGAACAGCTGTTCCACGAGAAGTCGATCACCGGGCGCGGCGCCTGGAACCGGCTGTTCGACGAGACGATGGCGGCGCTGCGCTTCACCGTCGACGGCGAGGAGATGACGCTCGAGCCGACGCTCAACCTCCTTCAGGACAGCGACGAGACCGTGCGCCGCAAGGCGGCCGAGGCGCTGATTGCGACCTTCCGCGGGACTTTGCCGACCTTCGCGCTGATCACCAACACGCTCGCCAAGGACAAGGAGATCTCCGACCGCTGGCGCGGCTTCGAGGACGTCGCCGATTCCCGGCATCTGGCCAACCGCGTCGAGCGCGAGGTGGTCGATGCGCTGACCGAGAGCGTGCGCGAGGCCTATCCGCGGCTGTCGCACCGCTACTACGCGCTGAAAGCGCGCTGGTTCGGCAAGGACGCGCTCGAGTTCTGGGACCGCAACGCGCCGCTGCCGAAGATCGCGCAGAAGACCTACGTCTGGACGGAAGCGCGCGACACGGTGCTGTCGGCCTATTCGGCCTTCTCTCCGGAGATGGCGGAGATCGCCGAGCCGTTCTTCGACAAGGGCTGGATCGATGCGGCGGTGAGGCCCGGCAAGGCGCCCGGCGCCTTCTCTCATCCGACCGTGCCGAGCGCGCACCCTTACGTGCTGCTCAACTATCTCGGCCGGCCGCGCGACGTGATGACGCTGGCGCACGAACTCGGCCATGGCGTGCACCAGGTGCTCGCCGCCCCGCAGGGGCCGCTGATGGCGCCCACGCCGCTGACGCTCGCGGAGACCGCGAGCGTGTTCGGCGAGATGCTGACCTTCAAGGAACTCCTCTCCAGGACCACCGACGCCAGGGCCCGCAAGGGCCTGCTCGCGGCCAAGGTCGAGGACATGATCAACACGGTGGTGCGCCAGATCGCCTTCTACGTGTTCGAGCGGAAGATCCACACCGCGCGGCGCGACGGGGAGCTGACCGTCGAGGACATCTCGACGATCTGGCGGGAGGTGCAGGCCGAGAGCCTGGGGCCGGCGATCCGGCTGGGCGAAGGCTACGAGACCTTCTGGTGCTACGTGCCGCACTTCATCCACTCGCCGTTCTACGTCTATGCCTATGCCTTCGGCGACTGCCTGGTGAACTCGCTCTACGCGATCTACGAGAAGGCGTCGGACGGCTTCGCCGAGACGTATTTCGACATGCTCAGGGCCGGCGGCACCAAGCACCATTCCGAGCTGCTCGCCCCGTTCGGGCTCGACGCCAGGGACCCGGGGTTCTGGCGCATGGGGCTCGACGTGATCGCCGGGCTGATCGACGAGCTTGAGGCGATGGAAGCCTAGGAGAACCCTTGCTTCCGGGAGGTGGGGTGCCCAGGTATGGCGCGATGAGCGAGCGCGACGACACGGAACGCAACCGGTTCTCGAAGCGGGCGAGACGCTACGCCCGGGTCGGATCGCATGTCGGCTCGGTCGCCGTGAAGTCGGCCGGACGCCGTCTGCTCGGCCGGGAGTCGGATCGCGAGAAGGGCGCGCTCGAACTCGCCGCCGCGCTCGGGGGCCTGAAGGGCCCGATCATGAAGGTGGCGCAGCTGATCGCCACCATCCCGGAAGCCATTCCTGCAGAATATGCAGTCGAACTCGCCAAGCTGCAGAGCCAGGCGCCGCCGATGGGCTGGGGATTCGTCAAGCGGCGCATGGCCGCCGAGCTCGGGGCGGACTGGCGGAAGCGGTTCAGGGAGTTCGGGCACGAGGCGGCGGCCTCCGCCTCGCTCGGCCAGGTGCACCGGGCGGTCTCGCTTGCCGGCGAGGAGATCGCCTGCAAGCTGCAGTATCCCGACATGCAGTCCGCCGTCGAGGCGGACCTCGCCCAGCTCGATCTCCTGTTCGCGATCCACCGGCGCATGGACCCGGCGATCGACACGCGCGAGATGGGGCAGGAGATCGCAGCCCGCATCCGCGAGGAACTGGACTATACGCGCGAGGCGGCGCACATGCGGCTCTACGGCGCGATCCTGAAGGACGAGACGGCGATCCGGGTGCCGAAGGTGTTCGAGGACCTCTCTACCAGGCGGCTCCTCACCATGGAGTGGCTCGAGGGCACGCCGCTGCTCACCCACAAGCAGGACGGCCTCGACACCCGCAATCGCCTGGCCACGGCCATGTTCCGCGCCTGGTGGTTCCCGTTCTCCCGCTTCGGCGTCATCCACGGCGATCCGCATCTCGGCAACTACACGGTCTACGAGGACGATCTCGGATCGGGGGAGGGCGAACCGGCCGGCATCAACCTCCTCGACTACGGCTGCATAAGGATATTCCCGCCGACCTTCGTCGGCGGCGTCATCGACCTCTACAACGGCCTGCGCGCGAACGACGACGCCCTCGTCGTCCACGCCTACGAGACCTGGGGCTTCAAGGGGCTCACCCGCGACCTGATCGACGTCCTCAACATCTGGGCGCGCTTCATCTACGGCCCGCTGCTGGAGGACCGCGTGCGCGCCATCGCCGAAGGGGTGAGCGCGGCGGAATACGGGCGCAAGCAGGCCTTCACCGTGCACAAGGCGCTGAAGGAGAAGGGCCCGGTGACGGTGCCGCGCGAGTTCGTGTTCATGGACCGCGCCGCGATCGGCCTCGGGGCGGTGTTCATCCACCTGCGCGCGGAACTCAATTTCCACCGCCTGTTCAACGAGACGATCGAGGCCTTCGACCTGGGGAAGCTGGCGCAGCGGCAGGCGAAGGCGCTGAAGGCCGCCGGGGTGCCGGAGGCCGTCCGGTGAGCGGCGGCGAGACGAACGGCGACCAGCGCGCCTCGCCGACCTACCGGCTCCCCGCGCTGGACCAGGACTTCCTGCTCGGCGATTCGATGCGCGGAGTGCGCTTCCTGCTCGAATACGCCAAGGCCGAGGAGCACCTGCGCGAGTGGCGCATCCGCTCGACCATCGTCGTGTTCGGCAGCGCCCGCATCCGCGAGGACGGCGATCCCGCCCACGCGCGCTGGTACGCCGAGGCGCGCGCCTTCGGCCGCATCGCGTCGCAGCGCGGCGGGGCGCTGGGCAAGAGCTCGGACGGCGTCCTCGACAACGTCATCGCCACGGGCGGCGGGCCGGGACTGATGGAGGCCGCCAACCGCGGCGCGCGCGAGGCCGGCGCGCCGACGATCGGCTTCAACATCCGCCTGCCGCGCGAGCAGGAGCCGAACGCCTACACGACGCCCGACCTCACCTTCCAGTTCCACTATTTCGCCATGCGCAAGATGCACCTCGCGATGCGGGCGAACGCGCTGGTGGTGTTCCCCGGCGGATTCGGGACGCTGGACGAGCTGTTCGAGATCCTGACCCTGTCGCAGACGGGCAAGGCGCCGCGCGTGCCGACCGTGCTGTTCGATCCCGACTACTGGCGCCGCATCGTCGATTTCGAGGCGCTCGCCGAAGCCGGCATGGTCGCTCCCGCCGACACGAAGCTGTTCGATTACGCAAACAGCGCGGAGGAGGCGTGGGGGGCACTCGTGGAGCGGGGGCTGATGGCGAAGGCGAGCGAACGGGGGCCGGAGGGGGAGGAAACGCCTCATGCGTCGTGATGGAACACAACGGCCGTCCGCTGCATCGTCCGCGCGTCCGTGACGCAAGCCGTGAATGTGGGAATTTACGGGGCGAACGGAGGGCACTCAGCCTGGTCCGCTGCCCGGCAAGCGGCCGTTGGCTCGAGTTGCAGATCGGCTCCACATCGGAGTTGAGAATGCCGGGGAAGCGCCAATCCCCCGAAGAGATTGCCGCGATGCTGCGCGAGGCCGACGTCCGCCTGAGGCAGGGCGGGACGGTTTGCCGGATTTGCGGGGCGCCCGCAGTGTCCGAGCACAGGAACCGCCGCCGGTACCCGGAGTACGGCGTGCTGGTGGAAGGCCGCGTCGAAATTTCCTAGGCTGGGACGCAAAAGAAGCAGCCTTCGTAAGATTCGTGCCTTCCGCCACTCACGAAACACCGAAGGCGGGCGAGATGACCGAAAGCCGCAGCGACACTACCTTTCACGGTCTGTCCGCCCAGGAGGCGCTTCGCGCGCTGGCGGCCGAGACAAGCGGGCTGAGCTCGGACGAAGCCGCCCGCCGCCTTGCCGAGTTCGGGCCGAACCGCCTGCCTGAGCCACCGCGACGCAGCGCGCTGCTGCGCTTCCTCGGCCACTTTCACAACGTGCTGATCTACGTGCTGATCGCCTCGGCGGCGGTCACGGCGGCGCTGCAGCACTGGATCGATACCGGCGTGATCCTCGCGGTGGTGATCGTCAACGCGGTGATCGGCTACGTGCAGGAGGGCCGCGCCGAGCAGGCGATGGCGGCGATCCGGGGTATGCTCGCCCCCCGTTCCGCCGTGCTGCGCGACCGGCGCCGCCAGAGCGTGGATGCGGCAGACCTCGTGCCGGGCGACATCGTTCTGATCGAGGCCGGCGACCGGGTCCCGGCCGATCTGAGGCTGACCGAAGCACGCGGCCTGAAAGTCGAAGAGGCCATCCTGACGGGCGAATCCGTCCCCGTGGACAAGGGCATTGCTCCCGTCGCCGAGGATGCCGTGCTCGGCGACCGGACCTCGATGCTGTTCTCCGGCACGCTGGTCGCCGCGGGCGCAGGGCGCGGCCTGGTCACGGCGACGGGGGCGGAGACGCAGATCGGCCGGATCAGCGGGATGTTGTCCGAGGTCGAAACGCTGACGACGCCGCTCGTCGCGCAGATGGACCGCTTTGCCCGGTGGCTGACCGTCTTCATCCTGATCGTGGCCGGCGCGCTGCTGGTTTACGGCTATTTCGTCGGTCACCTGCCGTTCTCCGAGCTCTTCATGGCGGTCGTCGGCCTCTCGGTCGCGGCGATCCCCGAGGGGTTGCCGGCCGTGCTGACGATCACGCTGGCCGTCGGGGTGCAGGCCATGGCGCGGCGCAACGCCATCGTCCGCCGCCTGCCGGCGATCGAGACGCTGGGTTCGGTCTCGGTGATCTGTTCGGACAAGACCGGCACGCTGACGCGCAACGAGATGACGGTGGCCTCGCTGGCCGCGGCCGGGCAGGTGTATTCCGTGCAGGGCAACGGCTATGCGCCAGAAGGCGCCGTGCGCTGGCGCGAGGCCGACGCGCGCCTGGCCGAGCACGCGGTGCTGATGGAGTTCGCCCTAGCCGCGGGCCTGTGCAACGATGCGGTACTGCGCAGCCATGGCGAGGACTGGCGCGTCGAGGGCGACCCGATGGAGGGTGCGCTGATCGCGCTTGCCGGCAAGGTCACCGGCGATGGCCCCGAGCCTTTCCGCGAGTGGACGCGCTCCGACGCGATCCCCTTCGACGCCGCCCATTGCTACATGGCCACGCTGCACCACGACCACGAGGGCCGCGCCTGCATCCACGTCAAGGGCGCGCCCGAGGCGGTACTGGCGCTCTGCGCCGACCAGCGCGCAGCAGACGACGGAACGGAGCCGCTCGACGTCGGCTACTGGCATGCGGCGGTGGAGGAACTGGCTGCCGAGGGTCAGCGGGTGATCGCCGTCGCCGCGCGGGCGGTGCGGCAGGATCATACGGTTCTGAACACCGCCGATCTGGAGGGGCGGCTCACGCTGATCGGGCTGATCGGCCTGATCGATCCGCCGCGCGCCGAGGCGATCGAGGCCGTGGCGGACTGTCACGCGGCCGGCATCCGGGTGAAGATGATCACCGGGGATCACGCCGCCACCGCCCGCGCCATCGCCGGGATGATCGGGTTGAGGAACCGCGAACGCGTTCTCGCCGGCGCCGATGTCGAGGCGATGGACGACGCCGCGCTCGCCGATGTGGCCGTGGAGACGGATATCTTCGCCCGTACGTCGCCCGCCCACAAGCTGCGCCTGGTCACCGCCCTGCAAGCGCGGGGGCTGACCGTTGCGATGACCGGCGACGGGGTGAACGACGCGCCCGCCCTCAAGCGTGCCGACGCCGGGATCGCCATGGGTCTCAAGGGCAGCGAGGCGGCGAAGGAGGCGGCCGAGTTCGTGCTCGCCGACGACAATTTCGCCTCGATCGCGGCCGCGGTGCGCGAGGGGCGTACCGTCTACGACAACATAAAGAAGGTCATCAGCTGGACACTGCCCACCAACGCTGGCGAGGCGATGACCATCGTGGTGGCGCTCTTCGCCGGCATGGCGCTGCCCGTCACCGCGGTACAGATCCTCTGGGTCAATCTGATCACCGCCGTCACGCTGGGGCTCGCTCTCGCCTTCGAGCCCTCCGAGCCCGGGACCATGCGCCGCCCGCCCCGCCCGCGCGACGAGCCCCTCCTGACGGGCGAACTCGTCTGGCACATCGTGTTCGTCTCGACCCTGTTCCTGGTCGCGGTCTTCGGTGTGTACATCTACGCCACGGATCGCGGCTACCCGGTCGAGCTTGCCCAGACGATGGCGATGAACACGCTGGTGGTGCTCGAGATGTTTCATCTCTTCTTCATCTGCAACATCCACGGGACCTCGCTCACCTGGACCGCGGCTCGGGGCACCCGGATCGTCTGGGCCTGCGTCCTCACCGTCACCGCCGCGCAGTTCGCCCTCACCTATCTGCCGCCCTTGCAGGCGGTTTTCGGAACGCAGCCCGTGCCGCTGTTCGACGGCCTTCTGATCGTGGCGATCGGTGTCGTCTTCTTCGCGCTGATCGAGACGGAGAAGCAGATGCGGCTGGCATTTCGCCGCCCGCTCTCCGAACCGGGCGGCCCGAGGTAGCGCCTGCCGTGGCTCGCATGCGAGCCAAAGCGGACTCCCGATTTCGAGTGTACCGCGCTACCGTGTTCGAAATTACAGTGGCTAAGCATCGCCGCCATGGTGAGACAACGGCGTATAGGTGCTGCGATCGAGGGAGACGGCGCGTCCGTCGCGATGTTCTGCCGTCGCAGCCAGGGATCCCACCACGGCGACACGGTAGCCTCATGACCGGAATTCAGCATCGCCGCTTGAAAGCGCTCGAAGCCTTCGAGGCCGTCTCGCGGCACAAGACGGTTCAGGAAGCTGCCCAGGAGCTGGGCGTCACGGCGAGTGCGGTGAGCCACCAGCTTCGCAAGCTGGCCGAGGACCTCGGCGAGAAGCTCGTCGTGCGCCACGGTCGCGGCATCGAGCTAACGCCGGCAGGTGATCGGTTGGCGGCGCGCTTGCGGGAGGCATTCGTCAAGATCGACAGATCGGTCGCCGAGGTGATCGGCACAGGCCACGACGAAATCAGGCTCGCGGTATGCTCGTGTTTCGCGCCGGGGTGGCTGATCAAGCGCTTGGGAGACTTCAACAAGGAAAATCCGGGCATCGACCTGCAGCTGCGCATGTATGCCCAGTATCCGGAACTGACGGATCACACCGCCGACGCTTTCATATCGATCAAGCCGACGGAATCGGGTTTCTGGTCCACGAAAATCGTGGCGGAAGAGCTTGTCGCCGTCGCCAAGCCGACGTACGGCGGCCACAGGTCTGCCCCCGGGGAGGGGATGCCGCCGATAACGACATGGATCGAGCCGGAGGAATTCGGCTGGGACTGGCGGACGTTTTCGGAACGCGCGGGCATTCCGCTGAAGGAAATCGACCGCGGCCACTGGCTCCAGGCTTCGCACTACTATCTCGCGCTGGAGATGGCCAAGGCAGGGCTCGGGGTGGCGCTGGTGCCCGATTTCCTTGCCGAAGACGCCATCATCTCGGGCGCGGTGGAGCGCATCAGTGCCTATCGGGTGCCGACGGGTGAGGACTATTATTTGTGCGTCAAGGTGGCGAGGCGCGAGGAAGCCGGCCTGAAGGCGCTCATACGCTGGTTCCGGTCGCAAGCGCAGTCCGAGCCGGCTCCGGCAGCCGAGCGGCGGACCGGCAAGACGCGCAAGCTGCCGTCGACAGCTGAATCGGATTCATTTGCCAAATAAATTTCTCACTGGACGCGGACGGCGTCGATTTCGATACATGGCTGTACACCGGGTTGCGGGGCCGGCCCCCAACGGCCTCATCGATCGGGTGGGGGTGGGGATAAGCCGGCTTGCATAGGGTAAGCCCCCGGGATGCCGGCCTGTGGTAAACGGCGGGGCGTCTTGCGCCCCGCCGCCCCGCCTGACCAGGGAGCACGCAATGATCCGACCGTTTCACCTCCTTCTCCTTGCCGCGTTTGCCGTCGGCCACACGCCGGAACTCAGCGCACAGACGCGCGAGGTGGTGCATTTCGCCGCCGGCAATGACAATGCAGCCGTAGAGGGATCGATCACCGGCCACGAGTATCGCGACTACATCCTGGGCGCGCGCGCCGGCCAGACCATGGGTGTGTCGCTGATTACCGAGGGCAGCGCGTACTTCAACATCCTGCCGCCGGGAAGCGACAACGTCGCGATCTACAACGGTTCGATCGACGGTCCCGACGCCGTCAACATCAAGCTGCCCGCGGACGGCGACTACACGATCCGTGTCTACCTGATGGGCGACGCCGAGGACAGCAACAAGACCGTCAAATACATGGTCTCGATGGTGGTCATGTAGAGCCGGCACGGCTCGATCGGGCGGACAGGGAGTGAGACTGCAATGAAACAATCGCTTCTTTCAGCGATCGACAGGCGGCGTTTCCTGGTCGGCGCCGGGGCCGGGATCGTCACGTTCGCGGGGTTCGAGGTCGTCGCCCAAGAGGTCATGAAGGCGGCGAGCGATCTGAAGCCCGGCGAATACACCTGGCATCCCGATCGCCAGCCGGAAGGACCTGTCGCGGTGGTCGTGTCGATCCCCGACCAACTCGTCCACGTCTATCGCAACGGCATCCGCATCGCGGTGTCGACCTGCTCGACCGGCAAGTCCGGGCACTCGACGCCGACCGGCGTGTTCGTGGTGCTGCAGAAAGACAAGAACCATCATTCGAGCACGTACAACAACGCGCCGATGCCGAACATGAACAGGCTCACGTGGTCGGGCATCGCGCTGCACGCGGGCAATCTGCCGGGATATCCGGCCTCGCATGGCTGCGTGCGGCTGCCGTTGGACTTCTCCGCGAAGCTCTTCGGGATCACGCATCTCGGCACGCCGGTGATCATTGCCGGCGCGAGTTCCGACCCCTGGGAGCTGAAGCATCCAGGCATGGTGCTGAGCGGCTATGCCGAGCACGAGTTCGAGGATGTCGAAGCCTCGCTGGAAGACAAGAAGCATCCCTCGGACTGGGTGGCTGCGGAAACCTATCCGATCACCTCGATCATCGCATCGGGGGCGGACCGGCGGATCATGCTGGTCGAGAACGGCACTGTGATCCGCGAGGACGAGGTTGCGATCGTCGGCGAGGGGCCGCTCGGCAATCACGTGCTGGTCTTGCGCGGCAGCGACGCGACGGTGAAAGGCCTGCACTGGCTCGCCATCAGTCACCATGCCGACCAGACCGGCGGCGCCGCGCCGGAGGAGAACGTCGTCGAGCGCGTGCGGACAGGCAACGAATTCATCGCACAGATGCGCAGCCGCATGCATCCGGGCCTGGTCATGGTGCTGACGGACGCGCCGCTGCATCCCGACACGCGCAGCGGACAGGATTTCGTGATCATGTCCTGACCTTGTGCCACGGACACCCCGCGCCGGCGGGAATTCTTTAAGCAAATTAGGAGATCCCAATGAGTTCCATGATCAGCCGGCCCGTCTTGGCCGCCGTCGTACTCGGCGGTTTCGCCGCCTTTGCCGCCCCCGCGCAGGCGCGGGTTGAAGCGGGCATGCTCACCTGCGAAGTCAGCGGCGGGTTTTCGCTCATCTTCAGCTCGCCGCGCGACCTGCACTGCGTTTTCTACAAATCCAACGGGCTGACGGAAGCGTATGGCGGGCGGCTGCGCGAGGTCGGCATAGATATCGGCGCAACCGGAGCCGGCGTCATCGCCTGGAGCGTCGTCGCCGAGTCGAACGAGGTGCCGCCGGGGGTCCTGACGGGCACCTATGCCGGCGCGGAGGCGGGCGGCACGGTGCTGATCGGCGCGGAGGGCAGGGTCCTCATCGGCGGATCCAACAAGACGATCGCCTTGCAGCCGCTGAGCGTCGAGGGGAACGTCGGGCTCAATCTCGCCGTCGGCATTGCGTCGATGGAGCTTCGTCCGCTGTTCCAGGCAACCGCATATGCCGCGCCGGTACGGATGCCGGCGGTCGGTCACGGATACGATGCCGTGCCGGCCGCCCAGCAGGCGCCGCACTACGGTTGCGGCTCCTACACGCATCTGGCGCGCGGACAGACGATCTTCGGAGTCGCCCATGCGTGCGGTGTCACCGTCGAAGCACTGCTCGATGCCAATCCGCAAATCACGAATGTCCGCAACATCAGCGCCGGCGCGCTGATCCATGTGCCGAGCCATGTCGGTCATCACGCCGCGAGCCCCTGCGGCGACCGCGCGATCGTTCAGGAGGCTGAATCGCTCGAACATCTGGCATGGCGATGCGGGGTCACGCTTCATGCCCTGCTCGTCGCCAACCCGACGCTTAGGGACATGGCGCAGTTCGAGCCGGGCCTCGTCGTCGCCGTCCCCGAACGGACGGCGCCCCCATCCGGCGCGCCCGTGCGGTACGCCGCGAACGAAACCCAGCTCGAACCCGTCGTCGTCGACGCGAGACCGAGTGCCGGCGCATCCGGTTCGTCCCGGTCGCGGCCCGCGACCATCGATCCGGGCCAGGAGCGGGCCTGCGTGGCAGAGCTGGCGGACACGGTCGGCATCGGCATGGACCGGGTCCGGGTCACGGCACGCGATGTGGCCGCCAGCGGCGATGCGCTCTTCTATCTCGACGCCGCGGGGAACCGGGCCGTCTGCGAGGTCGACCGCGCCTACAACGTGCGCGGGTTGAAGCGCACCGGCTCGGCAGTCGCGGCCAATTCGGCAAGAACCTCCGCTCCGGCTTCGGGCTCCGCCCCGGCGGCGGGCTCGATCGTCGAACGCGTCTGTCTCGAGGCCGTCGCCAAGGAGACCAATGAACGCAACGTGACGGTGCTGAGCAACGAGTTTTCGCAGGCGAACTCGCTGGTCATGGTCGGCGTCGGCGCGCAGCGTGCGCCCTGGCGCTGCCTTGTCTCCAACAACGGCGTGATCGCCGAGCTGCTGTTTGCCGGAAACGACGGTGACGGCGTGCAGACGGCCGACAATCAGAGCGGCCGGGCGCAGAAGGAACAGGTCGCCGAGAGGGACATGGGCCGGTTCTGCGCGGGCGCGGCGGCAGAGGAATTCAAAGTGAGCCCGCGGGATATCGCGACCCTGCCGGTCGAGGCGGCGGGCCATGGCGGGCATGTCGTCTACGGGCAGTTTCCGCCGGACGGCCAGGACGTTTCCACGTTCGAGTGTCACTTCACCGCGAACGGGGTGCTCAGGAACGTTCGCCTGACCAGCGACAGCCGCCGCGCGAGCGCCGACACGGGAGGAGACGCGAAGGTCCCCGGAACCGACTACAACGCGACCGGGGAGGTCCCGTGCTCGATGAGCAAGGCCGGGGCGGTGGGGTCGTGCCCCTTCGGCGTTCAGCGCGAGGGCAACGGATCGGGCATCGTGACGATAACGAAGCCCGATGGCCGGACCCGCGGCATATTCTTCGAGAACGGCAAGGCCATCGGGTACGACGAGAGCCAGGCCGATCGCGGAGAATTCAGAGCGTCGAAGCAGGGCGACATGACGACCGTGCACATTGGCGCGGAGACCTACAGCATTCCCGACGCCGTAATCTACGGGGGCTGACGGCCGCCGCGGCACGGTCCGCCTCGGGCCGCTCGCCGGAGCGACAGGGCAGACCGCCGCCAGGTGATGGCCGGTCGCCACCGTCACGCAGACGCGGTGGCGGCCGGCTTGCCTCGAGGCTTCGGGAGGGAAGGGCACCATGTTCGCCAAGCGGTTGTGCCGGATCGTGCTTGTCGCCTTTGCGGCGGTCTACGGCGTTGCCCTGGTGCTGCTTTTGATCGGCACGTTCGGCCTGTTCGGGAACGAGCCCGATCCCCTGGCGGCCGTGTTCCTGATACCCTTGGGGTTGCCGTGGAACCGGATGCTGGACGCGATTCCGGAACCATGGCTGCCGTGGCTTGCGGCCCTGGCGCCTGCGGTCAACTTCGCGATACTGCTCGGCCTGTGCCGGATCGCGCGGGGCGGCCGGCAGGCCGGCGCCGCCGATCGCTGATGTCCCGGCGGCGGGCACGAAGCCGCCGGAGAATGCGTTTTCGGCGTCTCTTCGCCGGGCTCTTGCCGGCCGACGTGCCGCACGCTAGGCCCGGTACCTGATCGCTTCGACGAACCGGGCGAAGGCCGGCGACGCCAGACGCCGGTTCGGGTAATAGAGGTGGTACCCCTGCACGTTGCCGCACCAGTCGCTTAGAACCACGCCCAATTGGCCGGTTTCGACATACGGTCTTGCGAGGTCTTCGGGAACGTAAGCGAGGCCGAGACCGTCGACGGCGGCCTGCAGCACCGGCACGACGCTGTCGAAGGTGAGTTGGCCGCTGACCCTGACATCAAGTTCGCCCCCGCTCTTCTCGAACTCCCAGGCATAGAGACCGCCGGCAGAGGAAAGGCGCAGATTGATGCACTTGTGGTTGGTCAACTCGCCCGGATGATCGGGTGGCGAGCGCCGCGTGAAATAGTCGGGTGCGCCAACGACGACGAACCGCCAGTCCGGACCGATCCGCACCGCGACCATGTCCTTGCTGATCGACTCGCCGAGCCTGATACCGGCATCGAAACGCTCTCCGACGATATCGACGAAACCGTTGTCGATGGACACCTCCACATTGATGTCGGGGTACCGAGGCAGGAATTTCGCCAGCCTCGGCCGCAGAATCGTCTCGACGGCATGTACTCCTGACGTGATGCGGACAGTGCCCGACGGCTTGTCGCGCAATTCGCTCAAGGAGTCGATTTCGGCCCGGATCTGCTCGAAATGCGGCGCGATCGATCGATAGAGCCGTTCGCCCGCCTCGGTCGTTGCCACGCTCCGGGTCGTCCTCGTCAGCAGGCGCAAACCAAGCCGCTCCTCGAGACCGCGGACGGTGTGGCTGATCGCCGACGCGGATACTCCAAGCTTGGCGGCGGCTCTTGTGAAGCTGCGCTCGTTGGCAACGGCAATGAACGCCTTCAGTTCGCTCAGTTCGTCGCGCGCCATTGCTGAACTCTGCTCAATAGTTCATGCAAATTATAGGTCCTAATCGGATAGCGCAGCCAGGCCTAAATAGTCCGCACCGGCACTAACGGCGGAAAGGACAAAAGCCATGGAAATCATTCGGGCAGACAGCCGCCAGACAGGTCCCGGACCGGCCGACTGGTTCACCGGTTCGGTTCAGGTCGAGATGCTCTTCAACCAATTCGACAAGAGCCGTGTCCAGGGCGCGAACGTGACCTTCGAGCCGGGCGCGCGCACGGCATGGCACACGCACCCGCTTGGACAGACCCTGATCGTCACGTCCGGCCTTGGGCGTGTCCAGCGCTGGGGCGGACCAATCGAAGAAATTCATCCCGGCGACGTGGTCTGGTTCGCGCCGGGCGAAAAGCACTGGCACGGGGCCGCGCCGGAATCGGCAATGAGCCATACGGCCATCCAGGAGGTGCAGAACGGCAAGACCGTGGACTGGATGGAGAAGGTGTCCGACGAGCAATACGGCGCCTGATTCCGGCTCCCAACACGGAGATGCGGGTAGGAACAACCATGATCAAAGACAAAGTCGTGATTATCACCGGCGCATCGTCGGGAATCGGCGAGGCGACCGCGAAATTGCTCGCGAGCAGGGGCGCCAAGGTCGTCCTTGGCGCGCGACGCGAAGACAAGCTGAAGCAAATCGCAGACGAGATCGGCAAAGGCGGCGGTCAGGCCGTCTACCAGGTGCTGGACGTCACCAAGCAGTCCGACAACGACGCCATCGTCAAGCGTGCCAAAGCCTCATATGGCGGCGTCGACGCCATTTTCCTGAACGCCGGTCTTATGCCGAGCAGTCCGCTCTCGGCCCTGAAGACCGACGAGTGGCACGCGATGGTCGACGTCAATATCACGGGTGTCCTGAACGGCGTCGCGGCCGTGCTGCCGACATTCATCGCGCAGAAATCCGGACACGTCCTTGCAACCTCGTCGGTCGCGGGGCTCAAGGCCTATCCGAACGCCGCGGTCTATGGCGGCACGAAATGGTTCGTGCGCGACTTCATGGAGGTGCTCCGGATGGAATCCGCCATGGAGCAGACGAACATACGTACCGCCACGATCTATCCCGCCGCGATCAACACGGAACTGCTGGATACGATAAGCGACAGGCAGACGTCCGATGCGATGCACGGCCTATACGCCGCATTCGGCATCTCGCCGGACCGGATCGCCGATGTCGTCGCCTACGCGCTCGACATGCCCGAGGACACAACCGTCAGCGAGTTCACCGTCGGGCCGGCGAGGCAGCCCTGGTAGGCGCAGGCGACGACGCCGAAGCACAGGAGAACCGCAATGCCGCACGTCATCGTCAAGCTCTGGCCCGGAAGGACCGAAGCGCGGAAGCAGGAACTCGCCGAAGCCGTCATCAAGGAGGTGATGCAGATCCTCGACTACGGCGAGGCCTCCGTGTCGGTGTCTTTCGAGGAGATCGACCCGGCGCGCTGGCGCGATGAGGTCTATCTGCCCGACATCGTCGGCCACCCGAACCGGCTTTATAAGAAGCCGGGATATACGATGTGAGGAGCAGGAGCGGCGGACCCCGTCATCGCGCCACGCGAGGGCATCGACGCGGGGTGCTTCGGGCCGAGAGCTAAAAACAGGAGTGACCGGCAGGCACGACGGCCCTGCCCTCTACCCCCTAAAACTCCACCTCCAGCTCGATGATCTCCTCCGGCTCCGCCAGCGCCCCCTCCGTCCACTCCTGCATCAGCGGCCAGGCGAACACCGTCTCGCAATAGGCCTGGAGCGCCGGCTCCAGCTCCACGGCATAGGTGCGGAAGCGGGTGCAGACGGGGGCGTACATGGCGTCGGCCGCCGTCGGCGCCTTGCCGAACAGGAAGGGGCCGCCGGAGGCGTCGAGGCACTCGGTCCAGATCGCCCTGATGCGCTCGACGTCGGGGCGGGCGCCGGAGAAGATCTTGAAGCTCTGGTGGCGGGCCCTGAGGTTCATCGGCAGCGCGGAGCGCAGGTTGTAGAAGCCCGAATGCATCTCGCCGGAGACGGCGCGGGCATGGGCCCGGGCGGCCTGGTCCTTCGGCCAGAGGCCGGCCTTCGGGGCGACCTCGTTGACGTACTCGGCGATCGCCAGCGTGTCCCAGACCGTCACCTTGCCGTGCGTCAGGCGCGGCACCAGCACGGAGGGGGAGAGCAGGAGCAGCTCCTGACGGGTGTCGGGATCGTCGATGTCGACGCCCTGTTCCTTGAAATCGAGCCCGGCCATGCGGCACAGGAGCCAGCCGCGCAGCGACCAGGACGAGTAGTTCTTCGATGAGATCGTGAGCGTCGCCGCGGCCATTGCCTGGGAAATCCCCCCTTCGCCGGCGCGGGATGGCGCGCCTTCCGCGTTTATCTTCTCGCAATGCAAAAAAATTCGCACTAGATTTTTTGCAGTGCGGCATCGAGAGGGGAGAAGGCGATGCTCTACCAGACCTACCAGTTCCACGACGATCTCGTCGCGCCGATGCGGATCATGGCGCGGGCGGTCGGCTACGACCCCGACCGGGCGGGCTGGGGGTCGGGCGCGGGCGGCATGGGCGCGGCGGGTATCGGCGCGGCGGGCGTCGGCGCGTTGGGGCGGCGGGTCGCGGCGAGCCTCGAGATGATCTCCCGCTTCGAGCTCAGCCATACGCGGCCGGACTTCGACATCACGCGTGCGCGGGTCGGGGGCCGCGACGTGGCGGTGACGATGGAGGTCGCCCGCGACCTGCCGTTCGGCAAGCTTCTGCATTTCAGGAAGGACATCGACGTCGAGCAGCCGCGGGTGATGATCGTGGCGCCGCTGTCGGGGCATTTCTCGACGCTGCTGCGCGGCACCGTGCAGACGATGCTGTCGGACCACGACGTCTACATCACCGACTGGGCGAACGCGCGCGACGTGCCGATGGAGGCCGGGCGCTTCGGCGTCGACGACTACGTGGACTATCTCATCTCGTTCCTGGAGACGATCGGGCCGGGCGGCCACGTGCTCGCCGTCTGCCAGCCCTGCGTGCAGGCGCTCGCCGCCGTCGCGGTGATGTCGGAGGCCGACAATCCCGCGACGCCGCGCACGATGACGCTGATGGCCGGGCCGATCGACGTGCGCGAGAGCCCGACCGAGGTCAACGATCTGGCCAACGGCAAGCCGCTCTCCTGGTTCCGCCAGAAGCTGATCGCGCAGGTGCCGCGCCGCTATGCCGGCGGGGGGCGGCGCGTCTATCCGGGCTTCGTGCAGCTCTTCGCCTTCATGTCGATGAACATGGACCGCCACACCAAGGCGCACCGCAAGCTCTACGAGCACCTCGCCGCCGGGGAGAGCGCGGAGGCGGAGAAGATCAAGACCTTCTACGACGAGTATTTCGCCGTGCTCGACCTCACCGAGGAGTTCTACATCGAGACCATCGACCGGGTGTTCCAGCGCGCGGAGCTGGCGACCGGCGAATTCCGCTACCGCGACCGCGTCGTCGACTGCGGGGCGATCCGCAAGACGGCGCTGCTCACCGTGGAGGGCGGGCGCGACGACATCTGCGCGCTCGGCCAGACGGCGGCCGCGCACGACCTCTGCCGCTCGCTTCGCCCGCACCTGAAGCGCCATCATCTGCAGGCCAATGTAGGCCACTACGGCGTCTTCAACGGGAAGCGCTGGGAGAAGGAGATCTATCCCGTCGTGCGCAACATGATCCTGGCGATGGAATAGCGCGTGGCGGCGGGGCGCCGTCGCGGACGTCTCGTCTGCGGCCCCGTGGGCCCCGGATCACCTCCAGGGCACGCGTTTGCAAGTGGGGCAGGGCCCGAGCGACAGACAGACGCCTCGTGTCCCGGACCTGATCCGGGATCCATGCGGCGGCCGCGCCAGGCCGAGACGACGCTTGCGCTCCCCCGGCGGGCCCGCGGCCGCGGGTGAACGCCGCCTGAACGGCGGGTTCAGGTCCGATTCCGGCGCGCCTTCGTAAAACCCGTTCCGTCCTCGAACGCGGACCCGATCCGCAAAACCCGAAGGAGACGGAACAATGACCCGCACGACCATCCTCGCCACCGCGATCGCCGCCCTCGTCGGCCTCTCGGCCGTCCCGGCGTCGGCCAACGACGTGTTCATCAACCAGACCGGCTTCGGCAACGCCGCCGGCGGCGCGCAGGGCGGCTGGCACAACACCATCGGCATCCACCAGAACGGCGTCTGGAACGGCGCCGCCAGCCACCAGTTCGGCAACCACAACACCGCCGCGATCGGCCAGGACGGCTTCAACAACGCCGCCGACACCTGGCAGCAGGGCCACCACAACCAGGCCGGCGTCGGCCAGTTCGGCGCCAACCACACCGCGATCCTGAGCCAGGACGGCAACGGCAACATCGCCGCCGGCGTCCAGGTCGGCAACGGCTGCGGCGCGAGCGTCGCCCAGGCCGGCGGCGGCAACGTGGCCGCCTTCGTCCAGGCCTGCCCGTAAGGGCCGGGAACCGGGAGGAACGCGGTTCCTCCCGGGCTTCGCCCCCAACCCTCCCGGGCCTCGCCCCGGCCCCTCCCGCAAAGGAGATTTCGCCATGATCGCCACGCACAGGCACATCGCCACCCGCCTCCTGCCGCTGCTCGCCGGCGCGGGCGCCGCAATCGTCGCGGCGGGAACCGTCCTCGCCGACGCCGCGACGAGCCCCGCCGCCGACCCGCTCGCCTGCGAGATCCGCGAGACCACCACGGGCGCGATGATCGCGCTCCAGCCGGTCGTCACCGCCGGCAGCGCGGTGTCCGGCTCCTATTCCTTCAAGGTCACGAGCGCCGGCGGTTCGGGCGGTTCCGACATTCGCCAGGGCGGCGACTTCTCGGCCGGGCCGCAGGCCGAGACGACGCTCGGCCGCGTCATGCTCGGCAACACCGGGCAGGCCTACGAGGCGCGCCTGACGGTCCGGGCCGACGGCAGGACCGTCGAATGCGCCGGGCGCGTCGGCGGGGCCGTCTAGCCGTCCGCACGGCCGGCCGTCCGGCCGTCCCGTCCATCCCCCCGCGAACTCGGGCCCCGGTCTTCCGGGGCCTTTTCCTTTCCGTTCCCGTTCCGGGCCGGCCGGCGATGAACGCGTCCTGAACATCCGGTTCCGGCCCGGTTCAGCGGGCCCGCGCCATTCTCGTCCCATCGGCCGAGCGAACGGCCGCCCGGATACCCAGAGGAGACCGAGATGACCCGCACGACCCGCCCCGCCCCGGCCAGGACCATCGCGTTCCTGACCGCCACCGTCCTCGCCGCCGCGATCGGCGCGGGGGCGCTTGCCACGCCCGCCGCCGCCGGCGGCCAGGTGGCGCTCACCTTCAACGCCCGCGACGCCGACGAGGCGCAGGCGATGAGGATGGGCCTCGGCCTCTACGCGCTCGCGAACGGCCTGAAGAGCGGCGGCAACATCGTCCAGCGCGGCTTCGGCAACATGGCCGGCCTCGCCCAGGCCGGCTCCGGCAACTTCGGCGTCGTCCACCAGGAGGGCGACGGCCACACCGGCACGCTGACGCAGACCGGCAACGGCAACGCCCACGGCCTGTTCCAGTTCGGCGGGAACACCGGTGCCCACGTCTCCCAGACCGGCAACGGCCAGGCCGGCGCGACCGTCGTGCTCGGGTGGTGAGGCGAACCGTGGTCCGGCGCAGCCGGACGAAACGCATCGCGTTTCGAGCGGCGAACGCGCAAGGCCCGAAGCCGGGCGCCGTGGCGTCTGCGCCCCCTTCGATCTTCACGCCGTCCCCGGGGCCCGGCCCGGGGGTGACGCGGGAGCACGAAAAGCGGCGCGGGTCCGGGAGGGTCCGCGCCGTTTCCTGCCTTGCGTGGCGAAGCGGGAAGGGGCGCGACCCCGCCCCAGGTCCTGGACGTCGTTGCCGGGCTCGTCCCGGCAATCCATGACCACCGGGCGGGCATCCGCGCTTCCGTGGCCGCCGCAGGGGGCATGGATGGATGATTATGCACTTGGCAAACCAGAATCTGTGGTAGTATGTACGAGTCGCCGCAACCACTGATCTGGATTGCCCCTTAGGCAACGCGGACAAGGCTCGCCGCCGTTTCCATCGAACGGGTAGCCGCGACAAACGACGATCTCGACTTCGTCGTATTCATCCGGGCTTGGCAACATCTCGGGCGGATAGGTGATCGACATAGAGAGCACCTGTAGGAGGTCGAAATGGCCAGAACTCAATATTTTGTCGTGCTTCACAACGGCGAATGGAAAATCAAACTCGATGGCAAGCACTACGGCCCATACAAAACCCAGCGTGCAGCCATCAGGGATGCCGTGGACGCCGCTCATAAGAGCGGAGAAAAGGGCCTCGATGCTCAGGTCTTAGTGCAGGGAACCGACAACAAGTTCCGGACCGAATGGACCTACGGCCACGATCCGTATCCGCCACCCGGCTAGACCACCACAGGCATCCACGACGGAGATACAAATGCCAAATAAAATTACGATCGAAGAATTGTACGATCGCGTAATAATGCTTGAAACTGAAATCTCAAACCTTAAAGCCCAATTAAGAAACGTCGCAATGAATGCGGGTATTTCAGGTGTTCAAATTGAGGCAATCTGCAAAGGCCTAATCGAAAAAGCTATGAAAAATGGCGACCGGTAGTCTTCCGCTCTCCGCAGCCACGTGCAACTAGGCTAGGGGGGGTCGAACGCACCAACCATGGATTATAGAAATGGCCTTATTTCTGATCAGCTACGACCTGCATAAAGATCGCAACTACCAGCCGCTCTATGACGCAATGGAAAAACTGGAGTCCAAAGCGATCCTTGAAAGTGTGTGGATGCTAGAGGTCAACAACACGGCTACCGAGGTCCGTGATTGGCTTCACGACCTCCTGGATGATGACGACAAGATATTTGTTATCGAGTTAAGGCCGCAGCATGCTTGGGCAAGCCGAAACTTAGGAACGAGCGTCAACAATTGGATTAGAGAACATAACTCAGTCTAACTGACCGTCGTCATATCCGTCGCGCTCCATCGTCGGAGGCTCAATCCGCGTCTGCTTTGCAGCGCCGACCTTGCGCAGCGCCTCGTCAAACCGCTCTTCGGACTCGTCCGTCTCAAGCTCGCGAGCGGCTTCCTTGAAGCGGTCACTCTGACTATCAGCCTCCGAGGCCGTAAAAGTAGTGCGTTGAGAGCTGTTCTGGTTTGATTTCTGTGACAAGGCCAACCTCAATCAGAAAATGTGGTCCAGACCGATAGTGGCATTTGGTTTCTGGTAGGCCACATGCCGCAGGTAGTCTCCGAGAGCTTTCCTTCTTCTCGTCCGTAACCAGCGTAAAGCCGTGCGCCAATGCCACGGCCAAAAGCCAAGGATCAGCGGGATCAGGGTTTTTACCGCCAACCTGGGGCCACAAGAAGTCTGCATTATTTTTCACTGTTTCAAGCTTGGCCCTAACCTCACGGCAAAACTGAACCGACCCGTGCACGACAAGTTCGCGAATATGCGGTTTCAGTACACGATGCGCGCCTCGGTGTTTCTCAAGTTCTTTGAATACTTGTCGAATTGTCTTAACTCGGCCCGCTTTCGCAAAATCGACAAGACCGGAATAAATCGCCGCCGAATCCGTTCGGTGCCAGATGTGCGCCAACACATCTGTATCAACAAGATACGTGGTGCCGCTACTCGACACCCTCAACCATCGCTTGACGACGCGCGACGTATTCGCGGGCCTTGTTGAAGGAATCGGGCGCGATTCCGAGGGCTTCGACCGCCTGTACGGTATCGATCGCGCCGCGTTCTACAGCACCCATTATCTGTCGTGTAAAACTGAAACCAAGTTCGCTTAGTCGAATCTTTGTAAAGTCGGGTCCTCTTTCGCCTTGTATCTTTCTGGTAGGCTTCACATCCCAGCGAAATTGATTGGAGAAGCCATTTGGAGCCAGCCGCATATGCTCCAATCGAAGGGCGAGAACAATCCGGCTCATTTTGAGTCGACGAGCCCAGCGATCTATGTCGCTGGGATCCCATGCAACCGGATTGTTCGGCCATACTGGCAGAATTTCGCGCAGCGCATCGGTCGGCAATAAGAATGCGGCCGCAAATCGATTACAGAACTGTTCGACTGAATTCCCTCTGCCATGATCAGATACGCCCGGCTTTCGTAGCAACAGGTGGCAGTATTCATGCCATAGAGTGAAACATTTAGCTAAATCAGATGCTTCATCCTTATTAATTACAACAGTCGGGGAATTCTTGGATTCATAGAGGCTAAACCCACGCCCATCGCTTACAGGGAACTTGGCTTGGAAAACGTAGACCCCAACATTTTCAAGATGCGCGCGCCAACGTCCGAATGCCTCTTGCTGTGTCCAAGAAAGTTGCTCTTGAACAGATACCCCTATACGCCGCCTTTCCCGCTCACCAGCTTGTCCAGGGTCTTCGCTGAAAGACACCGTTGGTAACGTTGGCGGCACAAATTCTTCATCATCTGCGACGACCCGTTCTAATTGGAAAAGCCAAGTCCGTATCGTGCTTAGCGCAACTTTGAAGTCAAAAGTATGGCCGCCACTATCTCTGCTGCCGAGAGTACGGAAGTCCGTTGGATCGGAAGGGGTTTCCGGCGGATTTTCGAGAAACAATGTGGCTTGCGGAAGTTGATATTGCGCAGAAAATTTTTCAAACAACGTAATGGTCGGCTCACGATCCTCATTTTCGTAACCGAGAAGGTCGCGAACGCTAATACCTAACCGTTTCGCGGCCTGTTCTTCGTCAAGGCCGCGAAATTTTCTTGCCCACCTAAGAACGTTCCCTTTGACAGGGACATTCGTCATGCAAACGAGTCCCGGTACATAAGTCTCCGCCCGACAGTACCACAAAGAGCATTGATCGCACGCTCGTTATCACCAACCCCTAAAGATACCCGGTTGTTGTAGCGGAAATCGAACTCCGCCAAGTAGCGATGCAGGTGCTTCTCTGCGCAGTGCTGATAGACGCCGCGCATGCCCCTCTTGAAAAGGCTGAAATAGCTTTCCAGCGTGTTCACGTGGACGTCGCCACGGACGTATTCCTTCTTGCTGTGATCGACCATGTGATGGTCGGCGACCGGCAACCCGCCCCGGCGATAGTAGGGGGCCGTGTCCGTCATCAGGCGGCTCTCGCGAGAGACGTTCTCGGAAATCTGCGTCTCGACCGTATGGCGCGTGATGGACGCGATGTGGATAGAGCGGATAGAGCCGCCGCGCTCGACCAGAGCCAGCACCTTGTGTTTGTGCCAGCCTCCCTTGCCCTTGGACCAGTTCTTCTTGCGGCCGATGAACGTCTCGTCAGCCTCGACCGTTTTGCCCTCGCCGCCGAGCGGGGAAAGCTCCTTGGAGCGCATGGCCTCGCGGATACGGTGGGCCATGAACCACGCGGTCTTGTACTGGACCTCCAGAATGCGGTGCAGCTGATGGGCGCTGATACCCTTCTTGGAAGAGCAGAGCAGGTACACGGCCTGTAGCCACTTGTGCAGCGGCACATGGCTGGACGCGAACACGGTGCCGACGCGGACCGTGAACTGCTTCCGACAGGCCTTCACGCCGCACTTGTAGAGGCCAAACCGCTCGACGCCTCCCGGGTTCTTCTTGGACGGCTTGGAGCGGACGCCTTCGAGCTTGTAGTGCTTATCGGAGTTGCCGCAATGCGGGCATACCGGTCCGTTCGGCCAGAGCACCTCTTCAAGATGCTCGAAAGCCGCCTTCTCGTCGTGGAAGTAGGGCCGGTTCAGAACGGACATTTCTTAAATTACTCAATCCCTTAGTTCCTATCTAAAAATGCAGGAGCTAAGTCTGGTTTGTCAAGTACATAAACCAGAGAGCCTTCTACGAAAACGAAACTGGGAACTAGCGTCAGGCGCCCCCGCGACCACGCGCCCCCTTCCCCCCGTCCCCCGCTCTGCTATACAGGACGCACGTCGCAATCGCTTCGAATCCCGGGGGAGCCCAATGGCCGCAGAGACCGAGACCCACAACGACATGAAGGCGCACATGGAGTCCTACAAGGGCTTCGTGCAGATCACCGTGCTCACCGTCGCCTTCTGCATCTCGATCGTCGTCATGCTGGCGGTCGGCCATGCCGGGTCGTGGGGGCTCGCCGGCCTCGGCACGTTCCTCGCCATCGTCGGCGCCGTCGTCGGCTTCGTCATGAACGGCTCGCCGATCCCGATCGCCGGCTTCACCCTCCTCATCCTCGTCCTCAAGCTGCTGATCGGGTGAGTGGCGTAGCCACCTTCCAACGAGGCAGTAGATGACTGGCCGGCCGGCAGACGGCCGGCCCCGTTCCGGGGGTCAGGAGACGGGCATGAAGATCGCCGTTCCAGCGGAATCCGACAAGGCCGAGCCGCGCGTCGCCGCGACGCCGGAGACGGTGAAGAAGTTCATCGGCCTCGGCGCCGAGGTCACCGTGCAGGCCGGCGCCGGCGAGGCCTCGCGCTATCCCGACGCCGACTACAGGGACGCCGGCGCGGCGATCGCCAAGACCGCCGACGCGACCGTGAAGGACGCCGACATCGTGCTGCGCGTGCGCCGCCCGTCCGCCGCCGAGCTGAAGAAGACGAAGGCCGGCGCGATCGTCGTCGCCATCATGGACCCCTACGGCAACGAGGCGGCGCTGAAGGAGATGGCGGAGGCCGGCGTGTCCGGCTTCGCCATGGAGCTGATGCCGCGCATCACCCGCGCGCAGGTGATGGACGTGCTGTCCTCCCAGGCGAACCTCGCCGGCTACCGCGCCGTGATCGATGCCGCGGCCGAATACGACCGCGCCTTCCCGATGATGATGACGGCGGCCGGCACCGTGCCCGCCGCGCGCGTCTTCGTCATGGGCGTCGGCGTCGCCGGCCTGCAGGCGATCGCGACCGCGCGGCGCCTCGGCGCGGTGGTGACGGCGACCGACGTGCGCCCCGCCGTCAAGGAGCAGGTCGCCTCGCTCGGGGCGAAGTTCATCGCCGTCGAGGACGAGGAGTTCAAGCAGGCCGAGACGGCCGGCGGCTACGCCAAGGAGATGTCGAAGGAATACCAGGCCAAGCAGGCGGCGCTGGTGGCCGAGCACATCGCCAAGCAGGACATCGTCATCACCACGGCGCTGATCCCCGGACGGCCCGCGCCGAAGCTCGTGACGAAGAAGATGGTCGAGAGCATGAAGCCCGGCTCCATCCTGGTCGACCTCGCGGTGGAGCGCGGCGGCAACGTCGAGGGGGCCGAGCCCGGCAAGGTGGCCGAGGTCGGCGCGGTGAAGATCATCGGCCACCTGAACGTGCCCGGCCGGCTCGCGGCGTCCGCCTCGGCGCTCTACGCGCGCAACCTCTTCGCCTTCGTCGAGGCCACCATGGTCGACAAGGAGAGACAAGCGCTCGCCGTCAACTGGGACGACGAACTCGTCAAGGCGACCGTGCTGACCCGCGACGGGGCGGTCGTGCATCCGTCCTTCTCCGGCCCGTCCGCATCCGGCGCGGCCACATCCGGCGCGGCCGCATCAAAAGGGGGAGACTGAGCCATGGCGGGGCTGACACCCGAGGAAGCCGTCCAGCGGGCCGAGGCGCTCGCCGCGAAGGCGCAGCGCGCGGCCGACCC
>JAEWYT010000058.1 GCA_023458595.1 Pseudomonadota bacterium
CTCGTGCCCCGCGTCGTCGAGGCCGGGCCCCTGCGCGGCGAGTTCGTCGAGCCATTCCGGCTCGGTGCCGGGGGCCGCGCGCAGCAGCGTGCCCTTCGTGCGCCCGAGGCCGGGGGTGGCGAACGGCGCGAGGGCGACGACGCGTACACCGTGCTTCTTCGCGGCCTTGCGCAGGCGCAGGAAGACGATCGGCGACTCCTCCTCGGGCTCGAAGGCCGCGAGCAGGACGACGGGCGCGCGTTCGAGGTCGGCGTACGTGACGCCGAGGCCGGTCCCGGCGACGCACGCCGCGAGGTAGTCGGCCTCCTCGGCGGAGTGGTCGCGCGCGCGGAAGTCGATGTCGTTCGTGCCGAGCGCGACGCGCGCGAACTTGGCGTACGCGTAGGCGTCCTCGACGGTGACCCGTCCGCCGACCAGGACGCCGGCGCGGCCCCGGGCCCCGGCCAGTCCGCGCGCGACGGCGGCCAGTGCCTCGGGCCAGGACGCGGCCTCCAGCTCACCGGTGTCCGGGTCGCGCACGAGCGGGCTCGTGATCCGGTCGCCCAGGCTCGCGTAGCGGAACGCGAACCGGCCCTTGTCGCAGTTCCATTCCTCGTTGACCTCGGGCTCGTCGCCGGCCAGGCGGCGCATGACCTTGCCGCGGCGGTGGTCGGCCCGCAGCGAGCACCCGGACGCGCAGTGCTCGCACGCCGTCGGGCTGGAGACGAGGTCGAACGGGCGGGAGCGGAACCGGTACGCGGCCGAGGTGAGCGCCCCGACCGGGCAGATCTGGATCGTGTTGCCGGAGAAGTAGCTCTCGAAGGGCTGGTTCTCGTAGATCCCGACCTGCTGCAGCGCGCCGCGTTCGACGAGCGCGATGAACGGGTCCCCGGCGATCTGCTCGGAGAAGCGGGTGCAGCGCGCGCACAGCACGCACCGCTCGCGGTCGAGCAGGACCTCGCTGGAGATCGCGATCGGCTTGGGGTAGGTGCGCTTGACCTCGCCGAACCGCGAGACCGAGCGCCCGGCGGTCATGGCCTGGTTCTGCAGCGGGCACTCACCGCCCTTGTCGCACACAGGGCAGTCCAGGGGGTGGTTGATGAGCAGCAGCTCCATCACCCCGTCCTGGGCCTTCTTCGCGGGCGCGGACGTGAGCTGGGTCTGCACCACCATGCCGTCGGTGACCGTCGTGGTGCACGACGCGAGCGGCTTGCGCTGGCCCTCGACCTCGACCAGGCACTGGCGGCACGCGCCGACCGGGTCGAGGAGCGGGTGGTCGCAGAAGCGCGGGATGGTGATGCCGATCAGTTCGGCGGCGCGGATGACCAGCGTGCCCTTGGGGACGCTGACCTCGATGCCGTCGATCGTGAGCGTGACGAGGTCGGCGGGCGGTGCGGGGGGCCCGCCGGCGGGTGCGTTCGTGGTGACGGTCATGTCAGCTGTGCGCTCCTGCCAGGTTCGAGGCCCACACGGTGGAGGCCGCGGGGTCGAAGGGACAGCCGCGGTGCGTGAAGTGCGCGATGTACTCCTCGCGGAAGTACTTCAGCGACGACTGGATGGGGCTCGCGGCACCGTCGCCGAGCGCGCAGAACGACTTGCCGAGGATGTTGTCGGCGACCTCGAGCAAGGTCTCCAGGTCCTCCTCGGTGCCGTCGCCGCGTTCGAGGCGTTCCAGCAGCTGGACGAGCCACCACGTGCCCTCGCGGCACGGGGTGCACTTGCCGCACGACTCGTGCGCGTAGAACTCGGTCCAGCGCAGCACCGCGCGCACGACGCACACCGTCTCGTCGAAGATCTGCAGGGCCTTGGTGCCCAGCATCGACCCGGCCGCGCCGACGCCCTCGTAGTCGAGGGGGACGTCGAGGTGCTCGTCGGTGAACATCGGGGTCGACGAGCCGCCCGGCGTCCAGAACTTCAGGCGGTGCCCTTCCCGTACGCCGCCCGCGAGTTCGAGGAGCTGACGCAGTGTCACCCCGAGCGGGGCCTCGTACTGGCCGGGCCGCTTCACGTGCCCGGACAGCGAGTACAGCGTGAAGCCCGGCGACTTCTCCGAGCCCATCGAGCGGAACCACTCGACGCCGCGGTTCATGATCGGGGCGACCGACGCGATCGACTCGACGTTGTTGACGACGGTCGGGGACGCGTACAGACCGGCGACCGCGGGGAACGGCGGGCGCAGGCGCGGCTGCCCGCGGCGGCCCTCGAGCGAGTCGAGGAGCGCGGTCTCCTCACCGCAGATGTACGCGCCGGCCCCGGCGTGGACGGTCAGTTCGAGGTCGAAGCCGGACCCGAGGATGTTCCGTCCCAGGAGGCCGGCGTCGTACGCCTCGCGCACCGCGGCCTGGAGGCGCCGCAGCACGGGCACGACCTCGCCGCGCAGGTAGATGAACGCGTGGTTCGACCGGATCGCGTACGCCGCGATGATGATGCCCTCGACGAGGACGTGCGGGTTGGCGTACATGAGCGGGATGTCCTTGCAGGTTCCCGGCTCGGACTCGTCGGCGTTGACCACGAGGTAGTGCGGCTTGCCGTCGCCCTGCGGGATGAAGCCCCACTTCATGCCCGTGGGGAAGCCGGCGCCGCCGCGTCCGCGCAGCCCCGAGTCCTTGACGGTCTGGATGACCTCGTCGGGGTGCTTGGCCAGGGCCTTGCGCAGGCCCTGGTAGCCGTCGGCGTCACGCCGGTAGCTGTCCAGCGTCCACGCGCGCGGGCTGTCCCACGTCGCGGACAGGACCGGGGTGAGGATCGAGGGGGTCGAGGGGTCCGTCATCACGCGTCCTCTCCGGCGGCCGGGGCGTCGGGGTTCCGGCCGTTCGCGATGCGCAGGCCCACGAGGCTGGGTACGCCGCCGCTGCCGCCGGCGTCGACGGCGCCCGGGCGCTGGTCGGGGAATCCGGCGAGGATGCGCGCGGTCTCGCGGAACGTGCACAGGGGGGCGCCGCGCGTGGGGCTGACGTCCTTGCCCGCGCGCAGGTCGTCGACGAGCGCCTTGGCGGACTCGGGGGTGACGTTGTCGAAGAACTCCCAGTTGACCATCACGACGGGCGCGTAGTCGCACGCCGCGTTGCACTCGATGCGCTCCAGCGTGATGGCGCCGTCCTCGGTCGTGCCGCCCCTGCCGTGGTGGGCGTCGCCGACCCCGAGGTGCTCCTTGAGCGCCGCGTGGATCTCGTCGCCGCCCATGACCGCGCACAGGGTGTTCGTGCACACCCCGACCGCGTAACGCCCCGAGGCCTCGCGGCGGTACATCGTGTAGAAGGTGGCCACACCGGTGACGTCCGCGGTGGACAGGCCGAGGGTCTCGGCGCAGAACTCGATGCCGGTGGGGCTGACGTACCCCTCCTCGGACTGCACGAGGTGCAGCATCGGGAGGAGCGCGGACCGTGAGTCCGGGTAGCGGGCGACGATCTCGGCCGCGTCCACGTCGAGGCGGGCGCGCACCTCGGGCGGGAACGGCGGGGCGGGCAGCTTGGGCATGCCCAGATCGGTACTCACCGGTCGACACCTCCCATGACGGGGTCGATGCTCGCCACGGCCACGATCACGTCCGCGACCTGGCCGCCCTCGCACATCGCCGCCATGGCCTGGAGGTTGGTGAAGGAGGGGTCGCGGTAGTGGACGCGGTAGGGCCGGGTGCCGCCGTCGGACACGACGTGGACGCCCAGTTCGCCCTTCGGGGACTCGATCGCGGCGTACGCCTGGCCCGGCGGCACGCGGAAGCCCTCGGTCACGAGCTTGAAGTGATGGATCAGGGACTCCATCGAGGTGCCCATGATCGTGCGGATGTGGTCGAGGGAGTTGCCCAGGCCGTCGGGGCCGAGCGCGAGCTGCGCGGGCCACGCGATCTTCCGGTCCTCGACCATGACCGGTCCGGGGGCGAGCCGTTCGAGGCACTGCTCGACGATCTTGAGCGACTCGCGCATCTCGGCGATGCGGATGAGGTAACGCCCGTACGAGTCCGCCGAGTCCACGGTGGGGATGTCGAACTCGTAGGTCTCGTAACCGCAGTACGGCTGCGTCTTGCGCAGGTCGTGCGGCAGGCCCGCCGAGCGCAGGCACGGCCCGGTGACGCCGAGCGCCATGCAGCCGGTGAGGTCGAGGTGGCCGACGCCGACCGTGCGGCCCTTGAAGATCGGGTTGTCGCTGAGCAGCATCTCGTACTCGTCGATGCGCCCCGGCAGCACCTTGACCAGTTCGCGGATCTTGTCCACGGCACCGGGCGGCAGGTCCTGCGCGAGCCCGCCGGGCCGGATGTACGCGTGGTTCATGCGCAGGCCGGTGATCATCTCGAACACGTCGAGGATGAGCTCGCGGTCGCGGAACCCGAACGTCATGACGGTGAGCGCGCCGATCTCCATGCCGCCCGTGGCCAGGCACACCATGTGGGAGGAGATGCGGTTGAGCTCCATGAGCATCACGCGGACCACCTGGGCGCGGTCCGGGATCTGCTCGGTGACGCCCAGCAGCTTCTCGACCGCGAGGCAGTACGCGGTCTCGTTGTACAGCGGCGTCAGGTAGTCCATGCGCGTCACGAACGTGACGCCCTGGGTCCAGTTCCGGTACTCCAGGTTCTTCTCGATGCCGGTGTGCAGGTAGCCGATGCCGCAACGGGCCTCGGTCACGGTCTCGCCGTCGATCTCGAGGATCAGGCGGAGCACGCCGTGCGTGGACGGGTGCTGCGGGCCCATGTTGACGACGATGCGCTCGTCCGCGTCGGCGGCCGCCTGGACGACCTCGTCCCAGTCGGAACCGGTGACGGTGTAGACGCGTCCTTCGGTGGTGTCACGGGCGCCGGCCTCGGTGGGTCCGGCGGTGCCGGGGTGCTGACCGCTCATCAGGAGTACGACCTCCGCTGGTCGGGCGGCGGGATCTGGGCGCCCTTGTACTCGACGGGGACGCCGCCGAGGGGGTAGTCCTTGCGCTGCGGGTGGCCGGGCCAGTCGTCCGGCATGAGGATGCGCGTCAGGGCCGGGTGACCGTCGAAGACGATGCCGAAGAAGTCGTAGGTCTCGCGCTCGTGCCAGTCGAGCGTCGGATAGACCGGGACCAGAGAGGGCAGATGCGGGTCCGCGTCCGGCACGGCCACCTCCAGGCGGATCAGCCTGTTGTGGGTGATCGAGCGCAGGTGGTAGACGGCGTGGAGCTCGCGCCCGCTCTCGTGCGGGTAGTGCACGCCGGACACGCCGGTGCACAGCTCGAACCGCAGGGCGGGGTCGTTGCGCAGCGTCAGCGCGACCTGCGGCAGGTTCTCGCGCCGCACGTGGAACGTGATCTCGCCGCGGTCGACGACGACGGCCTCGACGGCGTCGTCGTACTCGATGCCGGACTCCTCGAGGGCGCCCGCGAGTTCGTCGGCGACGAGGTCGAACGTTCCTTCCGCGCCGGGCGTCTCGCCCGGGGGCCCGCCGTACGGGCGGGTCGCGGGCGGCGGGAACGCCACCGTCCGCACGAGCCGGCCGTAGCCGGAGGTGTCGCCGGTGCCGCGCTGGCCGAACATGCCGGTGCGGACCTCGAGCACCTCCCCGTGCCGCTCGCGCGGGGCGGGCACCCCGCCCGGCGTGCCGGAGTTGTCCTGGCCGCTCACCGCGCCAGCCCCCTCTCACCGGAGAGCCCACCGG
>JAEWYT010000059.1 GCA_023458595.1 Pseudomonadota bacterium
CCGCGGCCGCCCCTCATCGGAAACAGGCTCGGCCGCGAGACGACGCCGCCGCGCGCGAACGGCGTCAGCACGCCACCCTCGCCGAACGGCAGCGCCCCCTGCACCGCCGCGCTCAGGCTCGCGGCGATGCTCTGCTCGAGGGGCTTCAGCGCCGCGCTCAGCGCCAGGCTCGACAGCCTGAGCGCGATGTCCTTCAGCACGTCGCCGAGCGACTTGCCCTTCAGCGCCGCGCCGGCGAAGGCGCTCGTCAGCGCGGCGCCGAAACCGCGCGCCAGCCGCGTCGCCTCCTCCATGTCGGCGCGGAAGGCGGACAGGTCGGCGTCGACATGGACGGTCATGGTGTCTTCGGTATCGGGCATGGGAGGGTCCGTCGGCTGTTCGTCTGGTACGGCGGCGATGGCCGGGCTCGGTGCAAGCCGCCCTGGATTCCCGCCTTCGCGGGAACGAGCGGAAGATGGTCGGGCCGCCCCTGAACCGCCGGTGCCGGCACTCATGTCGGCACACATGGCGGCGCTCATGGCGGCGTTCGGGCCGGGCTTGCCACAGGTGAGGCGACAGCGCCCGAGGCCCGGCCCTGCAGTCCCCGCTCATTCCCGCGAAGACATGAACCCAGGGCCACGCGACGGGCCTCCGTGTCAGTCCGGCGCAGGCGCGCGTTGCGCCTGCCGCCTCTGGGGCCCCGATCAGGTCCGGGGCACGCGATCCGACATGTGTGCAGCACCGAACCCGGCAACAGCCGCGTGTTCCGGGCTTGACCCGGAACCCCGGAGCGCCACGACGGGCCTCCGGGTCAGTCCGGAAACCGCGCCATCAGCGCGGCGAGATCGTCGCGGGCCGGCGCGTCGCGGGCGGGCCTGAGCCAGGCGGCGGCGAGCGCCAGCTCGCGCGGCGTCGCGGCCCAGGCCCCGCGGAAGCCCAGGCCCAGGCCGGAAACCGCGAAGCCGAGCAGCGCGTCCCAGGGAAACCGCCCCTCGGAGGCGCCTGCAATGGGGGGCGGGCTGGGGGTCGTGTCGCTCAGCCCGCCGGCGGAGGGTTTGCCGGGGGCGCCCCCTGCCCCGCCTGCGAGGCGGCGCCGAACGTCGCCTCCAGGAGCTCGGCCACCAGTCGGACATAGCCGGCCGCGCCGCCGTCGATCGGCAGGCGGGCGACCTCGGCGTCGGTGATCTCGTGACCGGCCCCGCGCAGGCCCGCGCCGATCACCGCGATCGCCTCGCGCGCCGACAGCCGGCCCTGCTCGAACCGGGCGGCGAGCGCCATCAGGTCGCCGGCGGACAGCGCCGCCTCCAGCTCGGCGAGCGCGCCGAGGGTGAGGCAGAGGACGTAGTCGCGTCCGCCGAGGCGCGCGGCGATCTCGCCGCGCAGGGGATTGGGCATGGAACGCTCCATCATGACGCGGCCGCACGGTTCGCCCTCCGCATCGCCATCCCGGGCGACACGAAGGGGAGGACCGGGGTGACGAAGGACAGGTCGGCGCCTGCCGCCCCTCCGTCCTGCCCGGACCTGATCCGGGCATCCACGGGCGGTCGCGGCGACAACCGTGGATGGCCGGGACAGGCCCGGCCATGACGCCGACGGGTTTGGAGGGTCGAAACGGGGCCGCTACCGCCCCGCTTTGCCGCGTCCTTGCCGGGTCCGACCCGGCAATCCCGGGCGTGTGGCGCAAGATGCCCCGGTCGAGCCCGGGGATGACGCAGGGAACGAAGCACTATGTCGCCGCGAACGTCAGCGCGCCGGCCGATTCCAGCGCCATATCGAAGGTCAGCTCGCCGTCGTGGCGGCCGGAGAATTCGAGCGCTACGATCTGGAACGGGCCCTCGACGACGCCGAAGTCCGGGATCGTCACCTGGAACGCGCGGATCGCCCCGTCGAAGAAGAGCTGGCGCATCAGCGCGTCGGAGGCGGCGTCGCGGAACAGGCCGGCGCCGGCGATCGACGCGCGCCTGATGCCGCCGCCCTCGAGAAGCTCGCGCCAGGCGCCGGCCGACTCCATGTCGGTCACGTCGACGGCCTGTGCGTTGAGGCTGAGCGAACGGGTGCGCAGCCCCGCGACGGTGACGAAGGTGCCGACCCCGTCGGAGTCGATCTTCAGCAGCAGGTCCCTGCCTTTCTGGGCGGCCATTGGTGTCTCCGTTCATGAATGAGCTTGGGGCGGCCATTTTCGCGCGCGGCCGCCGGCGTGGGCCCTGGATCAAGTCCAGGGCACGCGGTTCTTCGCGGGACCGAGGCAGCGGTCCCGGGACCCGAGCCGGACTCCGCCACCGCATCGCCTCGGAGCGTCGCATTCGGGCGTCGGCGGCCGGGCAATGCCGGGCCGCGAACGGAAGCCTGGTGTCCTGGACCTGATCCAGGACCCATGAGGCCCAGCCGCTCGCCCGGCCCTCGGCTTTTCCGCCTCGGGCGTTCGGCACTCGAAATGCTCCCGCATTTCGTCCGCTCTCGCGGACCGTGCCGCGCCCTACTCCGCCTCCGTCACCGCCCGCAGCCGCATCAGGCCACGCCAGGTCCTGCCGTCGGCCTCGCGGCGGGCCTCGGTGCGCTCGACGGCGAGGTTGACGAGGCCGTGGCCGGCAAGCGTCAGCGGCGCGCCGTCGAGGGCGGCGGTGATGGCGCCGATGATCTCGAGCGCCTGCCGCCGGCCGCCCGCGCGCGACCAGACGAGCAGCGTCGCGTAGTGCTCCTGCCGCTCGCCGGCGCTGTCGCCGTAGTCGAGCGAGGCCAGCTCGGCGAGCGCGACATGGGGAAATCCCGCCCCCTGCGGTGCGCCGTCGTAGACCGCCTCGGCCCCGAGCAGCGCGGTCAGCGTCGCGTCGGCGCGCAGCGCCACGATCAGCGCGGACTGAAGGGCGAGCGCGGCGCTCATCGGCCTCTCCGGGGTTCCGGCCGGGGCGTCACCCGCAGGTCGCCGATCTCGGTTCGCGGCCGCGAGACGTCGCGGTGATCCTTGAACCGGCCCTCCAGACGCGGGGGCCTGCCGGCCTCCAGGCCGGTCTCGAGGCGGCGGGCGAGCCTCGCCGGCGCATCGGCGCCGGTCAGGCGGATCGAGAGCTTCATGGGGCGATCTCCTCGCAGAGGCAGTCGAGGAAGCGGTGACGCTCCTCGCGGCCGATGAGGCCGCGGATCTCGAAAACCCGCGTGCCGAAGGAAAAGCGCATGGCGTGCGTGACGCCGGCCCGCCAGCGGATGGTGACGCGGTGGTCCGCGGCCGCCTCGAGACGCTCGGCGGCGACGCGCTCGATGGCGCTCAGAGGCTCGACGCGCGCCCACAGCGTGGCGACGGTCGCCCAGGTCCGCGTCGTGCCGCCGGCGCCGTCGCCGGCGTCGACGGGCTGTTGCAGGACCACGCGGTGGCGCAGCCTGCCGACGGGCGTGGGCGCGCTCAAAGGGTCACCGCCCTGTAGGAGGCAATCAAGGCGGCGACCGTCCGGGGAACCTCGGTGACCGGCCCGCCGAAGGCGACCGGCTCGCGCGTCTCGTACCAGTGGGCGACGAGCTGCAGGATCGCCTGGACGATCGGCGCGGGCACGTCGCCCGCGTCGCCGTAGCCGGCGGTGAAGTCGATCTCGACGCCGTTGAAGGCAGCCCCCGGCGAGACGCCGTCGCGCACCAGGAGCCGTGCGGGATAGGACGAGACGTCGGCGACATAGGCCGACGGGTCGAGGACGACCGGCGCGCCCTCCCGGTCGAAGACCGTGACGGCGTCGACGGAGGACACGGGCGACAGCGGGATTTCGACCGTTCTGCCCCGCAGTCCCGGGGGCGGCCAGCCGTCGAGCACGAGCCGCCAGCCCTGCGCGACCAGCACGCGGCGGATCGCGGCCTCCACATGCAGGCGGGCCGCGGCGATGAGCGTGCCGATCAGCGCGTCCTCGTCGTCGTGGTCGACCTTGAGGAACGCTTTCGTCTGGCCGAGCGACACCGGCTCGGCCGCCGGCGGCGCGACGAGGATCAGGGTCATGGTGGGGTTCCAAATGCTCGAAGAATGACGCTGCCGCTTCGGGGCGAGCTTCGGGGCGATGGGCGGGCCCTCACCCCATCCCTCTCCCGCGTGCGGGAGAGGGAGCGTCGCGTGGCCCGCACTTCCCGTCCGGCCGACGCAATAGCGCGCCGCCGGGCGGAGCGTGAGCGGCGATGGGCCACGGCCCGCAGCCGCCTCCCTCCCTCTCCCGCACGCGGGAGAGGGTCGGGGTGAGGGTCGGCGAGGCGCGGCAGCGCCTGGCCCGGCAAGCGACCCGCCGAAGGCGCCGCTCGGGCAGCGGGCCTCAGCTCGCGCCGAACTTCATCAGCTTGATGGCGTCGAAGTCCTGCACGCCGCCGCCGACGCGCTTGGTGGTGTAGAACAGCACGTAGGGCTTGGCCGAATAGGGATCGCGCAGGATGCGCACCCCGAGACGATCCACCACCAGATAGCCGCGGCGGAAGTCGCCGAAGGCGATCGCCAGTTCGTCCGTGCCGATGTCCGGCATGTCCTCGGCCTCGGCCACGGGGAAGTTGAGCAGCGAGGCCGTGCCGCCGGCCTGGGCGGCGGGCTGCCAGATGTAGTTGCCGTCGGCGTCCTTGATCTTGCGGATCTCGCCCTGCGTGCGCCGGCTCATCACCCAGGTCGCGTTCTGCCGGTAGCCGGCCTTCAGGGCATAGACGAGGTCGATCAGCACGTCGGAGGGATCGGAGGCCGGGAAGGCGCCGGCGACGCCGGTGGCGACATAGCCGAGATTGCCCCAGCTCCACGAGGACTCGGCGACCGTTGCATATGCAAGGAAGCCCTTCGGCTTGTTGGTTCCATCGCCGGCGACGAAGGCCGCGCCCTCCTGCTCGGCGAAGGCGACCTGCACTTCGCCGGCGATCCACGCGTCGATGTCGACGGCGGAGTCGTCGAGCAGCGTCTGGGTCGCCGCCGGCATGGCGTAGAGCTCCATCGCCGGGAAGGTGAGCTCGGCGAGCGTTCCGGTATCGGTCTCGGGCCGCACCGCCGTCTCGCCGACCCAGCCGGTCGCCGGGCCGGTGACGGCGAACGGCTTCTTGTAGACCGACGCCGAGATCTCGCGCACGCCGGCGATCGCCCGGATGGGGGAAGCCTGCGACAAGAGCCGGCCGATCTCGCGCTCGGTCTCGTCGGGCACGAGATAGCCGCCGTCGGCGTCGGAGGCGACGGACATCGCCTTCGCCTCGAGCGCGCGCAGCTGCGTCTCCGCGCCGTGGCGCACGTAGCCGTCGAAGGCGGCCTTGTGCTGCAGCGCCGACAGCGAGGTCTCGCCCCGCTCGCCCGACAGGGCCGGGCGGCGCGACTTCAGCACGAGGGAGTCGACGAGGCGCTTGTGCTCGTCGAGGGCGCGGTTGATGCGCTCCATCTTCTCCGTCGTCACCACGTCGGCGTCGACGCGGCTCTCGATCTGCGCCAGGCGCTCGTCGTTCGCCTCCTTGAAGGCCTCGAAGGCCATCATGAACTCGTCGAAGGCCTCGACCACCTCGAGGCTGGTCGGCCCGTCGGCGGTCTCCTCCTCCTTGCGGGAGCGGGGCCTCGACATCCGGGATCGGGGGAAGTGTCGCGTCATGAGGTTGGGGTCCTTTGGTTCGGGGTTTGGGAGATCCGGTCGGCGGCGCTCGCCGCGGCGCGGCCGTGTGGGCCCTGGATCAAGTCCAGGGCACGCGGTTTTTTCGGGCTGAGTCGGAGCGCCTGGTAGCGGCGTCCGTTGTTGCGCCTCGACTTCGCGTCAAACACAAGTCTCGTGCCCTGGACTTGATCCAGGGCCCACGGGGCGGTGCCGCGTCTTCACCGGTTGATGCTGTCGAACAGGTCCCGCCACTCGGGATTGGCCGCCTCGATCAACTCGATCTTCCATTGCCGCCGCCACCCTTTCAGCTGGTGCTCGCGGCGGCGGGCGTCGTCGAGATCGGCGAAGTGCTCGAGATGGACGAGGCGCGTCACGCCGTACTTGCGGGTGAAGCCGTCGGCTCGGCCTTCCCGGTGCTCCGACATGCGGCGCGCGATATTGGCCGTCACGCCGACATAGAGCGTGCCGTGCGTCCTGCTGGCGAGAATGTAAACCCAATAGCCGTTCACCCGGGGAGCAGACGCCGCAATGGGCCCTGGATCAAGTCCAGGGGTGAGGCGCGGTCCGCGCGAGCGGACGAAACGCGTCGCGTTTCGAGTGCCGAACGCCCGAGGCCGGAGCCGAGGGCCGGGCATGCGGCACGGCGGAATGGGCCCTGGATCAAGTCCAGGGGTGAGGCGCGGTCCGCGCGAGCGGACGAAACGCGTCGCGTTTCGAGTGCCGAACGCCCGAGGCCGGAAGCCGAGGGCCGGGCATGCGGCACGGTGGGATGGGCCCTGGATCAAGTCCAGGGCACGAGATCTTTGTCTGCCGCGGGGATCGAAGCCGAACATGGGGCTCTTGCGGCGCAGCCTTCGGGACACCGACCAAACCACACGAAAGACCGCGTGCCCTGGAC
>JAEWYT010000060.1 GCA_023458595.1 Pseudomonadota bacterium
CTGAACAGCTCGGCTGGCTGGCGGCCGTCGAGCGCGGCGGCATGCAGCAGGCTTTGGAGTGCGGTGCGGGTTTTGCCTTCCCAGAACCCGCCGGACTCGACCCCTCCGGCGCTGAGTCCTGTGGCGGCTGCGAGGCCGTTAGCGCGGATCATCGCGGTCAGCGGATCGTCACAGCCGCGAATGGGCGACCAGCGCAGCCCGGCGGGGATGCCTTCGGCGAGGTGTTGCGGGTCGAACACCGCGACCGGTCCGCCCCTGCGGCGTCGGGCGCGGAGGGTCGCGGTGAGGTTGTCGGGCCTGGTGCTGGTGGTGACGACCGCGCCGGGTGCGTCGAGGATCGTGTTGATGACGACATGTAGGCCCTTGCCTGAGCGGGGTGGGCCGATCAGCAGGATCGAGTCTTCGACAGATGCCCAGACCTTCGTCCCGCGACTGGCACCGAGGAGGTAGCCGACATCCTGCGGGGCTGGTGATTCCAAGGAGGGGCGCAGTGTGGCCGCGCGGTGCAGCAGTGCCTTCGCGGATGCCGCGGTCTTGACTTCATGGCTGGTCGCGATCCCGGCAAGGCGGTGCGGGTCGGTCTCGGTCTTCCGCGTGTGGCGGCGCAGCACGATCCACACCCAGACGATCCCGGTGGCGAGTCCGCCGAGCAGTGCCGCGCTGACGAGCCAGTAGGCGACCGGGTTGAGACCGTCGGCACCGAGCGCGGTTGCCGGGTCGCCGGGGTTGAACAGCACGGCGAGTCCCGCCGCTGCGCCGGCGTCTGGCTGGGGTGTGCCGGTGAGGAACGCGGCGACACTGCCACCGGCGCGGAGAACGAGGGCGATCCCGAACATGCCGATCAGCCCAATGAGGGCGGCATTGGTGAGTTCGTCGCCCATGCCCCCGGCCTGCCGCTGGTTCATGTCAGCCGCCGCACCGCGAGCGTGCCCGAGATGCGCCCGAACAGGATCACCTCGTGTGTGCCGGCGGGTAGGTCGTCGAGGTCGATGAGCGTCCGGGCTTCGCCGGTCCCGGTAGCGTCGGTGTGGCAGACGATCGTCGCGACAGCGACATCCTCGCCAGGCACGAACCCGCCCGCGGTGACCTCAGCCAAGCGCGGCACCCGTCGGGCGTGGCGACTTCGACGAGTTTCCGGCGCAGGGGTCTCGGACGGTGCGACTGCGCGTCGGGGTTTGCGGGTGCGGAGGATGTCGGTGAAGACGCTGCCGTCGTTCTCGCGCACCTCGACTCGGACTGCGATGGTGCGGTCGTTGGTGATGGCATCCATGAGCGGCCCGAACGTCGCGCGCGTCCAGTCGCCCGCGTCCGGCGACGCGAACGGTGTTCCATCGACCGTGGCGGTGAGGGTGCCGTCTGCGGCGACGGTGACGAGGACGTGCGGCAGCTCGACGGGAGCCGTGGCATCGTCTTCGTTCGGGGTGGATCGGCGCGGGCCGGTGAGGTTCATCGGTGTCCTCCTGCGGCGCGGCTGCTGGTGTCGAACAGGGCGAGTTCGTCGGGGTGGAGTTGGTGCTGGCAGACGAAGCTCCTGGCCTTGATCCGCCACAGCCCTTGGCCGACGCCAAGGTTCGGCAAGAGCTGCTGCTCCGTGCCGGTCAGACCGAGGGCCGTCGCGGTCGGTCCGAGTTGGTCGGACTCCTGCCGGTACACGATCCGCGTTTCCGCGTTCGCGAGTAGTGAGTTCGCCAGGGAGCGCATGGCTGAGCCTTGGTCGCCCACGTTGTCGAGGTCGGTGAGCTTGTGGAAGATCAGCATGTTCGCGATCCCGTAGTGCCGCGCGAGTCGCCAGTGCGCATCCATCCGCCGCAGCAGCGCGGGATGGGACATGAGCCGCCAGGCCTCGTCGTAGATCACCCACCGCTGTCCACCGTTCGGGTCGAGCAGCGCGGACTCCATCCACGCCGACGAGCACGTCATCAACACCGAAATGAGCGTCGAGTTCTCGGTGACGCGCGAGAGGTCGAGCGAGATCATCGGCAGCGACGGGTCGAACGCGACCGTCGAAGGCCCGTCGAACAGTCCGGCCAGGTCGCCGGCCACGAGACGGCGCAGCGCGTGGCCGACGAGCCTGCCGTCCTCGGCCAACCGGCCGTCGGCATCCGCGCTCGGGGCGAGGATGCGGTCAACGACCATCGGCAGGATCGGCACATCGTTCTCCCGCACGGTCTGGGTCAGGGCGATGTCGATCGCGGTGTGCTCCAACGGCGACAATCCCCGCGCGAGCACGGTCTCCGCGAGTGCGCCGATCAGGTCACGCCGTCGGACTGCGACAGTGGACGCCCATTGCTCATCCGAGAGACCGCTGGGCCGGTGGCCTTCATCGAGCGGATTCAGGCGAGTGTTGAGTCCGTGACCGAGGACGATGGCACGTCCGCCGACGGCGTTGGCGACGGCGGTGTGTTCGCCCTTCGGGTCGCCGGGCACGTATACGCGCCGTCCGAACGGTAGCGAGCGCGTGTAGAGGGACTTGGCCAGCGATGACTTGCCGGAGCCGACGATCCCGGCCAGCACCACGTTGGGTGCGGTGATGATGCCGCGTGCGTAGAGCACCCACGGGTCGTAGACGAAACTCCCGCCCGAGTAGAGGTCTTGGCCGACGAACACGCCATCGGCGCCGAGACCGCCCTCGGCGACGAACGGGTACGCACCCGCCAGCGTCGCCGACGTGTCCTGATGCCGCGTCAGATGGAACCGGCCCGGAGTGCGCAGCCGAGCAGCGCCGGACTCGCCTGCCTTCGGCAGGTAGACCGTCGCGCGGCGCTCGGCACGCTCCTCCTCGGCCTTTGCCTTCGCGGCGGCGAGCGCGGTCCTTCGCTGCTCGGCGTGGAGTCGGGCCTCGGCCTTGCGGCGCTGCTTGCGGAGCTTCCGCCGCTCCTTCGACGGTGCCACCAGGACAGCGGTATGCAGCCGCGCGCGATCCTCGGTCACCGCACCAGCCCCCGCGACTGCTTGACCGCCGTGATCTTGGCCGGCTCGAACCACGACCCATCCCGCTTCGGGGTCGGCGGGTCGGCTCGCTTCGGAGCGCCCGGCGACGAGTACGACACCAGAAGCTCCGGCCCCGGCTGCACCGGAGCCGGTTCGACCAGCTCGGCATCCTGGGGCTCGGCCTCTGGTTCGGTGTAGCGGCGCAGCAGCGAGACGTAGCCGATATGCGGGTTGACGACCAGCGCGTAGTCGCCCGAGAGCGCAACCCGATCGTTGGTGCCCTCGCCGGGCTTGTCGTAGACATACCCGTTCTCCAGCGCGGCCTGCGTGGTCTCGTCGCCGTAGTCCCACTGCGCGAGGAAGTCCACCGCATCCACGTGTCCCAGCTCGCCCAGGATGTGCAACGGCCGGTCGGCCTCCTCGCCCTGGAGGAACACCACGCTGACCCACCGCGACGGCATGACCTCCTCGACGGCGGGCTCGGGGTGCCAGGCGATCCGCCCCGCGGCGATGAAGCCTTCCGCGAGCCGGTCGTGGGCCCGGTCGACGAGGTTCGCGGCCTGACGCAACTCTTCCGCAGCAGCGAGCGCCTCCCGCACGCCTGCCTCGTGGCTTCCGGCGTCGTTGAACGCGTGCGCGGCCTTGCGCTCGTGAACATCGGCGATCTGGTCGAGCGCCTGCCGCAGCGAGCGCATGCCCGAGGACAGATCACCGATCACCCCGTACATCTCGGCGGGCTGATCGAAGCCCCGGCTCGCGTGCGCGAGGCCGCGCAAGGCTTCGGACGCCTCGGCGGCGTCGGCAGTCGAATCGAAGAACGTAGGCATGGTGACCTCCTGGTGCCGTATGACGGGGAGGTGCGCACCAGCGAACGGAAAATGTCGGTGGTGCGGCCTAGCGTTGTAGATGACACGAGGGCAAACGAGGCAGGAGCACGACAGAGTGAGCGCAAGTCAGTACCGAGGACAGCTTGACCGCAAGCGCAAACAGCGGATCGACGCGGACAAGAAAGCGGGTGAGTACCGGTCGAAGGAGTCCTCGAAGCGAGCCGATGCCGCCAAGGCGCGGCAGGCTGCCGCAAAGACGACGAGCAGTTCCACCCGCAGCAGCAAGTTGCGGGACGCCGAGCGCCGAGAGAAGGAAGCGGAGACTGCGGGCAAGGAGGCCAGCCGCTGGCAGACACGGGCAGCCGGCTACGCGAAGGACGAGGCCGCGCTACAGACCAAGCTCTCCCGCGCCGAACAGTCGGAGGCCGATGCCGCCGAGAGACGCCGAAAGAGCGAGCAGCAGCGTGCCGACCGGCGGGCGGAGGCTGAACGTGCCCAGCTTGAGTCGCGGATCAGCGGTGCCGAGGTAGCCGTCAGCCACGCGCTGCGTCAGCTCCCAGCGCCCAAGCCGGAGAAGCTCAGAGTGCTCATGCTGGGTGCTTCGGCCGAAGGTGACCTCCGCGTTGGAAGGGAGCAGAAGCGCATCCGGGCAGCGGTCGAGTCGGCTTTGCATCGTGACCAGATCGAACTCGATGTACGGCCAGCAGCAACCACGGCTGACTTGCTGGACGGCATCACGAAGTTCCGCCCTCACGTGGTCCACTTCTCGGGCCACAGCAACGACGACCTGATCGTCTTTGAGGATGAAGCAGACGAACCCCACGAGGGAGTGATCGTGACGGCGCGAGCCTTCGCACGCGCGATCAGCGCAACCGACGATCCTCCGCTCCTCGTCCTGCTGAACTCGTGTCGCTCCGCAGCCCAGATCGACGACCTGGTGGCTCAAGTCGTGCCGTTCGCGATCGGGATGGCCGACAGCATCGAAGACGCCGATGCGATCAACTACGCCGCACAGTTCTACGCGGCAGTCGCAAACGGGCAGTCCATCAACTCTTCGCATCTGTCGGGACAGGCTGCGCTCGAACTCGCGGGACTGGAAAGCGCTGACCTGCCGACCCTTGCTTGGGCACCCGATGTCGATCCATCAGCCACGATCCTCGTCAGCCCTGAAGGCTGAACTCAGAC
>JAEWYT010000061.1 GCA_023458595.1 Pseudomonadota bacterium
ACGCGGGCTTTATCTGGGGCGGCAAATGGCACGAGTACGACCTTATGCACTTTGAATACCGGCCTGAACTCGTCTGCAAGGCCCGCGTGCTGCGTGGCGTGTGCAAGGTTCTGCCGCCGGACGGGAACGGATTTTGAGCGGATTTTGAAGGTACAGCCGTAAGGGCCTTGTGTTGCAATGGGTTTATGCGTCGCTATCCGCAAGGCCGGGGAGACTTTTCCGGGATGCGGGCCTGGGAGAGGCCATGGCCGCGTCCACTGCCTGTCTGAAGCTGCGCAAAAAGTGTCCCCAGCCGCGTCGGGTCAGGTCCGCGTCCACGGCCACGTCTTGCAGCGCGGCGACGTCCCGCGGGGCGGCACAGCGGTCGCACCAGGCTTTTTCCAGCCCCAGGGCCAGGGCATAGGGCAGCAGGCGGCGGAAGGCGGCGGACGGGGGCTCCAGTCCGGCCGTATGGTCGGTGCGTTCCCTATCCGGGCTTCCGGCGTCGCGGAGATACAGGGCAAGGCCTTCAATGCCGTCCAGGGCTGTTCGCGCGGCCTGGCTGGGCGTTTTGAGGGCGGCCGTGAAGATCAGGGCCGTAAGCAGCGTAAGCGCGGGCAGTACCCACTGCACGCTGGGCAAAAATCCCTGCACATGGAGCGCCCACAGGCCGCCGCAGAGCAGTCCGCCCGCCGTCAGCCCGATGAGGCAACGCCAGGCCGTCCCCCTGGGAGCCATCGCCAGGGACGTGGCCAGGACCGTGCAGAACAGGCCGCAGACGGCGGCTGGCGTGGTTTCCGGCGGCAGCCCAGCCGCGGCCGTCAGGCCCACAAGATCCGTCTCCAGCACGCTGACGACGAGCGCCGGCGGCAAGAGCACAAACCAGCCCGCCACCGCCGCCCGCGTCTGGAGCCTCCAGGCGGCGGGAAAGCGACGCTGCAGGCAGTGACGTGCTGCGGCCGCTATGGCGCGCAGGCCAGCCTGGCAGGGGCGCAGGACCAATCTGCCGTCGTCGGCCTGGCGGATCAGGGCGTCGTAGACCGCGCGTTCTTCGTCGGCCAGAGCCTGCGCTGTCCGTTCCGGCAAGGGGCGCGGTTCCAGAACGTAGCCGCCTGTGTCGGCCCTGGGGACGGCGCACAGGCCCTTGAGGGTCAGGTCCAGAAAGGCGGCGGCCAGGCCACGGCCGCTGATGCGGGTGGCGTTGCGCAGATAATCCACAGCCAGGGGGGAAAGGGGGGAGGCGTCCGCAGACGTTTCGCGGCAGAGCTGCCCGGCAACAGGCGGGCAGGAGCGGGGGGTGATGGCGCCCTTGGCCGGGGCGGGCCCCAGCTTTCGCCAGAACAGAAAAAAGTAAAGAAAGACCGCGCAGAAGGCCAGCATCTGGACGGGATGGCGCGGATTGTCGGCAAACAGGGCGGCCAGCGGCCCCAGCGTTACAGCGTCGGCAGTGGGAAAAATGGCGGCAATCCGGTTCATGGGGATGAAAGCCTCCGTACAACGGCACAAAATACGAGGGCGCGCGTTGTTGCCGCACGCCCTCGCGAGGTACACTATGAAAACCGGCTCATCCTGCACGGGCAACCGCTTTCCCCAAGCGTCTTTGGGAAGAACCGCCGGGCCGGGCTCAGAACAGGTTATTTTTGAGAATTTCTGTTCTCAAAATTTCAAGCGGCCCAGTCCGGCTGTGGACAGCGCAACTGCCCGGTGCTGCTGTCTTTGCCCGTAGCTTCCTTCGTCATAACGGGCCAAGCCGCGCTTACGCCTTTATGGCGGATATCGGCGCGCGCAGCCGCCAGCTCAATTTCAACGTCACGCGCTAGCTCTTGGCTTTCTTGCCGGCCATCTGGTAGCGCTTCTGGGCGGAAAGCTCCAGTTTGCGCAAACGGAGGGACTGCGGGGTCACTTCCACCAGCTCGTCTTCACGCACAAAGTGCAGGGCGTGCTCCAGGGTCATTTTTTTCACCGGAGTAAGGATGACGTTTTCGTCCTTGCCCGCTGCGCGCAGGTTGGTGAGTTTCTTTTCTTTGGTGGCGTTGACGTCGATATCGTTTTCACGGTTGTGTTCGCCCACGATCATGCCCTCGTAGACCGGGTCGCCGGGCTCCACAAAGAGCGTGCCGCGCGGCTCCAGGTTGAACAGGGCGTAGGCCACGCCCACGCCGGGCCGGTCAGCCACGATGGAGCCGGAAAAACGCGTGGGGAAGTCGCCGCGCCATTCCTCATAGCCCTCCAAGTAGGAGTTCATGATGCCCGTGCCCTTGGTGTCCGTGAGAAATTCGTCGCGGTAGCCGATCAGCCCGCGCGAGGGCACGGAAAACTCCAGGCGCACCCGGCCCGTGCCGTTGTTGGTGCAGTTGAGCATGCGGCCCTTGCGCTGGGCCAGCTTGTCCGTGACCACGCCCATGAAGGTTTCGTCGCAGTCCACATAGAGATGCTCGATGGGTTCCAGGGTCTTGCCGTTGGCGTCCTTTTTCAGAATCACTTCGGGCCGTCCCACGGACAGTTCAAAGCCCTCCCGGCGCATGGTCTCGATAAGAATGGCCATCTGGAATTCACCCCGGCCCTTGACCAGAAAGGCGTCGCGGTCCGCGGTCTCTTCCACGCGGATGGCCACGTTGCGCAGGCTTTCCTTGACCAGACGGTCCTGGATGGCCCGGCTCTGCACGATCTTGCCCTCGCGCCCGGCCAGGGGCGACGTGTTGATGCCGAAGCGCATGGCCACGGTGGGTTCGTCCACGCGGATGCGCGGCAGGGCGCGCGGGCTCTCGCGGGTGCAGATGGTGTCGCCGATGGTCACGTCCTCAATGCCCGCCAGCACCACGATGTCGCCGGGCTGGGCCTCCTCCACCTCGGAAAGCTGCAAGCCGTCGTAAACCTGAAGCCGGGTGGCGCGCAGGGGCCGCGCCGCGCCGTCCTCGCCGATGCAGGCCAGGGATTCCT
>JAEWYT010000062.1 GCA_023458595.1 Pseudomonadota bacterium
CGGGGGGCGGGGGGGCCCCCCCCCCGCCCCGCGTCCTCGCTCTCCGGCGAAACCGGCCGGACTGCGGACCGACGCGAATCTGACCGTTGAAATCTCCGCCAGTCGGAGTATCCATGCCCCGTGGCGACCGCTGCCCCGCCTCGGGCGGCGTCTCCCGCCTCCCGATGCGCCCTTCGACCGCCGAAAATCCATGCCGTTTCCCGACCTCTACCTCGACGACATCCATCCGGGCCTGCGCTGGCAAACGCGCGCGGAGACCGTAGCCGAGGCCGATATCATCGATTTCGCCAGGCGGTTCGATCCGCAGTACTTCCATGTCGATCCGCAAGAGGCCGCACGCTCCGCCTTCGGCGGCCTCGTCGCCTCGGGGCTGCACACCTTGAGCATCAGCATGCGCCTGTTCTTCGACCTGAAGCTCTGGCCGAACGCGATCATCGGCTCGCCGGGCATGAACGAGGTGCGCTGGACGCTGCCCGTCCGGCCGGGCGACACGCTCACCTCGACGCTCGAAGTGGTCGAGGTGCGGCCGTCGCGCTCGAAGCCCGACCGCGGCGTCGTGACGACACGGCACGAGACGGTCAACCAGGACGGCGAGACGGTGTTCACCGCGCTGTGCCTGCACATGGTGAGGAGGCGTCCGGCGGCCTGACGGCCCGCGACCCGACGGCCAGCGGCCCGACGATCGGCAGCCCGGCGGTCAGCGGCCCTTCCAGACCGGGTCGCGGCCCTCGACGAAGGCCTTCGCGCCTTCCTTGACGTCCTCGCTGTTCAGGAGCTTCTCGTAGGTCGGAAACGTCCCGGCTTCCATCGCCGGATAGCAGTCCTCGATCCGCATGGTCTCCGTCATGCGGACGATCTCCTTGGTGGCGGCGACGGCGAGCGGCGCGCTCCTGGCGATCTCGGCGGCCATGGCGCGGGCTTCCTCCATCAGCCGCGCGGCGGGCACCACGCGGTTGACGAGGCCTATCTGCCCGGCTTCTTCCGCCGAAAGCTCCCGGCCGGTCAGCAGAAGCTCCATCGCCAACGCCCGCGGGATCAGCCTCGGCAGCCGGAACGAGGCCGTGTCGGCGACGAGGCCGAGGCGCGTCTCCGACAGCCACATCCGCGCGTGGTCGGCGGCGACGATCATGTCGCCGGCCATGGCGATCTCGAAGCCGCCGCCGACGGCGAGCCCGTTGATCGCCGTGATGATCGGCTTGTTGAGGTTCGGCAGGCCCGGAAAGCCGCCGAAGCCGCCAGCGCCGTAGTCGGCGTCCGCGCTCTCGCCGTCTGCCGCGGACTTCAGGTCCCAGCCCGCCGAGAAGAACCGCTCGCCGGCGCCGGTGAAGATCGCGACCAGCAGCGCCGGATCGTCGCGGAAGGAGGAGAAGATCTCGCCCATCTTCCGGCTCGTCGCCGCGTCGATGGCGTTCGCCTTCGGCCGGTCGAGCACCACCTCTAGGATCGGTCCGTTGCGGGTGACTTTCAGGGCTTCGGTCATTGTTCTCCTCCGTGACGGGCCCTCACCCCATCCCTCTCCCGCTCGCGGGAGAGGGAGGAGCAAGCGGAACCGCCTCAAACTATATCGACCCAAGGCCGTGCTGATCGATCGGCGTATCGGTTGACCCCGACCGTTCAGCGAACGCCTCCCTCTCCCGCGAGCGGGAGAGGGATGGGGTAAGGGCCCGTCCAATCACCGCCCCGCCTCGCGCAGCAGGGTCCGGGCGATGATGTGGCGCTGGATCTCGCTGGTGCCGTCCCAGATGCGCTCGACGCGCGCGTCGCGCCAGAAGCGCTCGATCGGCAGCTCGTCCATCAGCCCCATGCCGCCGTAGATCTGCAGCGTCTGGTCGGTGACGCGCGCGAGCATCTCCGTGGAGTAGAGCTTGGCCGAGGCGATCTCCCGGTCCGCCGGCAGGCCCCGGTCGAGCCGCCAGGCGGCGGAAAGCGTCAGCCAGTCGGCGGCGTCGATCTCCGTCACCATGTCGGCGAGCTTGAAGCCGGTGCCCTGGAAGTCGCCGATGCGCTGGCCGAACTGGGTGCGGTTCGCCGCCCAGTCGACGGCCATGTCGAACACCCGCCGCGCCCGGCCGACGCAGAAGGCGGCGACGGTGAGGCGGGTGGCGAAAAGCCACTCGTTCATCACGTCCATGCCGCGCCCTTCCTGGCCGAGCACCTGGGCGCAGGAGACGCGGCACTCGTCGAAGGAGAGGATGCAGTTGTGATAGCCGCGATGCGAGACCGAGCTGTAGCCCCTGCGGATATCGAAGCCCGGCGTGCCGCGGTCGACGAGGAAGCAGGTCAGGTCCTTCCGCCTGCCCTTCGGCGTCTCCGTCTCGCCCGTCGCCACGAACACGATGGCGAAATCGGCGACGTCGGCATGAGAGATGAAATGCTTGGTGCCGTTGATGACCCAGTCGTCGCCGTCCTTGCGCGCGAAGGTCTTCATGCCGCGCACGTCGGAGCCGGCGTCGGGCTCGGTGATCGCGAGGCAGTCGATCTTCTCGCCGCGCACTGAAGGGTAGAGGTAGCGCTCGCGCTGCTCCTCGTTGCAGGCGCACAGGATGTTCGACGGCCTGCCCCAGAACACGCTGAGCGCCATCGACGTGCGGCCGAGCTCGCGTTCGAGCAGCGTGAAGGTCAGGGTGTCGAGCCCGCCGCCGCCGAACTCGGCCGGCACGTTCGGCGCGTAGAAGCCGAGCGCCATGACCTTGTCCTGGATCGCCCGCCCCATCTCGCGCGGCACCGCGCCCGTGCGCTCGATCTCCGCCTCGAGCGGATAGAGTTCCGTCTCGACGAAGCCGCGCACCGTCTCGACGATCATCTCCTGTTCAGAGGAAAGGGCGAAATCCATCGGCGCTTTCTCAGCTCGCTATGGTTCCTGTTCTTTCTTCGTCATTCCGGCCGACGCGAAGCGGAGAGCCGGGATCGCCCCGGCGCCCGCCCTCGCATGTGTCGGTCCCGGACAGCCGCTGCCCGGCTCCCGGGATGACGACGGAGAGGGTCGCGGGCCGATCGCAGGCGCAGCCGGAGATGCCCGGGACGGCGGCGCGAACCCTCACCCCGACCCTCTCCCGCACGCGGGAGAGGGAGCCGCGATCGGCGACGCCCGGGCCGACATCGGCATGGAGCGATTTGCTCGGCCCGGCGCGGCCGGGCGCCTCGGCCGGGCGGCAAATGCCTCCCTCTCCCGCGTGCGGGAGAGGGTCGGGGTGAG
>JAEWYT010000063.1 GCA_023458595.1 Pseudomonadota bacterium
CGCCCCCGGGGCGTTGGGGCGGGGGGGCGGCCACCCAGTCTAGATCGTCCGGCGAGAAAGCGGAACGCTCACTTGAACTGCGTGCTGATGTCGGTGATCGGCTGCTGCCAGTCCGGATCGATGTACATGATCTTGTCGCCGGCCGCCTTCAGCGCGGACTCGAGATCGACGCTCCGCAGGGTCTGGTCGTCGTAGGTCTTCACCGTCCAGACGAGCGCCTGCAGGTCGGACGCCGCCGTCCACTGCGTGTAGTCCGGGGCAGGCTTGCCGTCGTCCTCGCCGCGCACGGCGCCCTTGGGGATGTCGAAGTTGTTCAGGATGTGGAAGGCCTGAAGCACCGCGTCGCGGCCGGTATCGACGGGCATCGCCGACTGCGAGAAGGCGACGGCGCGCACGAAACGCGACGGAGGCGTGAAGTCGCCCGGCAGGCCGTGCATGCCCGAGCCCTGCCCGAACGACGACACCTTGAGTTCGCTGAGCGTGGCCGGCGGCGCGTTGGTGACCGTCAGGTTCACGTAGTTCGACAGATTGGTCATGTGCCAGTCGAAGGTCGGGGCGTTGGTGACGACGCCGAGCGGATTGTCGTGGATCTTGAGGCTGCCGCCGACCGGCTCGATGACGACAGATTTGCCGGTCCTGTCGTGAACGACGTAGTGCACCGGCGCCGGGCCGCCGAGTTCCTCGACGACCGTCGGCGCCAGCACCACGTCGGCGTAGTGGGCCTTCACCTCGTCGATGGAGGAGAAGTTGGCGAGCAGCCAGAGCCCGTACTGCTGCGGCGCGAGCGCCCTGCCCCGGTTTTCGGGAACGAGGTCCGGATAGCTGGCGTAGCCGGGGAAATAAAAGAGGCCGACATAGAGGCCGCCCTCGTTGATCCCGTCCACTATGACGAGCTGGTCGAGCGCCGACATGCCGACGATGCCGTACTTGGTCTTGAAGGTCACTCCGTCCGCACCGTCCGGCAACTCGCCGGTAACCTCGGTGCCCGCCGGCACGACGGTCACCTTCGGGGCGAGGTCCATCCCGAATTCCAGCGTCCGCGCGGCGACGACGGTTCCGTCCTCGGCCGTGAGCTGGATGCCGGTGCAGGCGTTGGCGGCGGGCGCGAAGGCGAGCGATCCGGCCAACAGAATGGCTGTCAGGCGACGTAGCATTTCGTACTCCTGGTTGGGCGATTGCGCCGTCCGGATCGGCGGCGGACTGACGGGATTTTTCCGGTGCCGTCGACAGTCGCATGCCAGGCGCGAAGAATGCTCTTCACGGAAAGCTATAATTTAAGCGACGTGGTTCATGCGCGCTTCGGAACCGCAACCCCCGCGGCCTGGATGGCGTGGCCCGCGGACCGTCCTTCCGCCGGTGTCCACACCGTGCCGCCCCAAAGACGACGGGCGCCATTGCATTCCGGCCGCAGCCGGTGTCATCTACCCGCTCCCCCGATTCACCCGGACATGGGGCGAGGTTCGGATGCTCTGGGATTTTTCTGTCGGAACGACGATCGCGGCGCTCCTGCGCACGTGGCCCTTCATCGTCGCGCGCATGGTCGTCTATTCGGCGATTGCGCTCGGCTATCTGTTCTTCACGGGCGTCGGCGCGACGGTCGGCTGGGGCATCGGCGCCTTCGGCGACGACGGCTTTCAGGGCGGCGCCACCTTCGTCGGCGGCCTCGTCGGCTTCGGGGCGGTATCGGCCTTCCTCTACCTGATCCGCGAATGGCTCCTCTACATGCTGAAGGCCGCGCACATCGCCGTTCTGGTCGAGGTGCTCGACGGCCGGCCGCTTCCCGAGGGCATGACGCAGATCGGCCACGCCCAGTCCGTGGTCAGGGAGCGCTTCGCCGAGGCCAACGTCCTGTTCGTCATCGACCAGTTGGTGAAGGGCGTCGTCCGCGTGGTGACGGGCATCGTCGATTTCGTCGCCAACATCCTGCCGATCCCCGGTCTCGACGCACTGGCGAAGTTCGCGCGTGCGGTCGTCCGGGTGGCGGTCGGCTTCGTCGACGAGGTGATCCTCGCCTACAACATCCGCCTCAACTCGCGGAACCCGTACGCCACCGCTCAGGACGCGCTGGTGCTGTATGCCCAGAACGCCGCCTGGATCCTCAAGAACGCGGTGTGGCTCGCCCTGATCGTCTGGGGCCTCGCCTTCGTCCTGTTCCTGCTCTTCCTCGCGCCTGCCGCGGCGATCGTCTACTTCCTGCCCGGCACGGTCTCGAACTTCGGCTTCGTCTTCGCCATCGTCTTCGCGCTCTGCCTGAAGGCGGCGATACTCGAGCCCTTCGCCATCGCCTCGCTGATGCAGGTCTATTTCCGCGCCATCGACGGCCAGACCCCGCGCGAGGACTGGCGCGCGCATCTGGCCGAGGTCTCCGGCCAGTTCCGCGATCTCGGCGAGAAGGCGCGCGACTATGTCGGCGCGTCCTCCTTCGGCCGCGCGGCGGGGCCGCCGGCCTGAGGATCACGCGGCAGGATCACACCGTCGCAAGCCGCGTCGCGGCGGGCTGCGTCGGGCGCGTGTCCATGCCGAGCGCCTCGAGGCTGTCCCTGACCGCCCGTTCGAAGGACGTCGAGGGTATGTCGCCGAGGGCCATCTCGAGCTTCGCCCCGTCGAGCCGGTGCGGCACGTGCCAGAGATAGGCGAGCTCGGAAAGCTCCCTCCACGTGCGCACGAACGGGGACGCGAGCCGGATGATCCGCCACGGCATCCCGCCGACCGAGAGCCGCCTGCCGAGCGCCGATTCCATCGCCGCGGCCAGTTCGGCACCGGTCACCGTATGCCCGGCGAAGTGGAAGGTCTCGAAGCCGCCGAATTCGTGGCGCTGTCGCGCCAGCGCCTCGAAGGCCGCCGCGAGGTCAGGCAGATAGGCCCAGGCGTGCGGCAGGTTGAGCGGCCCCGGATAGGTCATCTTGCCGCGATCCGCCCCTTCCGCGATCACCTGGTCGAACCAGCTTCCGCGCCCGTCGCCGCCGTAGTAGTCGCCCGCCCGCAGCACGATGGTGCGCACGCCGTGAAGGTCCGCGGCCTCGCGCAGCCGTCGCTCCGCCTCCACCCGGATCACGCCCTTGCGCGTCGAGGGGCGCTGCGGCGTCGTCTCGCCGATCGTGTCGGGCAGCGGCCAGCCGTAGTTGTAGATGTTGCCGGGGAACAGATGCACCGCCCCGCTGGTCCGCGCGGCCGCGATCACCGCCTCCGCGATCTCGAAGACGTCCGGGTCCCATTCGGGAAAGGGCGGGTTGGTCGCGTTGACGATGACATCCGCTCCGTCCGCCGCCGCGATCAGGTCGTGCCGCGAGCGCGCGTCGCCCGACACGATTTCGATATCGCCGGGGAAGCTCGTCACGTTTGCAGAGCGCTGCAATGCCCGCACTTTCCAGCCGCGGTGCGCGAATTCCTGCGTGAGCACCCTGCCCAACCGGCCGCGCGCGCCCAATATCAGGGCCGTCGGCCGACCCGTAAGGCTTTGCGTCGTCATTTCCCGCTCCTCTTGCCGTCCTTTTGCCCGCCAGGAGCCACAGATGGTGCCCCCGAACCGGTATGAACATCGGCCAGAGTTGACATCCCGCTATACAAAAATGAATGGTTGCGGAAAAATGCCCCGATACGAAGGAGTTGCATGCCGGTGCGCGATCTGGACTGGAGCCTGATCCCGTCCTTCCTGGCGACCGCGGAGGCCGGAAGCCTCTCGGGCGCGGCCCGCACGCTCGGCATCAGCCAGCCGACGGTCGGCCGCCACATCGCCGATCTCGAGGGCGCCCTCGGCGTGCGGCTGTTCGACCGCACCTCGTCCGGTCTGCGCATCACCGAGGTCGGGCTGTCGCTCGTCGAGAACGCTCAGGCGATGCGCGAGCGGGCGGAGGGCCTGCGCCGTCTCGCCGAGGGCAAGGCCGAGGCGATCGAGGGCTCCGTGCGTCTGGCCGCCAGCGAGATGGTGGCGGTCTACCTGCTGCCCGACATCCTGGCCGACCTGCACAGGGAGGAACCGCGCATCAAGATCGACGTCGTCGCCAGCATGACGCCGGAAAACCTGCTCCTGCGCGAGGCCGACATCGCGCTGCGCATGTTCCGGCCCGAGCAGAACGACGTCATCACGCGCCACGTCAACGACGTCGGCATCGGCATGTTCGCCCATCCCGACTACGTCGCCCGGCGCGGGCTGCCGACGACGATTTCGGACCTCTCCGGCCATTCGCTGATCGGCTTCGACCGGATCGACGTCATCGTGCGCGGCTTCCGCCGCATCGGCGTCGAGGTCGACCGCGACTTCTTCACCTATCGCTGCGACTCGCAGTCCGCCGGCTGGGAGATGGCCAAGGCCGGTTTCGGCATCGGCTTCGGCCCGGTCTATCTCGGTCGTCGCGACGGTCTCGTGCACATTCTGCCGGACCTCAGGCACGAGACGCTGGAACTGCCGATCTGGCTCACCGCCCACCGTGATCTGCGCCATTCCCGCCGCATCCGCTTCGTCTACGATTTCCTCGCCGAGCGCCTGTCCGCTCTCGAACTCTGAGGCGCTCCCCGTGACATCCCGTTCCATCCTGATCACCGGCTGCTCGAGCGGCATCGGCGCCCATTGCGCGGAGCGGCTGCGCGAGGCCGGCTGGCGCGTCTTCCCCGCCGCCCGCAAGCAAGCCGACGTCGAGAGGCTGACAAGAGCCGGCTTCGGGGCCGTCAGGCTCGACTACGCGGACGAGACCTCGATCCATGCGGCCGTCGACACGGTCCTCGCTGCCACCGGGGGCACGCTCGACGCCCTCTTCAACAACGGCGCCTACGCCCAGGCCGGCACCGTCGAGGACCTGCCGACCGAGGCGCTGCGCGCCGAGTTCGAGGCGAATTTCTTCGGCTGGCACACGCTGACCCGCCGTCTCGTCCCGGTGATGCGGGCGCAGGGCCACGGCCGCATCATCCAGTGCTCCTCGGTGCTCGGCTACGTCCCGATGAAGTATCGCGGCGCCTACATAGCCTCGAAATTCGCGCTCGAGGGCCTGAGCGAGGCCATGGCGCTGGAACTGCGCGGCACGGGCATCCATGTCAGCCTGATCGAGCCCGGCCCGATCGAGAGCCGCTTCGAACAGAACGCGCTCGCAGTCTTCCTCCGCACGATCGACATCGACGGCTCGCCCCACCGCGAGGCCTACAGGACCCGCATCGCTCGCATGGAACGGGGCGGATCGACGTCGCGTTTCAAGCTCGGGCCGGAAAGCGTCTACGTGAAGCTCGTGCACGCGCTCGAAAGCCGGAATCCCCGGCCGCGCTACCGGGTGACCGTGCAAGCCAGGGCCGCCTGGTTCCTGCGCCGCGCATTGCCGACGCGAGCGCTGCACGCGTTCCTCGCCCGCATGTCGGACGCGGAAAGGTGAGGAGCCCGCGACCGGCGCCATTCCTCGGTGCCCGAAGCGGCGATCTTTGCTATGAACTGACGACGCCGGCGCAACGGCCGGCGGGAAAGAACTCGAGATGTCGGACGTTTTCTCAACCTACGTCGTGCCCGCCGCCATCGTGGCAGTCGCGGTCGTGCTGCTTTTCGGCCTGTGGAACATGATGCGCGGCGGCAGCCCCGACCTGTCGCAGAAGCTGATGCGTTGGCGCGTCGGCCTGCAGTTTCTGGCGATTTGCATCATCATGGTCACCGTCTGGCTGATGGGCCGCGGCTGAGGAGCGGATCATGGTCATCCTGAACAAGATCTACACGAAGACCGGAGACGCGGGCACGACGGCCCTGTCGACGGGAGAGCGACGGGCGAAGCACGACCTGCGCGTCAGCGCCTACGGCACGGTCGACGAGACCAACGCGACCATCGGCATCGTGCGTCTCCACACCGGCGCCGACCCGGAACTCGCCGAACTCGACGCCATGCTGGGCCGGATCCAGAACGACCTGTTCGATCTCGGTGCCGATCTGTGCACCCCCGACACGGGCGAGAAGCTCGAATGGGAGCCGCTGCGCATCGTCGAAGCCCAGGTGGCCCGGATCGAGAAGGAGATCGACAGCCTCAACGCGGGTCTGAAGCCGCTGCGCTCCTTCGTGCTGCCCGGCGGCACGCCCGCGGCGGCCCACCTGCACGTCGCCCGCACCGTCTCGCGCCGCGCCGAGCGGCTGATCGTCGAGCTTTCCATGACCTCGGGCGAGAAGGTCGGCGAGGCGGCGCTGAAATACATCAACCGACTGTCGGACTTCCTGTTCGTCGCGAGCCGCTGGGCCAACGGCAAGGGCAGCGAAGAGGTGCTGTGGGTGGCGGGGCAGAACCGCTGAGGGACGGGCGGCGGAAGCGGACGACGGGGGCGAGGACATGTTCGTGCCGATCAGCGACGACAATCCGCTGCGTCACCTGCCGTTCCAGTACGTCACGGTCTCGCTGATCGCCGTCAACGTCCTCGTCTATCTTTTCTTCGTCAGCGGTGTCTTCGCCGACGCGCTGGAAGCCGCAGCCTATTCCTTCGGCCTCGTCCCGGCGGTGTTCAACGACTTCAATGCGCTTCCCGCCGAATACGACGTGATCCCGGAGGGACTGACGCTGATCACCTATCAGTTCGTCCACGGGGGCTTCCTGCACCTCCTGTCCAACATGCTGTTCCTGTGGGTGTTCGGCGACAACGTCGAGGACGCCATGGGTCATTTGCGTTTCCTCGTCTTCTACCTCCTGTGCGGCGTCGCGGCCGCGCTGATGCACGATTTCGCCCAGCCGCGGTCCGTCGCCCCCCTCGTCGGCGCCAGCGGGTCGGTGTCGGGCGTCATCGCCGCCTATCTGATGCTGCACCCCAAAGTGAAGGTGTGGGTGCTCGCGCTGTGGCGCATACCGCTGCGTCTTCCGGCCGCATGGGTGCTCGGATTCTGGGTCGCCCTGCAGGTATTCAGCGCCGTGACAGCCGGCGAGGGCGATCCCGTGGCGTGGTGGGCGCATATCGGCGGCCTGGCGGCGGGCGCCGTGCTCGTGGTTTTCATGCGACGGCGCGGTGTTCCGCTGTTCGATCGCGGTCTCGTCGCATCCGCGCCGCCGGCGCGACACTAGAGGTCGCGCCGAAGACGCATCCCCGGCGTTGACTCGGTATATCTGCGCAATTACCGTCCGCCGCGCTTTGGCCGGCCGGGCTCCGCCCGGCAGGCCGGCGCACGGATTTTCAGGTCCGTATTGGCCCTATCGGCAGGGAGCCGGCACAAGCCCGGTCCGCGGCCGGTCGTCTTTCCACATCCCCACCGAGGGAGTTGCGCTCAATGAAGGTTCTGGTGCCCGTCAAGCGGGTGGTCGACTACAACGTCAAGATCCGCGTGAAGGCGGACGGCTCGGGCGTCGAGTTGGCCAACGTGAAGATGTCGATGAATCCCTTCGACGAAATCGCCGTCGAGGAAGCGATCCGGCTCAAGGAAAAAGGCAAGGCCAGCGAGATCGTGGCCGTGTCGATCGGCCCGGCCCAGGCCGCCGAGACGATCCGTACAGCCCTTGCCATGGGCGCCGACCGCGGCATCCTGGTGAAGTCGGACACGCCCGTCGAGCCGCTCGCGGTCGCCAAGATCCTGAAGGGCATCGTCGAGGCCGAGCAGCCCGGCCTCGTCATCCTCGGCAAGCAGGCGATCGACGACGACGCCAACCAGACCGGCCAGATGCTCGCCGCCCTCCTCGGCTGGCCGCAGGGCACCTTCGCCTCCAAGATCGAGATCGGCGACGGCTCGATGACCGTCGTGCGCGAGGTCGACGGCGGCCTGCAGACGGTGAAGCTGAACGCCCCGGCGATCGTCACCACGGACCTGCGCCTCAACGAGCCGCGCTACGCTTCGCTGCCCAACATCATGAAGGCCAAGAAGAAGCCGATCGACGAGAAGACGCCCGGCGACTACGGCGTCGACGTCGCCCCGCGGCTCCAGGTTCTCAAGACCACCGAGCCGCCGGGGCGCAAGGCCGGCGTCAAGGTTGGGTCGGTCGCGGAACTCGTGGACAAGCTGAAGAACGAGGCGGGGGTTATCTGATGGCTATTCTTCTTATCGCCGAACACGACAATTCGGATCTGAAGGACCTTACCGCCAAGGCCATGAGCGCGGCGCAGGCGATGGGCCCCGACGTCGACGTCCTGGTGGCCGGCCAGGGCTGCGCCGCCGTCGCCGACCAGGCTGCCAAGCTCGCCGGCACCCGCAAGGTGCTGCTCGCCGAGGCCCCGGCACTGCAGCATCGCCTCGCCGAGCCGATGGCCGCCCTGGTGGTATCGCTCGCGGCCGGCTACGACGGCATCGTCGCCGCGGCGACCGCCGGCGCCAAGAACTACATGCCGCGGGTCGCCGCCCTTCTCGACGTGATGCAGGTCTCCGAGATCACCGCCGTCGAGGGTCCCGACACCTTCGAGCGGCCGATCTACGCCGGCAACGCCATCCAGGTGGTGAAGTCGACCGACCAGAAGAAGGTCGTCACCGTCCGCGCCACCGCGTTCCCGGCCGTCGAGATGACCGGCTCGGCTTCCGTCGGGGCCGCGAGCGTCCCGGATCTGCCGGCGATCTCCGAGTTCATCGGCGAGGAGCTGACCAAGTCCGACCGTCCCGAGCTGACCTCCGCCAAGATCGTCGTCTCCGGCGGCCGCGGCATGGGATCGCACGAGAACTTCGAGAAGGTGCTGATGCCCGTCGCCGACAAGCTCGGCGCCGCGATCGGCGCGAGCCGCGCCGCCGTCGACGCCGGCTACATGTCGAACGACTACCAGGTCGGCCAGACCGGCAAGGTCGTCGCGCCGGAGCTCTACGTGGCGGTCGGCATCTCCGGCGCCATCCAGCATCTCGCCGGAATGAAGGACTCCAAGGTCATCGTCGCCATCAACAAGGACGAGGAGGCGCCGATATTCCAGGTCGCCGACTACGGCCTCGTCGGCGATCTGTTCCAGGTCCTGCCGGAACTCGAGCAGGAGCTGGCGAAGATCGGCAAGTAGCGATCGGGCCCTGGCCGGCCCCTTGGCCGGCCGGGCTTTCCGGCCACGGGTGCAATGCAGCATGATAGTACTTCACGTTGCCCGCCGAACGTGATAGCTCGTGCACGGCAGTTTGACGGAGTGACGCGAGCGTGACAGACGGTACGGCAGGCATAACGATCCGCTCGGTCGGCGTAATCGGCGCCGGCCAGATGGGCAACGGCATCGCGCATGTCTGCGCCCTCGGCGGTTTCGACGTGAAGCTCTACGACATCAATGTCGAGCGGATCGAATCCGGGCTCGCGACCATCAACGGCAACATGGCGCGCCAGGTCGGCTCCGGCCGCATTTCCGAGGAGGAGCGACAGGCAGCACTCGGCCGCATCTCCCCGAGCGCCGGCCTCGCGGATCTCGGCCAGGTGGACATCGTCATCGAGTCCGCCGTCGAGAACGAGAACGTCAAGCGCGACATCTACAAGCAGCTCTGCCCGCTCCTGAAGCCCGAGGCGCTGCTCTCCACCAACACCTCCTCGATCTCGATCACCCGGCTCGCCGCCTCGACGGACCGGCCGGAGCGCTTCATCGGCATCCACTTCATGAACCCGGTGCCGGTGATGGAGCTGGTCGAGCTCGTGCGCGGCATCGCGACCGAGGACGCGACCTTCGAGGCCGCCCGCGTGTTTGTCGAGAAGCTCGGCAAGACCATCGCGGTGTCGGAGGACTTCCCGGCCTTCATGGTCAATCGCATTCTCCTGCCGATGATCAACGAGGCGATCTACGTCCTCTACGAGGGGGTCGGCTCGGTCGAGGCGATCGACACCGCGATGCGGCTCGGCGCACGTCACCCGATGGGGCCGCTGGAACTCGCCGATTTCATCGGCCTCGACACCTGCCTGTCGATCATGCAGGTCCTCTACGAGGGCCTCGCCGACTCGAAATACCGGCCCTGCCCGCTTCTGGTGAAGTACGTCGAGGCCGGCTGGCTCGGCCGCAAGACGCAGCGCGGCTTCTACGACTACCGCGGCGAGAAGCCGATCCCGACCCGCTGACGACCCTGCCGGCCATCGCCGCCTCGGGACGCGTGCGGCCGCATGCCGCAGGACCCGTGCCGGTCCGCCGGTTGTGATCTCAATCATATTTTAGGCCATGGAGGCTACGGTGCTGTCCGGGAAGCCGGGGTGCGCGCGGAGACGCGTTCGTCCGGTACCCCGACTTGGAAATCGGAGCGCCCGCGCGCACGGAATCGGTGCCGACGGGCCGCCCGGGAAATGGGGGATTTTAGCCGGAATCGCCTGATCGAATCGTCCGACTGTTAACCGTTTCTTTAAATGTCCCGTTAATCCGGCAGCGAGACACTCTGGCCGTTACTTGGTCTAGAGGCTCGCTACACGATGGTATCTACGATCGCCGTATCGATGCTGCTCGCCCGGCACCGGGCCGAGTTGGCTATGGCGTTCGCAGCCAAGATGCAGAACCCGGATCCGAAGGACGCGCAAGACCTGGTCAAAGCGGTCAACGACACCGTCGCAGCGGTGGAACGCGAAGTGGACGAACTGGCCAGGAGCAGCGGTGGCTCCCTCGACATCACGGTCTGAACTGTACTGCGAACGCCTATCGGGAGTTTAGGACGCGCGGCCCTGCCCGGCCGGCGCGCATGATCGTTTCTTGCCCGAATTCCTGTGTTTTTCCGCAATCCGCGGCGGCGAGCTTCCATCCGTAGCGGTCTCTGCCGAGCGACGTTAACCGTTTCTTTAAAGCTGCCGTTAAGCCGCAGCCGACACAATTTCCCGCGGGATCGACCGAAGGCGCAAAACGCGATGGACCCGACTCTCGCAGTTTCCATCATGCTCGCCCGCCACAAGGCGGACGTCGCCCTGGCGTTCGCGGCCAAGATGCAGGACATCAACCCGAAGGCCGCCCGGCGCGTGCTCGAGGCCTTCCACGAAAGCGCGGATGAGCTGGAGCGTATCGCCGCAGAGGTCGCCAGGGGCACCGGCACGGAACTCGACATCACGGTCTGATCCGCGACAGGTCCCTGAAGCGCACTTAAGGAAAACTTAGGTGCCGGCCGCCACCATGGCGGCCGCCGACACGGGATCAGATCCTGAGGAAACCATGGAACCGACCGCCATCGCCGCCGTCTACGCGGGCGCCAGTGCCGCGAAGGTGCAGACCGCCGCGGCGATGAAAATGCTCAAGATGAACGCGGAAGCGGGCCAAACGCTGGTCGCCATGCTCGAGCAGAGCGCCGACGACCTCGCGCAGGTCGCCAGGGAAGCAGCCGCAGGCATCGGCGAAAACCTCGACCTGACGGTCTGAAGGTCCCACGCATACCCAATTCGTTAACCCGGTTCTGGCAGCCTCGCCCGCGAGAGGAGGCGATCCGATGGCCATCGGCGGAAAATTCTATCTCTCGAGCCTGTCGAACCCCACGAAGAAGTTCAACTACGGCTCGCAGATGAACAAGCAGGCGGTCAAGCAGGGCGCCGAGACGGCCAATGCCTATGCCACGTCGCTCTTCTCCATCTACAGCTCGGCCGGCGACGAGTACGTCTCGCTTTCCTTCCAGACGGCGGTCGACCGCGTCCAGGAACAGGTGAATGCCAAGAACGCGGAGCTCCAGAAGGCCGCCGAAAGCTTCAACAGCATCACGGAACTGTTCGCCTGAATCGGCCGCCTACTGCGGCATATCGCCCATCAGCGCCCCGACGACCGCCTTCGCCTCCTCCGAATCCCACTGCGCCGGCCCGGCCATATGGGCGATCTCGCAGCCGTTGCCGTCGATCAGCAGCGTCGTCGGCAGTCCGAACGCCTTTCCGGCCTTCTTCAACTCCCGGAAGACGCCGGTGGTGTGGTCGGCATAGTAGGCGAGCCCGCTGACATTCACCTCCTCCAGGAACTTCTTCGGCTTGGTGTCGTCGCCGGTGTCGATGTTGATGGCGACCACCTCGAACCCCGGTCCGCCAAGCGCCTTCTGCAGGTTGTCGAGCGCCGGCATCTCGTGGCGGCAGGGCGCGCACCAGGTCGCCCAGAGGTTGAGCAGCACCGCCCGTCCCTTCCAGTCCGACAGTTTCCGGTCCGCGCCGGCACCGTCGACGAAGGTCAGATCCGGCGCGGGTTTCGGCGTTTCACCGACGATCAGCGCGGCGACCTCGCCGGTCGCGAGCTTGTCGACCGCCCTGGCGAGATCGCTCGAACTCGCGCAAATCCCGGCCTCGCCGTTGCCTTCCTGCCCGACGATCCCGTATATCCCGGCGGCACCGATCGCGACGGCGGCAATCACAGCGCCGATCAGGACGATGCGCCCGCGGCCGGAAGATTTCGTCTGGTCCATCGTGTTCACTTTGTCCTTAGCCGGCACCGGGGTCGGGCCCCGGGGAGAGAAGCCATGAGCAACAAGATGTGGGGCGGCCGCTTCGCCGCTGGTCCCGATGCGGTCATGGAGGCGATAAACGCCTCCATCGATTTCGATCGCCGCCTGTGGGCCCAGGACATCGCCGGCTCCAGGGCGCATGCGGCGATGCTGGCCGACGCCGGCATCCTCGCGCCCGAGGACGCCGCGGCGATCGCGAACGGTCTAGATAGGATCGCCGCAGAGATCGAGTCCGGATCGTTCACTTTTTCGACGGCGCTCGAGGACATCCATATGAATGTCGAGGCGCGGCTGGCCGAGGCGATCGGCGCCGCCGCAGGCCGCCTCCACACCGCGCGCTCGCGAAACGACCAGGTCGCGACGGATTTCCGCCTCTATGTCCGCGATGCCCTCGACCGGCTGGATCTGGCGCTGGAAGCCCTGCAACGGGCGCTCGCCGAGAAGGCGCTGCAGCACAATGACGCGGTGATGCCGGGATTCACCCACCTGCAGGCGGCCCAGCCGGTGACCTTCGGGCACCACCTGCTCGCCTATGTCGAGATGTTCGCCCGCGATCGCGGTCGCGTCGCCGATGCGCGCAGGCGCCTCAACGAAAGCCCGCTCGGCGCCGCCGCGCTCGCCGGAACCTCGTTCCCGATCGACCGCGACAACACCGCGAAAGCGCTCGGCTTCGACCGGCCGATGGCCAATTCGCTCGACGCGGTCGCCGACCGCGACTTCGTGCTGGAAACGCTTGCCGCCATGTCGATCATGGCCGTCCACCTCTCCCGCTTCGCCGAGGAGATCGTGATCTGGTCGTCGGCCCAGTTCGGCTTCGTCCACCTGTCGGACGCCTGGACGACGGGCTCCTCGATCATGCCGCAGAAGCGCAATCCTGACGCCGCCGAGCTGGTGCGCGCCAAGACTGGCCGCGTGTTCGGCGCAATGATCGGCCTCATGACCGTGATGAAGGGCCTTCCCCTCGCCTATTCGAAGGATATGCAGGAGGACAAGGAGCCCTTCTTCGACGCCCTCGATGCCGCCGAGCTGATGGTCGCGGCCATGACCGGCATGGTTTCCGACATGGAGCCGGACCGCGACAAGATGCGCGCGGCGGCCGGCGCCGGCTACTCGACCGCGACGGATCTCGCCGACTGGCTTGTGCGCACGCTCAACATGCCCTTCCGCGAGGCCCATCACGTCACCGGCCGCATTGTCGGGCTCGCCTCCGACAAGGGCTGCGACCTCGACGCCCTGTCGCTCGAGGAAATGCAGGGCGTCGAGCCGAAGATCACCGCCGAGATCTTCGACGTGCTCGGCGTCGAGAACTCGGTGAAGAGCCGCACGAGCTACGGCGGCACCGCACCCGCCAACGTCAAGGCCCAGGCGCAAGCCTGGCTGGACAGGCTGCGCCGCGACTCCCCGTAGCCCGCATGGAGCGAAGCGCAATGCGGGAACGCCCCCGACGCCGCACCGCCGCTCCCGGATTTCGCTGACGCGCCATCCGGGCTACAACCACTGCCCACAGGCCGCATTGACAGCCGCACCGACACAACAAGCAACCGCGAGCGACGAGATGGCTTCCTACGAACTGCTCCTCCTGCCCGGCGACGGCATCGGCCCCGAGGTGATGGCCGAGGTCGGCCGTGTGCTGAAATGGCTCGACAAGAATTCCGGCTCGACCTTCGAGACCGAGACCGATCTCGTCGGCGGCAGCGCCTACGACAAGCACGGCGTCGCCATCACCGACGAAGCCATGGAAAAGGCGCAGAAGGCCGACGCCGTGATCTTCGGCGCGGTCGGCGGTCCGAAATGGGACGCCGTGCCCTACGAGGTTCGCCCTGAAGCCGGCCTCCTGCGCCTCAGGAAGGACATGGACCTCTTCGCCAACCTTCGCCCGGCGATCTGCTATCCCGCGCTCGCCGACGCCTCGAGCCTGAAGCGTGAGGTGGTCGAGGGTCTCGACATCCTGATCCTGCGCGAGCTGACCGGCGGCGTCTATTTCGGCGAGCCGAAGGAGATCATCGATCTCGGCAACGGCCAGAAGCGCGGCATCGACACGCAGATCTACGACACGTTCGAGATCGAGCGCATCGCCGGCGTCGCCTTCGAACTCGCGCGCACCCGCTCCAACAAGGTGTGCTCGATGGAGAAGCGCAACGTCATGAAGTCCGGCGTTCTGTGGAAGGAAGTGGTCGCCCAGACCCACAAGGCGAAATATTCCGACGTCGAACTCACCCACATGCTGGCCGATGCCGGCGGCATG
>JAEWYT010000064.1 GCA_023458595.1 Pseudomonadota bacterium
GCTGGGGCGGCGGCGGCTCGGGCAGCGGCGGTTCCGGCACCGGCGGCGGCTCCGGCAGCGGCGGCTCGACCGGCGGCGGAAGCACCCCCGTCCCGGCCAACCATTTCGAACTCTACGCGGCGCTGCCCAACGCCGACTGGAAGGGCTGCGTGGAAGCGCGTCCCGAGCCGTACGACACCGACGACACGCCGCCGAGCTCGGGCGATCCCGACACCCTGTGGGTTCCGTGGTTCTGGCCCGACGAGCCGGACACCTACGGCTACGCCAACAACTATCTGACCGACGGCATCGGCGGAGACGACGCGACGAAGCAGGCCTACACCGGCAAATACTCGAACAGCGGCAACATCGACGAATCGGCGCCGAACACGTCGGGTCCCAACAAGGGCTGCGCGCAGCCGCTGCGGCCGCTCACCAACAACAAGCAGGCCATGCTCGGCGACATCGCGCAGATGACGCCGTGGAACGGCGGCGGCACGGACATCGCCCAGGGTCTCGTCTGGGGCTGGCGGGTTCTGTCGCCCACCGAGCCGTTCACCGAGGGCGCCGCCTACAACGATCCGCACACGATGAAGGCGCTCGTGCTCCTGTCGGACGGCGAGAACGTCGTGGTCAGCCAGAACAACACGCTGAACTACTCGGACTACAACCCCTACAACTACATGGCACACCGACGGCTCGGCACGACGAACATCAACACGGCGGTCGGGCGGGTCAACGACAAGGTGGAGACCCTCTGCGCCCAGGTCAAAGCGAAGGGCATCCGGGTCTACACGATCCTGTTCGACCTGAATTCCTCGAGCCTCCGGACCCTGTTCCGCAACTGCGCGACGGCCCCGAGCCTCTATTTCGACAACCCCTCGCCGAGCCAGCTCCAGAAGGTCTTCGAGGAAATCGCCTACGATCTGTCGAAGCTTCGTCTGGAAAAATAGAACGACAGGCACGACCTCGCGTTCCCGTCCCGCCCCAAGGCGGGGCGGGCCGCTTTTTCTTCAAGCCCTCTCCATCCGCCGTTCTTGCCACCGTCCCGAAGTCCGGTTCCTCGCCGGGCGCAAGAGCCCGTCGTCCCGCCGGCGCGTGCGTCCACGCCTGCCGAGGGCAAGCGGACCCGGTGCGAAACGGCGCGGCGACGTTCATTGCGGGGACAAGCGCCACAACGGCGGCCTGAACGGTTGCCGCCGGCCGATCTTTCGAGATACGAAGCACCGCGTCGAATTATCCCGGCTCAGGATTCCACGTGCGGTCTCCCGGTCGAAGCGGTGTTTCCGCGCGGATCCTGCGAGAAGGGGGCTTCGATTGCCGCCAAGACTACGAAAGCCGATGACGAATGCCGCCGCCTGACGTCGACTCTTTCGCCCGAACCGAAAGATTGCACGGCGTCATTTCGGCATTTATCGGTTGACTTCGACAGTCCGAACCGGTTTTCGGGACACATGACAGCGACCCCCGACACTGTCGCCAAACGTTGCGTCGTATTCCTGGGAGGATACGAGGACGCGTCCGCGAGCCAGCAGTTCGGCCGGTTCAGGAGAGAGATCGGCCGGTTCGAGCAGACGTGGAACGTGAAGGCGGCGGTCGACGAGCCCGTCGCCGAAGGGAGCCCCGCCGTCCAGCTTTGGCCGGTCGTCACCGAGGGCCCGAACTGGCGCGTCGAGACGGAGTTCCACTACTACTCCTGGAACGATCTCATCGAGGAGGATTTCGCGCGGCCGGATTGGCGGGCCATCCCCTCGGGCATCGGCGCGCTTCTCGACTTCATCCTGACCGGAACGGCACTGCGCTACATCGTCGTCGCCTGGCGGTACTGGCTGTTCGCCATCTATCCCTTCGCGCTGACGCTCCTGTTCGCCGCCGTCGCTGCGCTGATCGTCCGCGGCATCGCCGGCCTCGGCGTTCCGGTGCCGTGGTATCTGGGCGTCCCGCTCGGCCTCGCCCTGTTCTGGGGGCTCGCGCGATGGCCCGGCGACAGGCTGCGCTACCGTTACATGCTGAACGACTGGCGCTTCGCCAGCGCCATCGCCCGGGGCCGCCGGCGAAGCTACATCGAGCGCCTCGACACGTTCTCCAAGGCGCTCGCAGCGACGATGCGCGAGACGGACGCCGACGAGATCCTTCTCGTCGGCCACAGCCTCGGCGCGGTTCTGGCGGTCGAGACGCTGTCCGCGGCGATCGAGAGCAGCCCCGGCATCGTCGGCAGGGCCCCGCCGGTCACGCTGATGACGGTCGGATCCTCGCTGCTCAAGATCGCCCTGCATCCGGGAGCGAAGGGCCTGCGCGATGCGATCGGGCGCGTGCTGAACACGACCGATGTCGCCTGGATCGACTACACCGCGCTGGTCGACCCCCTGAACTTCTACCGGACGGATCCGGGAAAGGTGCTGCGGCTGAAGGCCCCGCGCAGCCCGGTGATCCGCACCGTCAGGGTTCGCGCCATGCTCGGCGAGGACTCCTATCAGCTGTTCAAGGGGAACTTCCTGCGCCTGCACCGGCAGTTCGTGATGGGCAACGGGGCGCGCTACCACTACGACTTCTTCATGTCCTGCTGCGGACCGATGACGCAGGCCGCCCGCATCGCCGACATGCGGCTGTCGACGGAGAATTTCGCCGAGGACGGCAGCTACCTGCCCGCCCGTTGCCGGGAAGCGGATACGACGACGGCGGCGAGGGCGGCGCGATGACGCCGCATGTCGCCGAGATCGTCTGGGCGATCGGCGCGATCGGCTGGTACGTGATCCGCTATCCGCACGAGCGCCGCTCGCGGCGCACGGCGGTCAGGCGCGACAAGGCGGATCTCACGGAAATCGTGCTGATGTCGATCTCGGCGGCAGGGCTCGGCATCGTGCCGGTCGCCTATATTGCGACCGGCTTCGGCGGATTCGGCGACTATCCGTTCTCGCCCCTCTTCGGCTGGATCGGCACGGCCCTGTTCGCCTTCGCGCTCTACCTCTTCTATCGCACCCACCGGGATCTCGGCCGCAACTGGTCGGTAACGCTCAAGGTCCGCGAGGCGCACAGGCTGATCACCGAGGGCGTCTACGCCTATGTGCGCCACCCGATGTACACCGCCTTCTTCCTGTGGTCGCTGGCGCAGGCCTTCCTGCTGCCCAACTGGATCGCCGGACTGTCGGGCCTCGTCGGCTTCGGCACGCTGTACCTCTTCCGCGTCAACCGCGAGGAATCGATGATGCTGGAAACCTTCGGCGAGGACTACAGGCGCTACCGCGAGCGGACGAAGCGCCTGGTACCGTGGGTGTACTGACCGGCTCGAGAGGTCTTCGACCATGGTGCGCGAACGGCTGGACGAGGCTCTGGTGCGGCGCGGACTGGCGCCGAGCCGGGCACGCGCCCGCGACGCGATCTTGCGCGGCTGCGTCAGCGTCGACGGACGCGCCGCCGACAAGGCCGGCGCGCAGGTCGCTGAGAGTTCCTTGATACTGGTCGCGGATCCGGCGCTGGAATGGGTGTCGCGGGCGGCGCTGAAGCTCGTCGCCGGGCTCGACGCCTTCGGCTTCGACGTCTCGGGCAAGACCTGCCTCGACATCGGCGCCTCGACCGGCGGCTTCACCCAGGTGCTGCTCGCCCGCGGCGCGGCGCGCGTCCATGCGATCGACGTCGGCCACGGCCAGCTCGCCGGCGAAGTTGCCGAGGATCCGCGCGTGATCGGCCACGAGGGACTGAACGCGCGCGATCTCACCGCCGAAGACGTGCGCGATCCGGTCGAGGCGATCGTCTGCGACGTCAGCTTCATCTCGCTGAAGCTGACGCTGCCCCCTGCCCTGGCGCTCGCCGTTCCGGGCGCGGTGCTGGTCGCGCTCGTCAAGCCGCAGTTCGAGGTCGGCCGCGAGGCGCTCGGCAAGGGCGGCATCGTGCGCGATCCGGCGGACGCGGAGCGGGCGGCGAACGGGATCGCCGCATGGCTCGCCGCGCAGGGCTGGACAGTCGCCGGGCCGATCCCCTCGCCGATTTCCGGCGGAGACGGCAACCGCGAGTTCCTGCTCGGCGCGCGCAAGGACGGCGGCAATGGCTAGGACGACCGTCGAGACCGTCTCGATCACGCGGCTCGGCCATCTCGGCGACGGCATCGCCGAGACCGAAGACGGGCCGGTATTCGTGCCGCTCACCCTGCCCGGCGAGCGCGTCGAGATCGAGCGGACCGGAGATCGGGGCAGGCTCCTCAGGATCTTCGAATCGAGCCCCGCCCGCACCGCGCCCGTCTGCAGGCACTTCGGCGCCTGCGGCGGCTGCTCGCTCCAGCACATGAAGTCCAAGGCGTATCTCGCCTGGAAGCGCGAGCAGTTGCGCGTCCCGCTCGCCCAGCGCGGCCTCGAAGCGCCGGTCGAGGCGGCGGAGCCGGTGCCGATCGGCTCGCGCCGGCGCGCCGTGTTCGCGGCAAGGCGCGTCGGCAGGCAGGCGCTGTTCGGCTACCACGCGCGCCACAGCAACCGGATCATCGCGATCTCCGAATGCCCGATCCTGAAGCCCGAGATCGCCGCCGTGCTGCCCGGCCTCGCCAAGCTCGCCGGGCCGCTGACCCCGCTCAAGGGCGAGGTCCGGATCGGCGTGACGGCGACGGAAGCCGGCCTCGACGTCGCCTTCGAAGGGCCGCGCCCGCGCCCGCCCGCGCTGGTGGCGCTCGCGGTGCCGCTGCTGCAGAAGCTCGGCATCGCACGGCTTTCGATCGCCGGCGAGCCGATCATGACCTTCGCCGACCCGATCGTGCGGATCGACGGCGCGGAGATCGTGCTGCCGCCGCTCGCCTTCCTGCAGGCGGCAGCCGTCGCCGAGGGGGTGATGGGCCGGCTCGTCCTGGAAGGGGTCGAGGGCGGCCGCCGCATAGCCGACCTCTACGCCGGCGTCGGCACCTTCACGCTGCGGCTCGCCAGGCAGGCCCGGGTGCTCGCGGTCGAAGGCGACGGGGCAGCGCTCGACGCGCTCGCGCTCGCCGCCAGGCGCGCCCCGGGCCTGAAGCCCGTCGAGACGCTCAGGCGCGACCTCGCGCGCATGCCGCTGAGCGCGCACGAGCTCGCGGGCTTCGATGCGGTGGTGTTCGATCCGCCGCGTGCCGGCGCCGACGCCCAGGCCGCCGAGATCGCCGCCTCGGGCGTGCCGAAGGTGGCAGCGGTCTCCTGCAACCCGGCGACGCTCGCCCGCGACCTCAGGACCCTCGTCGACGGCGGCTACCGGATCGACAGGGTCACGCCGGTGGATCAGTTCCTGTTTTCGCCCCATATTGAGGCCGTCGTTCAGCTTTCGCGCGACGACTGACGAACCGGAGCACCGATATGGCGACTGCGATCGAGCGGATGGGCCTGCGGGCCGGCTACGGACTGCGCCAGGGCCCCCGGATCGCCTGGTACCTCGCGCACGGCTACGCCATGGGCCGCCTCAGGCGGATGGCCGAGGAGAAGCACCCGGAGGCCAAACGGACGCGCAAGGCGACGAAGCCGACGCCGGACCGCGACCGGCTGTGGCGCGACCTCGCCGCCCTGTTCGTCCGCGACCTCGCCAATGTCGAGGCCGGCATCTATCCGATGCCGAACGACCACGACGGCGCGCTGCCCGTGCGGCTCGACCGCAGCCGCGCCTTCTTCCTCGACCTGCCGCAGATCTTCGAGCGGCGCCGGGAGGAGCAGCATCAGGAGGTGTTCTCCGACGCGTTCCGCGACCGCTTTCCGCGCTACTACCTGCAGAACTTCCACTACCAGTCCGGCGGCTATCTGTCCGAGGGCTCGGCCAAGCTCTACGACCTTCAGGTCGAGGTCCTGTTCAACGGCGCCGCGAACGCCATGCGCCGGCAGGCGCTCGTGCCTATCCACCGGGTGCTGAAGGGCCGGGACCAGCGCCGGGTCTCGCTGACCGACGTCGCCTGCGGCACCGGCCGCTTCCTGCGCGCCGTCACCGACGCGTTCCCGGGCCTCCGGCCGACCGGCATCGACCTGTCCGAGCCCTATATCGAGGAAGCCCGCCGTCATCTGAGGCGGCGCGGCCGGACGCGCCTTCTCGTCGCCAATGCCGAGGCGCTGCCGCTCGCCGACGAGAGCCAGGACGTGGTGACGACCATCTTCCTGTACCACGAGCTGCCGCCCAAGGTGCGCCGCATCGTGGCGCGCGAGTTCGCCCGCGTGCTGAAGCCCGGGGGACTGCTGGTGTTCATGGACTCGTTGCAGACGGGCGACGTGCCGGACTACGACGGGCTGCTCGAGATGTTCCCCGCCGGGTTCCACGAGCCGTTCTACGAGAGCTACACGCGGGAGGACCTGCCCGCCCTGTTCGGCAAGGCGGGGCTCGTGCCGGTATCCTCCACGGCCGCCTTCGTCTCGAAAGTGCTGGCGTTCAGAAAGCCGTAACATTTCGGCCGCAACTCCGACACAAGGCCCGATCATAGTTCGCGCGGATCGCCGCAGGGACCGCCTGCGGGCAAGGTCGTCGCATCATGCTCTACGGGCTCATTCTCAAGCCGGCCGCCGTCCTCGCCCTGATCGTCGGGGCGATCACGCTGCCGACGCCGATACCGGCCGGCATGCCCCTGATCGCGTTCGGCCTCGCCGTCCTCGTCGCCACGAGTTCGACGGCGCGCGGCAGGCTGAAGGCGCTGAGGCGGCGGTCGGGGCGTTTCGACACGCTGATCCGGCGGGCCGAGCCGATGCTCGCCCGGCCGCTGCGCGTGCCGCTCATGCGCACCCGGCCGACGATCCCGCGGCCCGAACGGACAGGCGGACGGCGGGGCTGACGGCTCATTCCCTTCCCAAACAAAAGTGCGCCCCCCGCCAAGGACTTCCCGACGGCCGTCGTCTAATACTGTCGAAATGGGCGAGACGAGCGACGCGAACCTGATCGAGCGCGCCGCCGGCGGCGACCGCGAGGCCTTCGCGGCGCTGCTGGAGCGGCACTACGCGTTCATCTTCCGCGTCGCCTACAAGTGGTGCCGGAACGTGAGCGAGGCCGAGGACCATGCCCAGGACGTCTGCGTGAAGCTCGGACAGGCGATCCGCAGCTTCGACGGCCGCTCGGCGTTCACGAGCTGGCTCTACCGGGTGACGCTGAACACGGTGCGCGACGCGGCCAAGGCGAAGACGCGGCGCGACAGACGCGTCGCCGAGCTCGCCGTCGTCGCGGACATCGAGGCGCAGGCGAGCGACTGCGGCGATCCGGCAGACGAGCTCTGGGAGGCCGTGGCCCGGCTGCCGGAGGCGGAGCGCGACGCCGTGCTGCTCGTCTATTCCGAAGGCCTGAGCCACGCGGAGGCGGGCCGGGTTCTCGGCTGCGCGGAGGGCACGGTGGCCTGGCGGATATCGAAAGCGAAGGGGCGGCTCAAGAGGCTGCTCGAAGGCGAACTGCAATGAGCGAAGACCTGGACAAGCTGAAGACCCTGCGCGTGCCCGAGGCGTCGAAGGACGCCCGCTCGGCGGCGCTCCAGGCCGGGCTCGCCGCGTTCGACGCGGCGGGCGCGGAAGAAATCTCGCGCCGGCGCCAAGGCGCGGCCGGCCCGCGTCGTCTCAAGGGAAGGGCTGGGCTCAACCCCTGGAGATGGTTCATGAACGTCACCCGACTTCCCTCCCCCGTCGCCGCCTCGCTTCTGATCCTGCCGGCGGCGGCGCTGCTCGCCTATCAGGTCTACGAGAACTACCCGTTCTCCGACACGCGTCCGAAGCCCGTCGCCAGCGAGGAGCTCGACGCGACGCCGCCGAGCCCGCCGCCGGCGCCCGGCCGTTCGGACCGGCTCTCCGGCGCGACGACTCCCTCTGCGTCCAGCGAGCCCGCAGCCGCGCCGGCGCCCGAGCCGCAGCGGCTGCGCCAGATGGCCGACGAGGTGATATCCGCCTCGGAGGGCCCGGCCGCACCCGTCGCCGGGTTCGTGCAGGCGGAGAAGCGCGCGCCAGGCATCGTGGCGCAGCCGCCCGCCGATCAGGTCGCCATGCCGCAGGACTCCTCGCGCGACAGCTTCACCGCCTTCGACTCGAACCCGGTGAGATCTGTGAAGGCGGAGCCGGTCTCGACCTTCTCCGTCGACGTCGACACGGCAGCCTATTCGTTCGTGCGGCGGATGCTGAACGAGGGCCGGATGCCGCCGCGCGACGCGGTGCGCGTCGAGGAGATGATCAACTACTTCCCCTACGACTACCCGCTGCCGGGCGACGCCGGGACGCCGTTCTCGACGAACATCGCCGTCTACCCCTCGCCGTGGAACGCCGACACCCGGCTCCTGCATATCGGGCTCAAGGCCTACGACGTGGTGCCGACGTCGCGGCCGGCCTCCAATCTCGTGTTCCTGATCGACGTTTCGGGCTCGATGAACGCGCCCGACAAGCTGCCGCTCCTGAAGAACGCCTTCCGCATGCTGCTCGACCAGCTCGGGGCTCAGGACACCGTGTCGATCGTCACCTACGCGGGCGACGCGGGCACGGTGCTCGAGCCGACGCCGGCGAGCGAGAAGGCGAAGATCCTCGGCGCGATCGACACGCTGCGGCCCGGCGGCTCGACGGCGGGCGCGGCCGGCATCGAGGCCGCCTACAAGCTCGCCGAGCAGGCCAGACGCGAGGGCGGCGTCAACCGCGTCATCCTGGCGACCGACGGCGACTTCAACGTCGGCATCTCCACCCCGGACGGGCTGAAGAGCTTCATCGAGGGCAAGCGCAGGAGCGGCATCTTCCTTTCCGTCCTCGGCTTCGGCGAGGGCAACTACCAGGACAGTCTGATGCAGACGCTCGCCCAGAACGGCAACGGGGTGGCCGCCTATATCGACACGCTGAACGAGGCGCGGAAGGTTCTGGTCGAGGAATCGGGCGCCGCGCTCTTCACGGTCGCCAAGGACGTCAAGGTGCAGGTCGAGTTCAACCCGGCGACGGTGAGCGAATACCGGCTGATCGGCTACGAGACGCGGGCGCTCGCCACCCAGGACTTCAACAACGACCGGATCGATGCCGGCGACATCGGCTCGGGCCACACGGTGACGGCGATCTACGAGATCACGCCGGTCGGCAGCGCGGCGCAGATGGTGGACGATCTGCGGTATGGCAAGCCTTCCGCCGACACGCCGGACCAGGCCGCGCCGAGCGACGAGTACGCCTTCCTGAAGCTGCGCTACAAGCTGCCGGACCAGGACGTCTCGACGCGGATCACGGTGCCGGTGACGACGGAAATGGAGAAAGCTTCGATTTCCGAGCTTCCCGACGACTACCGCTTCGCCGCCGGCGTCGCCGCCTTCGGCCAGAAGCTGCGGCACGATCCGTCGGTCGACCGCTACGGCTACGACGCGATCGTGCAGCTCGCCAACGGCGCGCGCGGCGCCGACCCGTTCGGCTACCGCGGCGAGTTCGTCAATCTGGTGCGGATCGCCGAGACGCTGGATCGGAACTAGCGGCCATCCTTCGAGACGCGGCTTGTACCGCTCCTCGGGACGAGGGCGGCGTTCGCGGCGGCGGCCGCGAAGAGAGAACCTCATGGCGAGGAGCGCTCGCTGGAGAACGTTTCGAACCGTGGGCGCGGAGCTTCGGCGGCACCCCGCCCCCTCGCCCGGCTCCGGCCAGGCTCGCCTTCCTGCTCGCCAAGCCTGCGCATCCCTCTCCCCCGTTCCGGGGGAGAGGGTGTCGGGGGCCGAAGCAAACGCTGACCCCGTCGGCGCCGTGCGCGCATCGTGCATCGGCAGCGGCCCATCACCCCCGAACACGCCATCCGCATCCGCTCCCTCTCCCCTCGAGGGGGAGAGGGTCGGGGTGAGGGGGTGGAGCGGCATACGCAGGCCCATCCAAAGCAAAAGGGCGGCCTCGGGGCCGCCCTTCGTTTGTCGCTTCGCGCGGTGAAGCCGGTCAGAGCTTCAGCGCGGCCTCGGCCTTGACGTATTCGAGGCCCTGGGCATCGGCGACGGGTTTGCAGGTGATCTTGCCCTCGATGACGTTGAGGCCCTCGCGCAGGTGGACGTCCTCGGCGAGAGCGCGGCGATAGCCCTTGTCGGCGAGCGCCAGGGCGAAGGGCAGCGTCACGTTGTTGAGCGCGAAGGTCGAGGTGCGGGCAACGGCGCCCGGCATGTTCGTCACGCAGTAGTGGACCACGCCGTCGACGACGTAGGTCGGGTCGGAATGGGTGGTCGGCCGGCTCGTCTCGCAGCAGCCGCCCTGGTCGATGGCGACGTCGACGATCACCGAGCCGGTCTTCATGCCGGCGACCATCTCGTTGGTCACGAGCTTCGGCGCCGCGGCGCCGGGAACGAGCACCGTGCCGATGACGAGGTCGGCGCCGTGGACGAGGCGCTCGATGGCGTCGCGGGTCGAGAACACCGTGCGGATCGCGGTGCCGAACTCGGCGACCAGGCGGCGCAGCACGTCGGCGGAGCGGTCGACCACGGTGACGGTCGCGCCCATGCCGAGCGCGATCAGGGCCGCGTTGGTGCCGGCGACGCCGCCGCCGAGGATCACCACGTCGCCCGCCGGGACGCCCGGCACGCCGCCGAGCAGCACGCCGCGGCCGCCGGCTTCCTTCTCCAGGCAGCGCGCGCCGACCTGCACCGACATGCGGCCGGCGACCTCCGACATCGGGGTCAGGAGCGGCAGGGTGCGGTTCGGGCTGGTGACGGTCTCGTAGGCGATGCAGATCGCGCCGGAATCGATCAGGTCGCGGGTCTGCTCGGGGTCGGGGGCGAGGTGCAGGTAGGTGAACAGGATCTGGCCGGAACGCAGCTTCCTGCGCTCGACGGCGAGCGGCTCCTTCACCTTGACGATCATGTCGGCCTTGGCGAAGACCTCGTCGGCCTTGTCCGCGATCCTGGCGCCGGCGGCGACGTAGTCCTCGTCACTCTGGCCGGCGCCGACGCCGGCATCGGTCTCGACGATCACCTCGTGACCGTGATGAACGAGCTCGCGAACGGACGAGGGAACGAGGCCGACGCGATACTCGTGGTTCTTGATCTCCTTCGGCACACCGACCAGCATTTCGGATTCTCCCTGGAAGCAGTATCGCGACGGCATCCGGCGCCCGCCCGGGCGCGCGGTCGGACCGTTGCTATTGAACGAAGGATGCCACAACCGCCGCGCAAGGAGATTGAAAATTCGATGCCGATATGATCAATTGTCGCAATTTTCTGCGGATGATCTGAGCTTTACTCGAATAACATGCCAACAATCGAACTCGACGCCCGCGACCGTGCGATCCTGCGCGCGCTGCAGGAGGACGGCCGCCTGACCAACGCCGAGCTCGCCGACCGGGTCGGCCTGTCGCCGTCGGCCTGCCTGCGGCGGGTGCGTCTGCTGGAAGAGTCGGGACTGGTCGCCGGCTACGCGATGATCCTCGACCAGAAGGCCTGCGGCCTGCCCGGCACCGCCTTCGTGTTCATCACGCTCGACCAGCAGGGCCGCCAGGCGCTCGACGCCTTCGAGGAGGCGGTCAAGGCCGTTCCGGAGATTCCGGAGTGCCATCTCCTCGCCGGCCAGTCGGATTTCCTCGTGCGCGTCGTCTACCGCGACGCGGCCGACCTCGAGCGCATCCACACCGAGATCCTGACCCGCCTGCCCGGCGTCGTCCGGGTCAACTCGACGCTGGCGCTGCGCGAGGTGAAGAAGACGACGATGCTGCCGGTCTAGGCGGCGACCCGGGTCCAGTCCTCGACCGACAGTCCCGCGACTCGGGTGAATTCTCGCAGATTGGCCGTGACGAGTGTCGCGCCGGTGCGTTTCGCCTGGGCGGCGATAAGAACGTCGTAGGGGCCGATCGGGGTTCCGGTTTTCTCCAGATCCGCGCGGATGTCGCCGGCGTGAGCCGCATCCTCCTCGTCAAATTCGACGATGGAGACCGCGCCGGAGAGGAAGGCACGGATGCGGTCGGCATTCTCCTCGCGCCGGGCGCTGCGGGCGACGCCGTACCAGAGCTCGTAGAGGACGACCGACGAAACGGCGATCGTCGCCTCTTCCTCGATCGCGCGCCGCAGGCACCGACGGACGCCGGGCGGGTCGTTCTTCAGGATCGCGATCACCGCGTTGGTGTCGAGCAGGTAGATCACTCGAACAGCGGCTCCTCGACGGGCATTTCCGGCTGCCGACGCCCGTCCTCCATGAAGGGTATGGCGGCGAAACGATCCATCGCGGCGAACCAGTCGTCGACGTCGGCGCGGATCGGCTCGAGCAGAATGCCCTCGCCGGTGCGGCGCACGCGGACGCGATCGCCTTCCAGCCGGAACGCCTTCGGCAGGCGCACCGCCTGACTGCGGCCGTGCATGAAGATCTTCGCTATCCCGGTCTCGGACATGCGCGTCGCTCCAATGATATGCATCAAAGATATATATCATCAGAGCGTGGCGCAAGGGCGGGGAGCCCTACCCCTCGTAGATCTCGGTGTCCTCGATCTCGATGCCGAAGCCGCCGAGGCCGACGTAGTGGCGGGCGCGGGTGGTGGTGACCAGGCGGATCGTCGAGATGCCAAGGTCGCGCAGGATCTGGGCGCCGAGGCCCACCTCCAGCCACTGCTCCTCCCGGCTCTGGGCGGACGCGTGCTCCTCCTGGTCGTGGCGGGCGCGCAGGCTCCGGCCGCGGGCGACGCCGACCGATCCCTCGCGCAGGTAGACGACGACGCCCCTGCCCCCCTCGGCGATGCGCCTGACCATGCCGTCGAGCTGCTTGTGGGCGCCGAACACGTCGTCGACCACGGTCTCCAGGTGCAGGCGGACCGGCACGCTGCGGCCGTCGCGGATGTCGCCGAAGACGAGGGCGAGATGCTGCATCGGGTCCCAGGGGGTCGCGTAGGTGATGGCGGTCGCGGGGCCGGCGAAGGTGTCGACATGGGCCTCCTCGATGCGCTCGACCAGGCGCTCCTGGCGCTGGCGGTAGGCGATCAGGTCGGCGACGGAGACGAGCGTCAGGCCGTGCGTCTCGGCGAAGGCGGAGACCTGCTCGCCGCGCGTCACGGTGCCGTCGTCGTTGACGAGCTCGCAGATGACGCCGACCGGCGGCAGGTTCGCCAGCCGGCAGAGGTCGACGGCGGCCTCGGTATGGCCCGAGCGCATGAGCACGCCGCCTTCCTTGGCGATCAGCGGGAAGATGTGACCGGGGCGGGCGAAGTCGGCGGGGCCGGCGTTCGGATTGGCGAGGCCGCGGACGGTGGCGCAGCGGTCGTCGGCGGAGATGCCGGTGGTGGTGCCGAACCGGTAGTCGACGGAGACGGTGAAGGCGGTGCCGTGCGGGGCGTCGTTGTCGGAGACCATCGGGTCGAGCCGCAGGCGCCGGGCGTCCTCGCGCGTCATCGGCGTGCAGACGATGCCGGAGGTGTGGCGGACGATGAAGGCCATCTTCTCCGGGCTCGCGTGGACGGCGGCGACGACGAGGTCGCCCTCGTTCTCGCGGTCGTTGTCGTCGGTGACGACGACTATCTCGCCGCGCTCGAGGGCGCGGATCGCTTCGGCGACGCGGCGCATGTCTTCTGTCATGGGGTGCCTCTCGGAAATGCTAGGCGCCGACCTGCGCCCGGTGACGCAGATAGTGGTCGGCGATCACGATGGCCAGCATCGCCTCGCCGACGGGCACGGCGCGGATGCCGACGCAGGGGTCGTGGCGGCCCCTGGTGGATATCTCCGTCTCCTCGCCCGTCCGGGTGACGGTCCGGCGGGGGGTGAGGATCGACGAGGTCGGCTTCACCGCGAAACGGGCGACCACCGGCTGGCCGGTCGAGATGCCGCCGAGGATGCCGCCGGCGTTGTTCGACGCGAACCGGACGCCGTCGTTGCCCATGCGCATCTCGTCGGCGTTCTCCTCGCCCGACAGCGCGGCGGCGGCGAAGCCGGCGCCGATCTCGACGCCCTTGACCGCGTTGATCGACATCAGCGCGGAGGCGATGTCCTGGTCGAGCTTGCCGTAGACCGGCGCGCCGAGGCCCATCGGAACGCCCTCGGCGACGACCTCGATCACGGCGCCCGTGGAGGAGCCGGCCTTGCGCACGGCGTCGAGGAAATCGGCCCATCTGTCCGCCGCCCTGGCGTCCGGGCAGAAGAAGTCGTTGCGGTCGACCTCGTCCCAGTCCCAGCCGTCGCGATCGATCCCGTGCGGGCCGACCTGGACGAGCGCGCCGCGCACGGAAAGGCCCGGCACGACCTTGCGGGCGATGGCGCCGGCCGCGACCCGCATCGCGGTCTCGCGCGCCGACGAGCGGCCGCCGCCGCGCGGGTCGCGGATGCCGTATTTCTCCTGGTAGGTGAAATCGGCATGGCCCGGCCGGTAGCTCCCGGCGATCCCGGAATAGTCCTTCGAGCGCTGGTCGACGTTCTCGATCATCAGCGAGATCGGCGTGCCGGTCGTCACCTGCACCCCGTCGTCGCCGGCATAGACGCCGGAAAGGATCCTCACCTCGTCCGGCTCGCGGCGCTGGGTCGTGTATTTCGACCGGCCGGGCCGGCGCCTGTCGAGGAAGGGCTGGATGTCGGCCTCGCTCAGCGGGATCAGCGGCGGGCAGCCGTCGACCACGCAGCCGATCGCGGCCCCGTGGCTTTCGCCCCAGGTGGTGACGCGGAACAGGTGGCCGAAGGTGTTGTGCGACATTGCCGGAGCGATCCGAATTTGGCCGAAACGTTCTAGAAGGCGGCCGGGGCGGCGTCAAACGGCCCGGTCATTGCTCATATCCACTCCGCCCGTCCATCCCGCCAGACGTAGATCCTATCCTGCGGGATGATCTCGACGGGAATGGCGGCGGTCGGAATGTCCTCCAGCATGCCGCGCACGACGCGGGTGATGCCGCCGTGGGCGACGCAGACGGTGTCGCGCGTCAGCCCGAAGAGCCACGGGCGGAGGCGGGCGGACAGCATCTCGTAGCTCTCGCCGCGCGAAGGGACGTAGGCCCACTTGTCGGCCTTGCGGGCGGCGTGGCCGTGCGGATCGCTCACCTTGACCTCCGGCAGGGTGCTGCCTTCCCAGTCGCCGAAGGAGACCTCGCGCAGGACCGGATCGGCCCTGTAGCGCGACGGATCGAGGCCCATCCGGCCGCGGACGATCTCCATCGTGTCGCGGGCGCGCCGCAGGGGGCTCGCCACCCAGTCGAAATCCGCCTCCGCCAGCCCTTCGGCGGCGAACAGCCCGGCGAGCACCTTGCCGTTGCGCGCCGCCTGCTCGCGGCCGCGGGCGTTCAGGTCGATGTCCATGGTGCCCTGCAGGCGGCCCTCGACGTTCCAGTCCGTCTCGCCGTGGCGGATCAGGTAGAGGGACGCCTTCAGCCCGCTCACAGCTTGAGGACCAGCTTTCCGAAATTGCCGCCGGTGTAGAGCAGGTTCAGGACGTCGGGGAAGGCGTCGACGCCGCCCTCGCGCACGTCCTCGCGCATCTTGAGCTTTCCCTCGGCGTGCCACTGGCCGAGCTTCTCGTTGGCCTCCGCCATGCGGTCCTGGAAGTCGAAGACGATCAGGCCGCGCACGGTCAGGCGGTTCACCAGGATCGAGCGCAGGTTCTTCGGGCCGGGCTGCGGCTCGGTGGCGTTGTAGGCCGAGATCAGCCCGCAGACGGGGATGCGGCCGAACAGGTTCATCATCGGCAGGACGGTATCGAGGATCTCGCCGCCGACGTTCTCGAAATAGACGTCGACGCCGTCCGGGCAGGCGCTTTGCAGTTCCCCGGCCAGGTTGCCGCCCTTGTAGTCGACGCAGGCGTCGAAGCCGAGCTCGTCGACCACGTAGCGGCACTTCTCCGGGCCCCCCGCTATTCCGACGGCGCGGCAGCCGACGATCCTGGCGATCTGGCCGACGATCGAGCCGACCGCGCCCGAGGCCGCCGAGACGACGACGGTCTCGCCGGGCTTCGGCTTGCCGACCTCGATGAGGCCGAAATAGGCGGTCTGGCCGGGCATCCCCAGGCCGCCGATCCAGCGCTCGAGCGGCGCCTTCGACGGATCGACCTTGAAGCAGCGCGCGCCCTTCGACACCGCGTAGTGCTGGACGCCGAGCAGGCCCGCGACCGCGTCGCCGACCTTGTAGTCGGGGTGGTTCGACTGGTCGACGATGCCGGCGGCGAAGCCGCGCATCACCGCGCCGATCTCGACGGGAGGAACATAGGACTTGCCCGCCGAGATCCAGCCGCGCATCGCCGGATCGAGCGAGACGTATTCGACCCTGACCCGGAACTCGCCTTCGCCCGCGTCGGCGGCCGGCTCGTCGACGATGTCGAAATCGTCCCGCCTGACCATGCCGACCGGGCGGCTTTTCAGACGGACGAGGCGGTTCACGGTCATAGGGTCAGTCATCCTTGACGACGGAGATGTCGGGAGCGTCGACGGACTTCATGCCGACGACGTGGTAGCCGGAATCGACGTGATGGACCTCGCCGGTGACCGCGCGGCCCATGTCGGAGAGGAGATAGAGCGCCGACTGGCCGACCTCGTCGATGGTGACGGTCCGCTTCAGCGGGGCGTTGTATTCGTTCCACTTGAGGATGTAGCGGAAGTCGCCAATGCCCGACGCCGCGAGCGTCTTGATCGGGCCGGCCGACAGGGCGTTGACGCGGATGTTCCTGGCGCCGAGGTCGACGGCGAGATAGCGCACGCTCGCCTCCAGGGCCGCCTTGGCGACGCCCATGACGTTGTAGTGCGGCATGACCTTCTCGGCGCCGTAGTAGGTGAGCGTCAGGATCGAGCCGCCGCCCTCCATCAGCGCCTCGGCGCGCCGGGCGATCGCGGTGAAGGAATAGCAGGAGATGAACATCGTCCTGTTGAAGTTGTCGGCGGTGGTGTCGACGTAGCGGCCGTCGAGCTGCTCCTTGTCGGAGAAGGCGATGGCGTGGACGAGGAAGTCGAGGCCGCCCCACAGCCTGCGGCACTCCTCGAACACCGCGTCGAGGGTCGCGTCCTCGGTCACGTCGCAATGGCCGACGACGGTCGCGCCGAGCTCCTGGGCGAGCGGCTCGACGCGCTTCTTCAGCGCCTCGCCCTGATAGGTCAGCGCCAGGCTCGCGCCTTCGGCGGCGCAGGCCTTGGCGATACCCCAGGCGATCGAGCGGTTGTTCGCGATCCCCATGATAAGACCGCGTTTGCCGGCCATCAGCCCGTGGGATTCGCTCATGTTCTGCCCTCAGCTTTCTTTCCTGCCGCCGCGCCGGTTCCTATGGCATGGCCGCCATGAGACCGCAAGGTTCGGCGGGCAAAGGCCCGCTTCTCCGCGCCCCCCGGGCCCGGAGCGACTTCGCCCGGCGTCGCGAGGCGCGGCGTCGCGAGGCTCACCCGGACCGCGCCGCCCCGGGCCGCACCGCCGACATGACGTTACGGCAGGGCGTCCGCTCCCCTCCCCGCGCGGTCCCGTGCGGGAGGAGACGGGTATGAGGATACGGCAGGTTTCGAGGGGGTGAAGAAAACGGGACCGGAAATCGTGCAAGGCGTTGGCGGGACGGGCGGAATCGACGAATCCGATGCGAATCCATTCCCGCGGCAGGATCGCGGGCGCCTGCTCCGCTGCGGCGGTCGAGTGGGCCCCGGATCAAGTCCGGGGCACGCGGTTGTTTGCGGGGCACGCGCCGGGGCACGCGTTTGCTTGCGGGGCACGGGCCGGGCGCCAGACGGAAGCCTCGTGTCCTGGACTTGATCCAGGACCCGGACGGCCGTGCCGCTCCCGCCTTGCGCGGAAAGCGAGCGGAGGGGGCGCCGCAGGATCGCGGGCGCCTGCTCCGCTGCGGCGGTCGAATGGGCCCCGGATCAAGTCCGGGGCACGCGGTTGTTTGCGGGGCACCGTTTGTTTGCGGGGGCACGCGCCGGGGCACGCGTCTGTTTGCGGGGCACGGGCTGGGCGCAAAATAGAAGCCTCGTGTCCTGGACTTGATCCAGGACCCGGACGGCCGTGCCGCTTCCCGCTCACGCGGAAAACGAGCAGAGGGGGCGCGGCAGGATTGCGGGCGTCTGCTCCGCCGCGGCGGTCGAATGGGCCCCGGATCAAGTCCGGGGCACGCGTCTGTTTGCGGGGCACGCGCCGGGGCACCGTTTGTTCGCGGGGCACGGGCCGGGGCACGCGTCTGTTTGCGGGGGCACGCGCCGGGCGCCAGACAGACGCCTCGTGTCCTGGACTTGATCCAGGACCCGGACGGCCGCGCGGCTCCCGCCTTGCGCGGAAAACGAGCGGAGGAGGATGTCCCGTAGGATCGCGGGCGCCTGCTCCGGCGCGGCGGTCGAATGGGCCCCGGATCAAGTCCGGGGCACGCGTTTGTTTGCTGGGCACGGGCCGGGCGCAAAACAGAAGCCTCGTGTCCTGGACTTGATCCAGGACCCAGACGGCTGCGCGGCTCCCGCCTTCCGCGGAAACGAGCGGAGGGGACGCGGCAGGATCGCGGGCATCTGCTCCGGCGCGGCGGCCGAGTGGGCCCCGGATCAAGTCCGGGGCACCGTTTGTTCGCGGGGCGCGCGCCGGGGCACGCGTCTGCTTGCGGGGCATGGGCCGGGGCACCGTTTGTTCGCGGGGCACGGGCTGGGCGCAAAATAGAAGCCTCGTGTCCTGGACTTGATCCAGGACCCGGACGGCCGTGCGGCTCCCGCTTGCGCGGAAAACGAGCGGAAGGGGCGCGGCAGGATCGCGGGCGCCTGCTCCGGCGCCCGCTAGCCTCAGAGGTGGCTCTTGAACCAGTCGCGCTGGGCGGCCGAGGAGATCCTGAAGGGCTCGCCCGTATAGGCCTCGAAATGGCCGCCCGGCAGGACGAGGAGCTTCTTGGGCTCCAGCGCCTCCTCGAAGGCGCGGGCGGTGAGGTCGAAGGGGGTCAGGTGATCGCCCGCCGCGACCACGACCAGGAGCGGCGTCGGCGCGATGCGGGCGATGTAGGTCGCCGGCTCGTACTCGGTGAAGAGCTCGATCGACTGCAGCGTGCACTCGTTCTTCCAGTTGGTCTCGTGCGTCTTCTCGAAACCCGTGAAGAACGCGTAGGTGTCGGCGGTCGGCAGCGCGGACGGCTGGCCCTCCGGCGCGGTGACCGGCATCCGGGCGCCCGCCTCGCCCTTCATCCGGGCGGCGCGGTCGGCGTCGAAGGCGGCGCGCAGGCCGACCCACGTGTCGCCGCGCACGAGGCGGCGCGCGGTCTCCAGGCCGTAGGTCAGCGGCACCTGCGAGACGACGCACTTCACGCGCCGGTCGATCGCGCCGACGACGAGCACATGGCCGCCGGCGTAGCTCGATCCCCAGATGCCGATGCGGTTCGCATCGACCTCCGGCAGGGTCTGCGCGAAGGTGATCGCGTCGCGGTAGCCGTCGATCTGCTCGCGGGGGTCGACGTGGCCGCGCGGCTCGCCGTCGCTGACGCCGAAGTTGCGGTGGTCGTAGACGATCACGCCGAGGCCCGCGGCGGCGAAGACCTCGGCGAAGTCGTCCAGGAAGATCTCCCGGGTCGCGGTGAAGCCGTGGGCCATGACGACCGTCGGCGCGGGGCCCTTCACGCCCTCGGCCAGGTAGTGCCAGCCGCGCAGGGTCACCCCGTCCTCGGTCCTGAATTCGATGTCGCGACGCATGTGCTTCCTCCCGTCGTCGTCCGTCGTTGCCTCAAGACCGCTAGGAGGCGCGCGCCGCCGGCGCTTGCACGGCAGGGAAGGAGCCTTGTTCGATAGGGAAGCCGATCCGTGATATTGTCGCGGGGAGCCGCCCGGAAGAGGCCGGCGACCACCAGGGAGGCGACGACGCAGACGGCTCCGACGAGAAGCGGCGAATGGACGACCGCGCGCCTGCCGAAGGCGGTCAGGGCGGAGGCCGCGCGCACCATGCTGAGCGCCGTCCACCTGCCCTGGCAGCTTCGCCTGCGGGACCGGTCGGCCTACGGGCTCGAGATGGCGTGGACGGGGCTCGGCGGCTGCACCCTCGTGGAATGCCGCAGCGCGCCGCTCGCCGGAAACCGGAGCGCGCGCGAGATCGGCCGCACCGACGGCGATTTCGTCGGGCTCCTCATGGTGCTCGCGGGGACGGAACGGGTGCGCCAGGGCGAGACGTCCGAGACGCTGCGGGCCGGCGACATGATCCTGTGGGACGGCGGCCGGCCCATCGACTTCGAGGTCGTGCGCCCCCTGCACAAGGCGACGCTGCTGATCCCGCGCGAGCGGCTCGACCGCGCCCTGCCGCAGACCGGATCCGGCGGCGGCGTCCGGGGAGCGCGCCGGATCGACGCGAAATCGGGTCTCGGCGGCCTTCTGGCGGGGCACATGACGGGGCTCTGCCGGCTGGCCCGCGCCATCCCGGCGAGCGACACGCCGCTTGCCGCCGACATCGTGATCGACCTGCTGGCGCGCCTTCTGGCCCCGGCCGGCGCGCCGCGTCACGCCGCCGGCCTGATCGAGCGGATATGCGAGCGCGTGGAAGCGCGCCTCGACGACCCCGCGCTGACGCCGACGACGCTCGCCGCCGAGCTCGGCCTGACGCCGCGCTACCTGCACATGGCCTTCGCGGCGACCGGCGGGACGATCGGCGCCCACATCCGGGCGCGCCGGCTCGAACGCATCCGCAGCGATCTCGCCGACCCGCGGCTCGCCCACCTGTCGATCACCGATATCGCGCTCGGCTGGGGCTTCAACGACGCCGCGCACGCGAGCCGGGCCTTCCACAGGGCCTACGGCATGCCGCCGAGCCGGTTCAGGGCGGCGGTCTGACCCCGCCCGCGTTCATCGTCGGGGCCGGCGCCGGAAACGGAGGCGACCGGAGGGCACGGAGGGCGCCCGGGCGAAGGCGGGCGCCAGTTCTCCCGCCAGCGGCTCCGGGGCGGACGACGGGCTGCCGCGGGGAGGACCGGGGGAGACGGTTCGCCCCGGCCCGACCTAGTCCACGTCCAGCGGCTCGGTGCCGGCGGCCTCGCCGTTCTTGACGACGATCTTCTCGACCTTCGCCTCCGCCGACTTCAGAAGCCCCTCGCAATGCTTCCTCAGCGCGTCGCCGCGGGTGTACATCTCGATGGACTTCTCGAGCGGGACGTTGCCGCCTTCGAGCTGCTCGACGATCTCCTCGAGCCTCTTCAGCGCATCCTCGAAGGACAGTTCTGCGATATCGGCTGGCGTCGGGGCCACACGCGACGTCATACTCTACCCTCTTTCCCTCAGGCCCCCCGTCACGCTCCCATCAGCGCGCGCACATGCGCGGCGGCCGACAGGGCGAGCCCTTGCAGATCGTAGCCGCCTTCGAGCAGGGAGACGACCCTGCCGTTGCAGCAGTTTTCGGCGACATCCATCAACCGCTTGGTAATCCACGCGAAATCGGCTTCGACCAGATTGATGTTGGCGAGCGGATCGCGGGTGTGGGCGTCGAATCCGGCGGAGATGACGATGAGATCGGGCGCGAATCGCTCGAGCGCAGGAAGAATCACCACCGCCATCGCCTCGCGGAACTCCGGCCCGCCGTCGCCGGGCGCGAGGGGGGCGTTGAAGACGTTGCCGACGCCGGTCTCCGACATCGCGCCGGTGCCGGGATAGAGCGGCATCTGGTGGGTCGAGCCGTAGAACATGCCCGCATCCTCGAAGAAGATGTCCTGGGTGCCGTTGCCGTGGTGGACGTCGAAATCGATGACGGCGACGCGCTCGGCACCGTGCCTCCGCCTGGCGTGGTAGGCTGCGACGGCGGCGTTGTTGAACAGGCAGAAGCCCATCGCTTTCACCTTCTCGGCGTGGTGGCCGGGCGGGCGGATGCCGCAGAAGGCGTTCCTGACCTTGCCTTCCATCACCTCGTCGACGGCCGTCGTCGCCGCGCCGATCCCGCGCAGCGCCGCCATCAGGCTGCCCGGCGACATCGAGGTGTCCGGATCGAGCTGGACGTGGCCTTCCTCCGGCGAGGCGGCGGCGACCCGGTCCACGTAGGCGGCGGGATGGGCGAGCTCGGCCTGCTCGAGGGTGCCGAGCGGGGCCTGCTCGCGGATCAGGTTCTGGAACACGTCGTTCTCGAGCGCCCGCTCCAGCGCGCGCAGCCGGTCGGGGCGCTCGGGATGGCCGAAGCCGTTGTCGTGCTCGAGGCAGGCGGGATGGGTCAGGTAGAGGGTCGACACGGGACTGCTTACTCTCTCGGCGTCACGGAACCTTCAGCGTAGAAGCAAGACGAAGCGAGGGGAAGGGCGCGACCGTCGGGGGCGTCGATGCGCCCGCCCGGACCACCGCGAACACAGCCTCACCCGACCAGCTTCTTCAAACTCACCGGCGGGACGCTGTCGTCGGGGACGAAGAAGTCCTGCTGCAGGTCGACGGACGGATCGACCCGGTACCTGTCGAAATCGCGTTCGCCGGCTTCGTAGAGCAGCGTGTCGTCGATGCAGAAATTGCCGGTAAAGGCGCGCGACGGCGTCGTCAGGATCGCGTGCGCGGCGTCGCCCATGATCTCGGGCGTCCGGCTCGCGCGCATCAGGGCGTCGCCGCCGAGCAGGTTCTTCACCGCGGCGGTCGCGATCGTCGTGCGCGGCCACAGCGCGTTGACGGCGATACCCTTGGCCTTCAGTTCGCCCGAAAGCCCCAGCACGACCATGCTCATGCCGAACTTCGCCATCGAATAGGCGGTATGCGGCGCGAACCACTTCGTCTTCATGTCGAGCGGCGGCGACAGCGTCAGGATATGGGGGTTCTCCGCCTTCTCCAGATGCGGGACGCAGTATTTCGACACCATGAAGGTGCCGCGCGCGTTGATCTGGTGCATCAGGTCGAAGCGCTTCATCTCGGTCTCGAGGACACCGGTGAGCGAGATGGCGCTGGCGTTGTTGACGCAGACGTCGATGCCGCCGAAGCGGTCGACCGTCGTGGCCACGGCGCCCCTCACCTGTTCCTCGTCGCGGATGTCGCAGACGAGGGGCAGCGCCCTGCCGCCGGCGGCCTCGATCTCCTCGGCCGCCGAATAGATCGTGCCGGGGAGCTTCGGATTCGGCTCGGCGGTCTTGGCGGCGATCGCGACGTTGGCGCCGTCCTTCGCGGCGCGGAGCGCGATCGCGAGCCCGATGCCCCGGCTCGCGCCGGTGATGAACAGGGTCTTGCCTTCGAGAGTGGTCATTTGGGTGTCCTCGTGAACCCGCTCCTTGCGCCGGCTTCCCCGCTTGCTCCGCTCACTCCCGCGAAGGCGGGAGTCCAGGGCGGCCCGGCACGGCCTTTCCGCGTGGCCCTGGTTTCCCGCCTTCGCGGGAATGAGCGGGATACGGAAAGGCCATCCTACGACGCCAGCGCGGCGTCGGTATCGAGCACCACGTCGGCACCGCCGATGACCGTCTCGGCCAGACCGTCCGCGGCCGGGCAGACGTTCTCGGCGAAGAAGCGCGCCGTCGCGATCCGGGCGGCGTTGGCCGGACTGGCGTCGAGGCCGTGCGCCACGAGCGCGCCTTTCGCCAGCGCCGCGCCGCCGCCAGCGAGCGAGAAGAGCCTCAGATAGGGCGTCGCCCCGGCGAGCGCGTGGTCGGGATTGTCCTTGAGCGCGCCGTACATCCAGGCCGTCGCCTTCTCGAGCGCATCGAGCGTCTCATTCAGCCGTGCGCCCATGCGGCCGAAGGCGGGCTGGTTGGACTCCGACACCTCGCGCGCGGTATCGCGCAACTCGCCGATATAGGCCTTCACCGCCTCGCCGCCCGACATCGGCAGCTTGCGGGTGACAAGGTCGATCGCCTGGATGCCGTTGGTGCCCTCGTAGATCGGGGCGATGCGGGCGTCGCGCAGGTGCTGGGCGGCGCCCGTCTCCTCGATGAAACCCATGCCCCCGTGAACCTGCACGCCCATGGAAGCGACCTCGACGCCTATATCGGTCGAGAACGCCTTGGCGAGCGGGGTCAGCAGGTTGGCGCGCTCCTGCGCGGCCCTGCGTTCGCCCTCGTCGGCCAGGCGGTGAGCGAGATCGGTCGCCGCCGCCGTCTGGTAGCAGATCGCCCGCGCCGCAGCCGTCAGCGCCCGCATCGTCATCAGATCCCGCCGGATGTCGGGATGGGCGACGATCGCCACCGCCTCGTCCTGACCCATGCCGGGGAGCCGCCCCTGCCTGCGCTCGTGGGCATAGGCCAGCGCCTGCTGGTAGGCGCGCTCGGCGATCGCCACGCCCTGGATACCGACCGAAAGCCTCGCGTTGTTCATCATCGTGAACATGCAGGCGAGGCCCCGGTTCTCCTCGCCGACGAGCCAGCCGATCGCGCCGCCGTTGTCGCCGTAGCCCATGACGCAGGTCGGGCTCGCGTGGATGCCGAGCTTGTGCTCGACGCTCCGGCACCAGACATCGTTGCGCTCGCCCAGAGAGCCGTCGTCGTTGACGAAGAACTTGGGCACCAGGAACAGCGAGATGCCGCGCGTGCCGGCCGGCGCGTCCGGCAGGCGGGCGAGCACGAGGTGAACTATGTTGTCGGTGAAGTCGTGCTCGCCGTAGGTGATGAATATCTTGGTGCCCTCGATCGAATAGCTGCCGTCGCCGCGCGGCTCGGCCCTGGTGCGCAGGAGCGCGAGATCGGAGCCGGCCTGCGGCTCGGTCAGGTTCATCGTTCCCATCCACTCGCCGGAGACGAGCTTGGCCAGATATTTCTGCTTCAGCGCCTCGGAGGCATGGGCGTTGATCGCCTCGATCGCACCGAAGGTCAGCGTCGGGCCGATGCCGTAGGCCATCGAGCCCGAATTCCACATCTCCTGCGTCGCGATGGCGAGCATGGTCGGCAGTGCCTGGCCGCCGAATTCCTCGGGGCCCGTCAGGCTCGCCCAGCCGCCCTCGATCCACCTGGCGTAGGCTTCCTTCCAGCCCGGCGGCATGGTGACGACGCCGTCCTTCAGGGGTGTGCCGAACTTGTCGCCCGGCGCGTTCAGGGGCGCGATCTCTTCCGAGGCGAACTTGCCGGCCTCCTCCAGCACCGCCTCGACGAGATCGGCGGAAAGATCGCCGAACACACCGCGCCCGATCTCCCGGTCGAGGCCGGCGATATGACGCAGGGTGAAGGCGATGTCGGACACAGGGGCGCGGTAGCTCAAGCGAACCTCCCTAGATACTCTCGGTCGTGCGCCTTGACGGCGCGCTCAGATTTTTACGTACTTGCGCGCCCCGACGGCGCGCGGGGCGGGCCCATAGCCGGCCCGACGATTGATGGGCACTTTAGGCCCGGCGGGCGCAGCGTCAACGGCGGCAAATGGACCTTTGGCACGTCAACGAGACTTCCCCTGCGGAATACGGCGCCCGGGTCGCCGAGGCTGCGGGGCATCTTTCCGCGGGGCGGCTCGTCGTCATCCCGACCGAGACGGTCTACGGTCTCGCGGCCGACGCGACGAACGGCGAGGCGGTCGCGCGGATATACGAGGCCAAGGGGCGGCCGCGCTTCAATCCGCTGATCTCGCATGTGGCGGGCCCGGCAATGGCCCACGACCACGGGCTGCTCGACGAAACGGCGTCGCTGCTCGCGGACCGGTTCTGGCCGGGACCGCTGACGCTGGTGGTGCCGAAACGGCCGGGCTCGGTGATCTGCGACCTTGCCACGGCCGGGCTCGACACGGTGGCGCTCCGATGGCCGGACAGTCCCGTCACCCGCGCGATCATCGAGACACTCGGCCGTCCGATCGCCGCGCCGAGCGCGAACCGGTCCGGCCGGGTCAGCCCGACGACGGCGGAGGCGGCGATCGAAGAGATCGGCGCGTCCGTCGCCATGGTGGTCGATGCCGGGCCGTGCCGGATCGGGCTCGAGTCCACGATCGTCGCCTGCACCGGGGCGGGCAGAGGCAGCAGGCCGACCCTGCTGCGGCCGGGTGGCGTGCCGACCGAGCAGATCGAGACGGTGCTGGGCCAACGCCTCGCCCGCCCGCGGGCTGATCGGTCGAAGCCGATGGCGCCGGGAATGCTCGAGTCGCACTACGCACCGAACGCACGGGTCCGGCTCGACGCGGCGGCCGTCTCGCCGGAGGAAGCGCTGCTCGCTTTCGGCCCTCGCCTGCCCTCGGGTGCGGACAGGGCGAAAGCCGTGCTGAACCTGTCCGAACGGGCCGATCCCGTCGAGGCGGCGGCGAACCTGTTCGGCTATCTGCGCAGGCTCGATGCCTCCGGCGCCGCGACCATCGCGGTCGCGCCGGTCCCCGAAACCGGTCTCGGCGAAGCGATCAACGACCGGCTGCGGCGGGCGGCGGCGGAGCGGTAAGCCATGCCGCGACCGCGACAGGCATACCTGTCCCGCGCCGAACGCGGCGGGATTTGATCTGGAACAAGTTGCGCCGGCTTTGTTCGATCCTTTTATAGGGCACGGGTGGCTTAAATCGATTCGCCGAAGGACGGTCTGCGGTCCGGCGGTCGGAACAAAAACAGGCGATTGCAGTGAAAACCATCACCCGTGTGTTCTGGGGCGCGCTGGCGCTCCTCGTCGTCCTCTGGGCAATCTCCACGCCTCAATTCCTCCAGTCGCAGGGGTTCTTCGCGCTGCGCGGCAACATGGTGCAGCTGACGGGCGTCCTGGCGATGGGTTCCATGAGCCTGGCGATGATCCTGGCGCTCAGGCCGCGCCGGCCGGAGCCGTGGCTCGGCGGGCTGGACAAGATGTACCGCCTGCACAAGTGGTTCGGCATTTCGGGCCTCACCTTCGCGGTGATCCACTGGCTGTGGACCCAGGGGCCGAAATGGGCGGTCGGATTCGGGCTGCTCGAACGTCCGGCGCGCGGACCGCGCCCGGAGATCGCCAACCCGCTGGAGCAGCTCCTGTCGAGCCAGCGCGGCACCGCGGAAGGGGTCGGCGAATGGGCGTTCTATGTCGCCGTCGTGCTGATCATCGTGGCGCTCGCTCCGCTCATCCCCTACCGGCAGTTCTACAGGACACACCGGATCCTCCCCGTCGTCTATCTGGTGCTGGTGTTCCACGCCGTGGTGCTGACGACGTTCCGTTACTGGACCACGCCGCTCGGGGTCGTTCAGGCGATCCTGCTCGCGCTCGGCGCCGTGGCCGCCGTCATCTCCCTCGTCGGCCGCATCGGCGCCGGGCGGCGGGCATACGGCACGATCTGCACGCTGCGGCACTATCCGGGCGTCCGATCGCTCGAGACCGAGATCGCCATGGAGCCTGGCTGGCCCGGCCACAAGCCGGGGCAGTTCGCCTTCGCGACGTCCGACGTGAACGAAGGCGCGCATCCCTACACGATCGCCTCGGCCTGGGATCCGGCGAGCCCGCGCATCACCTTCATCACCAAGGCGCTGGGCGACCATACGAGCCGGCTCGTCGAGAAGCTGAGCGTCGGCCAGAGGGTCAAGATCGAGGGACCGTACGGATGCTTCACCTTCGGCGACGACAGGCCCAGACAGATCTGGGTCGGCGGCGGCATCGGCATCACGCCGTTCATCTCCCGGATGAAGTACCTGGCCGAGGCCAGCGCCGAGGAGCGGACCGGGATCGTCGACCTCTTCCACACGACCGCGGACGTCGACGAGGACGCGCTCGAGCGGCTGGCGGCCGACGCGAAGGCGGCCGACGTTCGCCTGCACATCCTGGTGGATGCCCGGCACGGCCAGCTGAACGGCGACCGCATCCGCGCCGCCGTGCCCGAATGGCGCGACGCCAGTATCTGGTTCTGCGGCCCCGTCGGCTTCGGCAAGTCGCTGCGAGCCGACTTCGCCAGACACGGATTGCCCGTCTCGGCGCGCTTCCACCAGGAGCTGTTCTCGATGCGCTGAAATCGGGAGAGGAAGCCGGACAGGCTGGACATGACGGGCGGATTGCCTCAAATCCCCTGAGGCAATTCGAAGACCGGACGCCATGCTCGCCCTCTCGCCCGACCTCCTCTCCCGCTTCGCCGCGATCGTCGGCGAAAAACACGCGATCTCCGACCCGAAGGAGATCGCGCCCTATCAGCTCGAGCCGCGCGACCTCTACCGGGGCACGGCACCGCTGGTGCTGAGGCCGGGCTCGGTCGAGGAGGTCTCCGCGATCCTGAGGCTCGCGAGCGGGACCGGTACCCCGATCGTGCCGCAGGGCGGCAATACCGGGCTCGTCGGCGGGCAGATCGCGCACGATGGCGAGATCGTCGTGTCGCTGGCGCGGCTCAACCGGGTGCGCTCGGTCGACCCGGAGAACGACACGATGACGGTGGAGGCCGGCGTCGTGCTCGACCAGATCCACAAGGCGGCCGATGCCGCGGACCGGCTGTTCCCGCTGAGCCTCGGGTCGGAGGGCTCCTGCCAGATCGGCGGCAACCTGTCGACCAATGCGGGCGGCACGGCGGTGCTCGCCTACGGCAACATGCGCGAGCTGGTGCTCGGCCTGGAGGTGGTGCTCGCCGACGGGCGCGTCTGGAACGGGCTCAGGAGCCTCAGGAAGGACAATACCGGCTACGACCTGAAGGACCTGTTCGTCGGCGCCGAGGGCACGCTCGGCGTCATCACCGCCGCCGTCCTGAAGCTGTTTCCGAAGCCGCGCGAGACCGCCACCGCCTTCGCCGCGGTGGAAAGCCCCGCCGCCGCGCTGAAGCTGTTCGGCATGGCCCGCTCCAGGGCCGGCGCGCAGCTCACGGCCTGCGAGATCCTGCCGCGCATCGGGCTCGAGTTCGTCTTCCGCCATGCCCCGGGCAGCCGCGATCCGCTCGCCGGGCCCTATCCCTGGTACGTGCTGATCGAGCTGTCGTCGCCGCTTCGGGGCGCGGAGGTCGACGGCGCGATGCAGGCGATCCTCGAGGAAGGCTTCGAGGCCGGAACCGTCATCGACGCGGCGCTCGCGAGCTCCGTCGCCCAGGCGCAGGATTTCTGGCAGCTCCGGCTATTGATGTCGGAAGTGCAGCGGCTCGAGGGCGGATCGATCAAGAACGACGTGTCCGTGCCGGTCGCCAGGGTCGCCGAGATGCTGGAGCGCGGCATCGAGACGGTGAGCCGCATGGTCCCGGGCGTGCGTCCCGTGCCGTTCGGCCATCTCGGCGACGGCAACATCCATTTCAACTTCTCGCAGCCCCCGGGCGCCGACCGTGCCGCCTTCCTGGACCAGTGGGGACCGGTGACGGATGCGATCGACGAGATCGTCCTGGAGCTCGGGGGATCGATCTCGGCCGAGCATGGCATCGGCCGGCTGAAGCGGCATCTTATGGAAGAGATCAAGGAGCCGGTGGAGCTCGAGCTCATGCGCGCGCTCAAGGCGACGCTCGATCCGAAGGGCATTCTCAACCCCGGCAAGGTCGTGTAGAAGCGCCGGCTTCCGGGCCGAAGCCTCTCCCTTCGTCATCCCTGTCAAGCGAAGCGCGAGCCGGGATGACGACGGAAGGGGGCGTTTTCGGGAGCACCTCCGGCCCTCCACGGCCATGACTGCAGACGGCAGAGGCACGCGCTCAACATCACCGAAATCACCGACGCCGACGTCGACGCGGTCGCGGCCCTGTGGGCGCGCTGCGGGCTGACGCGGCCCTGGAACGACCCGGCGACCGACATCGCCTTCGCGCGCTCGGTGCCGTGCTCGACGATCCTCGTCGGCCGGATCGACGGCGCGGTCGCTGCCAGCGCCATGGTCGGCCACGACGGCCATCGCGGCACCGTCTACTACGTCTCCGTCGATCCCGAGCGACAGGGCGAAGGCCTCGGCCGCGAGATCATGGAAGCGGCGGAGGACTGGCTGCGGACGCAGGGCGTGTGGAAGCTCAACCTGATGGTCCGCACCGACAACACCCGGGTGATCGATTTCTACAAGTCGGTCGGCTACGAGACCGAGGAGCGCGTCAACATGGCGAAGTGGCTCGATCCCTCGAAGAAGCCGGGGTGAGACGACCGATCGCATGACGCACCCTCACCCCGCCCCTCTCCCGCGAGCGGGAGAGGGAGGCGCAAGCGGAATGATCC